>CABXFU010000001.1 GCA_902511575.1 uncultured SAR86 cluster bacterium
TGGCAGTAGCAGTAGTTCCTCAAGCAGTAGCAGTTCCTCTGGCAGTAGCAGTTCCTCATCACCAGGCTCTTCGGAAGGAAGTTCAACTGGCATGCAAAGCACAGCAAGACGTTTTGATGTCTATATGGCAGGTATTATTGGGTTTCAGGATGACGAATCAGCAAACGATCAATTAGCTTCAATCAGAACACAAGCTTCTAACTTACCAGAAATAATCTATTTTTCATCCCTTGGTGATGTAGAGCTAGAAGCACCACTGAGTATTGCAGCTTTCCCAACAAATAATTTCACAACAAATTGGAGCAAAGTTGATACTGGTAACTGGGTTCTTAGTTTTGGCGATGAGTTTCTCACTAATACACCTGTTACGTATACTTCTCGGTCTGAATTCAGTATGAATCTTCAAGATGATGGTGCCCAGATTGATGGAGGCTCTGCAGGTAATGCAGATAGTATGAGTGGTCTATTTGTAAGCTATAACAGCTCAGATTCAACTGATGTAGATCTTTACCAATCTATGCCAGAGAACACGAGCTATTCAACTTGGGGGTTCTGGAGCTTATCTGCCTCAGATGCTGCTAGTGCAACAGACTCAGTTAGTGCTTCGGTGAATACTGGTTTTTGGGTGGCAGGCGAGGGAATTTCTTTTAGTGATCTTCCTACTTCTGGCTCTGCAAGTATGAGCGGCACTGCTTTGATGGATGTGGCTTATCGCTATGATCAATCTGGTTCTAACTATGGTGTTCAAAGATATCAAACAACGGCTGATGTAGCTGCAACTTTTAATTGGGGCTCTAGTAGCTGGTCTGGCACTATGACTGTTAGTAATTTTGATCAAGATAACCCGATAGTAAGCAATGCAGGCTTTACATCTTTCTTATTTGAACTTGATCCAAGTTCAAATACTTTTTATAGCGCTGATTCAACTGATGTTTTAGACAATGCTTGGCAGGGTGGTGCTTCTGTAGCTGGGCAATTTTTCGGAGACTCCTCACCTGAGCAAACTGGTGGGACTATTAATATGAATCTTTATAAATCTGGCTCCACTGATACGAGCGGTGCAAATGATTTTTATGTTGCAGAGGGCATTTACCTACTTGATTAAATTTTCATATATAGAGGCAAATACTCTGCAAAAGTGGCTTTTAATTAACTAGAGAACTCATAATCCAAATATAAATTATTTACATTTTCCGACAAAATATCGGTTTTCTGTTTATTTTTTGATAAAATATCGATTTATTTATTATTAATTTCATTATTTATTTTTATAAACATTGACTTACTGCTCTAATATGAAAAATCTATATCTTTATATCTTAACTTCAACATTTATCTTGGCTGGCTGTGGCGGCGGAGGGGGTGGCGGGGGCGATAGCGCAGGTCCAGCACCAACATCAGTTATATTAACAATAGGACTAACATCTTTTTCCACAGATGAAGATACAACTTATAGAGGTGTATTAAATGCAACAGCAAATGAAACGGTTACATTAAATTACGATATTACATCATCTCCTGCAAATGGAGCTCTTACATTATCGTCCAATGGGAATATTGAGTACAACCCTAATACAAATTTTTTTGGTTCTGATGAATTTCAATACTCGGTAACTGCTGCTGGAACAAATGTTACGAAAAGTGCAACAGTTAGTATTTCAGTTAATCCAGTTAATGACCCACCTTCAATCACACTAACTCAGCTTGCTGCAGATGATAGTACAGACTACCCTCTTTTTATTTCAGACTCTGGTTTGCTTGAGGTAGCAATCAACATAGATGATATTGATAATGAAACATCATCTTTGACAATTGAAGCTTCAAGCTCTCAGGGCGATATTGAACTTAATTACGATACTGTTCAGTCGACCTCTTCTGCAATAATTGATTTATCTCAAATCAACCTATCTGGCAAAGTTGATATTATATTAACAGTTAGTGATGAAGAGTATTCTGTCTCTGATACTTTGAAATTATGGTATGCAAAAAAACTGATCACCGAGGATGAAAATCTTGTATATACCCTCAAAGGAAATAATTCAGATCCTTCAAGGAAAATTAATAAAGCACTAATAGTCGATTCAATGACAAGTAATTTTATCTTACAAGCAGTTAGAGCTAGCTTCAAAGAACTCATTCGTTTCATTGGAGCAAATGACCTAGATGTTTTTATTGACAAATATTTCAATATTTTAGTAATTGAATATCCCATTGGCTCATCATCTAGCCTTGGAGTGGAGATTGGTTGCAATGAGACAGATGAAGATATATTTTGTTTTGAAGCAGATTTTATTCAGCGTGTGAAAGGTGAAACCGCAAAATATTTTAATGATGTTGATGATTATTCCGTTATTACAGGAGTTGATGGAAGAGGCGCTGCATCTGTAAACGACAAGCTTAGCGTGCAGCCATTAATCAGTGATGATGAAACTGAAATAAATGATCTTTTATACACACTCAAGCATGAGTTTGGCCATACATTTATGGATTTAAATGATGAGTATACAGATGATTTTAATGTTCTATTTGAATGTATTGATACTACTGATTTACCTGAGCTAGAATGCGGTAACGTTGATAGTACTCCAAACACTTCAACTCAAAATACTCCTGAGAGCATAAGGTGGAATCATCATTTTACAGATATAAATAATGTGCCTGGTTATGACGAGGCTAACTCTATTACTGGAATCGGTATTTATGAGGGCACGTATTATGGAACAGAAGATACATATAGACCATCTTATGAATCTATAATGAATGGCGGGGTTGATAATTCTGATGTTACAGATTATCGGCTTAGCAGAAAAATAGATAAAGGTGTTGAGTGGGATGCTATAGGTCAAGAAGTTTTTGAGATCAAGTCTTTAATTAATCAAGGAATGCATGATATTAATGTTGACTTTGATGATAACGGAAATGTAATTGTTACACATGGATTAAATGTATCAGAAAGCGACTATAGTATTAATTGGTATATCGATGGAGTGTTAGACGACTCCTTGATTAACAACCCATCAGTAACTTTGACGAAAAAAGAATCTGGAGTTTCTTCAGTTGCTTATAGAATTTCTTCCTTAGGCAACACAAAAATTGTAGGCACTGATGATCCGGCTAAAATCAGAGACTTTTATGATGGACTTTTAAGCAGCTATCCTGATTTTTATTATTGTCGCGAGTCATATATTGATACAGAAGGATACAATCAACCCTATTGCAAAGTTACAGCCAGAGTATGGACAACAAGCAGCTCAGTATTTCCTGTTTTTGAAGCCACAATAGATGAAGCGATGAACTATCCTGACGTTACTTATTTGATTGAGCTGTCTGGTCTTGGAGCTCAATACGCTATTAGATGGGAGAACTTTTAATGAAAAATATACAAATAATAATCCTAAGCTCGCTATTTATAGCTCTACTTGAAGGGAATGATCAAGAGATTCAAAACTTTCAAAATCAAATTACTGAAAAAAAAGATGAAGCGATCTCCCTAAATATTGACTTTAACCCCCATACATCACAAATCAAATTATCATTGCCTAGATTAGATTTAATTAAGAGAAAAGATATAGGTATTTCAGATACAAATTATAAAAATGATTATGAGAAATCAAGATTTAAAAAACAAATATCTTCAATCCCAAGATCCAGTCAATTTATTATTCACTTAGATAACAATGATAAGATTTATAAAATAACAAATGTAGGTAATATTTTTGCTTTAGATGTATCACATACTAGGGCTCATGAGAAAAAATTAATACACTCACACTCATCTAGCGCCACTTTAAATTTGAGTGCCATGGATTTGCGTCAAAATACTTCAATCATATTAGCTACCAAAGAAATAGAGTCTTTTAAAGTTCTTGAAGCTGTTTCATTTGGTCGTAAACCATGATTTTTACTTAAAGAAAACCTAGAACTATGTTTTAACCCCAGCATTTGCATTTGCTGGCTTTCAATCAATCAGAGCCCTCATAATCCTTGGTCGGAGGTTCGAGTCCTCCCGGGCCCACCATTCCTAATAGCAAAATTATTTTTGGTTTATTTCAGCGTAGACTTCGCTTGTGCCATCTTTAAAGAGGATTAAAACTTTGTATGGCATCAATCGATCTCCGACTTCCATTCCAGGGGATCCTATAGGCATACCAGGTACTGACAATCCAATGGCGTTAGTATTTTTCTCAGAGAGAAATTGTGCAATATATTTGCTTGGGACATGCCCCTCAAAAATATAGCCATCTTCAGAGACCGCGGTATGACATGATCTATATTCTGGCTTAATATTAAATTTCTCTTTGATCTCCACCAGGCTTTGATGGTCTTTTGTGGCTGGATTAAAACCATTACTTTCAAGATGCTTGACCCATTTCTTGCAGCACCCACAAGTTGGAGTTTTATGAACTAATAGTGAAAACTGATTATCAATTTCCTGACCTTGAAGTTCAAAGGCGCTCAATGTAATTGAAAATACAAAAAATATTTGGCTAAAAAATTTAATATTCATTGCCCTATGATACCAAGAATTAGATTGAAGAACTTTAAGCTCACGGCATAATCACCGCTTTAGTTTCTAGGCACTCTTCTAGACCATGAAGACCATGTTCTCTGCCATTACCAGAAGATTTGTAACCCCCAAAAGGTGCTCCTGTTCCTCTCGCACCGCCATTGATAATGACTTGTCCTGCTCTAATTTTTCTTGCAACTTTGTTAGCATGCTCGGGTTCACCCTGAACGTATCCGGCTAACCCATATTCAGTATCATTGGCCATCTCGATCGCTTGCTCTTCTGAATCATATTTAAGAATTGATAAGACTGGACCAAAAATTTCCTCTCTTGCAATGGTCATGTCATTGGTGACATTTGCAAACACAGTTGGTTTTACATAGTACCCTTTTTCATAACCCTCAGGCTTTTCAATGCCACCAGCAACCAAGGTTGCCCCTTCCTCAATGCCAATTTTGATCATTCTAAGGATCTTTTCATACTGAGGTTTGTTCGCAATAGGGCCAATTCTAAATTCTCCCTGTGGATCACCAACAGTTGTACTATTTGCAGTTTGAGCAGCAACTTCGACAGCTTTCTCATAATTTTTCTCAGAAACCAACATTTTTGTTGGCGCATTACATGACTGTCCTGAGTTTAAGAAGCAATGCCCGGCACCACCTTTCACAGATTTCTCAAGATCCGCAACATCATCCAGAATAATATTTGAGGATTTGCCCCCAAGCTCTTGATGCACTCTTTTCACAGAAACAGCAGATGCTTGCGCTACTGCAATTCCAGCTTCGGTTGATCCTGTAAAAGACATCATGGCAACATCTGGATGGTCTGATAAGGCAGCTCCTACAATCGGACCATACCCATTCACTACATTAAACACACCTGCTGGCACTCCGGCTTTGTCAAATATCTCGGCAAGCAGGAGTGCACAATATGGAGAAATTTCACTAGGCTTCAACACCATAGAACATCCAGCCGCAAGAGCAGCTGATGCTTTGGTAGTAATTTGATTCATGGGCCAATTCCATGGGGTTATCATTCCAATAACACCAATAGGCTCTCTTATTAATGTGTAGTCACCTTCTTTTTTTTCAAATTCATATTCTTTTAGAGCATCCAAAGTTTCATGTAAATTTTTAATTCCTGTTGATGCTTGGGCTTTTTGTGATAACCAGGTAGGAGCACCCATTTCTTCTGTAATAACTTGGACTAAATCATCATAGCGATTTTCATATTCGGTAATAATATTATTTAAGATATCAATGCGATCTTCTTTTGAGCTAAATTGATATGTTTGAAAGGCATCAGATGCTGCTGATACTGCTTTATTGATATCCTCTTTTGTTCCAGAAGTAACATGCCCTATGAGCTCTTCATTTGCAGGATTGATAATCTCAATTCTTTCCTTTGAATCTGATTCAACCCATTGACCGTTTATATAGAAATTTAATTTATCTTTCATAAGAAGCCCTATTTATTTAATAGCAATCCTAACAAATTTTTAGTTTAAGTTGGTGTAATACTTGACTCAAAGTATGTTCAAAGAATTACCATGAGCGGGTAATCTGTATAGAGTTGCTAAGACTGTCACTTGGCAATCCTAGTGTCTTTGATATTTCTTCAAAAACATCGCTTATGAATCCATTGGGTTCTATGTGACCAGCTTCAGGTGCTAATACTCCAACTTCATTTATTCGACCCTCTGCCAGCATCTTAATGCCACAAGCCAATGGAATGCCAGTAATCTCTCCCATGCCTATATTTTTAATTTGTTCATTCATATCTGAGTCTTCTGTATCACTTGGTATGCAAACTCCCACACTTGCAGGCATTCCATTTTTGATGCCATGAGCAAAACCATACATCACTGGAGGATAATCAACGCCTTTATGTCTCTTTTGACTCGATTGCTCGCCTTCTAGAAAGGAAAATAAATGCGCTGCCTTTTCCTTGCTGAGCAATCTCAAGTTTACTAAACTCATGATAAATTTGAGGATGAAAAAGTCAGCATGACCCCCATGAGCGAGATTGATTGAGTCTTGTAGTTTAGGAAAATAATGTGGGAAAGTTACTGCCTCAGGATGGCCAAATATATTCCCATTAAAATTAGTTAATCCTGGATATTTGACGTTAATTTTCTTAAGGGGTCTGACCATTTTAAACTCTCCATCTTGGAATACTTTAACTCGCCCCGTCATCTGTTCAACTCCATGCATCATGGCTGCATTTTCAGATTGTTGCATTGCATTTTCATCTAGCGAGGTTCCACCAATATCCCACCCTGTATAGACTGTAGTTACTTCATCTAATTCGCGTATAGCAATGAGCGCCATCAAATTAGTTAGTCCAGGGCTCGCACCCAATCCAATCGTAGCTGACACGCCAGCGGATTTAGCTTTTACATCAAGCTTCATCATATCGATCGTTGGTTCCCAATCGTCACAAATATCAATGTAGTTACAACCTGAAGATATTGCTGCTGAAAGGATTGGAGCTCCAAACTTAAAATAGGGGCCACATGTATTTACCACAATATTAATATGTTCCATGGCTTGTTTAAGCGCACTAGCATCATTGACATCAAGCCGAATGGCAGAAACTTTGTGATTTAAACTATCCGCAAAAACTTCGGCAGTCTCCTTATTTATATCGGCGATGATGATTTCTTCAATTGCGCTATAGTTTTGTATGGCTCTCATGGCATAACGACCCATGCTTCCACAACCACCTATTGCAAGTATTTTCATAATTTACTCCAAACCTTATTCACTTTATTATCAGGTAATAAATAACTCAACAATTTTTTATTATGGAAAAAGATATAGACATTATCATTTATGGGGCCACCGGGTTTACTGGAAAACTTTGTGTTAAATATTTTCAATCATTAAATACAACAGTCACCTGGGCAATGGCTGGAAGAAACTTAATAAAGCTGCAAAAGGTTGCTGATGATCATCAAGCAAAAGTAGAAATTTTATTAGCTGATTCAGATGATGAAAGTGCTTTAGATAACTTAACTTCAAGAGCAAGGGTGATTTTATCGACAACCGGACCTTTTCATAGATATGGATCTAAATTGGTAGCATCTTGTATCAAGAATCATGCTCATTATGTAGATATTACTGGTGAAAACTTTTGGGTTAAGGGTTTAATAGAGAAGCATCATGCAGAGGCATCAGCAAAAGGTATCAGAATTATTCCTTCATGTGGATTTGATTCCATACCATCTGATTTAGGAGCATTTTTTTCAGCTCAAGCTATTGGTAAACCAATTAAAAGAATTGAATCATTTCATTCTTATAAGGGAGGCGCATCAGGAGGAACTCTTGAGACAATGTTCTCAATGGGAGAATTAGATCTTGGTGATGATCTCACAAATCCATTTTTACTCAATCCAAAAGACTCTTACTCTGATGAGCAAATGCAACTGAGCAGCGACAGAGTTGGCATTGCAAAAAAATCTGAAATTAATGCATGGTCTGGGCCTTTTATCATGGCCACTGCAAACACTAGAGTCGTAAGAAGAACGGAGGCATTACTTGCATTAAGGCAGGAATCTTATGGCCCTGATTTTACTTATCAAGAACATGCCTTTCACAAGAGTTGGTGGAGTGCAGCAAAATCACTTGTCTTAACTGGACTCTCAGTTTTAATACTTCTGTCTCCCTTGAAGAGATTGGTAAAGCCTTTCTTGCCAAAGCCTGGAGAGGGGCCGTCTGAGACTGTCCAAGAGAATGGATGGTTTGATTGTAAATTTATTGTTGAAGCAAATGATGGCACTAAATCAGTTTTTAATATGAATGGAAAAGGAGATCCAGGATATAAAGTTACTTCAAAATTAGTTTCTGAATGCGCACTATGTTTAATTGAAGATCAGGACACGCTGCCCGGTGGAGGCGAATATGGTGGCATTCTTACAAGCGCCTCTGGTTTAGGTGAATCGTTGATCGCAAGACTTAAGAGAGTAGGAATAAACTTTGAAGGACCTCTATAAATTATGTACAGATCAATTAAGCTAGTAGTTACTTAATTATTTTTTAGGTGATGAGCATGAAGCGAGCTTTAATTCTTTTAATATTATTTTCAATGAATACCCATGCGATGCCCTTAGATGAGCCTCAAGCCTGGCAAGGAGTTACTGATCAGGTTATGGGTGGAGTATCTAATTTAGCTATAAGACATGCTGATGGAGTATTTTATATGAGTGGCAATGTTTCAACTGATAATAATGGTGGCTTTGTAAGACTTTCAAATAGAATCAATATTAATAGCAATGATTTCAAGGGCATCAAGTTCAAAGCCAAAGGTAATAATGAAACTTATGAAATTCATGTAACTCTGAAGGGTTTAAAAATTCCTCCATGGTCATATTTCAGTCAAGGATTTGATGTAAATGATGATTGGCAAGAGTACGAAATATTTTTTAAAGATTTGAAAAGAAGTTCTGGATTCTCAGCCGCACCAATGAAGGCAAAAAATATTAGAGATTTGAGTATTGCAGGATTCGGAAGAGACTTTAAAGTAGATCTAGCAATTAAAGAGATTAGCTTGATTTCTAATTAATTTAATCCTTAGCATTCTTTTCAAACTCTTTTAGATATTTCTCATAGTCTTCCCAATCGTGAGGAGTTCCTGCTCTGGGTTTTTCCATTTTGCTAGCCCGATCCAAGGCCTTGGTTGAAAGTTTGCTTGGGCTTTCTTTTAATAATTTTCGAAATGTTTTTTTTATTAAATTTTTCATTTATCGATTAAGAATTTTAAGAAGTTTTTTCATGAAACGTTTTAATGTTTTTGCAGATTCCCTTTCACTGGTTGTTTCAATGACCTCAGACTGAGAATACCCATCCCAAAAAGTTATTTGATCGTATTGTTTAAATTTCTTTAATTCCAAAGAAGCTGGGTCTAGATTTTGCTCATCTATTAAATAAATTTTTATCTGATCTTCATCTAATGAAATACTGATATTTTCAAATGTTGAAAAATAAGATTTGTACAGATTCTCAACTCGCTGATTAAAGGTGAAGGCCTGCATAAATTAATTGTGATACTTTAAACGTATAAAGATCATTGTTCTCTATGCCTGGCTCACTCCGAAGAAACTGAATCTCTAAGCTCTTTAATTTTTTCTAAGCTAACTTTATCTTTAAAACTCATAATTATTGCTGCGATAGACAATATTAATATTGCTCCAGCTTCACCTAAAACAACTAAAGCACCCATTTCTTTACTTTGCATAACAATCAGTCTGCATAAAGCTGTAATTGCAATAATGATTGGAAGAGTCACAGGAATTCTATTGGTGCTATAAAAAGCTCCTACCATCCCAATAATTTCTGCATATATAAAAAGCATAAATAAATCTGGCAGGGTAATTTCTTGCGCCAAGACCATGTCAAAAATATACAAAGCAGATGCAATGCAGGTAGCTATTCCAATAATGGCTAAAAGTAATTTTTCACTTGCAATGGTTGTCCAGTGCAAACTTTTTGTAAGTTTTGATTGCGAGTCATTCATAAATTAATCATACCAAAGGAATATAGAATGAAATATTTTTTTTACTGAAAAGTTAAAATTCTGGCGCCTGAATATTTATTGTAGTAAGTTAAAATTAAACATTAGATAGTTCAATAATAGACATATGATACTGACAAAGAAAAATAGGATTCAGACTTTTACTGAAAAAGGTTGGTGGGGAAAAGATACACTATATTCACTATTTCAAGATGCTTTAACTTCTTGCAAGGATCAAGAAGCCCTTGTTGATCCTGAAAATCGTGAGGACATTACAGGGGATGCTCCTAAGAGACTATCTTTTGATGACATAGACAAAACTGTTGAAAGATATGCAACTATATTTTTTGAGCAAGGCTTAAGGAAAGATGATATTGCCATCATTCAATTGCCAAATGTTGTCGAGTTGCCGATGGTTTACCTGGCTTTGTCAAAACTTGGAATTATTTGTTCACCCATTCCAATGCAATATGGTGCATACGAAATAACTAGCATCATAGCCGAGACGAAGCCTAAGGCTTTTATCAGTATAGAAACCTTTAACAACAATGCCCATGCTGAACAATTTTCCTCGATATTTAATAATGGTGAGGTTAATTTTGCATTGGGTGAAATTGAGAATTTCATTAACTTGCATGATTCCAATCCTACTGACGAGTCTTATGAATCTCAGCAATCATATGCTTTAGATAACCAAATCACTGCAAATGATATTTTTACTATCTGTTGGACCTCTGGCACTACTGGAACCCCAAAGGGTGTTCCGCGTAGCCATAATCTTTGGCTGCCAATGGCCAAAGCTGCAGCATTTGTCTCTGAAACTGAGGAGGGTGACACGTTACTTAATCCTTTTCCCATGATAAATATGGCCAGCATTGGGGGCTTTTTATTCAATTGGTTGTTATGTAAGGGCAAGCTTGTACAGCATCATCCTTTTGATTTGAATGTTTTTCTGAATCAAATTTCAAGCGAGGATGTTAAATACACCATCGCTCCACCTGCCATTATGAATATGCTGCTAAATAATCCAGCTATCTTGGATCAGCAAGATTTGAGCAGCTTAAGATGTATTGGGTGTGGCGGAGCCCCATTATCAGAATGGATGGTCGAGTCATTTCAAAATAAATATAACTTAACCGTACAAAATATTTTCGGTTCAAATGAAGGTGCAACTCTGCTAAGTGCTCGAAATGAGATTGAAGACCCTCATTTACGTGCGCAATATTTTCCTCGTTTTGGGGTAGAGGGTTTTGATTGGAGTAACCCAGTGTCAAAATTAGTAAAAACAAAATTGATAAGTGTCGAGACGAATGCTGAAATAACTGATCCAGGCCAACCAGGAGAATTGCTCATTTCAGGCGCCACAGTTTTTGATGGGTATTGGAATGCTCCAGAAGCCAATGCAGAGGTATTTGACGAAGCGGGTTTTTTTAGGACTGGTGATTTATTTGAAATTTCACCAGAAGATACTCAAATGAGATTCTACAAATTTTGTGGTAGATGCAAAGATCTGATCATTCGAGGCGGGATGAACATTTCCCCAGAGGAGTTAGACAATCTGCTGAGCTCTCATCCTAAAATGCTGGAAGTTGCAGTAACTGGCTATGAAGATGATATTTTGGGAGAAAAAGTTGGAGTTGTAGCTGTGGTTGCAGAGGGTGACACTATATCTTTAGAAGAAATAATAGAGTTTCTCAAAGACCAACAGATCGCAAAGTATAAAATGCCAGAAGATCTAAGGTTGATCGATGTTTTGCCAAAAAATCCTGTTGGTAAAGTTTTAAGGCGAGAACTAAAAGATTTATTTAATTAGGTAGTTCCCACTACAAAACTAACAACCGTTGTGGCACTTCCGCCAATATTTAAAGTTGATATATTCTTTGCATTTTCAATTTGGTACTCACCCGCATGATCTGTGCATTGTTTGTAGCAATCTAGTAGCATCCTGACGCCCGTTGCACCCACTGGATGTCCCAAACCAATCAGTCCACCACTAGCATTAATTGGGATTTTGCCGCCAATCTCTATTTCACCTGATTCAATAGCTTTCCAGCTCTCTCCAGGTTTTGTAATGCCAAAATGATCAATTGCCATATATTCAGTTGATGTAAAGCAGTCATGAGTCTCAATACCATCTATATCAGCTACACCTTGCATTCCAGCTCTTGAAAAAGCATCATCAATTGCTTTTTTTACATGTGGAAAAATGTGGTCTTTATTTTGACTAAAATCGATTTTTTCTTGATATGTTATGGGACCCGTTTGATGGCCCCAGCCTTTAATATAGGGAATTGAATCAATGTCTATTGATCTTGCTTGAGCATATTCTTTAGCTTTTTTTGCACTTGCTAAAAAAATAATAGCAGCCCCATCTGTTACCTGGCCGCAATCCATTTTTCTAGTTCTGCCCTCGATCACAGGATTAGCATGATCTGATCTTGTAAAAGTATCTGATTCAAAAGTCCAACCTCTAGTTTGAGAGTTTGGATTTTTTTTGGCATTGCCAAAGTTTATCTCTGATATTTTTGAAAGATGATCTTCATTGATGCCATATCTTTTATCATATTCATTAGTAAGCTCACTAAACATGTGTGGCCAAGGATATTGAATGCCTTGGCATTCAAAACCTGATCGCATTGCAGGGCCTCCAATATTTTGAGCCGCCTGCTCTCCTGAAACATTCCTCATTTGTTCAATGCCCAAGACTGCAGCTAGCTCATATCTACCCGATTCAATTTCAGCACAAGCAGCCAATGTTGCAATACTTCCAGAAGCACATGCTGCCTCATGTCGTGAAGAGGGCAGCCCAAAAAAGTCGGGATGCGAGGAGACAAAAAAACCACCTAAATGGCCTTGATTGCAAAATAATTCAGCAGTGAAATTACCAACATGGGCAACATCAATATCTTTAGCCTCTAAATTAACAGAAGATAATCCTTGCGCAATTGTATTTTCGAATACATCCATAAGGTCCAATTCATTTCTGTGCCAGTTCTGAGCAAAGTCAGATTGATAGCCCCCTAAGATATATACGCGTTCTTGCATTTAATAATTATATGCATGATTGTCTAACATTCAAAAGAAAAACCTAAGTGAGTAATAATAAGAAACTTGTACTAAACTTAAATTTAGATTTTTATAAGATCCTATGCAAAATAATAAGTTAATTGATCGATTGCGATTACCAGTAATTGTTGCTCCTATGTTCTTAGTTTCAGGACCAGATTTAGTAATTGCGAGCAGTAATGCAGGGTTGATCGGTTCTTTCCCAGGGCCAAACGCAAGAACAGCAGAGGAGCTTGAAGAATGGATGCATCAAATCAATAAATCCACTTCTAATACTTGGGCATTTAACATGATCACGCATAAGACTTATGATCGGTTTTCAGAGGAGCTGGATTTAATAAAGAAGTTCCAACCTAAAATTGTTATTACCGCCTTGGGTAGCCCGGAAAGAGTTATTGAAGCGGTTCATGGTTATGGAGGACAAGTGATAGCAGATGTTAATAACATTAGTTTTGCGCAACGATGCGCTGAGATGAATGTTGATGGAATGGCGCTCATCTGTCATGGAGCAGGAGGTCACACTGGCCAACTTTCCCCATTTTCATTTAGCTCATATGTAAGAGAGTTTTTTGATGGTCTTATAGTTTTATCGGGCTCCATTTCTACTGGAAAGCACATTAAAGCAGCTCAATTATTAAGTGCAGATCTTTGCTATATGGGCACAAGGTTTATTTCGGCTCAAGAAAGCAATGCAGTTGATGAATATAAATCCATGATTATTAATTCAAACTATGATGATTTAAGAATGACCAATCTGTTTACTGGAGCTCAAGCTTATTACCTAAAAGATAGTATTATTAATAATAATTTAGATCCGGATAACTTAGACTCAAATACAGACGGTTTTAATGTCTCAGCATCACAGGATAAAATTAGTGCATGGAAGGATATTTGGTCAGCAGGACAAGGCGTTGGTTTAATTAAAAATATAGAAAGCGTAGAATCTATAGTAGAAGAGCTTGAATCTGAGTTCTTGCAGGGGTAGAGCATGGAAATTAAAAAAACAAATACTATTAAACCTTCCATAAAAACTCATGACCACCCATATCTTAAGGATGCATGGGTGCCAAATTATGATGAGTATGAGGTTGCTGATCTTCAAGCATTAGATGAAATACCTGAAGATATAGCAGGAGCCTATTTTAGAAATACTGAGAATCAAGTTCATGAGCCCATTGGTCGATTTCACCCCTTTGATGGCGATGGGATGATTCATTCAATTAATTTTGATAATGGCAAAGCAAATTATGTAAATAAATTTATTCGAACAGAAGGTTTTTTGGTTGAGCAAGAGATGGGAAAATCAATGTGGGCTGGTCTGATGGAGAGAACAGGCTCATCCCTATTGCCAGGATGGGGAGCTCAAGGTGGAATTAAGGATTCATCTTCAACAGATATAATAGTTCATGCTGGAGAGCCACTTTCAACATTCTACCAATGTGGTGAAGGCTATAAGTTAGATCCATATACACTAGAAACTCAAAATAAGGCATCTTGGGTTCCCGAAGGGGGGTTATCTGCTCATCCTAAGGTTGATTTGGCAACAGGCGAGCTAATGTTTTTTAATTATTCAAAGCAAGCACCATATTTGAATTATGGGGTGGTTGATAAAAATCAAAATCTAAAACACTTAATACCAGTTGAACTGCCTGGTCCGAGGCTTCCTCATGATATGGCTTTTAGTAAAAACTATTCAATTATTAATGATCTGCCTCTTTTTTGGGATCAAGAGATGCTTAAAAAAGGAATTCATGCCACAAGATTGCATGACTTGCCTTCAAGATTTGCAGTCATTCCAAGATATGGTAACCCTGAGGATATTCAATGGTTTGAGGCTGATCCAACCTATGTGCTGCATTGGAATAATGCATATGAGGTAGGTGATGAATTAATCTTAGAGGGATACTTTCAAGAACATCCTTGGCCAGAAAATTTTGTAGATGCTCCGCCAGGTTTAGAACGTATGATGGCTTTTTTAGATTTCTCGCTATTAAAACCAAGACTGCATAGATGGAAGTTTAATTTAAAAACTGGAGTTACAACCGAAGAAGATATTTGTAATGAAACGATAGAGTTTGGAGTTATTAACCAGCATATTGCTGGAATTGAGCATCGATATACTTACAGCATGATTCCAACCAAGGGGCATTTTACCTTTGACGGTATCACCAAGCATGATCATCAAAAAAATTCTCTAAGTAAATATGTTTTTCCAGAGCATATTTTTATCAGCGAAGTAAGTTTTGCACCAAAAACAGGCGCCATTGATGAAGATGATGGATATCTGATCACTATCAGCAATGATGTTAAAGAGAAGAGCTCGTCTTGCTTATTGTTTGATGCTAAAAATCTTGAAGATGGCCCAGTTTGTAACATTCCTTTACCACATCAGATATGTTCAGGTACGCATGCTACATGGGCTCAAAAAAGCGACTTAAAGTAAAAAATACATGAATCCTGTATATATTGTTGATTCCATTAGAACGCCTAGAGCTCGAGCGAATCAAAAAGGTGGATTGAGCCAGATTAATCCTTATGAATTATTGGATGTTTTATATAAAGATATTGAGCAGAAAAATTTTCTAAATTTAAACTCTATCGATGAGGTCATATTAGGCTGCGTCACTCAACATGGTGAGCAAGCAGGTAATATTGCAAAAACCTCTGCACTATATTCTGGATATCCAGATTCAATTTCAGGGCTTACAGTAAATAGATTTTGCTCTTCCAGTCTGGATGCAATTAATCTTGGACAATTAAAAATTCAGTCGCAGCAAGCAGATAATGTAATTGCTGGTGGAATCGAAATGATGTCAAGGGTGCCCATGCTCTCAGATGAAGCGGCAATTTGGAATGATATTAATATAGCCGGCCAAGCAAAAATTTTTTTAATGGGAAGTGGAGCTGATCTGATAGCAAGTCTTTTTAATATTTCTAGACATGATGTAGATATGCAAGCATTAAAGTCACAGCAAAAAGCATTAAATGCTCAAAAAAATGATCACTTTAAGTCAATTGTTCCAGTAGTAAATAAAAGCAAATCGATTCATTGTGCTCATGATGAGTGCATAAGATCAGATACAAGCCTTGAAAGCTTGGCCTTATTGGCTCCAAGTTTTAAAGAGCTTGGAGAGCAGGGAGTAGATCAAGCTCAGTTAAACCTTTTTCCTACCTTGGAAGAAATTTCACATGTTCACACTGCAGGTAATTCTCCTGCAATGGCAGATGCAGCTTCCATGACATTGCTCTCAAATAAGAAAATGCAGGATGATGGGCAGAAAGCTAGAGCAAAGATTATTTCTGTTGCCACTGTGAATGATGATCCTTTGTTAGTGTTATCAGGTTGTATGCTAGCTACACAAAAAATACTTGCACATAATAATCTTCGAGTTTCTGATATAGATTTATTTGAGATTCATGAGGCCTTTGCTTCCACAATGATTCATTGTCAGCAAGAATTAAATATAGATGATAATAAGCTTAACGTTAATGGGGGCTGCATTGCTCTTGGTCATCCGATGGGAGCAACGGGCTCTATCATGATGTCCACGCTCATTGATGAGCTTGAAAGGCAAGACCTCTCAACTGGCATTGTTGCAACCAGCGGCGCAGCTGGTGCAGGAACCGCCATTTTAGTTGAAAGATTATAGGCTAAAAAAAGCCCCACTATAAAGTGAGGCTTCAAGACAGCTATTTAGTTTGACTAAAAATTATAATCAAGCTTTACAGCTATATTTTTTGGACGAGCATAAATAGCATCATATGCTATTCCATCAAGTGCTCCACCTGAAGCAAGTCTAACAAATGTTCTTGCTAAAGGAATAGTTCCACCAACAACCTTAATGCGCTCGTCAGTCAAGTTGTCTCCAATTAATGATATTCTCCACTTGCCATCAGAGCTTGTTAAACCAAGCACCAACCCAACTTTTGAGTAACCACTTTCTTTAATATTTTTATCAAGGTTGGTTGTAATAAAGTATTCTGAAGAATAATCAACATTTAAATTGGCATCAAATGACCAATTATTTGATAAAACAGTATCGTATGCAAAGCCAGCATTAGCCGTATCTTCAGGAGCAAGAATGACGCTAGCACCAGACCTATCGCAATAAATACCATTTGTTGCAGTCTCACCATATGCACACTGACTATTTTTCCAGTCAGTAAATTTATAGTCTAGGCTAGCCATAGATGCATAGAATTCCAAGCCGTCAGTAATAAGATACCTACCTTGCATTTCAAAACCATCTAACTCAGCGGCTGAAGCATTTCCAACTTTAAATCCTAATACACCATCAAACACACTAGTTTGAAGGTCATCATATTCAGTTGTGAAATACGTGAAATCAAATGAAGCTCTATCTGATTTCATTTTATAGCCCCATTCAATATTTGTTGCTTCTTCTTCTTCAAACTCCCATCCACCTTCACTTGAAACTAAAGGAGTTCCTGGTATCGAGTTACCTCTAATATCAAACCCTCCCGCTTTTGAACCCTGTGTGTAAGAAACATACATTTGAGAGTTATCTGATAAGTCATAGCTTAATCGTACCATTGGATCAAAAGAGTTTTCGCTTCTGCTGCTTGCTATATCATGCGGACCCACATTCAAAACACCTGCCCACAAAGCATTCAGCAATGGAGAGCCAGCCAATGCTGTACCAGTTCCATCTAAAGTCAACTTTCTACTTCCATCTTTATCTTCATTGGAATACCTTGCTCCAACTGTTAATCTCCAATTGCCTTCAAGGTTAATATCAGCTTGACCAAAAACAGAAAACATATCAGAAGACTGCGCATAAAGTCTGTCCCAGTTAGTTCCTACCAATAAAGAAACTGGAGGGCCTGCAAGAGCAAGAAAAGAGCCTAGTGGAACATAATCAGTAACATCAACATCTGCAGTTTGGAAATATGCGCCTATGATGTAATCAACATTTTCACCACCAGGTGAGGTATATCGAATTTCTTGAGACCACTGATCATACTTTTCTGTTTGATTTGTACCATCTAGAATTTCTAGGCCAACATAATCAACGTCAAGAACTTCATATGAATCGTATTCAACATGTCCTGTGATAGAGGTTAGAGTCCCACCACCATCCATTGGGTAGTTAGCGGTTAATACAAAGTTGTCCATAGTATTTTGACTAAAGGTTTCTCCACTAGATCTAACCCAGTTTTCTGTTGTTTCCACTGCGATGGGTCCAGCAAACACAAGACCATAACCATCTTGTGGTGCAATAGCTTCCATGGCATAACCCACAGAATCAAAGTCTGCTGTCTCAACTTTAAGATTGTAATCAACATCTCCGGATGTCCATGCAAGCTGCCCTCTGATATATGTTTCATCTCTTTGGGGCTCAACTCTTTTCATTCTTGTATTTGTGATCCAACCATCCATCTCTCTAGTTGAAACAGTCAACCTTCCAAGAAGATTGTCAGATAGAGCACCAGATAAAACCAAGAGTGATTGATCTTCACCATGCTCAGATTCATGAGATGTAGAAAATTTTCCCTCAAACTCTTCGGTTGGCTTTGCAGATGTAACGCTTACAGCTCCACCAATTGCATTTTTACCAAATAAAGTGGGTTGGGGGCCTCTCAAAACCTCAACTCGCTCCAGATCAACCAGCGGAGTTCTGGCTAATTGACTTCTTGGGTAAACAATTCCATCAAAATTCATTGGCACAGATTGCTCGAAGCCTTTGTTTGCACCAGACCTTACTCCACGAATGGATATTGAGGTATCAATTTGAGTCTCAACAACCATAAAGTTTGGGACAGAGGCTGAAAGTGATTGAAGATTATCAACACTTCTATCAGCTATATCTTCCCCAGAAACAGCTGAGACAGAAATTGGAACATCTTGCAGACTCTGCTCTCTAATTTGAGCAGTAACCACAACTTCTTCAAGAACTTGTGAAAAAGTAGATGGTGATGAAATTAATAATATTGCTACAAGAGCAGCATTTATTTGGCGTGAATTAAACATATTTAACCTATTTAAATTAATTAAAAAATATAAAAAAATGATAACGTAAAATGCTCTTAAAGCCTATTTTTTTTCTATAAAGTAAAATTTTAAGGATCTATTGCCTTATTGCATCAATCATAACCTTCACCTTGCTTGGGTTGATGTCAGGTGTAATGCCATGACCAAGATTGAAAATAAATCCTGGGTATTCACTCATGATACTGCAAATTTTTTGTGTTTCATTCCAGATCAATTCATCAGATTCAAGTAAAACTTTTGGATCAAGATTTCCTTGAATTGCATATTGATTTTTTAATTTTTTAGCAACCCTATCGATATCCTCTTGCCAATATAGGCTCACGCAAGAAATATCTGCAAAAACCAAGTCATCAATTTTTATCTTTGGAGCTTTTTCAAACAAAATGATAGGAATATTTGATGTAACTGGATCGGCTTTGAGAAGGCTGGTAAGCCTTTGAGTATATTGCAAAGAAAATTTTTCTAACTCATTCTCTAACAATAAATCTGCCCATGAATCAAAAATCTGCAGTGCATTTACTCCACTCAAAACTTGCTGCCTTAAATATTCGTAACAAGCATTGCTGAGAATTTCCAAAAACTCATGCAGCTCTTTTGGATGTTCTTTCATGAAACTTTTTGTTTTATTAAAATCTTTCGAACCTCCGCCTTCAATTGAGTATGCAGCTAGTGTCCATGGGCTCCCGCAGAATCCTATTAAAGGAAGATTATTCGGCAAAATTTTTTTGGTTTCTTCCACTGCCTTAAAAACATAATCGAGAGAGTTGACGTCAAATCGAGTTAATCTTTTAATATCTTGAGGTGACGAAATGGGATTGCTGAATTTAGGACCTTCTCCCTCATGAAATGCCAAACCAAGATTTAGAGCATCAGGAATAGTTAAAATATCTGAGAAGAGGATTGATGCATCTAAATCAAAGCGATCAATTGGTTGCAATGCAAGTTCTGCGCATGTTTTTGGCTGTTTGCACATATCTAAAAAATTGGTGTAATTTTTTCTAATTTCTTGATATTCCGGCAGGTACCTGCCTGCTTGTCGCATAAACCATACTGGTGGAGTTGAGTTATCTTGAAGGTTAAGCGCCTTTATAAATTTAGAATTTTTCATTTATGAAACGAATTGTATGATACTTTTGGCCGCTTCTCTTCCTTCCCAAATAGCTGTTACCACTAAATCAGATCCTCTAACCATATCTCCGCCAGAGAAGATCTTTGGATTAGAAGTTTGAAATTTTAGTTCTTGTTTTTCCGGCGCTACCACCAAGCCTGATTTATCAGTTTGAATTTTAAAATCCTTAAACCAATCTGCTGGATTTGCCCTAAACCCAAAAGCAATAACAACTTCATCAGCAGGATAGATTTTTTCACTGCTTTGAATTGGGACAGGCACTCTTCTTCCATTTTGATCTGGTTCACCCAATTTAGTTTGTATTGTTTTGATACCTTGAACACAATCGTTTCCAATAATCTCAATGGGCTGAATATTAAACTCAAACTGAACGCCTTCCTCTTTAGCATTAATAACTTCTCTTCTAGAACCAGGCATATTTTTTTCATCTCTTCTATACAAACATGTAACAGATTTTGCCCCTTGTCTGATAGCAGTTCTGTTGCAATCCATTGCAGTGTCCCCACCTCCTAAAATTACAACATCCTTGCCTTTAAAATTAATATAGCCAGATTCTTTTTGTTGAAATTTTAAAAGATGATTTGTATTGCCAACAAGGTAATCAATTGCTTTATGAGCTTGGGGCAGATCTTCTCCTTTAAAACCTCCTTCAAGGGAAGTGTAGGTTCCCATGCCTAAAAATACGGCATCATATTTCTTATGCAATTCCTTAAAGGAAATATCTTTTCCAATTTCTTGATTCAGATGAAACTTTATACCCATTTCTTCAAGAATCTTTCTTCGTCGTCGCACAACACTCTTTTCTAGTTTAAATTCTGGTATTCCAAATGTAAGTAAGCCACCAATTTCTGGATGCTTATCATATACATCACAATTAATTCCAGCTCTAATCAGAATATCTGCACATCCAATTCCTGCAGGACCGGCCCCAATAATTGCAACTTTTTTATCGGTCCAGGTTCTATTGCTTAGATCTGGCTTCCACCCCATATCTATTGCCTTATCTGTAATATATTTTTCAATGTTACCTATGCTTACAGCACCAAAACCATCGTTCAGCGTGCAAGCTCCTTCGCATAAACGATCTTGGGGGCAAACTCTCCCACACATTTCTGGAAGAGAATTTGTTTGATGGCATAAATCAGCTGCCTCCATAATATTTCCATCATTAACAAGTTTCAGCCAATCCGGAATATAGTTGTGAACTGGACATTTCCATTCACAATAAGGATTTCCACAATCTAGACATCGATGTGATTGATTGGATGCTTCAGATTGATTGTAATCACCATAAATCTCGACAAAATTAATTTTTCTTTCTTCTATATTTTTTTTATTAGGATCGTATCGGCCAACCTCTAGAAATTGAAAATCATTTTTAAGTGGAACATGTTCAACATATTCTGATCTAGACTTAAAATTTTCTGGAGATGGGATCGCAGAGGTTGGGATCGTGCTTTGACTTAAAAGCTCTTTGCGCCATTCAAATAACATAAGCTTTGCTTCTTCTAAATCTGTAATTGGGGCAAATGATTTTGTTACATATTTTCTATTTAATCTAATTTTTCCGTAGAAGTAAGGAGAACGCGGTTGAGTAAAGAGTAATAAACCTTTTTCAATTTTATATTGTTTATTTTTTGCGCTCATTAAATTGTCTTAGTTCTGCGTGGTATGTATGACATAGTATGACATTATTGTGTTAATATGTATAACTTAATGCCGCAACAAAATACAAATATATCGCTATATCACGAATCTCAAGCTAAGGATAATTGTGGCTTTGGGCTCATAGTTAACCGACATGGAACTCAAAATAGAGATGTTGTAAAACGTTCTATTGCTGGTCTAACGAGTATGACACACAGAGGAGCAATCGGAGCTGATGGCAAAACTGGAGACGGTTGCGGTCTTTTGTTTGATTTAAACCAAACCTTTTTTCAAAAGCAACTCAGAAAAGAGCTAAAGATCAAATTGCCTGAATTATTTGGTATTGCCCAAATTTTTTCATCGGCTGCACTAAAAAAAGACTTGCCAGCAATCAAAGAAATTCTTCAATCTGAAAATCTAGTTTTTGAGTGCGTTAGAGAGGTACCCATCAACACATCTGTTCTTGGAGAAATAGCGCTTGAATCATTGCCAAAAATTAATCAGATATTTATAACGCCCATTTCAAAAGATTTTAACAAGGAAAGATTTGAATCCTGTCTTCTGCAGGCTAGAAAGAAGATTGAAGAATTGCATAACAATGATGAAAAGCTATACATCTGCAGCATGTCGAGCCAAACAATTGTTTACAAAGGCTTGATGCTGCCGGATGCAATAAGTAATTTTTATAAAGATATTGCTAAAAAATCATTTACTGCCAAGGTTTGTTTATTTCATCAACGATTCTCTACAAATACTCAGCCAAGATGGCATTTAGCCCAACCTTTTAGGCTTCTTGCGCACAATGGTGAAATCAATGCAATCAGAGGAAATAGAAATTGGGTTAAAGCTCGAGCCTCTAAATTTTCCACTCCCCTTATTCCAGGCATCAGTCAGTTCAAATCTCTCGTTAATGAAACAGGATCTGATTCATCAGCTTTGGATAACATGATTGAATTGTTAGTGAAGGGCGGGATTAATTTCTTTAGATCTATTCGAATGGTCTTGCCGCCCGCTTGGCAAAACATTCATACAATGGATCCTGAAGTTAGAGCTTTCCATGAATATAATTCAATGCATATGGAAGCTTGGGATGGTCCTGCTGGGATTGTCATGTCAGATGGAGAGTGGGCAATCTGCGTTTTGGACAGAAATGGATTGCGGCCTGCGAGATACCAAGTGTTATCCAATGGAATGATTACCGTAGCCTCTGAAACTGGCATTTATCCCGTTGCTGATGAGGAGATTTTACAAAAAGGACGTCTTAGTCCTGGTGGAATTTTTGCAGTAAATACTGAATCTGGAGAAATCTTAGATCAAAAGATTATTGATGACCAACTTAAACATGGTAAACCTTATAGGGATTGGTTAAAAAAATCTGCGATTTATCTTGAATCCACTCTAGATGCATTTGAGGGTCCGGGCATAAAGAAAATTCCACATTCTGAATTTATCAAGTCATCAAAACTTTTTTCTTTATTTAATGAAGAAAGAGTGTCTGTAATAAAACCTCTTGCACTCGATGGTCTTGAGGGCACAGGCTCAATGGGCGATGACACTGCTTTAGCAATGTTAAGCTCAATGCCGAGATCTATATATGACTATTTTAGACAACAGTTTGCCCAAGTAACAAATCCGCCAATTGACTCTCTCAGAGAGTCCAGCGTTATGTCATTGGAGGCATGTTTTGGTCCTGAGTTGAATATCTTTGAAGAATCTAAAGATCATGCCAGGAGAATTGTCAGTACATCTCCTGTTCTTTCGCACAAAAAACTTTCAGCGTTATTAAAAAATCCATATTTCTCTTCCAAAAACTTTGATTTGCAATATTCACCCAAGTCAAATCTCAAGGATGCTTTGAACACACTAACAAAAAAAGTAGTTTCTGCTGTGCGCAAGGGAGAAATTATCATTCATTTAAATGAGAAGTTGCCAGATGGCAATAAGCTTTCAATCAATGCTTTACTTGCAGTAGGCTGCATACATCAAGAGTTGGTAAGACTGGGTCTCAGATCAGATGCTAACTTAATAGTAAGTTCTGCTACTGCCAGAGATACTCATCAAATTGCATGCTTGCTGAGTTTTGGAGCAACGGCTGTTTTTCCATGGCTGGCTTTTCAAACAATTCTAGATTTAACACACCGCAAGGAACTTAAGGGTAGTCCAACAGCAAATTGCGCAAAATATCGCAAAGGTATTAATAAAGGCCTTTTAAAAATTATTTCTAAAATAGGCATCTCTACAATATCCAGTTATCGCGGATCTCAATTGCATGAGATTGTTGGCTTAAGCTCGGATATCGTAGATTTATCTTTTACGAATACTGTTAGCAGGGTGGGGGGCAAAACTTTTGAAGATCTTGATATTGAAATGCGATCTTTAAATAAATATGCAAATTCAAATGTAAGTGAAATTGGCCTGGGCGGACTATTAAAATTTGTCCATGGTGGTGAATATCACACTTATAATCCTGAGGTTGTAAAAAAACTCCAAGAAGCAGTTAGCACAGGATCTAATAAAGTATATCGAGAGTATGCTGACCTAGTGAATCATAGAGATCCTGCAATGCTTAGAGATTTAATGAAACTTCACTTTCCCTCAAAACCAAAAAAGGTTAAGCCATACGATACAAAACATTTATTAAAGAAATTTGATTCCGCAGGCATGAGCCTTGGTGCTTTATCTCCAGATGCTCATGAAACATTGGCTGAGGCCATGAATAGCATGGGAGCAAGATCAAATTCTGGAGAGGGTGGCGAAGCCAAAGAAAGATATGGCACTTCTAAGATGTCAAAAATAAAACAAGTTGCATCTGGTCGCTTTGGTGTCACCCCTGAGTACCTAGTAAATGCAGAGGTTTTGCAAATTAAAATAGCGCAAGGCGCTAAACCAGGAGAGGGTGGACAACTTCCAGGAGGCAAAGTCAATGCCTTAATTGCTAAGCTCAGATATTCAACTCCTGGCATCACTTTGATTTCACCTCCACCTCATCATGATATCTACTCAATTGAGGATTTGGCTCAATTAATCTTTGATCTTAAACAAGTAAATCCAAAAGCATTGGTTTCAGTAAAATTGGTATCTGAGCCAGGCGTAGGAACAATTGCAGCTGGTGTTGCTAAGGCATATGCAGATCTGATCACTATATCTGGTCATGATGGTGGAACGGGCGCAAGTCCGCTATCTTCAATTCGTTATGCAGGTTCTCCATGGGAGCTTGGTTTATCTGAGGCCCATCAAGCTTTAAGAGCAAGCAATTTACGACATAAAGTTAGATTACAAGCCGATGGTGGATTGAAAACAGGCTTAGATGTGGTTAAGGCAGCAATTCTTGGTGCAGAATCCTTTGGTTTTGGTACCGGGCCAATGATCGCAATGGGTTGTAAATATTTACGAATTTGCCATCTTAATAATTGTGCTACTGGAGTTGCAACTCAAAGAAGAGATATTATTGACCATCACTACATCGGTGAGAAAGAGCGAGTTATCAACTACTTCACATTTATTGCAAATGAAGTCCAAGAAATTTTATTAAAATTGGGAGTTCCTAACCTCGAATCCATTATTGGTCAAACACAATACTTAAAAGATATTACACAAGAAAATCCTTCTAGAGAAAATATAGATTTATCTCCAATTTTGTATTCTGATCAAAAATCAACTGCCCCTCATTACTGCAATACCTCGTCAAATGACCCATGGGATAAAGGCAATTTAAATGCAAAGATTCTGCAAGATGTAAGATCTTCAATCTCAAAGGAGCATTCATCTGATTTTTATTATGAAATTTCAAATCGTGATAGATCCGTTGGAGCTCAAGCTTCTGGCTTGATCGCCTCTTTGTATGGTGAAAAGGGGTTGAAACAAAAACAAAACCTTAATTTTACTGGCTCTGCAGGCCAAAGTTTTGGTGTTTGGAATGCTGCTGGCCTAAATTTAAAATTAAATGGCGATGCCAATGATTATGTTGGCAAAGGCATGAATGGCGGAAAGATTGTCATTTCGAGCTCTGCTGAATATGCCTCCCAAGATTCTCCAACTGTCTTAGTTGGCAATACTGCATTGTATGGCGCAACCGGTGGCGAGCTATACGTTGGTGGCTGTGTTGGTGAAAGATTCGCGGTAAGAAATTCTGGAGCCTCAGCTGTTATTGAGGGTGCAGGAGATCATTGTTGCGAGTATATGACGGGTGGACATGTAACTGTTCTCGGAAATGTAGGCTCTAATTTTGGAGCAGGAATGACTGGCGGTTTTGCATATGTTCTTGATACAAAGAGAAGGTTTTTTGATCAATGCAATCGCAGTCTTATTAACTTAGATAGAATTGTGAGCGAAGAAATGGAATCTCATAGAAAATTTTTAAAACAAATCCTTGCCCGTCATATTAAAGAAACTAAAAGTGAGAGGGCGAAATTAATATTAGATGAATTTGATAGATACGAGCCATCATTTTGGTTGGTGTCACCTGCTGCCTTAAATATCCAAGATCTATTAAAAGCAACCACAGCTAATGCTGCTTAATTTAGTCTTGAAGGCCTTTCTGTAGACTCTTGGCATCAAATGAATTTGTCACAACTGCATTTGATAATTTATTCAACAGGACAAGATTTAATTTCCCTGCTTTAATTTTTTTATCTCTAAATATATATGGTTTTAGTTCTCTGTATTTATATTGCTCGAGAGATAAATCAAATTCAAAATTTTGTAATAAAGCAATAACTTCCTTATGTTCTTTTTCAGAAATAAGATTTTCTAAAAAGGAAATTTTAGAAGCCACCTTCATTCCTTTGGCGACAGCCTCTCCATGGAGGATTTTTTTATATTTACCATGTGCTTCAATGGCATGCCCAAACGTATGTCCAAAATTTAAAATTGCACGAATACCATTTTCCTTCTCGTCCTTGGTCACAATCATTGCTTTGGTTTGAAGAGATAAAAAAATTATCTCTTCAATAATTTTTTGATCCTTTAATAATATTTTTTTAGTATATTTTTTCAGTAACGAAAAAAGAGATTTATTTTGAATGAAGGCATATTTAATGACCTCTGCTAATCCAGCTTTGAACTCTCTATTCGGAAGTGAGTTAAGCACAGTTGTATCGATAATGACTTCTTTTGGGTTATAAAATGCTCCAACAAGATTTTTGCCCGCTACAATATTAATAGCAGTCTTGCCTCCCACAGAAGAATCCACCTGAGCAAGAAGAGTTGTCGGTATTTGTATAAATTGAATGCCTCTTAGGTAAGAGCTGGCAACAAAACCCGAGATATCTCCAATCACTCCGCCACCAACAGCCACTATTAGATCTGTTCTATCAAAATTATTATCTGCTAAAAAATTAAGTATTTTTTGAAAGTTTTGAACAGATTTAGCTTGTTCTCCATGCTTGAGGATGATTTTAAAAACTCTAGTTGATGGTTTGCAAACGGCAGCAACTTCTCTCACTATCTTTGAAGGCACTCCATCATCTGAAATGAGAAGAGTTTTATTATGGTTTTTAAGAAGAGGGGCAAGATTTTTTTTAGAAATAGCATTCTTGCTAATCACAATCCTGTATTTATTTTTTCTTTGACCTGCAAATAGCTCTTTAGCCATAATTTTTAACTAGCTTAACAATTTCATTTGCAACATCAGAGCCACTCTTATTTTCAGTATTGATTATGTGATCCGCAACCTCTTCATAAAGAGATTGTCTAGATTTCTGGAGATCCGCGAGGACTTTTTCTGGATCTTTATCTTTTAATAAAGGCCTATCTTTATCTTTAGCTGTTCTTTCAACCTGAGTGTTTAATGGAGTATGTAGATAGAAAACAGTGCCTCTTGATGCTAATAGTTCTCTATTCTCTTCCTCAATTACAATGCCGCCACCCGTAGCAAGAACTATAGAATTCAAGGCAACCATTTCCTTTAATGTGGCAGTTTCTCGTTTTCTAAAACCTGCTTCACCCTCAATATCAAAAATCCAATCTATTGTGACGCCTGTACTATCCTCAATCTTTGCATCAGTATCATGAAAATCTAAAAATAGCTCGCCAGCCACAATCTTTCCTACAGTGGTTTTTCCCGAGCCCATGGGGCCAACAATAAAAATATTCATACTTAGTTTTTTAAGTTGCTGATTCTATCATTTATAGGGGTAAAATAATTCTAATTCATGTATCAAAATATTTTTGAGTTAAGGTAAAAACATAATCATTTAATTTGTATGTTTGTTAGATTAATAAATTGGGCATTAGTTGCTGCACTTATTGGCACCCTTGCAGCAATCTTGACCATTGGCATGGGATATTTTCTTATTAAACCCAGTCTTCCTGAAATTAACTTAGTTGATGAAGATGTATTGCAAATACCTTTAAAAGTCTTAACGTCTGATGGGATATTAATCGGGGAGTTTGGAGATCAAAAAAGAAGAACGATAGAGTATGAGCAAATTCCACAGAATCTTAAAAATGCATTTTTAGCAGCAGAAGATGATCAATTTTTTGAGCATGGTGGCGTAAGGATCCCATCGTTTATTAGAGCTTTTTACCAGATGATTCAATCTGGAGAAATTGTGAGCGGTGGCGGCACAATTACAATGCAGGTTGTCAGGGGGTATTTATTATCTAGAGAGCAAAAAATTATTCGAAAAATTAAAGAAATCTATCTAGCTTTTGAATTAGAAAGTTCTGCAACAAAAGAAGAAATTTTTTCCTTATATTTAAATACTATCTTTTTAGGCAATCGAGCATATGGGGTGGAGGCTGCAGCAAATAAATATTTTTCTAAATCTATCAATGAGTTGACTCTTGCCGAATCTGCATTAATTGCATCATCAGCCCAACTTCCTTCAAGAATTAACCCTATTCGCTCTCCTGACAGATCTATTATCAGGCGTAACTGGATTTTGGGAAGGATGTATAAGCTTGGATATATTGGTAGGGCGCAATTCTTACTTGCACAATCTGAACCAATAAACCTAACTCAATTAGATTCAAACTTTTCATTAGATGGACGATATATTGCTGAAATCACTAGGCAAGCAATGATTGATAGATATGGCTTATCAGTCTACAAGGATGGATTATCAGTTATCACCACAATAGACTCTTCACTTCAGCAAGCTGCTCTTGAGAGCGTAGCAAAAAACTTGTATGACTATGATAAACGTCATGGCTGGAGAGAGCCTATAAACCTCCTATCAAAAATTTCTGATTCAATATTTGAAGAATTACAAACTGGTAATTTAGACATTCTGTATGAAGAATCCAATACCCTAGATGAGCTGAGCATGAAGCAGCTCAATATATCAGTTATTAGAGATTTTTTTGAAGAATTTATGAATTTAGATCAACATTCGGGTGGAATAGTCATTGATGTAAAGCCTGAAAGGATTATCTATCTTAATAATTCCTTTCAATTAGAAAGTTTATTTTGGGATGAATCATATAAATGGGCTAGAAGAAAAATTGATATTAATAAACTTGGTCCCAGACCTCAAAATTTTTATGACATTCTTCGTAAGGGAGATTTGATCTATCTATCTGAGCAAAATGGAAATTACTATCTTGACCAAGTCCCTGATGCTGAAGTTGCATTTATTTCTACAGATCCATCTAATGGCGCAATTAAGACTTATATTGGTGGATTGAATTTCTCAAAAAGTAACTTTGATAGAGTCAAACAATCATATCCTCAAGCGGGCTCGAGCTTTAAGCCATTTATTTATGCCTCTGCTTTTGCGAATGGCTATAAAGCATCAGATAAAATAAATGATGCCCCCATAATATTTGAAGACTCTAATTTAGAGAGTAGCTGGAGACCTGAAAATTATACAGGTAAATTTTATGGACCTATTAGACTCAGAGAAGCCTTAGTTCAGTCAGTGAACTTAGTTTCTATAAAGTTATTACGAGAAATGGGAATTCCATTGACGCAAAATTATTTATCAAAGTTTGGCTTCTCTTCATCTAGGCTGGCTCCAGATTTATCATTGGCACTTGGATCATCAAGTTTTTCTCCAGCAGAGATGGTGCGGGCGTATAGCATTATGACTAACTCTGAGGATCCTAAAGATTTATTTTTTATAGAGCGAATAGAAGATAGAAATGGAAAGACTATTTTTCAAAATTCTCAAACAGAAAATAAGAAAAAAAATATTGATGCTTTTCCATGGTTTCAAACCCAGCTTACAGAGGAAATAAAGCCTTTTTATTTACTGCCCCCCCTCTCAAAGAAATCACTGGAACCAATTGATCCCAGAGTAACTTTTATTACAAAAGATATTTTACGTGAGGCTCTATCAAGAGGAAGCAACGGAAGAAAAACTCAAGTCTTAAGAAGGAGTGACATTGCAGGAAAGACTGGAACAACCAATGATGCGATCAGCACTTGGTTCTCAGGTTTTCATAATGATTTGGTAAGCACTGTATGGGTTGGAACTGATGATTTCTCTTCTTTGGGAGATAACGAATTTGGATCGAGCATCGCTTTGCCTGCTTGGGTTGATTTTATGAAAAAAGCTCTCACTAACTTGCCTGAAGAAGATTGGAAAATTCCTAAAGGTCTCTCTTATGTGAGAGTTGATCGTGAAACAGGCCAGCCAGTTGATGAAAATAGCAAAAATTCTTACTTTGAACTTTTTTTAGATGAAGAAATTTAGCTTTTAAAAATACTGTTAGAAATGAGTGACCAATAATTCTCAATATAACTGCTAGGAATTTCCTTGAATTTATTTCTAATAAACCTAGAAATAATTCCTTCCATTATTGAAGTAATTAGATGGGCGCTTTGACCTGCCGGAAGTTGCAAAGAATCTTTTTTCGAAGCTAGTAATTGTTTGATCGAAAGCTCCAATCTTTCATAGAATTGATTCACAGAGTCTATTACATTTTGCTCGCTTGGTCCTAATGCCTCACGAGATAAGATGCGCGCAAAACCTTTATTTTTTTCTAGAAATATTGCATAAAAAAAGAATATTAATCTAACTTTTTCTTCAGCCTCAATTTTGCTATCTTTTTTAATTTCTCCAACTTTTTGAAAAATTGTTTGATCGCAGAATGTGAATAGCTCCAAGAAAATAGACCTTTTACTCGGAAAATGCCTATAGAGAGCAGCTTCAGTTATTCCGCTTTCAGCTGCAAGAACAGCTGTTGTAATTTTTGTTGCATCTCTTTCTTCTAAAAGCTTTGCTAAACTCTGAAGAATAATTTGTTTTCTGTCTTTTGACATAGCTTTAGCTTATATCAACCTTAATTGTTTCATCAATTAATTTTAATTGATTAAGAAACATATTTTTTATTTCCTTTAATCTAGAAGAAGTTTTAGCTTCAAACCTAAGGACAAGTTTCGGAGTTGTATTTGACGCCCTGATTAAGCCCCATCCATCATCAAAATCGACTCTCAACCCATCAATGGTAACTTTAGAGCCTCCCTTAAATTGAGCTTTATTTACAAAATCTTTTACTATTTTAAATTTCTTTTCTTCTTCAACATTAATATTTAATTCAGGCGTAGAGTAGGCTTTGGGAAGTTCATTGAGCATAGAAGAGAGCGGCATGTCTAAACTATTAATAATTTCTAATAATCTAAAAGCGGAATAATGACCATCATCAAAACCATGCCACTTATCATTAAAAAAAATATGACCACTCATCTCGCCGGCGAGTGGAGCATTGGTTTTTTTAAGAGTATTTTTAATATGAAAATGACCTGTTGCAGACATTAATGGGATACCCCCAGCCTGATTGATAATATTGCTAAGTAAATTTGTACACTTCACGTCAAAAATTATTTCTTTACCAGGATAATTTTTTAAAACATCTTTAGCAAAGATCATCATGAGTTGATCTGGAAAAATAATGTCTCCTTCTTCAGTTACAACTCCCAGCCTATCTCCATCTCCATCAAAGGCTATTCCAACATCAGCGGAATTTTCTTTTACTGCCTGAATTAAATCTTGGAGGTTCTCTTCTTTTCCAGGATCAGGGTGATGATTGGGGAAGTTCCCATCAATCTCGCAATATAGCTCGATCACTTCGTAACCTAATGAACGTATTAGTTTGGGAGCAATTTCACCAGCTGCACCATTTCCACAATCTAGAACAACTTTAATTTTTTTTGTTTTCTTCGTGCTTTGTGATGATACTTCTTCAATGTACTCATCCATTAAATTTTTCTTATAGATTTCCTTGCCAGCATTTCTTTTATTGATTGGCGCATCAGAAAGCAAGCCCAAGATCTCAAGACCTGATATAGGAGAATCGTTAATTACTATTTTAAATCCATTATAGCTCTTTGGATTATGACTCCCGGTAATCATGATTCCAGATTTTGAAGGCAGTTGTTTAGCTGCATAATATAGTAAGGGGCTTGTAACTATCCCAATATTCACAACATTGATTCCATTGGTTTGAAGTTGTGTAGAAAGGAGTTTTAATATCTCTTCTCCTGACAGTCTTCCGTCTCTGCCAAGAGCCAGCTCATTGATATTTTCTTCATTGCATTTTTTTGCGATTGCAAGCGCAATGGATTTAATCGAAACTTCGTTTACTTGAGAGGGCACAATTCCTCTGATGTCATATTCTCTGAAAATGGATTCGTCAATCATAGGAATTTTAATTTCATTATCGGGGTTGTTTTGTCATAATAACTGAGACTTAAAACCATACACAACATGTTTCTTAATACTGACTCAAAATTCATCTGGCTTAATGGAAGTTTTCAGCCATTCAATGAAACAAATATCCATCTTTTGTCTAATACGCTGCATTATGGAATGGGTGTTTTTGAGGGTGTGCGAGCCTATGAAACAGCAGATGGCGGCGCCATCTTCAGATTAGATGATCACACCAAAAGACTATTTGATGCTGCATCCAAAATTAATATTTCAATTCCTTATTCGATTCCTGATTTAACTCAAGCGCAGAAAGCAGCAATGATTAAAAATAATCTTCAGGAGGGCTATATTCGTCCGATTGTCTTTTTGGGTAGTGAATCAATGGGCTTAAGATCTCAAGACGCTCTTTCGGTAAATGTTGCAATTGCGTGTTGGGAATGGCCATCATATATGGATCCAGAGGCCAAGAGGAATGGTATTTCAGTTGTTAAATCTCCATTTCAGCAATATGACAATCCCTTATATTCAAACAATAAAATTATTGGCACATATGTTAATTCGATTATGGCTGTTAATGATGCAATTTCCAAAGGAGCGGAAGAAGCGATATTGTTGGATAAAAATGGTTTTATCTCTGAGGGTAGTGGTGAAAACTTGTTTATAGTTAAAAATTCAAAGTTAATGACACCCACAACAGATTATTGTTTGAATGGAATTACCAGGCAAAGTGTTATAACTATTGCTCAAAATCTCCAATTAACTATAGAGGAGAAGAATTTAACCTTTGAAGATTTATTATCTGCAGATGAGGCTTTTTATTCAGGAACAGCAGTTGAGATTACACCCATAACAACTGTTGATGGATCAAAAATAGGCAGTGGTTGCATTGGACCAATCACCGATCAACTCCAAGGCAAGTATTCCGATATAGTTTATGGGCGTGACGCAAGCTATTCACATTGGCTCACTGCAATTTAGTCTTATAAGAATTGGATCAAAAATTAAACATTGCTATTTGCAGCTATCGAAGCGCACCTTTTGGAGGTGGCCAAGGCATATTTGTTTTTGAATTATCCAAGGCATTGAATAATTTAGGTCATAAAGTAGATGTTATTTCAGGACCACCATATCCCCACCTTGAAAACAGCATAAAGTTAATTAAATCTCCAGGCTTAAATTTATTTAGTACTTTTAACTTTCAAGAAAGACTAAAAATTTTTTTAGAAAAAAAAAGTAAGTCTGCAGATGATTGGTATGAATTTATTTCAGCACTGCTGGGAGGGTTCCCAGAACTAAAGACATTTGGAAACAGGGCTCAAACCATTCTCAATGAATCTTCATATGATGTCGTGATCGATAATCAATCACTTAGCCATGGAATGATCGAGGTTCAAAAAAATATGCCCCTAATTGAAATTATTCACCACCCCATTACAAAAGATTATCGTTATGATATTCAATTTTCTAAGGGCTTTATCCAAAAAATTTCTAAATGGAGATGGTTTTCTTTTTTAAAAATGCAAAAAAGGGTATCTATAGAGTTAAAGGTGATTTCTACACCATCACATAATTCAAAAAAAGACATTGCAAAGGATTTTGGTGTGCTCGAAAAAAATATTTCAGTCATACCCAATGGCATAGATCATGCAAGTTTTATTCCCATGCAGGACATTAAAAGAGTTCCATCACAAATTATCACAACAGCTAGCGCAGATGTTCCACTTAAAGGTCTAGATTTTACCCTTCATGCTGTTGCTAGATTAAAAGCCGATTATCCAAAATTAAAATTAGTGATCATTGGCGCGCCCAGACCTGGCGGCCATACAGAGAGATTAATTAAAAAATTGCAAATTGATCAAAACATTTTATATAGATCAAACCTTACCAGACATGAGATAGCCGTTGAATATGCAAAAAGTAATATTGCTATAGTTAGCTCTCTCTATGAAGGTTTTGGGTTTCCTGTTGGGGAAGCTATGTCTTGTGCTATACCTCTTATAGCAACCAATGTTGCATCTATTCCAGAAATCACTGAGTCTTTTGCTGAACTCATCCCAGCCGAGAGCGCAGATGCAATAGAATTAGCTATTAGACAGATTTTTACAAATCCTCAAACCAATCAATTTAGAGCAGATGCTGGCAGAATGCATATAATAGAGAACTTTAATTGGCAAAAAATTGCAAAGTTATACGAAGACTTAATTTACAAAACGATAGATGAATTCAAATGTTAACTTTTAGCTTGCAAGAGATAGCGCTTGAGCCAAACTCAAAAGTTTTAGATGTGGGGTGTGGAGAGGGACGTCATATTTTTGGATCTTTGCATGAATTTCCTGATGTCCATTGTGTTGGTTTGGACCAGGATGTCCCTTCATTAAATAAATGTAAGGAAGGTTTAGAGTTTTTTAAGGAGCTGAATTCTGGCTCTACTATTTTTATGCAAGGCTCTGTATATAGACTTCCATTTGATGATAATACTTTTGATCTTGTAATTTGTTCAGAGGTGCTAGAGCATCTTCATGATTACCATGCAGCAATTGATGAAATTTATAGAGTTCTAAAACCGGAAGGTAAATTTCTACCTAGCGTTCCTTCGTATTGGCCTGAAAAAATTTGCTGGTCTCTCTCAACGGGCTATCAAAATATGCCTGGCGGCCATGTAAGAATTTTTAAAAAGCGTCAATTGATCAATGAAATCTTAGATCATGGATTTAAGTATGATCATGCTGAAAGATTTCATGGCTTGCACAGCGCCTATTGGTGGTTAAGATGTATTTTTTGGAAAACTCAAGATTCAAATTACCTAGTAAAGATATATAAAAAATTTCTTGAATATCAAATTTTACAAAGTCCAGCATGGCTGAATAATCTTGAAAAAATTCTTAATCCTATTTTTGGAAAAAGCATTGCATTTTATTTTGAAAAAAAATGAAAGAATTTCCGAATACATCTCATATTGACCCTAGTTCTTTGGATGGGTTGAACCATTTAGGCAAGTTTTTAGAAGATACTCAGCTTTTATCTGGTGCCATTCCCTCGAATCAGGATGGCTCACATGATCCTTGGGATCATCTTGAAGCTGTTATGGGCTTAGCTACTTTAGGCTTTAAGGATCAAGCTCTTAATGGTCTTCAGTGGATGGTAGCTAATCAAAATGAAGATGGCAGTTGGTATAACCTTTATCAGGATGAAGAGCCATTAGAGCTAAATAAACAGACTAATTATGCATCATATATTGCTGTTGCAGTTTGGCACTTTTATTTGCTTAATAACAATATTAATTTCCTTCAAAATTTTTGGGAGCCAGTTAAAAAAGGTATTTTATTCTCTCTTTCTCTTCAACATAGCAATGGAGCTATTGCATGGAATATTGATGAGTCTGAAAAAATTGATGAAGACTATTTATTAACTGGTTGTAGCTCCATTGCGAAAAGTCTAGAGTGTGCAATAGCAATTTGCCAAGTTTTGGAGCATCAAAGCATTGAATCAGAATGGAGAGATGCACATTCAAAATTGATAGTTGCTCTTGAAAATCCAGCAGAAATTTTTGACCTAAAGAAAGATCGAAGCAGGTTTTCAATGGACTGGTATTACCCAATCTTGGGTGGCATTAATTCTAAACAACGAATAACCTCTCTAATAGAGAACATTAAAGATTCTTTTTGGATTGAAGGCCTTGGAATCAAATGTGTTTCAGATGAACCATGGGTAACTGTTGCAGAGACCAGTGAATGCTCTATTGCATACAAAAAAATTGGTGAAGATAAGATTGCATCAGAACTGCTTCTTAATGCTATTGCCATAGTTGATAGAGAGGGCATACCTTACATGGGCTGGCAATTTTATGAAAATATTTATTGGCCAGAAGAAACGCCATCATGGACTTCCGCAGCATGCATTCTTGCAGCCGATGCAAACAATCAACTCACCCCTGGTGCAGATTTATTTATAAAGCAACAATTTAAGCTTTAGTAAGGCAAACAATCGTATCAACTCGTTCGTAAAGTTGAAAACCTTCTGTTAGAGCTTTTTGATAAATTAGATATGGTGCTTGTCCGCCGTCTTCAGGTTTTTCATAAATATCATGAATGACCAATGCGCCATTAGAATGGAGCTTGGAGCTCCAATTATCATAATCATTCACCGCAGATATTTCAGTATGACTTCCATCAATAAACAAAAGCCCTAATTCAGCCCTCCATGAAGACGCAATAGAATTTGCATTTGCAAGAATGGGGACCACCCATTTACTTTCATCAAACTGCTGAAGATTAGCTTGCATCAAAGGCACCGTATTCACTCGGCCTAATTTTTTATCATAAATCTCTGGATCAAAATACTTTTCACCGAGTTGGTGTTCTTCTGAACCAGAATGATGATCTATTGTATAAACCAGTTCATCATGAATTGCGCTTCCAGCCGCGATGTATAGAGCAGACTTTGCACCAAAGGTACCAATTTCAAGTGCAGGCCCATATTGAGAAAACTTTTCTGCCCATTTTGTTAATGCTAAGCCTTCATGGCTAGGCATGAAGCCCTTGAGATTATCTAATTGTTCAAAGTCCATATTATTTATAAAAGTTTTTTCCTAATGTTGATTTAAACCTTCTATGCATCCAAAGATATTCAGCAGGATGTTGCAGAATCTTTTCTTCCATTAAGTTATTAATTTTCTGTGCCAACTTTATTGAATTTAGTCCTACATGATCAATTGATTCTATCTGAAGAACTAATGTTTTATTTTTGTAATATGAATTTATAAATAATAAATTTGCATTAGTAGCATCAATAATCTTTCTTGTTGTGGTGATAGTAGCTGCCTCTTGATTGAAAAACTCTAATTTCACAGAATGATCCCATCCATAATCTTGATCTATTGCATACATGACATTCTTTCCTGCTTTAAGCCATTTCATAAATTTTCGTGGATTATTCTTATCTGCCGTATCTTTAATGCTAGAAAGCCGACCTTTATTTTGGATTTTATTCATTGAAGCAGAATTATGTTTTCTGCTTACACCATATACCTCTGCATTCATGGCAAAAAGTCGGGCATCCAACTCTAAATGTTGAGAGTGCTTAAAAATGATTAAGTTTCCTTTATTAGAGTTATTGTTAGACAAATGATCTATCCCAATGACATCATAATCAACCTTGCTTTGTATTTTCTTATCTGACCAAAACCATGCGATGCCTGTTTCAATGAATGATCTTCCCAGGTGCAAAAAATTATCCCGCAAGAGCTCTTGTTGTTCTGCTTTTGAGAGTTCTGGAAAGCATGCTTCTATGTTTGCTTGAGCAATTTTTTTTCTACTCTTAGCTAAAATAAATAGGAGATTGCCACAGAGTCTTCCTATTGCCGGATGCCATGAAGTTGGTAGATGGCTAAGACCTTGCCATAATGTCATCATTAATCTGATCAATATTATGAGTACATAAAAATTAAAGAATGTATTATTACATTAATTTAGATATACCTTTTATATGAAGCTGGTAATTTACAATCTTATAATTTTAATACTAACCCCAGTATTTATCTTACGGATTTTTTTCAAGAGTTTTACCGATTCAGATTACTCAAAGCATTTTGTGAATAGGCTTGGATTTGGCTTGAGCAACCTCAGTCAAACAAATAAAAAAATTATTTGGTTTCATGCTGTAAGTTTAGGGGAAGTAATAGGATCGCAACCCTTGATTGATAAACTCTCTGAGCACTTTGACATTTTAATAACCACAACAACACCTACAGGCTTAAGAAGAGCAAAGGAAATTTTTCCTGAACAAATAGTAATCCATTATGCTCCATGGGACCTCGTTTTATTTATCAATAGATTTTTAAATTTTTATAAGCCTGAAGCCATTTTAATATTTGAGACAGAAATATGGCCATCAATGATTGCACGTGCATTTCATAAAAGTATTCCTCTTTATTTGGTTAATGGAAGGCTTAGCCATAAGTCTTACCGAGCATATGCAGTTTCATCATGGCTCTTAAAAGATACGTTAAAACAAATCACTTATTTTTTTGTTCAAACAAGCAAACACAAAGAACGTTTTTTAAAGCTTGGTATTGAAGAGAATCGTATTGAAGCAGTGGGATCAGTTAAATTTGATATTTCCAACACAGATGTTGATCCCATCGAAGCTGCTCCTTTTATATTAGGAGCCAGCACTCACCCTGGAGAAGAAGAAATATTGCTCAATGCCTACAAGAGACTTCAAGATAAGAAAAATATAAAACTATTTCTTTGTCCACGGCATACAGAGCGAGGGGGAGAGATAGCCAAGCTAGCAGGTATCATGGGTTTCAAGGTAAAACTATATTCAGATTTAGGTTCAGAAGATTACGATGTCTGCATCATCAATAGAACAGGTCTTTTATCAGGCTTTTATGTATCTTCATTAATGTCATTTGTTGGAGGTAGTTTAGTCCCGAGAGGAGGCCATAATCTAATTGAACCAGCTGCCTTAGGGTCCCCAATAATCATAGGCCCTCATACATTTAATTTTGAAGACATCGTTCATCAATTTCATAGTGATCATGCATGTGTCAAGGTAACAAGTGAAGATGAATTATTGGCTGCGATGGAGCTTTTTATTGGAGATTCAAAAGTTGCTAAAGAATTTGCGCACAGAGCCAAGGAGGTCGTTGAGAGAAATAAAGGTTCAACAGAGGTTCAAGCATCTTATATAATTAGGCAATTAGGAGAATAAAGTTGAAGCTCATTACAGCAATTATCAAACCATTCAAGTTAGAAGAAGTTCGTCAGTCACTTGATTTGATTGGCATTACTGGTATGACAATTACAGAGGTAAAAGGTTTTGGTAGGCAGAAAGGCCATACCGAATTATATCGAGGGGCTGAATATGTAATTGATTTTTTACCAAAAATCAAAGTAGAAATAGCTGTATCAAATGAACAACTTGGAGATGTCATAGATGCGATTACAAAAAGTGCAAGCACTGGGAAAATTGGAGATGGAAAAATTTTTGTCTCCTCGCTAGATCAAGTTATCAGAATTAGAACAGGCGAGACTGATCAAGACGCAATTTAAACTAATTGAAACTGATTAAGAAACCCATAATATTTCTTCTAGGTCCCACTGCATCTGGGAAGACCGACTGGGCCATTAACTGGCAAAATCAATTTGAAGCCCTAGAAATTATAAGCGTAGACTCAGTCATGGTTTATAAGGAATGCAATGTTGGATCTGCTAAGCCTTCATATGCAACCTTAAAAAAACATCCTCATCATTTAGTTAATCATGTTTCTTTGGATTCTATATTTTCTGTAGCAGATTTTTATGATTCAGCCATGAAGCTGATTGATGACATACATACGAGAGATAAGATCCCATTAATGGTTGGAGGCAGCATGATGTACTTTAATCTTCTGAAAAAAGGAATAAGCACTCTTCCCTCGGCTGATCGGATTCTGCGTGATGAGTTAGAGAAAAAAATTCTTACTGATGGAGTGGATGTCTTGCATGCAGATCTAAGCAGGCTTGATCCTGAAGCAGCAAAAAATATTGATTCTCAAGACTCTCAAAGAATTATAAGAGCAATCGAGATTATCTCTTCAACAAGCATGAGCTTGAGTGAAAATCTTGCATCTGAACAGACTCCCGGATTAAAAGAAAAGTACTCATTAATTGAGTTTGGAATTTTTCCTGTGGAAAGAGCAAAACTTCATGAAAGAATAGAGTCTAGACAAGAGACATTGGTTGGAGATAATTTGCTCGAGGAAATAGTGAATATTCAAAATATTTTTGATATTTCTGAGGAACATCCCGCAATGAAAGCAATTAATTATAGACAAGGATTGCAAGTAGTTGCGGGCAAGTTAGAACAGTCTAAATTATTTGAAAAGTCTCTTTTTGCTACACGTCAATTTGCTAAAAGACAGTGTACTTGGATGAGAGGATGGGAAAATTTGATCTATTTTGATCTTCATCAAGGGGAAGAAGCTGCTGAGCAACTAAAAAAGCAACTTAATTTGCTTGAAATCGTTTAATTCTTAGGATTTACCCCCAAATTAAATTTATAATTAAATTTTACAATTATAGGTATCTACGTGAATTGGGATAATCAAAACAATCAAGACCCTTGGGGCAGAAAAGATCAAGATGAAGTTTCGTTTGATGACTTAATAAAAAAGTTTTCTGTCATGTTTGGAAAACAAGGTTCCGGCTCTAATGGATCTTCTGGTGGAAATGGATTTAATTTTCCAACAAAAAAAGCTTTTTTGTATGGTTTTTTTGGATTACTAGTCATTTACGCAAGTATGTCTATTTATCAGCTAGACTCTCCAGAAAGAGCAGTTGTTCTAAGGTTTGGTGAGTATTATGAAGAGACAGGAGAAGGCTTAAACTTCATGTTGGCTGGAATTGATGAAAGATATGTAGAAAATGTTGCCTTAACTAGACGTTATTCACAAACAGCAAACATGCTTACCAAGGATGAAAACCTAGTTGATGTAACTATTTCTGTGCAATACCGAATAAAAAATTTAAAGGATTTTGTTTTGAATGTTCGCGATCCAGAAAGTAGTCTTAGAGAAGCGACAGAAAGCTCATTACGTCATGTTGTTGGAGATAATACCCTTGAGGAAACATTAACAACAGGCCGTGAAATGATTGCCCAAGATGTTGATTCAAGGTTGCAAAGCTATCTCGATTTATATGCCACTGGGCTTGTAGTGCAACAGGTCAACATAGAAAAAACTGATCCACCTTCAGCTGTAAAAGCTTCATTTGATGATGTTGTTGCAGCAAGAGAGGATAAAGAAAAATTGCAAAATGAAGCTGATCGATATGGTCTTTCTATCGTCCCAGAAGCTCGAGGTCAAGCATTTGCTAGAATCCAGGCAGCTGAAGCATACAGAGAGGAAGTTGTAGCTAATGCAGAGGGTGAAGCTGTGCGTTTTGATAAGCTATTAGCTGAGTATGAAAAAGCACCAAAAGTGACGCGGGATCGACTTTACTTAGATGCCTTGCAAGGTCTATACAGTAATTCAACTAAAGTATTGATGGACGTCGAGGGAGGCAATAACTTGATGTACCTTCCATTAGATAAAATTCTTGAACAAAATAGATCACAGGAGGAAGACTAATGACTAAAGGAATGAATCTCTTAGTTCTTGCGGGACTTATTCTTGCAATAATACTAAACAGCATATTTGTTATTGATGAAAAAGAAGATGGGATTGTGTTTCAGTTTGGTGAAGCTATCAAATCCGACCTTCCAACTGGCTTAAATTTTAAATTACCGATTATCCAAAACGTAAAAAAATATGACTCAAGGTTACAGACTTTAGATGAAGAGCCAAATAGAATCTTAACAGTTGAGAGTAAATATCTTATTGTTGACTCGTTTGTAAAATATCGAATTACAAACGTTCGAACCTTTTATGATGCAACCAGTGGAAGTTTTATTAACTTAAATAATTTGCTTGGACAAAGAACTGCATTTGAGCTGAAAAATCAATTTGGTCGAAGAACAGTGACCGAATTAGTTTCAGGAGAAAGAGACCAGTTGATGAGCGACATGCGAGATAATTTAGGAAATTCTGTATCTGATCTAGGCATAGAGATTATTGATTTTAGAGTTAAAAGAATCGATTTGCCGCCTGAACTAAGTAACTCTGTGTATGAAAGAATGCGCTCTGAAAGAAACAGATTAGCTGAAGAATTACGTGCTGAAGGAAATGAACTTTCTAATGAAATCCGTTCAACTGCAGACAAAGAAAGAGTTATTATTCTTGCAGAAGCCTATAAAACTTCTGAAGAAATAAGAGGAGAGGGCGACGCTACAGCAGCAGCAATCTACGCAGAATCATTCTCAAGAGATCCAGAATTTTATGAGTTTACTCGAAGCATGAAAGCTTATGATGCAACTTTTAATAATAAGTCAGATGTTTTGGTTATCGATCCTAAATCTGATTTCTTCAAATACCTCAATAAGTCAAAAGGCAATAACTAACATCCCATGAGCAATAACACCCTTATCTTGGGCTTGCAATGGGGTGATGAGGGTAAAGGAAAAATTGTAGATGCTTTGGCAGAAAGTTCTGAGGCAGTATGTCGTTTTCAAGGCGGTCATAACGCAGGCCATACACTCAAAGTTGATGGTGAACAAAAAGTTCTTCATCTAGTCCCATCCGGCATCCTTCACCCATCAGTTCATTGTGTCTTGGGTAATGGTCTTGTTTTATCTCTTCCAGCTTTAGCTAAAGAAATAAAGGAATTACAAGAGAGTGATATTAATTTTAAAGACCGTTTTTATATCAGTGAAGATTGTTCATTAATCTTGCCTACTCACACAGCAATTGATCAGGTTCGAGATAAAGAGGAAGGTATTGGGACAACCGGTAGAGGAATTGGCCCAGCTTATGAAGACAAGATTGCTAGACGTGCAGTGCGTTTTGGAGATTTAAAAAATCTTGAAGAGCTCAAGATAAAATTATCAACATTGGTTAATTATCACAATCAAATTTTACAGAATTTATATAATGCCCAACCTATAGCTTTCGAGAATGTCTTGGAAGAGCTGACCAGCAATATAGATCTTTATAATAAATATCATTGCAAAACTCAGGATCTCTTAAAGCTTTGGGTAAAACAGGGCAAGAGCATTCTTTTTGAAGGTGCGCAGGGTTCTATGCTAGACATTGATCATGGCACCTATCCATATGTCACTTCTTCAAGTACTACTGCAGGTGGCTTATCTTCAGGTTTGGGAGTGGGCCCGCGATATATTGATTCTATTTTGGGCATTACCAAAGCATATACTACTCGTGTTGGTGAGGGGCCTTTTGCTACTGAGTTATTTGATTCCAACGCAGAGCAACTGGCAAAGATTGGACATGAATTTGGTGCAACAACAGGCCGCCCAAGAAGATGTGGATGGTTGGATTTGAAAGCATTAGAAACGATTGTTTTTATCAACTCTGTCACCAATCTATGCATCACAAAATTAGACGTTCTAGATGGCTTTGAAGAAATTCAAGTGTGCATTGACTACGATCAAAAGCAGCAACCTATTTATAAAACATTTTCTGGTTGGAAGCAGGATACATCCAATGCTAGGTCTTTTAATGATTTACCTAAAGCTGCTCAGGAATATATACTATTTATTGAAGAAACCTTGGATTGTCCTGTTGGCATAGTTTCGGTGGGACCATCAAGAGATCAAACAATTTATAGAGATTAGCTTCATCTATTCTGGAGAGACATGAAAAACCTTCTAATTTCACTCGTTCTGCTTTGTATTTTTACTGTAGTTATTTTTTTTGGAGGCGCCGTTTTAAAAGTCTTTGGAACATTGGATGGACCTGGAGTTATAGAAGGAAGAGTTCTTCCAGAACAAGCAATTCAAGATAGATCCACTAGGATCAATGTGGTGAAATCAGATTTAGAGGTTTTGGATGACAAACAAATTCTCTTTGGCGATCTTCATGTTCATACAACCTATTCAACAGATGCATTCATGTGGTCTTTACCCTTTATGAACGGTAAAGGGGCTTCACCATTAGCTGATGCATGTGATTACGCAAGATTTTGTTCAGCTTTAGATTTTTGGTCCATTAATGATCATGCTGAAGCAAGCACCCCAAGAAAATGGCTGGATACCAAACAAAGCATTCAACAATGTAATAATTTATCAGAAGGAACAGATGATTTGGTTAGCTTCTTAGGATGGGAATGGACTCAAGTTGATCCGAATCCAGAAAATCATTATGGGCATAAAAACGTTATTTTTTTAGAAACCGATGATGCTGTGGTACCACCAAGAGCCATTGGTTCAGGAGGAGTTGCTCCATTAGTTATGAGACTTGGCTTGCCTTGGACCATGTCAGCTTTGCCTGCAACTTTAGATTTTAAAAATAGAGACAGATTCTTTGCATTTGATAAATTCTTTGACGAAATCCAAGCAACACCTATATGCCCTGAAGGAGTAAATACCAGAGATCTCCCTATAAATTGTTATGAGGAGGCAACCAATCCAAATATTTTGTTCCAGAAATTGAAAGATTGGGATACACCCTACATGGTCATTCCGCATGGGACTACTTGGGGGTTTTATACTCCACCAACATCTGATTGGAAAAAACAATTAACAGATTTTAAGGACGATGAATCTCAATTTTTATTTGAGATATATTCTGGTCATGGCAACTCAGAAGAATACAGAACTTGGAATGATTCAGACATTGATCTAAACGTTGAACTTTTTTGTCCTGATGAAACTAAAGATTTCTTACCAACCTGCCAGCAAGCAGGCAATATTATGGCTGAAAGATGTCAAACCTCTGGGATGGATGATCAAACTTGTAAGTATTTAGTAGATCAAACAAAATTATTTGCGGCTCAAATGGGCTCAACAGGATATGCTGCAGTGAATGAAACAAATCCAGATGATTACTTAAATGCCGGACAATGCAATGATTGTTTTTTGCCGTCATTTAACTATAGGCCTCTAGGCTCTGCTCAGTATGTTTTAGCATTAAGTGATTTTACTGATAAAGAAAACCCACAACGTTTTAAGTTTGGGTTTATTGGTTCAAGCGATAATCATGGCGCTCGGCCTGGTACCGGATTCAAGGAAATTGATCGACTTTTTAATACTGAGGCTAATGGCTTCAATGATCCATTTTATGAAAAAATGAGTGATTTAAGGCGCCCTAAAGGTGAATTAGAACCATCTTATGTTGATTTAGGTAATACTAACTTGACCAGCATTATGGATTTGAATATTGCCACTGATGCTGAAAGACAAAGTGCATATTTTATGTCAGGAGGACTAGTCGCTGCTCACTCAACATCTCGAAAAAGAGAATCAATTTGGGATGCTCTAGAAAGAAAAGAAGTTTATGCAACCTCGGGACCAAGAATTCTTTTATGGTTTGATGCAGAAACTCAATCCGAATCTTTATCAATGGGCTCAGAAGTTGAGAGCAATCAATCACCGGTATTTACTGTAAAAGCAGCAGGCTCTCTTAAACAAAAACCTGGCTGTCCTGACTATAGCAACAATGGATTAACAAAAGAGCGTTTAGATAAGATCTGTAATTCAGAATGTTACAACCCCAGTAATGAAAGAAGAGTGATTACCCGAATTGAGGTTATTAAAATTTTGCCACAACAATATGAAAATGAACCAGTCGAAGGACTTGTAGAAGATGTATGGAAGACCTTCCCCTGCAATAGTACGAGTTGCAAGGTGTCATTTGAAGATGAGCAATTCTCAATTGGTCGAAGAGATGCTGTTTATTATGTAAGGGCTATTGAAGAGCCCTCGCTAAAGCTTTCTGCTGATCCGTTGGGATGTGAATTTGATGAAAATGGTAAATGCATTAAAACTCAAATATGCAGAGTGGGGGTTCATGAGAATAGGGGAGACTGTCTTGCACCAGCTGAAAATAGAGCTTGGTCTAGCCCAATTTATGTTAACTACCCTTCCTAAGCCATTCAGCTTGATTTGTTTTTAACCAATCGTCGAGTTTTGCATTTACAAATTTATAAGAATTTGGATTAGAAAATTTCTTTGCTAGGCGTATACATTCATCAATAACTACAGGATGAGCCAGCTCATTAGCGCGTATCTCCACTATTCCAAGCCACAAAATAGCTTCATCTATAATCTCTAAATTTTCACCTTCATTATTCTTTAGATTTCTTGTGATCCCTTTTAAGTCATCTGATTGTTCAAAAATATTTTCTAATCTTTGTTTGAAATAATTAAAGCTTATCTTTTTGGGTGTATTTTCTTTTAGGAATTGATCTATAAGAGAGTTTAAATTTGATTCATGAAATATGTATTGATAGATTGCTTGTACCAAGCACTCTCGTGTTTGAAGTTCTTGTTTGTACTTTCCAAGATTTTTAGACATCTTCAGCTCAGCATTTCAACAAGTGATTGTGCAATTTCTTTACCTTTATTTAATTTTGATGAATCAGTTCGCTCTTGAGCTTGAGATAAATTTTCAGCAGCAATTAAGCCAAAGCCAATGGGCTTATTTGCATTCACACTCACTTGCATTAATCCATGAGCTGCTGACTCAGATATGAGTTCATAATGTGTTGTTTCGCCTCTAATGACCACTCCATATGCAATGACTCCATCTGCATCAGCTAATTCTCTTTGCGCTGCATGGACAAGTTCCCATGCGCCAGGAACATTTACAGTTTTGATGTTGGTGAAACCAAGCTCTTCTAAATGTGCTTTGCCAGACTCCAATAATTCATCAACAAGTGCGGCATTCCATTTTGATGCAACTATAGTAATTTTTTTATTAACATCAATTTGTTTTGACGAGAATGTGAATCCATCTTTGCTCATTGTTCAAACCCCGTGACTTCAAGATCAAATCCAGACAAGGATGGATATTTTACTGGGGTTCCAAGCAATGTAATGTGCTGCAATCCAAGCTCTTTAAGAATTTGTGACCCTATGCCCACAGTCTTTGTTTCCGGCTTAACAGATGATTTTGCTCCCTTAAGGTCATTCATGACTTCGTCAGCGTCTTGATAATTACCTATTAAAAGCAAAACACCGCATTCTTCTTTTCCAATTCTTTTTAGAGCCTTTTCTAGATTTAATCTTTTGCCAAATTCTTCAATACCAATTAAGTCGTGCAATGTATTAGGAACATGAACCCGAACAAGCGGAGAATCAGATGTGGAAAGATCGCCTTTCACAAAAGCTAAGTGGAGATTATCAAAGATGCTGTCTCGCCATGCAGAAAGGTCAAATTGAAGACCATCAATTTCAACAGATTTTGAGTATTCCAGATGAACAGATTTTTCTTTGAGAGTACGATAGTGAATTAAGTCAGCTATTGTCCCAATTTTCATTTCGTGAATTGAGGCAAATTTTATTAAATCATCTCTTCGAGCCATGCTTCCATCGTCATTCATGATTTCGCATATCACACCAGCTTCTTCAAGTCCTGCCAGTCTTGCCAAATCACATGCAGCTTCTGTATGACCCGCTCGACTTAAGACTCCACCTTCGAAGGCTCGCAATGGGAAAATATGACCTGGTTGAACTATATCTCCTGATTTGGCATTTTTTTTCGCTGCAGCAATGATTGTTTTGGCCCTATCTTCAGCAGAGATACCTGTGGAGATGCCTTCAGCAGCCTCAATGGAAACAGTAAACCCAGTACCATGTTTGGCTCGATTATTGTTAGTCATCATGGGAAGATTAAGTTGATCACATTTTTGAGGAGATAAGGGCAAACATACCAAGCCTCTTGCTTTGCTAATCATAAAGTTGATTTTTTTATCATCAACTAACTCAGCAGCGCAAACTAAATCACCTTCATTTTCTCGATCTTCATCATCTAGCAAAATCACCATTTTGCCAGCTGCGATATCCTGAATGATTTCTTCTGTAGTATTAAATTCCATTTGTCTTATATATAGGCATTAAATGCTTAAAAACAATTAAAGATTGTTATTGTAGTAAGTTGTCTTTATGTCCTCTTTAAATCTCTCCAGTCTAACCATCTTTAATTTAATTGATGTTTTTATGGCGCCAGGAGGATTAACGCTCAAAGCTTCTTTACTTCCTTTGCCTAAAAACATGGGGGCAGTATATAGCACCAATTCATCAAATAAATTATTAGCAATAAATGCATTTAAAGTTTTCTGACCACCTTCAACCAAAATACTAGATATATTTCTATCTAAAAGATCTTGCAGAAATTCTTCAAGAAAATTTTTTCTCTTATATTCTAAATACTCCACATTTTTAGACTTTTTGGCTGATTGCCTAGATCCAATAATAACTTTTGAATTATCAGTAAAAATTTTGTTAACTTTTTTTGATTTCTTCAAGTTACCTAGGATAATTTTTACTGGTTGCACAATTGCCTCACCTTTAGCCAAACCTAACTCATTCTTCGTTAATCTAACTGTTAGCGCAGGGTTGTCATGTTCGGCCGTATTTCTTCCCACTAGAATCCCTTTAACTTTTGATCGAATATGATGACTATTTTTGCGCGATTCAGGATTGGTGATCCAGTTGCTTTCTCCGCTTTGGAGGGCTATTTTCCCGTCAAGTGATTGAGCACTTTTAAGGATGATGTAGGGACGAGATTTTTTTTGATTGGTAAAAAAAACTCGGTTCAATTCTTTGCATTCATTCTTGAGTAGGCCAACACTTGTTTCAATACCATTTTTTTTAAGTAATTTAATCCCTCGCCCATTAATTTTTGGGTTTGGATCAAGCGTTCCACAAAACAACTTTTTAATCTGATATTCAATTAAAGCATTCGAGCAGGGAGGAGTGTTTTTTTCAATTGAGCATGGTTCAAGGTTTACATAGACATTAGATCCAGCAATAAGTTTAAGAGCTTTCTTAGCACCAAATTTTTTCTTACAGTTTTTTATGGCATTAATTTCAGCATGATCTTTGCCATATTCCATATGCCATCCTTCACCAATTATTTTATTGTTTTTGACAATGACGCAACCAACCATAGGATTTGGTTGAACTTTGAGTTGACCTTTCTTTGCAAGCTTAATGGCTCTAGCCATAAAGTCTAGGTCTTTCATTTTTTCTTTTTTGTTCTCTTTGGTTTTTCTTTTGATAAAGAAGATATTTCTTCGGCAAACTCTTTGATGTCCTGGAAGTCACGATACACAGATGCAAATCTTACATAGGCAACCTGATCAACACGTTTTAAATTTCGCATAACAATCTCACCGAGTTGACGTGACGGTATCTCTCTTTCGCCGAGCTGGCGAATTTCAGTCAAAATACTACCAAATACCCCATCAACTTCCTCAGCAGATAAAGGTCTTTTTTCCAGAGCTCTCAGCATTCCGCCTTTCAGCTTGACTCCATTAAATGGCTGTCTTTCTCCGTCACTTTTAACAATTCTGGGTAAAGCAAGATCGGCGGTCTCAAAGGTTGTAAACCTAGCATGACAAACTTCGCATTCTCTTCTTCTTCTAATCTGGGAGCCATCACCAACAAGTCTTGAATCAACAACTTTGGTATCTTGAGCTTGGCAGAAAGGGCAAAACATATTTATTTATATACTGGAAACCTGTTACACATTTCAACCACCTGATTCTTGATTGAATTAATTTTATCAGCATTACCAAGGTCAAGAACAATATCACAAATCCAATTAGTTAATATTTCTACCTCACCACTCCCAAAACCCCTTGTGGTAATAGCAGGTGTTCCCAATCGAATCCCTGAAGTAACAAATGGTGACTGAGGATCGTCCGGAACAGCATTTTTATTTACCGTTATATTTGCTTGTCCTAAGGCTTGCTCACAATCTTTGCCAGTCAATCCCTTGCTTCTTAAATCCATGAGAACAATATGATTGTCAGTTTTGCCAGATACAACATCGATGCCTCTGTCCTGAATAACCTTGCACATGAGTTTTGCATTATCAATTACCTGTTGAATGTATAGCTTGAAATCTGGCTCAAGAGCCTCCTTAAAACATACAGCTTTAGCTGCTATCACGTGCATAAGCGGTCCGCCTTGAGACCCTGGAAATACAGCTGAGTTTAATTTTTTTTCTAGAGCTTCATTTGATTTTGCAAGAATAATTCCTGATCTGGGACCTCTTAAGGTTTTATGAGTTGTAGAAGTCACTACATCAGCATAGGGCACTGGTGAAGGATATAGTCCAGCAGCAACCAATCCAGATACATGAGCCATGTCGACAAGAAAATAAGAACCCGTCTCATCCGCAATATCTCTAAAAATTTCCCAATCTATAGTTCCTGAAAAAGCTGAAAAGCCGGCAATGATCATTTTTGGATTATGTTTTTTTGCTAAATCTCTAACATGATCATAGTCAATATCATGTGTTTTCGGATGAAGGCCGTATTGGAAAGCAGTGTAGTTTTTTCCTGAAAAATTAACTTTTGCTCCGTGAGTTAAATGACCTCCTTGATCAAGGCTCATCCCTAGAATCGTATCATTGGCTTCAAGCATAGCTAAAAATGCAGCTGCATTTGCTGAGGATCCTGAGTGAGGCTGAACGTTTGCATAATCAGCTTTAAAGAGCTCTTTCGCTCTATTTATTGCTAGTTCCTCAGCTATATCAACATGCTCACAACCACCGTAGTATCTTTTGTTTGGATAGCCCTCTGCATATTTATTTGTCAGCAATCCCCCTTGAGCTTCCATTACTCTCTGGCTGGCATAATTTTCAGATGCTATTAGCTCTATGTGTTCTTCTTGACGGGTAGACTCTTTATCAAGGGCCTGCCAAAGTTCCGTATCATATGTTTCTATAGTTTGTGAATTAGCAAAGATTGAATCAGCTTGAGATTCCATTGGTTACTCCAAAATATTAATAATTTTAATTAAAAAGCTTGAGAATCTTATTCTAAATTATCTATGGCTTCTTGTGGGAAAAAGGACGTGATCTTTTGGGAAAAGTTGCTCTGCAAATTTTACAAGTTACCCCGTGACATTGTTGGGCTTGGCAGAATTCTCTTCCCCAAAATATGATTTGCAAGTGGAGCTTATTCCAGGAATCTTGAGGAAAGATTTTTTTTAGATCTTGTTCGGTTTGCTGGACATTTTTTCCCTTGGTTAGACCCCATCTTTGAGCCAGTCTATGGATATGGGTATCTACCGGAAATGCAGGATGTCCAAACCCCTGACTGATAACCACTGAGGCGGTTTTATGACCCACTCCTGGAAGTTTTTCTAGTGCCTTTATGTCTTCGGGAACTTCTCCATTGTAGGAATCGCATAAAATATTGGAGAGCTCATGTATGGCTTTGGATTTTTGAGGCCCTAAACCACATGGCTTAATAATGTCATATATTTCCTCTGGACTTTTGGTTCTCATATCTTTTGGATTATCTGCCAGTTGAAAAAGCTTAGGCGTTACCTTGTTAACTCTTTCATCCGTGCATTGAGCAGATAATAAAACTGCAACCAATAGCGTGAAATTATCTTGATGATCAAGTGGTACAGGAGTTTTAGGGTAATGTGCCTCTAAAATTTTTAGCACAATCGATGCTCGCTCTGCTTTTCTCATTATTTAAACTTTAGTTAGCAATATCAGCCTTATCTTATAATTCAAATTTTTGAATATTCGCCATATTAATAGTCATTGATTTGACTAATTAATACCTTTAACATCTTTACACAATGTTTTACTTTTACAAGTAATCAACGGTTAATTTCATCGCAAAAATTTAATGCAAGACTACAACACAGAACATCCTTTTGATCTCACCTTATCTGAGGAGCAGCAAATGACCTGGGACATGCTCAGAAAATTTGCTGAAACTGAGCTTCGTCCCCATGCAAGGCAAGCTGAGAGTGATGGTAGGCCTAGCGATAAATTGCTTGAGAAAATTAAATCCTTAGATCTTATTTCTCTTATTATTCCTGAAGCATACGGTGGCATGGGATTAGAACAAGATGCTGTTTCAAATTCTTTGGCGCTTGAGGCGCTTGCCTATGGAGATCTATCACTAGCAATGTCTATTTCTGTTCCTTTGTTGGCAGCGCAAATTATTTCAGAGCATGGCAGTGAAGAACAGAAAGCGGAACTTTTACCTGAGCTTGTTAATGGTTCTATCTTTCATGTGGGTCTTGGGATTAATAATGCTTTGCTTGCGACTGATCCATATCAATCAAGCGTTGTTGCGGATGAGAGTGCTGAAGAAATTACTCTGAATGGATCGAAAACCGGTGTTGCTTTTGCGGATGAGGCTAAAACTTTTTTAATTTCTGCTTCCAATGAATCAGGCGAATGTAATCTATATTTCGTCAATAAAGATCAAGAAGGGGTTGAGCTTGAGCAAAAAGAATTTATGGGCTTGAAGGGCGTGCCTTTATCACAAATTAATTTATCTAATTGCAAAATTAATGCTTCGCAGAAACTCGGTGGACATAATTACTCTATTAATTATGAATCGCTAGTAGATTCTTCTCGAATCGGTATGTCAGCTTTAGCGCTAGGAGTTTGCCAAGCAGTTCTAGATTATGTTGTTCCATATACCAATGAACGAGTTGCTTTTGATGAACCTATTTCAAACCGACAGTCGGTGGCTTTTATGATTGCTGATATGGCAATTGAAACCGAGGCCTTAAGATTAATGGTGTATAAATCCTCTGCCTTAAAGGACCTTGGTGAAGACTTTCATAAGCAGGCATCACTTACATATCGATTTGCTGCCCATCATGGAATGAAAATAGGAACCGATGGCGTGCAATTGCTTGGAGGTCATGGTTTTACTCATGAGCATCCAGTTGAACTTTGGTACAGAAATTTAAGAGCCATTGGCATATTTGAAGGGGGCGCAGGAGTTTAAAATGATACATCCACTTTTACCTAATCAATTACAAAAGACTCAAGAGACCATGAGAATGGCAGCAGAGTTTATATTGCGTCCTATTTCTCGAAAATATGACAAAGCAGAGCATGAACCACCCTTGGAAATGGAGCAGCTCAATCAAGCTGCTGCAGCACAAAAAAAAGAAAGCGGAATGGGTGATGACTCTGTTAAATCAATGGATTTGGGCGGAAGAAGTCTTTGGGCTGTTATCTCTTTAGAGCAGATGTGTTGGGGTGATGTGGGATTATTTCTTGCTAGACCAGGGACTGGATTAGGGAATGCTGCCATTATGGCGGTTGGCAACCCAGACCAAAAAGCTTTATGGGGAAAAAGATGGGCTGCCATGGCTATAACTGAGCCTGCTGCTGGTTCAGATTCAAAAAATATCTCAACAACTGCTGTTTTGGAAGGAGACGAGTGGGTTTTAAATGGCGAAAAGATTTATGTCACCGATGGAGATCGATGTGATTGTGTTGTTGTTTGGGCAACCTTAAATAAAGACATGGGCAAAACAGCAATCAGATCCTTTATTGTAGAAAAAGGCACGCCAGGATTTACCGTTGCAAGGCTTGAGAAAAAATTAGGTATCAGAGCCTCTGATACTGCCACTTTAATTTTTGATAATTGTAGGATCCCTCGTGAAAATTTGCTTGGTGGCAAGGAAGAGATTGAGACGGACATCAACGCAGCAAAAAAATCATTTGGCGGAGCAATGCAAACCTTTGATAATACGCGTCCCATGGTTGCTGGCATGGCTATTGGGCTTGGCCAAGCTGCTCTTGATATGACCAGAGCTCTTCTTTCTGAAGAGGGCTATGAAGATAACTTTGGTGGATCCATGCATACCCAAACAGCTATACAGAGTGAGCTTGAGATGCTTGAAGCAGAACTAGAAGCAGCCAGATTGCTTGTTTATAAATCAGCTTGGATGATGGACAACAAAATGCCTAATTCAAAAGAAGCATCTATGGGCAAAGCGAAAGCCGGCAGAATTGGCAATAGGATTTCTTTAAAATGTGTTGAAATATGCTCTATGCAGGGCTTTTCAGAGGATCATTTGCTTGAAAAGTTTTCTCGTGATTCTAAAATTCTTGATATTTTTGAGGGCACTCAACAAATCCAGCAACTGATTGTTGCAAGGCAGGTTTTGGGCAAGAGCTCATCACAGCTAAAATAAGTAGAATTTATCTTACTTATAAGTAAAAAATATAATAAAAATAGCAACCCCATTACCATTGCAATGCCTTTGCTATTAGGTATATCATTGTTTCACTAGTTCAAACAATCAACTTTAAGGGGGAAGATTATGAACAGATATTTCTATGCTTTTTTATTAGCATTTTCATTTAGCGCAGTTCCAACAATAGCTCAAGAGAATTCAGCTCGTGAGATTGAAGAGGTTGTTATTACTGCTTTAAGAAAAGAAACAAATCTCCAAGATACTGCGATTACAATTACAGCGATCACAGGAGCTGATCTTGAGGTTAAACAAATTGAAAACTTTGAGGATCTTCAGTTTGCTGTTCCAACATTAGGCTTCCAAAAAGGAGCTTACTCAGGTGCTGGTATTACTCTAAGGGGTATCGGTAACTTTGCAGTTGGAAATTCCACCAGTGCAAGTATCGGTTACTTCTGGAATGGTCAAACCGCATCTGCTAGTGGTCTTTATGAGCAAGAATTTTTTGATGTTGAGCGTGTAGAGGTTCTACGTGGACCTCAAGGATCACTGTTTGGCGCGGGAACAACTGGTGGCTTGATTCAAATGATTACTAAAAGACCTGATGCTGAAGCAGGTGGCTACCTAAAAGCCGATGTTGCTGATTATGATTCATTGCGAATGGAAGGAGCGATTAACCTCCCTCTAACTGATAAATTGAGATCAAGATTTGCATTTGCTTCACTTCAAAGAGAGGGTTTTGTAACTAACTCTCACACAGGCAATAAGCTTGATGATAGAAACACTCAAGGCGCTAGGATGTCTTTTGAGTATGATTATTCAGATGACACAACCATGACTTTGATCTATGAAACAACTCAAGCAGATGACAACAGACTAAGAGCTGCCAGACAATACTGTAAGCAAGATACATTCTTTGGTTGTAGCCCATATGAAAATGGCAATGATGCGGTTTGGTCACCGGGTAGTTACGGTCATTGGGTCCCTTACATTCAGTTCCAGAACACAGCCTTAGACTATACGATTTACGAGAATAATCCTTCAGCTGACTTAAGAAGTGTTAATCTTGATTTCGAACCAACTCATGAGGCTACGCTTCAGAACACTGTATTTGAAATAAACAGCGCTCTATCAGACACCATGAACATGGTATTTACTTATTCATACCATACTAGAGAGTATGAAGATTTTGCTGATTATGATCATTCTGTATCAGTGGTTCCATATGCCATGGGTCCTATTACATCTAATATTTTCTATGATACAACCAAAGGCAACATGGCTGGCGCAGGTCTAGGCATGAAAACTTATACAAGTGATCAGGCTATGGATAGATCTTTTAATGAGTCTGAGTGGGAACAGTATGAACTAAGATTCTCATCTGACTATGATGGTTCTTTTAACTTCACTTTTGGTCTTTTCACTTCTGCTAGTGACAGTGAAACCAATTACAACATCGGAACGCCATACATGAATTACTGGAGTGATGTTTCAACTGGACCAGTTGGTGCAATTTTCCCTGATGCAGCTCCTTATGGAGGAACTCCATTCTGGTTGGGTTGGTTCCAGACTTTACCAGTTGCTTCTGCGCAAGCAACTCAACTTGTCTTAGCAGGATTATTACCGCCAGCTCAGGCGCAAGGCTACACATTAAATATGGCTAAAAATGGGGGTATAGCTAATGCCAATGCAAGTATTGGACCAATGCATTTAGCTGAATGGCAACAGTACTTCCATGTTGACAGTAACCTCAATAGAAGCAGCGAAGCTATATATGGTGAAATGTATTTTGATCTAAGTGATTATACAACTGTGACAGTTGGAGGTCGTTATACAGAGTTTGAAATTAATAGTAAGGCATTTAACTCTTTACTTGACCTACAAAACCAAGGTGCTGGCTATTACGGAAAAGTAAAACCAGCTCCAATACCTAGAAGTTATGCTGCAGAAGAATCAACTTATAAGCTAGGTATTGACCATCAGCTTAATGAAGATCAACTTCTATATGCAACTTATTCAACTGGGTTCAAGCCTGGTGGATTTAACACCACTGATATCGAAGGTTTAGTTAATTTTGATTCAGAAGTTGCGAATGTATTTGAGGTAGGTTTAAAAAGCACTCTCATGGAAGGAGCTCTTCAATTAAATGTATCTGCATACACTAATGATTATGAAGGCCTCCAGCTTTCACAAATTGTTAATCGTGCCTCAATTAACCAAAATGCTGATGTAACAATTGAGGGTATAGAAGCAGAATTTACATTATTGTTATCTGATACCTTGATCATTGACGGTTTTGTATCTCATACAAGCACAGAAATTGAGGATTTCCAGTCTGTTGATCCATTGAACATTAATCAGGCTACTAAAAAACTTCCGCTTCCAGCAGGAGCGACAGGCTTCTTGTCAGACTTTGCACCTTTGGCAGCAACTTGTAATCCATTGGTTTTTGTAGGACAGGCAGCGCCTTCTGCTAATTGTTCTTTAGGATTAGCTGCTTCTAATGCATTGCTTGGAGCGCTCGTTTTATATGCGCCTACTGATGCTGGGTATGTATTTAAATCTTTTGGACCTTTGTGTACACAACCATTCTTTGGTTTAGATTCAACAACACTTCCATGCCCAATCACAGATGGAGTTGAAGCAGATTTATCAGGAAATTCTCTTCCTATGGCTGCAGAACTTAACTACAGACTTGGTGTTACTAAGTTTGTTGATACATCTGCTGGATCATGGGCGTTCAGAATGGATTATTCATACAGAGATGATTATTACAGTACTGCATTCAACAGACCTCGAGGTTACATTGAGGATGTAAGTCTAATTGATTTATCTGTTAAATATACTCCTGTTTCTGAGGCTTGGTTTGTTGGAGCCTACGTAAGGAACATGACTGATGAAGATCATATTTATGCATACTACTCAACGGATGTAACTGTGGGTGGTTTCCAAAATGGTGTTGCCATTGATCCAAAAATCTTTGGTATTAACTTTGGAATGAATTTTTAATTCTTCATTTTAGATATAATAAAGCCCGGATTATTTCCGGGCTTTTTTTTGATGAAAATTTTTACCAAACGATTTAATAGGATCCTTGCCAAACTTCAAGAGAGTTTTTTGGAAGAAAATCGTGAAAATAAAAAAATGCTTGATACGTATCTAAAATTTGTTGAAGGTTCTGTTACTGAGCGTGAATTAGAGTTAGCTAACTCTCAACTACAACAAATCCTTAAAAATCTTGGTTTAGGCATATTATTAATTTTGCCTTTTAGTCCAATTACTTTGCCATATATATTCTCAAAAGCTAAAGAGCTAAACATAGATTTAATACCAAATTGGTATAAGTCTTTAAGTAATGACGACGATCGTTTAGAATAACTCGTTACTAATTTTGGAGTATAAAAATGAAAACAGCAGTTATCGTAGATAGTGTAAGAACTGGTCTTGCTAAATCACATCGCGGAGGCTTTAACATGACTCGTCCAGATGATATGTTGGCTCACATTATCAATGGAATGTTAGACAGAAATCCTAATTTACCCCCTGAAATGGTTGAAGATGTCATCATGGGTTGTGGTAATCCTGAGGGCGCAATGGGACATAACATTGGTAGAAATGCTGCGGTCCTATCCAATCTTCCCCTGACAGTCGGAGGTACAACTGTTAATCGTTATTGCTCTTCTGGATTGCAATCTATTTCTATGGCTGCAAGCCAAGTTATGGCAGGGTGCTATGACACAGTCATCGCTGGTGGTGTTGAGCAAATTACTATGCTTTCTGGCAAGCAAAATATGGATGGTTTTGTAAATGAGAAATTAGCAGAGAGTCATCCTGGTATTTACCATCCAATGGGTATTACTGCTGAATGCGTTGCTAATAGATATAACGTTTCAAGAGAGACTCAAGATGAGATTGCTTTTGAAAGTCAAAAGAGAACAGCGGCCGCTCAAGAAGCAGGTAAGTTTACTGATGAGATAATCCCTATGGATACAAAAATGATGCTCATGAACAAAGAAACAGGTGAATCTAAAGAAGTTGATTACACAGTTGATAAAGATGAGTGTAATAGACCTGGAACAACTTTAGAGGGCTTGGCAACATTGAAGCCAGTCTTTGATCCTGAAAATGGATCAGTTACTGCTGGTAATTCTTCTCAACTTTCAGATGGCGCCTCAGTGACACTTGTTATGAGCGAAGAAAAAGCTCTTGAACTAGGTTTAAAACCAATGGCTTATTTTAGAGGATTTACAACCATGGGCTGTGAACCAGATGAAATGGGAATTGGACCAGTCTTTTCTGTTCCTAAGCTTTTAAAATCCCACAATATGAGTGTTGATGATATTGATCTTTGGGAGCTCAATGAGGCTTTTGCAGTGCAAGTTGCATATTGTCGAGATCAACTAGGCATTCCAATGGACAAACTCAATGTGAATGGCGGCTCTATTTCAATTGGACATCCTTTCGGTATGACAGGATCAAGACAAGTTGGTCATATTGTTCGTGAGCTGAATAATCAAGATAAGCAATTTGGTATTGTGACTATGTGCGTTGGTGGCGGAATGGGCGCAACTGGCTTATTTGAAAGATACCCAAGTTAATATAAGTTCAGAGTTTTCAATTATTAAGAAGTATCTATCAGGCATAGGTACTTCTTATTTAAATACCAATGGCATTAATCTTGCCGGTGGTGATGACTGCGCTGTAATTGCGGCCAATCCAAAATTACTCATTAGCACTGACACGTGTGTGGCCGGTGTTCATTTTTTAAACTCTATGCCTGCAGAATCAATTGCTTACCGATCTGTTGCAACTGCTCTAAGCGATATAGCAGCGATGGGCGGTAACCCAGTTGCCTTCAATCTTTCTTTGGTTATGCCGAAATTTCATCCTGACTGGATGAAAGCATTCAGAAAAGGACTACAAAAAATTTCTAAGGAGTTTAAGCTCCCATTGATTGGCGGTGATCTTGTAAAAGGTCCTTTGCAGATCAGCGTCACAGTATTGGGCAAACCTGAGAAAAAAATCTTACTAAGATCTAATGCTCAACCTGAGGATATATTATGTTTATCTGGTGCTCTGGGCTCTGGATATATTGGGTTAAAAGAATACAAGCGAAGTGGTGAGCTAAACAATAAAACCAAGCCTTATTTATTCCCCTCAGCTCAAATAGATTATGGGCGCATAATTGCGAGCATTGCTTCCTCTGCCATAGATATCTCTGATGGAATAATTCAAGATCTTTCTCATCTCGTTTCGAGCTCTGGAGTTGGATGTCATCTTGATCTAGAACAAGTACCTGTAGCTGATAAAAAATATTCTAAGCAATGTTTAGAGTTTGGAGATGACTATCAACTATTATTCACAGTACCCCCGAAAAAATTATCAGTGCTTCAAGCTAAACTCAATTCCTACAAAAAAAAATGTCATACTATTGGCATTATGGGCGGCAAAAAATTAACACTTTCGAACAACAAGGGCTCAATAAAAAATTGGGATCATTTTCAGTAGAATGAATTTTCCAAACTTAAAAAAACCTTCCCATCTTTTTGCTACATGGTTTGGTGTAGGTTTAATACGACCAGCACCAGGCACTTGGGGTAGTTTGGTTGCCTTACTTATTTGGTATTTTGCAGAGTTTTTGCATTCATCAATTCATATCGTTTTACCAATTTTTATTTTATTTTCTTGGCTAGTATGCTCTCAAGCATCTCAAGACAGCCAATCTAAAGATCACTCTTCAATTGTTATCGATGAAGTAGTAGGAATGCTTGTAGCTTTATCTTTTGTCGCTCATGAAATTATTATTTACTTGTGTGCTTTTTTGCTTTTTAGGTTGTTTGATATTTGGAAGCCTTGGCCGATCTCTTGGGCAGACAAAAATGTAGAAGGAGGCCTGGGCATTCTTCTTGATGATTTAATAGCAGGATTGTTTGCCGGTGGTATAATTTACGCAATTTTTATCTACATTTAAATCAATTGAATAGCTGTAAATTTGTTTCTGAATCAGAATTGCCAACAAAGTTTGGTGATTTTACTATTTCAGCTTTTGAAGAACCAAATGGTAAAGATCATATAGCTTTAACTATTGGTGATATTCATAATCAAGATGCTGTGATGTGCAGGGTCCATTCTGAATGTTTAACTGGAGATGCATTGCATAGCCTAAGGTGTGATTGTGGTCCTCAATTACAATCGGCCCTAAAAATGTTGGCTGAAAATAAATCTGGAATTCTCTTATATTTAAGACAAGAGGGCAGAGGTATAGGCCTGGTCAATAAAATCCGAGCATATGCTTTGCAAGATCAAGGTCATGATACAGTTGAGGCTAATGAATTGTTGGGCTTTCCAGCAGACTTAAGAGAATATAATATTTGCCTGGATATAATGCAGCATTTCAATATCACCTCAGTGAATCTCTTAACAAATAATCCAAAAAAAGTAGATGCCTTAGAAGAGGTTGGCATCAAGGTCCTGAAAAGGACTTCTCTTCATGAAGGTGCCAATGAAAAGAACCAAAATTATCTCGATACCAAAAGAGATAAGATGGGTCACTTAAGATAAGTGTCTTTTATTTTCGCAAGAATTCCTTTTTTATCCAGACCAGTCATTTCTAGCATTTCAGCTCGACTGGCATGCTCAATAAATTCATCTGGGATACCGCACATGATGATTTGATGTTTCATTTTATTTCCTTGAGCCCATTCACTAACTGCTGAGCCTGCACCGCCAGATATGGCACCATCCTCAATAGTGATTATTACTTTTTTATCATGTGAATGTTCAGTAATTAATTCTTCATCTAGAGGCTTAACAAATCTCATATCTAATAAAGTAGCATTTAGCTCTTGAGCAACTTCCTCTGCCGTTTCTATAAGTGCTCCAAAATTCAGTACGAGCATGTCTGATTCTTGGATATTCATAACTCTTCCTTTGCCAATTTTTACTGGATTAAGCTCAAGCTCTATGGATGAGTTAATTCCCCCACCTCTTGGATACCTTACGGCAGCGGGACCATTATGCAAAAATGCAGTTGTCAGCAATTTTCTTGCTTCATTTTCATCTGCTGGGACTGCAACAATCATGTTCGGAATGCACCTAAGATATACAAGATCATAATTACCAGAGTGAGTAGGGCCATCCTCACCAACCAACCCAGCTCGGTCAATTGCAAATAGAACATTAAGATTTTGTAATGCTACATCGTGGATTAATTGATCATAAGCACGTTGAAGAAAGGTCGAGTAGATTGCCACAACAGGCTTTTTTTCCTCACATGCCATTCCCGCAGCAAGTGTTACTGCATGCTGTTCAGCAATAGCAACATCAAAGAATCTTTCAGGAAATTCTCTGCTGAAATTGACAAGACCAGAGCCTTCACGCATGGCAGGAGTAATTGCCATTAATTCTTTATCTTCATTGGCCATATCCACAATCCATTGCCCAAAAACATCTTGATATTTCGGCCCATTTGTTTTTTTAGATGCATCCAATGGTTTTATTTTTCCAATGGCATGAAAGCCTATTCTGTCTGCTTCTGCAGGATCCAAACCCGCACCTTTTTTTGTAATTACATGCAAAAATTGTGGACCTTCAAAGTCTTTCAAATTGCGTATCACTGTCATCAATTCATTAATGTCATGACCATCGATTGGACCGATATAATTAAGCCCTAATTCTTCAAAGATACTTCCAGGAGCAACCATAGCTTTCATTTGAGTTTCCACTTTTCTTGCTATGTGGTGAGCCTGAGGAAGATTTTCTAAAAAACTTTTTCCACTTTTTCTTATTCCCTTGTAGACTTTTGACGCCCAGATTCTTGAAAAATAATTATTTAGCCCCCCAACATTCTCTGAGATAGACATATCATTATCATTAAGAATAATTAACATATTGGGTTTAATATGGCCTGCATGAGCTAAACCTTCAAATGCCATTCCGGCTGTCATAGCTCCATCACCAATCACAGCTACAACCTTTTTATTTGTATCTTGGTTGGCAATCGCCATGCCAAGCGCAGCGCTTATTGATGTGCTGGAGTGACCGACTCCAAAAGCGTCATATGGACTTTCTTCTCGATTTGGAAATGGAGCTAATCCATCTTTATGACGAATTGAAGTAAGAGTATCTTTTCTTCCAGTAAGAATTTTATGCGGATAGGCTTGGTGACCAACATCCCAAATTATTTTGTCATCGGGAGTATCGTATAGGTACTGTAAGACAACCGTAAGCTCAACTACCCCAAGACCTCCACCAAGATGGCCACCGCTTTGACCAACACTGTATAGCATATGCGCTCGCACATCATCAGCTAATGTCTTGAGCTCTATGGGAGTTAAATTTTTAATGTCTTCAGGCAAGTTTACTTTGTCTAAAACTAGTGTCTTAGGAGGGCTGGTTGGAATTTCAGAGAATATTTTCATCTTAACTCTTTCTTTCAACCATAAATTTAGCTAATGCAAGCAGTTCGCCCACTTCATCATTATTGAATGAACTTTCTAATTTAGAAATACACGCATTTGATAAAGCATGCGCTTGATCAATGGATGCTTGTTTACCAAAGGCACTGACATAGGTTAATTTTTCATTTACCAAGTCTGATTGGTTGCTTTTTCCTAGCGTGGTTGAATCTGAAGATACCTCTAATACATCATCGATAATCTGAAAAGCAAGACCAAGATCTCTACCAACCTCATCCAAAACTTTTAGTTGGTTTTTTTGTTTTTCATTTCCTAGATGAGGCATTGTCATTGCAACTCTGATTAACTTTCCTGTTTTCAGCTCATGAATTTTTTTAATATCATTGTATTCATTTTTTTCAGCATCTAAATCATATTGCTGACCTAAAATCATGCCTTCGTGCCCGCATGCATCAGCAAGGGCCTTGATTGATGCAATTTTTTGCGAATCGGTTATTTCAGGTGATGCAACAATATTCTCATAAGCTAAAGCTTGCAATGCATCCCCAGTTAAAATAGCTGTAGCTTCATTAAATTTTATATGGTTTGAAGCTTGCCCTCTTCTCATCTCATCGTTATCCATTGATGGCAAGTCATCATGAATTAAAGAGTAGGTGTGCATGAGTTCAATGCTAGCGGCCATATCAATTAATGCTGAATTAGAAATTTCTTTATTTAAATTTCCAGAGGCAAAAATTAAACCGGCTCGTATACATTTACTATCTGCTAGAGCTGAATATCGCATGGAAGAAGCTATTTTATTGGTATCTGGGAGCAGGGCATCTATTCGATTGAATACTTTTTCTTTGCATTCAGATAGAAAGCTTAAAGACATAGATCCAATCTTAGCTATCCAGGTCTACTGAATCGCCGCTATCTAAAAGTTTTTTTACTTTTAACTCAGCTGCAGAAAGCTGTTTCTGACATTCCTTAACTAAACCAATCCCTTCTTCAAAAGATTTAACGCTATCCTCTAAGCTCACATCTCCATCCTCAAGCTTGGCAACAATTTGCTCAAGTTTTTTAAGAGATGATTCAAAATTCACTGTATCTTTTTTTGTCATGCTTTATTGTAACCGATGCTATTTTTTTGGGCACTTAACTCGCTGTTTTAAATAGACCAAATCTATTTTGAAGCCACGCTTTAACTCTAGATGGAAGTATGAGTGCGGCAGGGGTAAAAATTAAAGTTAATACTGTGCTAAATGATAGACCAAACACAATTGATGATGCTAATAATGTCCACCACTCAACAACCCGGCTACCTATTAATATTTCTCTCGACAACACATCAATGCTTACACCCACTGCAAGGGGAAGAAGGCCAAAAATGGTTGTTGTGGTTGTTAATAGAATCGGTCTCAGGCGCTGTTTGCAAGCTTTCATAATTACCTCTTCTTTTGAAAGATTTGGAAATTCTCCGGTTAATCTATTAAATGTATCGATAAGAACAATATTGTTATTCACAACTATTCCTGACAAAGCAACAATTGCAATTCCATTCATAGTAGTACTGAAGGGTTTTCCCATGATCATAAGGCCTATCAAAACACCAACCACCGACATAAATACTGCGCTCAGCACAAGTATTGATTGATAAAAGCTATTAAATTGAGTCACTAACAAGATTAGCATCAGAGCTAGAGCTGTTAGAGCAGCACCACTAAGAAATGCTGTCACTTCTTCGGTTTCTTCTTGTTGCCCTCTAAATTGAGTTGTAATCTCAGAGCCAAAGTCCTGAGTTTCTAGCCAAGCTCCAATTTCAGTTACTTTATCAGATACAAGATACCCAGTGTCAGTTGCAATTCCTATCTCATGGAAAAATTTACCATTCCTTCTGACAACAGATTGACGATTTTGTGAAGGTACTAGCTTTATAAAGGTGCTAATTGGAATAAGGCCATTAATTGAATTAACCTTAAGATCTTTTATACCACTCAAGGACCTAAGCTCAGTATCAAATCTTGCTCTGATTTCAATTTCATCTTTTGAATCATCTGGCCTGTACTCTCCAACCTTGAAACCATTTGTGAGCATTTGAACTAATGCACCTATATCCATCATGCTCACACCAAGTTGAGCAGCTTTTTGTTTGTCTACTTCAACCTTCCACTCAATTAATGGGTGAGGCAGTGTTGTATTTATATTTGTAAGGCCGATGACGTCGTCTTGCAAATATTTTTCAATTCTTTGGGTTGCTTGCGCAACCTGATCTTCATTATTTCCAAAAATACCAAGTTCTATAGGTGAGCTAAAGCCAGGGCCTCCTTCTTCTGGAGTAATTTCAACAATTATTCCTGGTAGGTAAGAAACTGCCGCCTCAACATTTTTAATAATCTCATTTCCCGTTAACTCTCCATCATTTGTCATTCCTACTTCAAGAAAGCCCCTAGACATGGTATCTCCACCTGAGTTAAACCACTGTGAGCCAGTTGTAAGATATAGGTTTTCAACGCCACGCACATCAGATATGGAAGACTCAACTTTTTCCATAATCTCTTTTGATTCAAGTGCTGAGAAGTTTCCTCGCGCTCGAATATTTATTTCCGCTGCAAAAGGATCCACATCAGCAAAATAAATGGTACCTTTCCCAAAGTTTCCATACATCGCATATCCAAAGAACCAAAGAAGCATCAACACAGCAATTAGGGTTTCTCCAGGATTCTTAACAAATGTTCTTAGCCATTTTCCATAAAAAGTAGAAATCTTATCGAATACAATTTCCCCAGTTTGTTCATTTTCACCAGATACTAAAGTAGATCTTCTTTGCCCAAATATTGAACCAATGACAGGAGTTACTATCATTGCGTAAACAAGAGATGCAGTCAAAACGATAAAAACCGTTACAGGAAGATAGCGCATAAATTGACCAGTGAAGCCTGGCCAGAAGATTAAAGGTATAAAAGCTGCAATGGTGGTGGCTGTAGAAGAAAGAATAGGATAAAACATTCTTTTAGAGGCCAATCGATATGCCTCTAATCTATTTAAACCCTCAGAAATTTTTCTATCGGCATACTCGGTTACTACTATTGAACCATCAATCAACATTCCCAACCCAAGAAGAAGACCCATCATGACTAGAAAGTTAAACTCAATTCCTACAACCTTTAAAATAATAAAAGTTAATAGAAAACAAAAAGGGATCGAGAGACCAACCAACATTCCAACTCTCACTCCCATGCTTGCAATAACCAACACCATAACCAAGAAAATGGCCGTAATAATATTTCCTTCCAGCTCCGAAATCATCATTTCTGCCCAGACAGTTTCATCATTCGTTTTTACTATCGAAAGATTTGGTGGCAAGGTTTCCTGAAAGTTAGATACTACTTTTAAAATTTCGGTTTTAGCATCAATTGCATTTGCGCCTACTCTTATTCTAATTTCAAGCGTTATTGCATCTTCGCCATTAACTTTTGCAAAAGAAGAGTAATCTTTAAACGTTCTTTTTATTTCTCCAATATCGCTTAAGGTTACAACTGCATCGCGAGTAACTTTAATTGGAATGTTGTAAACATCTTCTGCAGTTTCGAAAATTCCTGGCACTTCGATATTAAACTTGCCTGAGCCTGTGTCTTGAGCTCCACCTGGAATAATCAAATTATTGCTTGAAATAGAGTTATAGAGTTGGTTTAAGGTAATTCCATATGTTTCCATTTTGGATTTATCTATGATTCCAACAAGAACCTCTTGCGGAACTCCCTCAAGATCTGCGGCAAGCACTTCGCTGATAGATTCCAATTTATCTTGAAGTTCTCTTGCTATAAAAACTTTTTGTCTTAATGACGCTGACCCAATAAGACTTAAATTCATCACAGGAAACATAGCAAAGGAATATTCTCTGATTTGAGGATCTTCTGCCTCTCTTGGAAGCTCAAATTTAACTTCCTCCACTGCTTGTTTGATATCTCTTAGAGCCGTATCTATGCTGTAACCAACCTCGAACTCTGCAACTATTCGCGCGTAACTTAATCTAGCCGATGAGGAAAGCTCTTTTACACCAGGAACGCTTCTTAATCTGGTTTCTAAAGGTCTCGCAATGAGTCTTGAAGCATCCTCTGGAGAGGCTCCATCTAAAAATACTGACACGCTAACAAGAGGCAATTGAATATTTGGATCAGCAGCCACACCAAGAGAAGATCGTGCGATCGATCCAGCAACAATTACAAGCAGAGCTAGGGCAAGGGTAGTTCTTGCTTTTGATAAAGCAAAATCTACAATTTTAGTCATGCATCAGACGGGAAAGTTGTTTGTACCTTCTCGCCATTTTTTACAAATCCCTGACCAAGCACAATAAGCTTTGAAAGATTTGGAATTCCTGTAACCCATATTCCATCATTAGTATCTTCAATGATTTTAATTGGTAAAAATTTAACCTCATCATTTTCATTGACAGCTCTTACACCAAGGTCACCTTCATCTGATAGTAGTAAAATAGATGGCGATATTTTATTCGCAAGCACCTTATTGGTTTGGATTGTCATTGTGCCGGTAATTCCATCTCTTATCTTGCCACTAGCATTTGAAACTTTTGCTTCGACTCTAAAGGTACGAGTAGAAGCCGATGCACTTTTTGATACAAAACTTAATTTACTCTTGATCACTTCACCTGTAACAAGTTCAATTGAAACTTTTTGCTCATTGATTACCCTTTTAATTTCTGTTTCAGGAACTTCAGCAACAAAGGTGATAGGATCCAATTCAATTATCACAGCGCATGCTTGACCTTTGCTTAGGTAATTACCTGGCTTAACAATTCTTTCAATATAGCCTTTGAATGGTGCTTTTACTTCTGTTCTGTTGAGTTCAACTACGCCTAGTCTGCAGAGTACTTGGTCTTTTTCTACCCAGTCGCCTTGAAAGACATTATTTGGCATAACTTCTCCTGAGGTTTTAGCTAAAATATTTACTCTTTTCTCAGAAGTGGCTGAAGAATTTAATTTAATTGAAGGCGAAAAGAATGCAGATTGACTTTCAGCAATAACAACTGAAGATAATTTATTATTTGCCTTTTCTGCTAATTTTACGTCTTCTACAAATTGACCAGAAATCATCCAGGCTATTACTGGAATTAAAATATATAGAGAAATCCTGACGTTTTTTGACATTTCTTATTTTTTATAATTTTTACGCTATTTTTATTTCGACAAGCGGGAGTGGATTATAGTCCATCTTTTTTGTAAAGTACACTTTACATTCTAGATGTTGTGTTTTTTTCTAAGTTTTTCTAATAAATCTATATCTAAAGGCTCCAAAGCATCTAATTGTTCCTTGGGTGCAACTTTAAATTCTTTTCCAGCTTTCATTTCTCTGACCAAGCGCATATAGGTTTTTGAAAAAGCTTGAAAAGCATTATTATTATTTTGAGAATTAATTAAATCCCAGCCAATCTCTCTTCCTGCCCAATAAACAATGGGATGAGTCCAAGCAAAGTTTTGCCTTGGTGATGAAGATTTCTGAGCTTCAATAAATGCCTCTTGCGGAGTTGGAATATTTATTGCACCCATTGATCCTGAGCATGCTTTGAGGACTTCCGTAAGAGTTGGGAGATAGTCATTTGATTGAATCACCGTTTCTACAGCAGCATTAATGCATTCAGCTGGATATTTTTTTAAGCTTTCTGCCCAAAGCTTTTTTGCCTCAGTGAGTCTGATATCAGTGCCAAAAACTTTATAAAATTGATAATGATAAGAAAGCTCCAGCTTTAAAAAAAGATTATCAATTGCCTCAATAAAGCTTTTTCTATCAGAATTCGAGATTTTCTGCCCAGGAATCATCTTTTGTTCTGTCTTTGAACTTTTGAGAAAATTCTCCTGGTTCATTATGTCTGTTATTTTTTTTGTCATTTTTTTCTTCATAGGAGCCTATAAACTCTTTGCGTTTAACAAAATCTACAAATTTTGAGTTCCAAGACCTTAGAGCAGTTCCATTTTCTTTCCAATAGAGTATAAACTCCTTCAAGTGTTTTAATGCATCATTTTTTGAAACATTCGCTAATTCTAAAATATCAAAAGCATCAGAAGAGGGTGACCAGCTTTCATCTATACAGACAGGCAAACCCTTATTTTCAGAGTTTTCTTTGACCCACTCTCTACGAATAAAATCCACAAATAACACATTCCAGTTATCCCTAACTTGATTTTTTTCCAACCAATACATTTTGAATTCATTCACTTTGCTCTCAATAAATTCTTTATTAATCTTGCCCATACTCAAGACTTCAAATGCTTGAATAGAAGGGGCCCAAGAGTAATCAAGCTTTCTTTTTCCGGCATTGAGATTATTGGAAGGTAGCTTCAAAGAATAAAGGTTTTTTTTTCGAGAATCTTCGTTTTTTTTAGAGGCTGCTTCTGAAGGGATTAATTTTAGATCAATTAATCTCTTTATATGTTTAAGGATTTCCTCGTTCTCTAAAAAAGGAATTTTCTCTTTCAGGCTTGTTGCTATTTCGCTTGGCGTAAATATTTTAGTTTTAATTGTTTTAGCGGCAGCTAGAACAACAGCACATTCTATGCCCAATGTTTCTGCTTCTTGAATGGAGAAAGTAAATAAGTCTTCTTTCAATTATCCTCGCCTCTTTTCAACAGCTTCGCTGATTGTGTTAAGGCAGTTAAGAGTGTCATCCCAGTTCATGCATGCATCAGTAATGCTTTGACCGTAAGTGAGGCTTTCTGTAATACTTTGATTTCCCTCAACTAAATGACTTTCGAGCATCAGACCTCTTAAACTTTGATTGCCTGCTGAAATTTGTGTAGCTAGATTATTTACAACATCAATTTGTTTTTTAAATTGTTTTTGACTATTTCCATGGCTCGCATCAACCATAATGGAGTCATTTACATCAGCCTCAACTAATGCTGTTAATGTTTGTTGGATTGCTTCTGAACTAAAATTAGGCTCTTTCCCACCTCTAAGAATAATGTGTGAGTCTGAATTTCCAGATGTCTTATATATTGAAACTTTCCCATCTTTGGTATTTGAAAAAAATACATGCGGATGATTTGCAGCTTGAATACCATCAATTGCAGGTTTTAACGCACCAGTTGTTCCATTCTTTATGCCAATTGGACAAGATAGGCCAGATGCAAGCTCTCTATGCGACTGACTTTCTGCAGTTCTAGCCCCTATGGCTCCCCAAGAAATAAGATCTGCAACATATTGAGGTGAAATTGGATCTAAAAATTCCGTTCCGACTGGTAGACCCATTGAAGTGATGTCTCTGAGAATTTTTCTTGCTAGCTTTAAGCCTTTGTTTGCGTCATAGCTTTCATTAATATCTGGATCATTAATTAAACCTTTCCAGCCTACAGTTGTTCTTGGCTTCTCAAAATATACCCTCATGATGATAAGCAAATTAGCGTTTAATGATTCTTTGGCTTCTTTTAACAAGTGGGCGTATTCAAGAGCAGATTTTGGATCATGAATTGAGCAAGGACCACACACAACAATCACTCTATCGTCTTTCCCATGAAGGATTTGGCTAGCCTCATTCCTTGTTCCATACACTAATTTTGAAATTTCATCAGTAAGTGGATATTCAGAAATTACGTCATTCGGCGTAATGAGATCGAACTTTTCAACAATTCTTGTATTGTCTGTGTGGTAAATAGATTCCATGCATCAAATATTAATGCAATTAAATTAAAAAAATAGGTTTTCACTGATCTTATTATTTCTTTTTCAAAGTCAGTAAAAACCCTTTAAATCAACATTTTTATGCAAAATCACAAGATGTTGTGTTAAAAACAGCTTATAATTACAGCATCTTGTATAAATTGAACTTATGAAGTCTCAAGCACAACTAGAATTTCCACAATTTAAAGGAGAGGCTTTAACGCAACTTCCTGACGATTTATTTATTCCACCAGAAGCATTAGAAATTTATTTAGAGGATTTTTCTGGCCCAATGGATGTCTTGCTTTATTTAATTCAGAAGAAAGATATTGATATCTTAGATTTAGATATTTCCGAGATTACTGATCAATACATTCAGTATATTGAATTAATGGATGCTCTAAAGATTGAACTTGCCGCTGATTATTTGGTGATGGCTGCAACACTTGCTCAAATTAAATCTAGAATGCTTATTCCACAGTCCGAAGAAGAGGAAGAGGAGCAAGATCCACGGTCTGAGCTTATTAAACGATTACAAGAATATCAAAGGTATAAAAGCGCATCAGAATCTATTTCTAATCTGCCCAGACTGGATAGAGATTTCTTTCTTGCAACAACAGGATTGCCCAAGTTTAAAGAACGAGAAGTATCCATAAATATTTCTCCCAAAGAGCTTGCTGCAATCTTTCAAGAAGCTAGTTCGCGACCTAAATTTTCTGCTCATCATGAAATTCATTTTGAAGAATTATCTACGCAAGACAGGATTGCTTTAATCTTATCCATTCTCAATAAAAGAAATGTGATTCAATTCTTTCAAACATATCAAAAAAAAGAAGGTAAGCAGGGAGTTGTTGTAGCGTTATTGGCTTCTTTAGATTTGGCCAAAGATGGACATGTTGAACTTATTCAAAACAAAGATTCTAATCAACTTTATCTTAAATCAACCAATCGAGGAGTTCACTAGATGACTAATACTGAAAACTTACCAAATCTTGTTGAATCTATTCTTTTCGGTGCAGGGAGACCGATGCGTTTATCTGAGATTAAAACACTAATGGGATCTCAGAATATAGAGGTAGACTTGCCCAGCATTAAAGTTGCATTAAATATGTTGGAGGAAAGATACGCAGAGAGCTCTATTGAAATTAAAGAAGTTGCTTCAGGTTTTAGAATGCAGGTAAGAGAGAGTTATGGTGATTGCCTTTACCCTTTATGGAATGACACATCAAGCAGGCTCTCAAAAGCATTGATGGAAACGGTATCCATAATTGCCTACAAACAACCAGTTACCAGAGGTGATATAGAGGATATAAGAGGCGTCACTGTCAGCACTCAGATAATTAGAGCATTACTTGATAGAGAGTGGATAAAAGTATCTGGCTATCGTGATGTTCCAGGCAGGCCTGCTTTATATGAAACAACCAAAGCTTTTTTAAATGATTTAAATCTTAAATCAATTAATGATTTACCTCCATTGCCTGAGGCCTTACCTGCGGAAGATGCACTGGATCAGCTAGAAGCTGGTTAACTCGATGCTGCGTTTGCAGAAATTCTTGGCCCAAGCCGGTTTAGGTTCAAGACGTTCATGCGAACAACTTATTAAAGATAATAAAGTTTTTGTTAATGGCAAGGTGGCTATCCTGGGAGCCAAAGTCTCTGAAGCTGACGAGGTAACTTTCGAAGGCGAAAGGGTGCTTTTAAAAAAAGCAGACTTAAAAGTAATTATGCTAAATAAGCCACGCGGAGTTCTGTCTTCAAAGAAAGATGATAAAAAAATTAAACTTGTGTTTGATTTTCTTCCAAAAGTTCTAAATGAACCTGACTGGATTGCAGTAGGAAGATTGGATATTAATACTTCTGGATTAATGTTATTTACCAATGATGGCACCCTTGCACATCAACTCATGCATCCATCATTTGAAATTGATAGAGAGTATCTTGTTCGAGCCAGAGGCCATTTTAATGAGCAAAAGAAAAAAAATATGTTGTCTGGAGTTAAAATTGAGAACGAGATTTATCAATTTTCAGACATTGTTCCAGGAGAAAAGCAAAGTTCAAATCAGTGGTTTTCAGTTTGCATGCTCACTGGAAAAAATCGTGAGGTCAGGAAACTTTTTGAATCTCAGGAGTTAGAGGTAAGTAGGTTGAAGAGAGTTAGAATTGGACCAATTTTTTTACCTTCAACTCTCAGAGAAGGTTCATGCATAAATTTAACTGATTCTCAAATAAAAGAACTCCAGAATTATGGAAAGTGATAATGCTCACAAAACTTTATTAAGGGTCTCAAAAGAAAAAAAATTTGATTTATTAGAGAAATACCTTCAAGAGTCTGAACCAGTTCAAATTAATTTATCATCATTGCCCTTGGTTGAATATCTTTCATCAGTTGTTGTGAGTCAGCAAGTTTCTACAAAGGCTGCTAAAACTATATGGTCAAGAGTTCATCCAATCATCAAGACCCATACAAATTATCAAAAACTAGAAACCGAATTACATGCAGCAGGACTATCAAAATCAAAAGCAAATTATGTAATTGGTATGATCAACAATTTAAATTTATCCTCATTGCAGCGAAGCGATTTAAAGCAATTATCAAGTATTGAATTTGAAAATTTACTTATTGCAAACAAAGGAATTGGACCCTGGTCAGTTCAGATGGCTAAAATGTTTTATTTAGGAGATACAGATGTCATGCCTATCAATGACCTTGGAATAAAGCATGCCCATGAATATTTTTTTAGTGAGCATGAAATGAGTGAAAAGTTTTATGAGCCCTTTAGGCCTTGGAGAACTTATTTGAGTCTTCTTATGTGGAAGTCACTTTCTTAGACAGATCAGCATATTCATAATACTTTTCAGTTGAATTAGAGCTTTCCTCACTAAAAAACCATAAGTAACAATCTATTAGAGCATGAGGGGTTTTAATGGAATTAGGATCTTCAGCAGGTCTAGCAGATGACCTCATTTTTGTTTTAGTTGCCCCAGGATCAAAATTAAATACTTTAATCGAAGAGGTTCTTTCAAGCTCATTAGCAAAAATTTCTGCCAAGCCTTTTAAGCCAAATTTTGAAACTGAGTAGGCGCCCCAAAAAGCCCTGCCAATATTTGCTACGCCAGAAGAAGTAAAAATAATTCTAGGTAGTGTTGAGTCTTCAAGGATTGATTTAAGTGTTTTGGTTAATAGAAAAGGAGCTCTTAGATTAATATTCAATACTTCGTCCCATTTAGATAATTCATAATCCTCCAAAGTAGTCATGGTGCCTAAGATTGCAGCATTATGAATAATGCCATCTAAGCAAGTAAATTCTCCCGTGATTGCTCTTAAAATTTCATGAGCTGATTCATTGTTCAATAAATTAAGGTCTGCCTGCAAGATTAAATGTTTTTGAGAGCTAAAAGATTGATCGAGTTGATCATAAACTTTATCTAACTTTGCAGGATTTCTTCCTAGAAGGATAATATTAGAACCTAGTTTTGAAAATTCGACTGCTAAAACTTCACCAATTCCATCAGATGCTCCAGTTATAAGTATTGTCTTATTCAGAAGATCCATTTTATAGTCGAGAAATTAGTTCATATAATTCATCTGGATGATGCACTCCGTGAACATGTTCTTTATGATCACTAGCTTTGAGTGAATACCCAAAATAACAAGCAATAACTTGTGTACCCGCGTTTATACCCGCTTCAAGATCTTTCTTATGATCACCTACATAAATGCATTCAGCTGGGTGAAAGCCTAAATCTTTACAGCCTCTTAAAATTCCTTCTGGATCTGGTTTGATAGCATCTAAATGATCTGGACATATTAATGTTTTGCAATCTTTGAATGCAATCTCATTCATTAATATCGGTTTGGCAAAACGTAACGGTTTATTGGTTACAATGCCATAAGGGATATTATCTTTCTCCAAGGAAGCTAGCACCTGTTTAATCCCATCAAATGCTCCTCCATATTTCAGAAGATTTGATTCATATTCTTCTAATAATTCATCTCTTAAAACTGCACACTGATCATCAGATATATCAATATTAAAACCCAGGCTTGTAAGTTTCCAGCTTCCATCAGATACATGGCTTCTAATTATTTCTGGATCAAGTTTTGGTTTGTTATGTTTTGTCAGAAGATTGTTTAAGCTAGCAACAAAGTCAGGCGCTGAATCTAAAAGAGTACCATCAAGATCAAATAATACGCCTTTAGGCATTTTTAGATCCATGCATCATATAATTCACCCCGAGATCATCATTTAAAGTTGCAGTATGGAAAATAGGATTATAAAACATCCCCTTGCTTTCATTTAATTTTATACCTGCATTTCGCATATACCTTTCTAATTCTGATGGCTTAATAAATTTATTCCATTCATGAGTTCCTTTTGGTAATACATTAAAAATATATTCTGCACCAACAATTGCCGTAACAAAGGACCTAGGATTTCTATTTAAAGTAGAAAGAAACATTTGACCATTTGACTTGAGAAGATCAGAACAAGCTTGAATAAGCTGCCCTGGATCTGGCACATGCTCAATTACTTCCAGGCACGTAACCACATCAAAGGCTTCCTTTTTTTCTGTTGCTAATTCTTCAGCAGTGATTAGTCTGTAATCAATACTTATTTGCATCTTTTTGGCATGCAACCGAGCAACCCCAATATTAGCTTCAGTTACATCAATGGCAGTTACCTCTGCTCCTTTTGCATTAAGGGCCTCTGCCAAGAGACCTCCACCGCACCCAACATCTAATACTTTTAAACCCTCAATAGATGATTTTTGATCAATGTAATTCGCGCGAAGGGGATTGATCACATGCAAGGGTTTAAAATCACCGGTTGGATCCCACCAATTCTCAGCTATTTCAGCAAATTTATTTACTTCATTTTGATCAATATTTTGGCTCATAAACACTACTTCTTTAAGTTGGCAGATTACTTTATTGCATGCAAGAATAGGTAAGTTTATTATTTTTTATAAAAGGAAGCTAACACTATGTCAGATAATCCAGTCGCTATTGTTACCGGGGGAAGCCGAGGGGTAGGTGCTGCAACGGCAAAAATGCTTTCTGAAAATGGTTGGAATGTAATAATTACATGCTCCTCATCTATTGAAGAGGCAGAAAATGTAGCCAGTTTATGCTCAAATAAAACTGCAGAGGTGATTGCTATTCAAGCTGATGTTTCAGATAACACAGACTGCATAGCCACCGTTAATAAAGCTATAGAAAAATGGGAAAGGGTTGATGCTCTTATCAATAATGCTGGAACAACTAAATTTGTTTGGGACCACTCCGATCTGAATGGTCTTGATGCTGCTGACTTTCAATATATTTACGGTGTAAATGTTATTGGACCATTCCAGATGGTAAAAGCAGCAAAAGAGAAACTTTTAAAAAGTGAAAATCCTTGTGTTGTGAATGTATCATCAATCGCAGGTCTTAAGGGCATTGGTAGTTCGCTTGCTTATGCTTCCTCAAAAGGAGCTTTAAACACTATGACTTTATCTATGGCAAGAAATTTAGGACCAATCAGAGTAAATGCCGTATGCCCTGGATTCATTGAGGGAGAGTGGTTAAAAAATGGAATGGGTTCCGAGATGTATGAGGCAGTGAAATTGCGTGTTCAAACTACCACGCCACTGAAAAAAACATGCACTCCTGAATCTGTTGCTGAGGTAATAGTAAATTTAATTGAAAAAAGTGAGCTAATGACTGGGCAGTTGATAACTGTTGACGGTGGAGCAAGCTTAAACTTATAGAAATTTTTCTTATTTTATGTAGTGAAACTACAGTATTTTTTATTAATAGAACATGTTTTAAAAGGATTTTTTTTAAATATTGACAATGTCCACTAAATAAATTGCAATGTACTACAAGTTTTTTTAAATTAAATTAAATGCATATTGTTGCCTTAAAATCTCCGGACACAAGAGATCAAAGATCTGTAATCCACCCAGAAACAGTAAACAAGATTTTAGATCTGAAAGGAGTATCATTCTCATTTGAATCAGGTATCGGGGATGGCATTAATATCTCTGATCAAACTTTTATTGACCTTGGCCTAAAAGCAATCTCAAGGGATGAATGTCTCACAAAAGGTAATCTCATAATTTCTCCCACCTCATTGACTCTAGCAGAATCAGGTTTAGTTCAGCCAGGCTCAACAGTCATAGGCATGCTAAATCCATTTTATTCTGAAGATGAACTTAAAGGATTAAACCAATCAAAAATTAATGCAGTTAGCATGGAATTCATACCCAGGATAACTAGAGCTCAAAAAATGGATGTGCTGAGTTCACAAGCCAACCTTGCAGGGTATGCAGCAGTTTTAGAAGCTGCTCAGCATTTATCTTCAGCTCTTCCAATGATGATGACTGCCGCAGGAACACTCAAACCAGCAAAAGTATTTGTTATTGGAGTTGGTGTTGCGGGTTTACAAGCAATTGCAACTGCAAAGAGATTAGGTGCTAGAGTTGAGGCATTCGATACTCGCGATGTTGTGGAGGAGCAAGTAAAATCTCTTGGCGCAAAGTTTGTAAAAATTGATCTAGGCGATACTGGTCAAACTGATCAAGGGTATGCCAAAGAACTTACCCCCGAGCAAATAACGAAACAAAAAGAACTTCAAAGTCTTGTTTGCGCTCGATCAGATATCGTAATTACTACTGCTCAAATTTTTGGAAGACCTGCTCCCAAAATTATAGATGAAGCTACCATTAAAAAAATGAAACCGGGTAGCGTCATTCTTGACATGGCTGTAGAAACTGGTGGAAATGTTGAAGGTTCTGTGGTTGATGAGGTAGTGGATGTAAATGGGGTTAAAGTTGTAGGTATTTCATACTTAGCTTCTAAAGTATCTACTCATGCTTCTTTTGCACTATCTAATAATATTATTAATTGGATTACTGATTTTTATGATGATGAATCTCATGGCATTAATTTTGATTTTGAAGATGAGGTTATTCAAAGCAGCGTCCTTGCCTTTGAAGGAAAAATAATGAATGAGAGGTTTTCATAATGGAAATATATATATTGCTGGGCTTCGTTTTATTGCTATCAATCTTTTTAGGTTTAGAGCTTATTGCAAAAGTACCAAGCACACTTCATACCCCTTTGATGTCAGGAGCTAATGCTATCTCTGGTATTGCCCTTGTGGGTGCCTTGATGCTCTCTAGCGCTGGTCAGATGCAAGATATATTAGCTTTTGGTGCTATTTTATTTGCTTCTATCAATGTATTTGGTGGCTACCTAGTAACTAACAGAATGCTGAGCATGTTTAAGAAGAAATAAATCATGGAAAATTTAGTCAATATTCAAGTCATCCAAAATATCGTTTACATAGTTTCCTCTGTAATGTTTATTCTTGGTATTAAAATGCTAGGCAAGGAAGCTACTGCGGTTAAGGGGAATTATTTATCTGCCCTTGCCATGTTTTCTGCAGTCGGAATAACCTGCTTAAGCCTTGAGATTGACTTAAAGATAATACTTGCTGGTGTCTTACTGGGGGGTCTAATAGGCTCTTTGATAGCTATCAAAGTGAAAATGACAGCTATTCCAGAAATGGTAGCTTTATTTAATGGTTTTGGTGGCTTGGCCACATTCTTAATTGCATGGTCGCAATTCAATGAGCCTAATAACTCCATGCTTCAGCATGTCTTGATAATGCTTACTATCTATATCGGGGGCATTACATTTTCTGGTTCTCTCATAGCTTATGGGAAGCTATCTGAAAAGTTAAAACTTGGAAAAGGGTCCTTGATTACAAATATTTTTATATCCTTTTTCTATTTAAGCATGCCGGCATTAATTTATGTAATAGCTGAACCTTCTATTTCTCAATTCATTCCCCAAGCCCCATCTTATTTCTCAATCTTTTTAGTTTTAACACTAGTTGCTGGAATTGGGTTTGTGATGCCTATTGGTGGCGGTGATATGCCAGTAGTTATTTCTTTGCTTAATTCCTTGTCTGGAATTGCAGCAGCTTTTGCAGGCTTGTTATTGCTTAACAATGTATTAATCGTTGCAGGATCTCTTGTTGGTGCCAGCGGCTTAATCTTGACAATTATCATGGCTAAAGCAATGAATAGAACAATTACCAATATTTTATTTGTTGGATATGCATCTTCTAGCCAATCTACTTCCTCTGAAGAGCAAGGCGAGGTGAAACCAATTACATCTGACGACGCCTATTTAATACTAGAGAATGCATCAAGTGTTTTAGTGGTTCCTGGTTATGGTATGGCAGTAGCTCAGGCACAGCATGTTGTTAGAGAAATGGGAGAGCTCTTAGAGGAAAATGGTACAGAAGTGAAATACGGAATTCATCCTGTTGCAGGGCGTATGCCTGGGCATATGAATGTTCTTCTTGCGGAAGCAAATGTTTCATATGATTTGCTTGCTGAGCCAGACGATGTTAATCCATCTATGGACACGATAGATGTGGCAATTGTCATTGGTGCTAATGATGTCGTTAACCCCTCAGCAACTGAAGAAGAGGGTAGTCCAATTTATGGAATGCCAATAATTGAAGTTCACAATGCCAAGACAGTTTTTGTCCTTAAAAGATCAATGTCTTCTGGCTTTGCTGGTGTTCAGAATCCATTATTTTTTAGAGAAAATACTAGAATGTTATTTGGCGATGCTAAGGAATCAATTGGCCAAATTGTAGCCGAATTTAAAGACTAAAATTCCCCCGAAGTATGGTAAAATTTAACCTTAAATAAGGGAATTTCCTGCGTATAAAAAATATCGCTTTTAGGGCTAAAAAATGACTGATTTTGCAAAAGAAATCTTACCAATCAATATTGAAGATGAGCTAAAAACTTCATACTTAAGTTATGCAATGAGCGTTATTCATGGAAGGGCGCTTCCAGACGTAAGAGATGGTCTAAAACCAGTGCATAGAAGAATTTTATTTGCACAACATGTATTGAGAAACACCTACCGCCAACCATACAAGAAGTCAGCAAGAGTGGTAGGAGATGTAATAGGTAAATATCATCCTCATGGTGATTCAGCCGTATACGAAGCCATGGTCAGAATGGCACAAGATTTTTCTATGAGGTACACCTTGGTTGAAGGTCAGGGCAATTTTGGTTCAATAGATGGAGACTCTCCAGCTGCCATGCGTTATACCGAAGTCAGGATGGCAAAAATAACAGATATGATTCTCAATGATATTGAGAAAGAGACTGTAAGTTATTCCCCTAACTATGATGGAACAGAGCAAATTCCAGATGTTATGCCAACAAGGATTCCAGCATTGCTTGTAAATGGTTCATCAGGTATTGCAGTTGGGATGGCAACAAATGTACCCCCACATAATCTAACAGAAGTATTAAACGGGTGCTTGCTGTTGTTGGATAATCCTAAAGCCAGCATTGATGAGATCATTCAAATTATTACTGGACCTGATTTTCCAACAGGCGGAACTATAGATGGAAAAATTGGAATATATGAGGGCTACAAGACTGGCAGAGGTATTATTCATGTTCGCGCCAAAACTTCCGTAGAGGAGGATAAATCTGGAAAGAGCTCCTTGATAATTAATGAAATACCTTACATGGTAAATAAAGCCAAGATGCTTGAAAGAATTGCTGAGATGGTTAAAGACAAAAAAATAGATGGAATCAGCGAAATTAGAGATGAGTCTGATAAAGATGGTCTTAGGGTAGTTATTGAAGTAAAGCGTGGTGAGTCTGTTGAAGTCCTAGAAAATAATTTATTTGCTCAATCACAATTGGAACAATCTTTCGGCATAAATTTCACTGTTCTTGTGGATGGCCAACCTCGCGTATTAAATATTAAAGAAATCCTTCAAGAGTTCATAAAACACAGAAAAGATGTTGTCACAAAAAGAACTAAGTTTGATTTAAGAAAAGCCAAAGAAAGAGGGCATATTGTTGAGGGTTTAATGGTTTCAATAGCAAATATTGATGAAGTTATTAAAATTATTAAAAAATCCAAAGATACAAAGATTGCAGCAACCGAGCTATGCAAAAAATCTTGGAAAGCTGGTCCGATTGAAGCGATTCTTAAAAAAGCTGGTAATGACGCTTGTCGACCCAAAGGCCTTTCATCAGAGTATGGTATCAAAGGAAAAAATTATAAATTATCTCCAGCTCAAGCAAAGTCTATTCTTGAATTAAGGCTTGGAAGACTGACGGGTTTAGAGCAAGACAACCTCTCTACGGAATTTAATGAAATCTTAGAGGTAATTTTAGAACTTCAAAAAATCCTTGATGACAAAGAAACCCTCCTTCAATTAATTAAAGATGAATTGATAGAAGTTAGAGAAAATTTTGGAGATGATAGAAAGACTAATATCAATGACACCCGTCATGATATTTCAAATGAGGATTTAATTCCTGAAGAAACAAGGGTATTAACTCTCTCGCGAAGTGGCTACGCTAAGACTCAGCCACTAGATGAATACAGGGAGCAACGAAGAGGAGGAGTTGGTAAAGCTGGGGCAAAAGTTAAAGAAGAGGATTTAATACAAAACCTTTATGTTTTAAGTTCTCATAGTCAGCTTTTATGTTTCACAACTAAAGGTAAGGTTTTTTGGTTGAAGGTTTATGAAGTTCCAGTTGCAAGCAGAACTTCTAAAGGAAGACCCTTAGTTAATATGTTGAAATTAGATGATGATGAAACCGTCACTCAGATTCTACCTGTCGATGAATTTTCAGAAGATAAATATATTTTCATGGCAACTCGAAATGGCGTTGTTAAAAAAACAAATCTAAATTTATTTCATAAAAAATATAAATCTGGAATTAAGGCTATTCGATTAGATGATGATGATAGATTAGTTGGAACTGTTATTACTCATGGTGATAATGATATTTTACTTTCATCTTATTCTGGAAAACTCATTAGATTTCATGAGTCAAAAGTTCGTCCAATGGGAAGAACCGCTAGAGGAGTCAAAGGAATTACTCTCAAAGACGGAATGAAGGTTATTTCTCTCATGATCGGCGATCCATCAAAGACTATTTTATGTTTATCTGAAAATGGTTTTGGAAAGAGGACAAAGTTAGAAGACTTCCCATCTTATAATAGAGGTGGGCAGGGCGTTATTGCTTTGAAGACTAGCGATAGAAATGGAAATATGGTCTCCGCTGTCTCTGTAGACGAAAATGATGGGATTATGCTTATTAGCGATAAGGGCACATTAATTAGAACAGCCATTAGTCAAATACCTACCCTCGGCAGAAATACTCAAGGGGTTAAAGTGATTTCTCCCAAAGATGGTGAAAAATTAATCGAAGGTGTGAGAATTCCTCCAGAAGAAGAAGAGGAATAATGAGAAAATGGAATTTCTCAGCAGGTCCTGCTGCTATTCCTGAGGCTGTTTTACAAGAAGCTCAAGCTGAGATGCTAGAATGGCAAGGTTCCGGAATGTCAGTTATGGAAATGAGCCATAGATCTTCTGATTACATAGGTATAGCTAATAAAGCACGGGAAGATTTCATTGATTTATTAAAAATTCCTAGTGATTATCAAGTTCTTTTTCTTCAAGGAGGTGCAACTCTTCAGTTCTCCATGGTTCCAATGAATTTTGGCTCTCAAAAAGTTGCTGACTATGTTTTGTCTGGAAGTTGGTCAAAAAAAGCTATCAATGAAGCTTCAAAAATAATTGATATTAATATTGTAACTAGTTCTGAGTCATCTAATTTTAATAATGTGCCCAATGAGGAGAGCTGGAATTGCTCTGAAGATGCATCTTATCTTCATTATGTTGCTAATGAGACAATTCAAGGAAATGCATTGCATGTCCCTCCGATCAACAATGCGCCATTAATATCAGATATGTCATCAGTTATCTTGAGTGAGCCAATCGATGTGTCAAGGTTTGCAATGATATACGCAGGTGCTCAAAAAAATATTGGTCCAGCCGGGTTAACTATTTGCATTATTAAAAATGATTTTTTGGAAACAGCTTCAACTGAATTGCCGGGCATGCTTCAGTATTCAAAACATGCTGATGCAGATTCAATGTTTAATACTCCTCCCACCTTTGCATGGTATCTATCAGGCAAGGTTTTTACATGGCTTAAAGATAATGGAGGCTTAGAATCTATGGGTAAGATTAATCAGCTCAAAGCAAAGAATTTATATGATTTTATAGATCAGTCTAATTTTTATTCTAATCCTGTCACCGAGCAGAATAGATCTATTATGAATGTACCTTTTCTATTGAAAAATTCAGAATTAGACGCCGAATTCTTGCATGAAGCAGAAAATGCAGGTTTACTTAACCTAAAGGGACACAGGTCAGTTGGCGGTATGAGAGCAAGCATCTATAATGCTACGCCAATCGAAGCGGTAGATGCATTGATTAATTTCATGGGAGATTTTCAATCTAAGCACGGATAAAGTTGTGAGCAAGAATAAAATTAAACCTATAAGGCAAAAAATTGATGCTATTGATCATCAAATCTTGAAGCTAATTCAAAGAAGAGGGTCTTTGGCACAAAAAATAGGTAAATTAAAAAGCTTGATGAGCTCAAATACGTCTTTCTATAAACCTAAAAGAGAAGCAGAGATCTTGAGAAATATTTCTAAACTCAATAATGGCCCAATTTCAGAGAATAAAGTTCATCATATTTTTAAAGAGATTATTTCTTCTTGCCTTTCATTAGAGGAAGAATTAACAATTGCATACCTTGGCCCTGAAGGAACTCATTCTGAAGGGGCTGTAATTCAGCATTTTGGTTCTTCGCCAATAAGATCTCCACGATCAACGATAGAGGATGTTTTTCATCAAGTGAGAACTGGTTCAGCAAACTTTGGGATTGTGCCGGTAGAAAATTCTTCCGAAGGAGTAGTAAATGCAACCTTAAACTCTTTAGCAGATGAAGAGATCAAGATTTGTGGTGAAACTTATCTTCCTATTCATCATCAACTAGCTTCAGCCAGAAAATTTAAACTCGAGGATACTAAAATTGTTGCATCGCACCCTCAAGCTCTTGGCCAATGCAGCAAGTGGTTGGATGCTAATTTACCCAATGCAAAAAGGGAGACTACATCAAGCACAGCAGAAGCTGCCAAGCTTTCAAAAGCCCATCCAAAAACTTTATGTATAGTCAGTTCGTTGGCAATTAATAAATATAATTTACATCAATATCAAAAAGATATTGAAGATTTTTCTGGGAACAACACAAGATTTTTGGTGATTGGCAATATTGAAATTGAGCAAACCAAAAAAGACAAAACCTCCCTTTTAATCCAAACAGATAATCAGCCTGGAGCTTTAATTAAAATACTTGAACCATTCAATAAAAGAAAAATTAATCTAGAAAGAATTGAAACACGTCCATCAAGAGAGTCATTGAATGCTCATAATTTTTTTATAGATAGCACCGGTCACTATAAGGATACAAAACTCAAGCAGGTTATTGCCAACCTTAAGGAATTGGGAGCATCTGTTCGAATTCTTGGCTCATATCCATCAGATTCATGAGCTCAGATATTCTTAATAATCTTAACCCTGGGATTGAGGATCTTCATCCATATGAGCCTGGCCGCTCAATCGACGAAGTCGTTGCAGAATTTGGCCATCATCAGGTTGTAAAACTAGCAAGCAATGAAAATCCACTTGGAGCATCTCCGAAGGCGCTTTCAATTTTAGCAGGACTGGAAAATGATTTGCATTTATACCCTGATGGAAATGGAACAAAGCTTAAAGAAGAAATTGCAAATCATGAGGGCGTCCTTTTTGACAATATAATTATAGGAAATGGCTCTAATGAGATTTTGGAATTAGCAGCCCGCGCTTTCTTGAATCCAAATACGTCATCTATTGCTTCAAAGCACGCATTTGCAGTCTATAAAATTGTTACTCAGTCTGCAGGCGCATCATTAATAGAGGTTCCTACATGCAACTGGGCACACGATTTAAAATCATTTGAGGATTATTTAGATAGCAGCACTAGAGTAATTTTTATTGCGAATCCAAATAATCCAACAGGCACATATAACAGTCACGAAGAAGTCCACTCGTTATTAAAAAAAGTTCCTTCATCTGTATTGGTGGTCTTAGATTGTGCATATTTTGAGTATGTTACTAAAGAAGATTACGTCAAGCCTTTAGATTTGCTAAATGAATTTGATAATTTACTAGTTACAAAAACATTCTCTAAGATTCATGGTCTGGCCAGTATCCGTGTTGGATACGGCATTGCGAACCCATCTTTAATTGAGGTTCTCAATCGAATCAGACAGCCTTTCAATGTAAATACCATAGCTCAAGCGATGGCTTGTGTAGCAATTAACGATCATGCGCATATTAGACAAAGCATTGAGTTAAATTCACAACAGTATGAGTTTGTATTCGATAAATTATCCAAACTTGGGCTTGAATGCATTCCATCAGTTGGGAACTTTATTACTTTTAAAGGTAACTTTATTGGCCAAGAAATGTTTAACAATCTTATGCAAAAAGGAGTCATCGTAAGATCTGTTGATTTGTATGATATGAAAGATTTTATAAGGGTCACAATTGGAACAGAAGCTGAAAACGTAAAATTTCTTAGCGCTTTAGAAGAACTTTTATGAAAATTATTATTATTGGGCTAGGATTAATTGGAGGATCAATAGCTAAAGCTTTATCAAGCGTTCAAGATTATGAGATCTTAGCTTTTGATTCAGATCAACAAAGCATAAATAATGCATTGAATAATCAATCCATCAAGGGCTCACTTAATTCTCTTAATGATTTAGAAAGTGCTGAATACTCAGATTCATTGGTTATTATCTCGACTCCTCCGAGTGTGACTAATAGCATTCTAAAATCTTTAGATTTTTTATTTAATTCTTCAGTGACTATCACGGATACGACAAGTTCTAAAAGCTCTTTAAATATAACCTTGCAAGAATTTAACTTTCCTAAAAATTTTATTTTTTCCCATCCTGTAGCAGGCTCGCATCTTTCGGGTGAAAAAAATTCAGTTGCTAATCTTTTCGATGGAAAATCTACAATCCTGTCTTATCATGATTCTGTAGCATCACAGCATGTTGATCGAGTTAAAAGTCTTTGGAGTAAACTTGGATCAAACATTATGGTGCTGGATGCTGAGTTGCATGATCAAATATTTGCATACACCAGCCACCTTCCTCACATAGCAGCATATGCATTATTAAATACTTTAAAGGGGTTTGACCAAGATGATCTTTCAGATTTTTCAGGCGGTGGTCTTGGAGAATTTTTAAGATTGGTTTCATCCTCTCCTGAAATGTGGGCAGATATTTTTTCAATGAATGAAAAGAATATTGCCTTAGCGGTAGATGAATTGATAAAAAGTCTCAGTATCTTGAAGGATATGATAGGAAATGACCCTCAAAGTCTTCAGGCTTTTTTAAGCGAACTTAAAGATTTTAAGGAATCGAACTATTGAATTTAACTACCTCTGTTCATAACCAGATCTTTGGAACGGTTCAATGCCCTGGAGATAAATCTATATCGCAAAGAGCTCTAATGATTGGAGCTTTAATGAATCAAGAAATGACAGTGGATGGTTTCTTGCATGCAGAAGATCCCCTTTCAACAATGAATGCCCTCAATCAAATTGGAGCCGGTATTAAAGTTGATGAAAATGGATTGGTACATTTGTGTAAAAGAAATTATATTTTTCAAAATTGTGACGAGCCACTTGATCTTGGGAATTCTGGGACTGGCTTGCGTCTTATGCTGGGCCTGACTTCTGGAATTGGTTTAAACCTTTCTTTTTGTGGTGATGAGTCTTTGTCTTCTCGACCAATGAGCAGGGTAATAAACCCCTTGACTGAAATGGGTGCCAATATTAAATCATCGAGCGGTAAGCTACCCATTTCAATATCGGCAAGATCACTTCAAAAGCAATACAGATATGAGTTGCCAGTAGCAAGTGCTCAAGTAAAATCAAGCATCTTATTGGCTGGTCTAGCTTCAGGGACCGGCGTTGAAATTATTGAACCTATTCAAACAAGAGACCATACAGAAAGAATGCTAAAAAACTTTGGTGCAAATATAGAGATTGCATCTGAGGGAGGTAAGAATATTATTCAATTGGCACCCTCCAATCATTTGCATGCTGAAAATTATAAAGTGGTGGGTGATATTTCTTCGGCTGCTTTTTTAATAGTAGCCGCTTTAATAAGTGATTCACCAGGGCTAGAAATAACGAATGTTGGAATGAACCCCTCAAGAACAGGGGTGTTGCAAGCTTTGCAAAATATGGGTGCAAATATTGACGTAAGAAATCAAAGATTGGAGTCAGGAGAGCCTTGCGCTGACTTAATAATTAAAAAATCTATATTAAAAGGTGTGGAACTTTCCGGGGATATTATCCCAAATATTATCGATGAAATTCCTATCATTTCTATTGCAGCTGCATTTGCAGAGGGTGAGACAATAATTCGAGATGCAGAAGAGTTAAGAGTAAAAGAATCAGATAGGCTAAAAGCTGTTTCTGATGGTTTCACAAGACTTGGAATCGCCCATAAAAATTTTGAAGATGGCATGAGTATTATGGGAAGCTCAAACTTTCTTTTACTAGATCAATCAACTTCTATTGAATCCCATGAAGATCATAGAATTGCAATGAGTTTTTTAATTGCTGGTTTGAAATGCTCAAAACCAATTATAGTAAAGAATTGTAAAAATATTTTTACCTCATTTCCTGATTTCATAGAGCTAATTTCTTCTATAGGATATAAGCTTGAAAAATAACAATATTATTACTGTTGACGGCCCATCTGCATCTGGCAAAGGATCGCTTGCTAAAGCATTAGCAAAAGAGCTCAATTTTATTTTATTAGATAGCGGCTTACTTTATCGAGCATATTCATACTGTTTTGATAAGAGTCAAAATCATTCTTCTGCCAAGGACCTTTTTTCCAATTTAAGAATTAATAGCATTGATCATGAGATGCATGTTTTTGAGAATAATAAAGACATTACTTCAATCCTTAGACACGAAAACATAGCTAAATCTGCATCTCAATTGAGTAGTTTAAAAGAAACTAGAGATAACTTAATTAGCTTTCAAAGAGACTTAGCTAGTGATCATGGATTGGTTGCAGATGGCAGGGATATGGGCACCGTTGTATTTCCAGATGCTGGAACAAAAATTTTTTTAGTTGCCGATGCAGAAGTAAGAGCAAAGAGAAGGTTTTTAGAGTTGCAGAATGCGGACCAAGGCGTTAATATGCGCGATCTAATTGAAGATATTAGATTGCGAGATGAGGCAGATAAGGCAAGAGAAATATCTCCCTTGATGCCAGCAGATGATTCCATTGAAGTGAATTCCTCTGATCTAACTCCTCAAGAAGTATTAGAAATAGTTTTAAAAATTTATAAAGAACATACCAAGGAAGTATAAAAAATATGTCAGAAAGCTTTGCTGCACTATTAGATGAAAGTCTAAGCACACTTGAAATGCAACCCGGCTCCATTGTCACAGGAGTTGTTTTAGACGTTGATAAGGAATGGGTGACAGTTCATGTTGGATTGAAATCAGAAGGAGTCATTTCTCTAGATGAGTTTAGAAATAATGATGGATCGGTTGAAATTGAATCTGGTGATGAGGTACAAGTTGCATTGGAAGCTGTTGAGGATGGCTACGGAGAGACAAGAATTTCCCGCGAAAAGGCTAGAAAAATTGGAACTTGGAAAAAGCTAGAGGAAGCCTTAGAGACAGGAGAATTTGTTGAAGGAAAAGTTCTTACAAGAGTTAAAGGTGGTTTTTCTGTTGAGGTTGATGTTGTCAAAGCATTTTTACCTGGCTCCCTTGTAGATATTAGGCCTGTTAAGGAAGCCCCAGAACTTGAGAATACTGTCCAAGAATTTAAGGTTATTAAGCTAGATTACAAAAGAAACAATGTTGTGCTATCAAGAAAAGCTGTTTTAGAGAAAATCAATTCCGCGGAAAAGGTTGAGTTGTTAAAAAATCTTGATGAAGGCCAAATCGTTAAAGGAATAGTTAAAAACTTAACTGACTATGGCGCATTTGTTGATCTAGGAGGTTTAGACGGCTTATTACATATAACTGATATCTCATGGTCTAGGGTTACTAACCCATCGGAGGTTTTAAGCCTTGGACAAGAAATTGATGTAAAAATATTAAGTTTTGACAAAGAAAAACTTCGAGTTTCATTAGGATTGAAGCAAATTCAAAATGATCCATGGGAAACTATCGAAGGAAAATACTCAGTAGGCGGTGTGTATGAGGCGACAGTTTCAAACTTAACTGATTATGGATGTTTTGCTGAGCTCGAGCAGGGCGTTGAAGGATTAATACATTTATCAGAGCTAGATTGGACTAATAAAAATATTCATCCATCAAAAGTTGTTGATTTAGAAGAAAAAATTAAGGTTATGGTTTTAGAGATTGATCATGATAAGAGAAGAATTTCTCTTGGTTTAAAACAAACCAAGGCTAATCCATGGACAGAGTTTGCTAACAAGTATGGATTAGGCGATTCTGTTGAAGGCAGCATCAAATCGGTTACTGACTTCGGTATTTTCGTAGGTTTAGAGGGCGATATAGATGGTTTGATCCACCTTTCCGATATTACTGAAGATGAAAATCCTGCAGATGCAATGGAAAATTACAAGAAGGGTGACAAGCTTTCTTGTATTATCTTTGGAATCGATGCTGAAAGAGAAAGGATTTCACTCAAGCTTAGTGCTTAATTTTTCCAAAATAATTACAACAAAAAAAGTATTGATCGAACAAACTAATTGCCCAGGTGGTGGAATTGGTAGACACAAGGGACTTAAAATCCCTCGAAGGCAACTTCGTGCCGGTTCAAGTCCGGCTCTGGGCACCATCACATTTCATACCGCATGATCAAATTTCTTAATATAAATTCTGAAAAACCCTATATCCATTTTCAATCTCTTTATCAGGAGGCCTTGGACAAAGGCCAAAAAGGCATAGAAGCGATTTCTGTTTCATCATACAACCAGATAAAAAATGAAGTTGAAGCAAGATATGTAAATCTTAAATATATTTCCAATAATGATTGGATATTTTTTTCAAATTACAATTCTCCAAAAGCAAGTCAGTTTGAGTCACATAGCCAAGTTTCTATTCTAATTTTTTGGGCAAGCATTAATACTCAAATTAGAATGAAAGCAAAAATTTTTAAAACATCTAATGAATTCTCAGATGAGCATTTTCAAGGCAGGACTAGAGAGAAGAATGCTTTAGCCATAAGTTCTAATCAATCTCAGATTATTAATTCGTTTGATGAAGTTGAAAAAAATTTCAATGAGACACTTCAGGTCATGACTTCTGAAACGCCTAGACCAAATTTTTGGGGGGGTTATTCATTCACCCCTTATTATTTTGAGTTTTGGCAAGGTCATGAAAATAGATTAAATAAAAGGCATGTCTATGAGCAACTAGGCACCGAATGGGCAGAACGATTTCTTCAACCATAAGAATGTTTTCTTTTTATGAATAATGCTATAAAATCCATTTCAATGTTAAATCACTTAACAATTCATTTCTCAAATCAAAGATACTTTGATTAATTTCTCTCTTACCATATAAGGTCTCTAGCTATCGCTTTGAAGAAAAAATCAACGACTCCTATAAATAACAAAATCTATGCTAAAGAGGTTATGTTAATTGGTTCTGATGGAGAAAAAATTGGATTATTAGCTATTGATGAAGCTTTAGACGAAGCTCAGAAAAAAAGTCTTGATCTAGTTCAGGTATCTCCTTCGGATGCTCAGCCAGTAGTATGCAAGTTATTGGATTTTGGTAAATTTCAATTTGAAAAGAAGAAAAGCACTGGCGGTACAAAAAAACCAAAAAAGCAATCCTTAAAAGAGATTAAGTTTCGTCCAACTACTGATATCGGCGATTACAATATTAAATTAAAAAAGATAAAAAGCTTTATTAATGACGGAGATAAGACTAAAATCAGCGTTCGATTTAGAGGTAGAGAGATATTAAATAGTAATTTAGGTCTTGATCTTTTAAATCGTTTGAGGGATGACCTCCAAGATATTGCTCAAGTTGATCAAGAGCCATCTCTTGAAGGCAGGCAATTGTTGATGGTTCTCTCACAAATAAGAAAGAAATAATTATGGGTTACAAATTAAAAACACATTCAAGCGCAAAAAAGCGTTTCAAAGCTACTGGCAGTGGTTTAAAAAGAAGAAGTGCTTCTCGCGCTCATATCTTGACTAAGCAAACGACCAAAAGAAAACGTCATAATCGTGGAATGATTAAGATGGCTGACGAGACCAAAAAAATAGCGCAAAAACTTCTATATAACATTTAAATATCATGCCAAGAGTAACTAAAGCATTAGCTGCAAAAGCAAAACATAAGAAAGTCTTAAAAGCTACTAAGGGACATTACGGTGCAAGAAGTAGGTTGTATAAAACTGCAAAGCAATCTAATGTAAAGGCTCTGCAATATGCTTTCAGAGATAGAAGAAATAAAAAAAGAACTTTTCGATCATTATGGATTTCAAGGATCTCTGCAGCCTTATTGCCTTTAGAAGTTTCTTATAGCAGATTTATTAATCAGCTCTCCAAGGCAGATATAAAACTCGACAGGAAATCCTTAGCCGGAATTGCATTTTCTGATCCTGATACTTTTAAGAAAATCGTAGAAAAAGTCAGGGTATAATGTTCTCATGCAAATCCCTCAGGATTTAATTGAAACAGCCGCGCTCAAATTAAAATCCGTTCAATCAGAGGCTGAATTCTTTCAACTAAGATCTCAATTTCTTGGTAAAAAATCTTTTGTTGTTAGCGCATTCTCAAAGCTGAGAGACCTCAAATCAGATGAAAAAGTAATTGCTGCAAAAGAGTTAAATTTTCTTAAGAATAATTTAACAAAATTATTTGAGAGCTCCCTTACAGATATAGAAAATAGAAGTAACCTTAAGAAATTAGATGTAACTCTTCCTGCTGACCCTTTTTTAGTTGGTTCTGAGCATCCAATAACTAAAATTTCGCAAAAAATTATCAACTATTTCACTCCATTAAATTATCAAATTTTTTCTGGAAATGAGATAGAAACAGATTTTTACAATTTTGAAGCATTAAATTTTCCAGAAAATCATCCTGCGAGACAAATGCATGACACTTTTTATCTTAATTCTAATAGCAAGTCAGAATATTTGTTAAGAACGCATACCTCGAATACTCAAGTTCATGCAATGCTTTCAGAAGACTTGCCCTTGTATATGCTTTCTCCTGGCAGAGTATTTAGATGTGACTCTGATACCACCCATCTGCCAATGTTTACTCAAATTGAGGGTTTGGTAGTTGATGAAGATGTAACCTTCGGCGATTTAAAAGGAGTTTTAATTGCTTTCTTGGAAGATTTTTTTAATGAAAAAATGGAAGTTAGATTTAGACCATCATATTTCCCGTTCACCGAGCCCTCAGCAGAAGTAGATATAAAATTTGGTAAACAGGGATGGTTAGAAGTTTTAGGATGCGGAATGGTCCATCCCAATGTATTGAATGGTTGCAACATAGATACAAAAAAATTTCGTGGTTTTGCCTTTGGTATGGGAGTTGAGCGATTAGCTATGCTTTACTTTGGTGTAACAGACATCAGAGAATTTTATTCTTCCAACTTAGATTTTTTAAACCAATTTCAATCATGAAAATTCAATATTCATACTTAAAGAATTTTCTCAATACAAAGCTTAGCCAAAAAAAACTTAGTGATGTATTTACTCAAGTTGGTTTTGAGTGTGAGATTGAAGGAGATTTAATAGAATTTGACATCACCCCAAATCGAGGAGATGTTTTATCACTTAAGGGTTTGGAGAGAGAATTTTATGCATATCAATCAAAAAAACCTAGCCAAAAACTAGATACTTCATCATTAAAACTGACTAAAGATAAAAAAATTATCAACCAAATTGATGGCATTGGTTGTGGTAATTATCACTTAATGGTGGTTCAGGGTTTGCAGAAAGTAAATAATCTAGATGCTAAAAAGCGGAGCTTCATAGAGTCTGCCGGTATTCCATTGATAAATCCTTTGGTTGATTTGGGCAACTATGTAATGTTAGAAATTGGTGCGCCTATGCATGTATTTGATTTGGATAAGTTGGCTCTTCCAATTAATGTTCGCTTTCCTAAAAAAGATAACACCTCAGTAACAGTTATTGGTGGCGATGTTAAAAATGTTCGGTCTTCATCTTTAACAATCCAGGATCAATGCGGGATTCAAGCGATAGCGGGGATCATTGGTAGCGAGTCATCTTCAGTATCATCATATACTACTAACATAGCCGTCGAAGCTGCATTTTTTAGGCCTGAGGTTATTGTGAATCAAGCTAGAAAGTATGGGCTAGCCACCGATGCTTCTCATCGCTTTGAGAGAGGGGTAGATCCTGAGATGCAGCAATTAGCATTAGAAAGATATTTATTTCTATTAAGTCAAATAGCAGAATACGATTCAGTTGTACTCAATTATTCAAATTCCCAAAAGACCAAAAATAAAAATGTGAGATTAGATGTAGAAAGATTTAATAAATTTTCTGGCCTAACCTTAAAGGCTAGTCAAGCAGTTCTAATATTGAAAAACCTTGGTTTTAAAGAACTTAATAGAGTTAAAAATATCGTGACATTCAATATTCCCAGTCATAGATTTGATATCTCTCTAGAAGAGGATTTATATGAGGAATTATTAAGATCTTATGGATACGACAATATTCCTATATCAAAACCTAAGGCAGGACCAATCATTAAAAATAAGCAGGATAATGTAGTAGACAATCTTAGACTTGGTTTTATACATTCTGGCTTTAAAGAGCTAATGCATATGCCATTTGTTTCAAGAGAGTCTTTTCAACAATTAAATTCTAATAATTCTACGGCTGCTGAATTACAGAACCCAATAAATGAGAATGAACCATTGCTAAGAGGCAATCTTTTTAGGTCTCTATTTACAGCACTAAATAATAATGTAAAAAAAGGATACACATCAATTAAAGTTTTTGAAGTTGGCAATGTATTTTCAAAAGAGAAAAATGGTTTTACCCAGTCATTGCATTTATCAGGAATAATTTACCATCATGAACCTCAGCAAACTTGGAGTCAGAAAGAATTGGTATATGACTTCTATTCATTAAAAGCAGAAATCTCTAAATTATTACAAACTCTTGGTATGCAGAATATTAAGTTTCAACAAGCAAGTTCTTTAATGCCATTCAATGAAAATGCTTTGGATATATTTATTGGTAAACATAAGATTGCAGTAATTGGTGAAATAGACCTTTCTGTCACAGAGAAGCTGGTTAAGAAACCGGCATATGGGTTTGAAATGTATCCTGAAAAAATTTCAATAGCTTCTTCTAATCCAAAAATTAAAAAAACTAGTAAATTCCCTCTTTCGACTCGAGATATAAACATTATTATAGATAAATCTATTGCTTATAAAGAGGTTGAAAGCTTGATTTCTAAGGGGTCAATTAAGTTCCTAACCTCATTTAGTCTTATTAATACTTTTGAAGGAAAAGATATTCCTAAAGGCTTTGTTAGCATGACATTAAGGGTTGTTTTTCAAAGCAATGCTAAGTCTTTATCAGAATCTGATATTAATGGTTCCACGCAAATGACCTTGAAGCTTTTAGAAAAAAGATTGAATGCTAAAATAAGGTCATGAACTTGACCAAAAAGGATCTGAGCGCAATCTTAAGAAAAGAATTGAAGCTTTCAGTGGATATTTCTGATTCTTTGGTCGATGAATTTTTTCAGGTAATTAAAACAACACTTAGATCTCAAAAGAGTCTTAAGCTGTCTGGATTTGGTTCTTTTGAAATATTTGCTTCAAAAGAAAGGTCCGGTAGAAATCCAAAGACTATGAAAAATTACAAGATTCCGTCTCAAAATAAGGTTCGCTTTAGTCCAACCTCAAAAGCTAAATACTTTTTAAATTAATGATGAAAAAGCAGGTACAAAATTTTAATAAATCTGATTTAGCAATTCATTTATCAAGAAAATTTTCATCTTTGAATGACGAAATAATTATTGAGGGTATCGATTTAATCTTGCAGGAAATTATTAACACTGTTGCCTTAGATAATAGGGTGGAGATAAGAGGCTTTGGTTCATTCTCAAAAAAAACTATCAGACCAAGAAGATTTATTAACCCCAAGACAAAAGAAGAATCTTATTTAGGTGAAACTTCAGTCATGCATTTTAAAGCATCCAAGAAACTCCTTCATGCTCATGACTGATCCAAGAATAATTGTAGCGATTGATACATTTGACCTAACGAAGGCTAATGCTATTTTGGCTGAGCTTGATCCAGATCTTTGTAAGATTAAAATTGGAAGTGTTGTTTATAATGCCCTTGGAAAATCATTTCTCAAGGATGTGTCTTTAAGAGGGTTTAGAATTTTCTTAGATTTAAAATTGCATGACATACCAAATACTGTTCATGAAACAATTTTAGGTTTTCATGATTGCGATATTGAGATGTTAACTGTTCATTTATCTGGTGGCGAAGAAATGCTCAGGAAAGCTATGCTCGCAGGTCAATCCATTCATACTAAAGTAATTGGAGTATCTATACTCACAAGCTTAGGAGAATCAGATACATTGGCCTTATTTGGTAACAATCTTGATGACCAAATTGGTAACCTATTCAAAATAGCCACTAAAGTAAATTTAGATGGGGTTGTTTGCTCACCTCATGAGCTAGAGATCGCAAATACAATTCTAGATCAATGCAAAATAAAAATAACACCAGGAATAAGGGACATTGCAGTTGAGGATGATCAGACAAGAACTATGAGCGCAAAAGAAGCAACTCAAAAAGGCGCCACATTCATAGTAATTGGCAGGCCAATTACCCAAGCTGAGGATATTTCAGTGGCATTAAAAAATTTTAGTGATTCAATTGAAAAATAATAAATTAATTCAAAGCGCCTTATCGGATTTAAATAAGCTATCAAAGGTCGAGATTGCAAAAAAAAAGTTATCATTTAAATTTGAATCAGAATTTCTTAATTATCAACCTTTCTTAAAAGAATTTTCGTCTCAACATTATAAAATCTTCAATGAAATTTCATATCAATTAGATCTTCATGGCTCGATAGTTGATCTCTTTGGAGGGGAAGTTGTTAATAAGACAGAAAATAGGCCAGCCTTACATCACCAATATCGCATTAACCAAAAATCTAAAGAGTTTAATTTCAAGAAAATTACTCAACCCTTCATAAAAAGGATTAAAAAAGAAGGTTTTAAGAATATCATTACTTTCGGTATCGGTGGTTCGTACGAAGGGCCAAAATTACTTCATGAATTCACAAAGAATCAATCAGCAAAATTAAATTATTATTTTTTATCCGGGCCAGATAAAGACGAATTTAATACAGTATTAAAACCATTAAGCGAACAAAAAAATTTTTATATTTTTTCATCTAAATCATTAGAAACAGATGAAACCTTGTTATGTTTAAAGTGGTTGGGCCAAAAAAGGAATTCAAACAACTCCATAGTCATAACAGCAAATTCAAAAAAAGCTCTTTCAATGGGTTTTGCAAAAGAATGCATTGTTTCGTTTCCAGACTCCGTAGGAGGCAGGTATTCTATTTGGTCGCCAATATCTCTTACTGCTGGGCTAGAAAATAATTTCTCTTCATTTTTAAAAGGTGGATCGATAGCAGACAAAATGCTGTTAGGAAATTCAAAAGAAGATAAACAATATCAAAAATTTATAAAGATACTGGCATTTTCTGATCTATGGTTTAGTAACTTTAAAAATAAAAAAAATAGGGTTGTTCTTTCTTATAACTGGAGATTGCGCTCTCTAACAAATTATATTCAGCAGCTTGAAATGGAATCACTTGGAAAGCAGGCTAATCCTACATCTATTTTTAAGGAAACAGGTCAGTCTATATTCGGGGGCTTTGGTTCAACTGCTCAACATTCATACTTTCAACTATTACATCAGGGCACAGCGGGATTTTGTACAGATATTATTTATTCGGCATCAAGAAGTAGCCCCCTATCCTCCGCTCAGGCAAAAGGTCAGGCTTCTTTACTATCTTCTGATTTCAGGGGATCAGTCAATTTACTTGAAAAAACGAATAGTAATTCTCCAGTTAATCTTTTCCACTTAAATAAGCTATCTCTTGCAGGACTTGGTTTCTTACTTGCAACTTGGGAGCATCGAGTTTTTATAACGGCATCTATGTTAGAAATTAATCCCTTTGATCAATATGGAGTTACTGCCGGTAAAACTATCGCAAAGAAATTTCTTAGTTAATGGCCTTAGATTTAAAACAAGTTCCTAAAACCCCTGGGATATATAAATTTTTCTCTAAAAATAAAATTATATATATAGGCAAAGCAAAAGATTTAAAAAAAAGAGTTTCCTCATATTTTGGCAATTCTTTCAAGGATAGAAAAACACAACAAATTAAAATCCTTACAGATAAAATTGAAACTTTTTCAACAACTACTGAGGCCGAGGCTTTGCTCCTAGAGCAATCCTTGATTAAAGAAAATTTACCTCGATTTAATATCCTCTTGCGTGATGATAAGACATATCCTTATGTGCATTTTTCTTTGGATCATAAATATCCAAGCATTAGTATGAAAAGATCAAAACATGCCGTCTCAAAAAACTTTTTTGGCCCCTTTATAAGTGCTCAAGCTGTTAAAGCAACAATTAAGGATTTACAGAAAATTTACCAAATTCGAAATTGTAGCGATACAACATTTAATAACAGGTCTAGACCATGTATTGAGCATCAAATGCAAAGATGCTCTGCTCCATGCGTCAATTTAATTTCTGAAATTAGTTATCAAGGAGATATTATATCTTCGCAGCATTACCTATCATCCTCTGGAAAGAAAACTAAGTCATTAATGACTACCCAGATGCATAAACTTGCAGAACAGCAAGAATTTGAGAGAGCGCAGGAAGTTAAAAAAAGAATTAGGAGCTTGGATCTTCTGCATCAAGAGCAATCCTTTAATAGCTCATTGATTAGTGTTGATTTTTTTGCATGTGTTTCTAAGCTTGATAGAACTGGGATATGTATATTATCAGTTAGAGATGGGAAGATTAGAGGGACTAAGACTCACTATCTAAAGGGAAATCAGCTACATGATATTGATAGCTTGTTTCAGAGTTTAATATTTTCTTATTATCAAAATGCCTTCTCACTACCTAAGAAAATTGTTTTAAATATTAAGCCCAGTAATCTTCTTCTTATCAAGCAGGCTGTTAGACTAAAGTTTGGTAAAGAAATTTCAATTTCTACAAGTATTCATTCAAATCTTAGAAAAGTTGCTAAATTAGGCACATTAAATGCTTACCAAGTTATTAAAAATAGAGTTAATCAGGCTGATAAATATTTATTTGCTATAAAAGATCTCAGTTTAAACTTAGGCCTTGCTAGCAAACATCTAACAATAGAAGGGTTTGATGTCAGTCATCATGGAGGTAAGTTTGCCGTAGCGTCAGCTGTGAGGTTCTCCTCTTATGGGCCTGAAAAAAAGAATTACAGACTTTTTAATATACCAAAAGAATTATCCGGAAATGATATAGGATCAATTAGACATGTTCTTGAAAGAAGAATTAATAAAGCTAATATAAATCCATTACCAGATATCATTCTAATTGATGGGGGGAAGCTCCAATTGAACGCTGTATTGAGCATCTTTTCAGCCTTGATAAAAAACCCACCCATCATCCTGAGCATTGTGAAGGGATCTAAACGGGTTAGAGCAACTGAAACAATTCTTTCCAAAGATGGGATTATTGAAATGCCAAAAGATAGCCCAGGATTTTTATTCCTCCAACAGATTCGTGATGAATCTCATAGATTTGCTATTACAAGCAACAGAAAGAAAAAAAATAAGTCTGTAAAGAAATCTTCCCTTGATAGCATCAAGGGTCTTGGACCCAAGAAAAGGAAAGATCTAATGAATTACTTTAAGTCTATCCAATCGATTAAGGAAGCTTCAGTAGATGATTTATGCAAGGTTTCAGGAATTAGTATTAAACTAGCAGAAGAGATAAATATTTTTTATAGATCATGAATTATTTCATTCAATCATTAACTTACTTCAGAATTTTAATTTCTCCCATTATTTTTTTGTTAATTACTGTATATGACTCCTATGGTTGGGCACTCTTTCTTTTTTTTCTTGCTAGTATTTCTGATTACTGGGATGGCTTCCTCGCAAGAAAATATAAACTGGAATCTACTATTGGAGCCGTATTAGATCCGATCGCAGATAAAATATTAGTTACATTTTTAATTCTTGCTTTGAGCCTCGAATTGTCCAGTATATTTATTGGGATGGTAGGTGGATTAATGCTCGTAAGGGAGTTTTGGGTTGGTGCTTTAAGGGACTACAGTGCGAGGCAAAATAACCCTGATGCTACAAAAGTTACCTTGCTCGCTAAAATCAAAACATTAATTCAATTTGTAACATTTTCTTCATATCTATTTGGACTATTCCTTAACAATTCATTGATATTATTTTCATCTAACTTTGTTTTATTTTTAGCGTTAATAATTACACTTCAAACAGGACTTTCATATACAATGTCAACTTTTAAGCAATAGGGCTGGATGGCAGAGTGGTTATGCAGCGGCCTGCAAAGCCGTTTACGCCGGTTCGATTCCGGCTTCAGCCTCCAATTCGTTTTCTTTCGATCTTATTAATTTTTCAACTATTTTTTGATACGTGCTAAATGCATAGAGGTTGCAATGATTGCCCCATACTTTTTTTAAAAAAGCTCCTAAGAGCAATCAATATTTCGATGTATTTTGATTATTTGCTAATATTTATCCAATATTCCTTGTAAAATAGATCTAAAATTAAATTATTATGATTAGCACTGACGAAAATCTTAAACTCAATACCTCAGAAACGGCAGATCTGATTTCAATGTTGAGAGTTTTATTTGATAAAAGAAAACCAATTATTTTGTTTACTTCCTTAATAACTTTGTGTTCTATTATTGTTTCTCTTTGGTTGCCAAATATTTACACCTCTGAAGCTGTTTTGTTGGTTAGAGAGCAAGATAATAATTCTATTCAGGGACAAGCGCCAACTCTTGGAGGTCTTCAAGCTTTTTCTGGATTAAATTTTAAAGCTGGAAATGAAGAATTATCTAAGAGAGCTAACGAAGGAATCTATATTATTCGTTCAAGACAGTTTTATAAAATGCTTGTTGATAAATATAATTATATCCCCCCAATAATGGCTTCTAAGTCATTTGATCACTCTAATAATAAATTAATTTATTCTGGCGCTTATGATGAAAATTTAAATGTATGGGCTGATGGTAAGCAGCCTTCATATGAAGATGGATATAACGAATATTCTGATATAGTCTCTGTTTCAAGAAATGTAAAAACTGGTTTTCTAACTCTTAGAGTGGATCATTTATCCCCATACTTTGCCCAAGAGCTTGCATCAAATATTATTGATGAAGTAAACGCAAGAATGCTATCTAGCGATATGTCTGATGCAAATCAAAGCCTTGCTTATCTTACAGAAATTTCTCAAACTCCTACTTATTCTGAAACCAAATCAGCAATTGCTAAACTAATTGAGAGAAAGCTTAATGTGCTGGTAGTATCCTCGATACATAAAGACTATGTTTTTAAGTATATAGATCCTCCTTCATTGCCTGTTATTAAAACTGGACCACCAAGAGCTATTATAGTTCTTATCTCATTATTGATTTCTTTTATAACATCAAGCATATATTTTCTTGCTATTCCTTATTTCAAAAAATAGTTAGGAGAGATATAAAATTTCAAGACTATAGATTCATTCCATGTTAGTTGACATGCCACTTATTATTAGCATGCCTGTTTATAACGGTAGTAGGTCTATAGAGTTTGAAATTAAAAACATCCTTGAGCTAATAGATATAAATCTTGAAATTATAATTTCTGATAACAATCTACAAGTTAATAGCTTGCATATATCCAAAGAACGGTCTTTGGGGTCAATCACTGAATGGCGTAATTAATGTTTTTATCATGAAAAATATTCTTGTTACAGGCTGTGCTGGCTTTATAGGTTTTCATCTTTCTAAGCTACTGTTAAGTCAAGGGTACAGAGTTTATGGAATAGATAATCTTAACGATTATTATTGTAAACAATTAAAATCTGCTCGCATTCAAATATTGAAAAGGCATAGTAAATTTATTTTTCATAATAACGATATTATTGATCTTCATAAAATTCAATTTAATTCAAGGATAGATTGTGTTGTAAATTTAGCAGCTCAGGCTGGAGTAAGATTACCTAGAAAGGATTTTAATAAGTACCTTTCTTCAAATATTGAAGGTTTTTTATCAGTGCTGGATTTCTGCGTTGACAACAGCATTAATAAAGTTCTTTATGCATCAAGTAGCTCAGTATACGGTGAAACAAATTCAATACCATTTTCAGAAGATGAACCTATCAACTCTCCTAAATCAATATATGCTTCTTCTAAAATATTTAATGAAAATATAGCTTCAATTTATTCATCAGAATTTAATATTAACCTTATCGGATTTCGTTTTTTTACAGTATATGGTCCCTGGGGCAGACCTGACATGGCTTATTATAAATTTTCAGAGGCTATTTTAAACAATGAGCCTATTTACTTAAATAATAAAGGTCAAATGAGTAGAGATATGACTCATGTTTCTGACATCGTAAAGGGAATTTTCTCAGGCCTTCAGCGCCTATTCGATATGAAGAATGGAAATAAAAGCTTTGAGAATCTTATTTTAAATCTAGGCAATGATTCTCCGATTCAAACAATTGATTTGCTTGAAAAATTAGAAAAGATATTAGAAAAAAAAGCAAAAATTATTTTTGCAGAGACCTCTAATGAAGTTTTATCAACTCATGCAGATCTTAAGAAGCCATTTAAATATTTAGATTACTGCCCAAAAGTAAGCGTTGATGACGGGCTAGTAGACTTTATATCATGGCTTTTAAAATATAGAGATACAACCTAATTGGACATTATTGAAACAGACGTTCTAGTTGTAGGCGGTGGCATTGTCGGGCTAGCTCTTTTAAAGGAAGTGTCAAAAGATAAAAATTGCATTCTTGTTGAAAAAAATCATTCCTTGATTGAAGAAACTTCTTCTAGAAACTCAGGAGTTATTCATTCTGGCATCTACTACCCAGAAGACTCTTATAAAAGTAAATTTTGCATAGAAGGAAAGAAGCTTTTGTATAAGTTTTGTGAAAAATATGATATTTCCCATAAGAAAACTGGAAAATTGCTGATTGGGAATAAAGATAATATCCAAAAATTTTTTTCATTGGTTGAAAATGCATCTGATATGGAAATTGAGCATGAATTGCTTTCTAAGCAGCAAATTGCATCCACTCTTCCATTTTTAGAGGGTCAAGAATTTCTAAATATCAAGGATTCTGGAGTGATTGATGTTCACGAGTTTTCATCAAAACTAGAACTTTTGAGCGAGCGTAATGGCGCATACATTTCTCTGCAGTCTTCGCTTGTAAATGTTACTCAATACTCTGATACTTTGTATGAGTCTGAGATTCACACAAACAATGAGTATTTTATAATTAAATCCAAAAGTATTGTCTTTGCTGCCGGACTTCATACTCACGCTTTAATTTCTAGCTTAAATTTAAGATTAAATGATCACTTAAAAGAAAATTTTTTTTTAATGGGCCATTACTATAAAACTAAAAATTGGTTAAATCTAAAAAAATTAATTTATCCTGTCCCAGAAAAAAATTCTCTTGGGGTGCACTTAACCATAGCTGCAAACGATCCTAATACATTAATATTAGGACCAGATGCTATTGAGGTAAACAGCATCAATTATCAGAATAATTTTTTTTCAGAAGAATTGAAAGAGTCATTCTTAAGTTCGATTGAGAAATATATACCAAGCATCAGGAAGGTTGAGATATTCCCAGATTATGTTGGTATTAGGCCTAAAATTCATACTACTGGTTTTCAGGATTTTCAAATCATTGAGCAGAAAGCTCACAATTATAAAAATTTGTTTATACTACAAGGCATTGACAGCCCTGGTTTAACAAGCTGTCTAGCAATTGCACAATATGTTAACAATAAAATAGACCTAGGATAAATTTGATGAAAAAAATTGGAATAATTGGTATGGGCTATGTTGGTCTTCCCTTATGGATTAATTTCTCAAAAAATGGCTTTCAGGCAGTTGGCTTTGATGCTAATAAAGATATTGTTTCAGCTCTTAACAAGGGTCAGAGTTATATTGGGCATATTCCCAGTGAAGATATTAATGAATCAATGAAAGTTGGTTCATATGGCACAAGCGATATGTCAGAAATTCAAAGTGTAGATGCAATTATTATTTGTGTTCCAACCCCTATCTCTAAAAACAGAGAGCCAGATTTGCAGTATGTAAAATCAGTCATGCGTCAAGCAGCGCCCTTTCTAAGGAAAGGGCAGCTAATCTCGCTAGAGAGCACCACATACCCTGGCACAACTGAGGAATTAATTATTCCAGTTATCGAAGAGCAGAATTTTACAATTGGCAGAGATTTTTATGTTGTCTATTCTCCAGAAAGAGAAAATCCCGGTGGGGATATTCGCCAGGAAAATATTACTAAAATACTGGGTGGAGCGACTAAAGCATGCGCGCAAAAGGGCCATGCTCTTTACGGCAAAGTATTTAAAGAGGTAAACATAGTAAGCTCTATTAAAATAGCAGAGCTTACAAAACTTTTAGAAAATATACATCGCGCAGTTAATCTCGGCATGATTAATGAGTTTAAGATGATTTGTGACAAAATGGGAGTGGATACTATGGAAGTGGTCGATGCTGCTGCTACTAAGCCATTTGGTTTTGTGCCATATTATCCAGGTCCTGGATGGGGCGGACATTGTATTCCTGTTGACCCATTTTATTTTTCATGGAAAGCCAAAGAATTTGGTATGAATGCAAGATTTATTGAGCTTGCAGGTGAGATGAATCTTAATGTTCAGGATTGGTTGCAAGATAAAATTCTTCATGTATTAAATCTTGATGGCATCGCGTTATCATCATCCAAAATTTTACTACTTGGTCTCTCTTATAAAGAAAATGTAGATGATGCCAGGGAATCTCCCTCCTTAAGGCTTTATGATTGGATTTCATCTAATGGAGGGCATGTGAAGTATTCTGATCCACATTTTCCAAAATTTCCATCTTCAATGAAATATAGCTTCAAGGATTCTAGTGTTAAATTAACATCTGCTAGCCTTAAGAAATTTGATTTAGTAGTTCTTTTAACTAAGCATAAAGATTTTGATTACTCCCTTATTAAAAAATATAGCAAAAGAATTATTGACACTAGAGGGGTCTTTGCGCCCAATCAAAAAACAGTTTTTAGAGGCTAGAATTTGAAATTTTCAATCATCGGGCCCTCTGGCTATATTGCCAAAAGACATATTGCAGCCATTGAAAGGCTCGAAAGTTCTAGCATCTATTCATATCTAGATATTCAAGACTCAGACTTTTCAGTGAAAACTGATAAATCTAAATTTTTTAGTGATCCGAAAGAGTTCTTTAAAGATCTAGAAATAAATCCTATAAATTTTTTAATTATATGTTCTCCAAATCATCTGCATTTTAATCAGATATCGAGAGCTATTGAGATAGGGATTCCTGTTATATGCGAAAAGCCAATATGTATAAATCTTGAGGATTTAGAGGTCTTGAGTTTGTTACCAGATAATAAAAGAGATTTGATTCATTCTATTATGCAATTAAGACTTCACCCAGTTGCTGGGCAAATCAGGGATTTAATCTCCTCAAATCAATCATCCATTAATGCAAATATTCAGTTTGTGACGCGCAGAGATGATGCGTATAAAAAATCTTGGAAAGTGACTCGAGAGTTTTCTGGGGGGATTCTATTTAACCTTGGGATTCATTATTTTGATCTAATTTTTAATGCATTAGGTCAACCTCATGATTCGAAGATTGAGATTTTGGATGACTTTACAGCAAAAGGGATAACTAGTTTTGCCAAAGGTCAATTAAACTGGTTTTTCTCCATAGACGATCAGTATTTAAATGAAGCCCAGAATACAATAAGAGAGTTTTCAATTGATAACGCTAAAATTGATTTTTCCAGTGTATCTGAGGATTTGCACTACTTAAATTATTTAGAAATTATAAATAATAATAAATTTAAATTTAAAGAAATGTATAATGTCCATCAATACATAGCGAATCTATACAAGCATGTCTAAATTTATACACGAAACGGCCATTGTTGATGAGGGCGCTATTATTGGATATGGCACAAAAATATGGCACTTTTGTCATGTAATGGGTAATGCAAAAATTGGTAGCGAGTGCTCATTTGGTCAAAATGTATATATAGGAAATGTTGTCATAGGGTCAAATGTAAAAGTACAAAATAATGTTTCAATATATGACGGCGTTACTATAGAAGATGATGTTTTTTGTGGCCCCTCATGTGTATTTACTAATGTTAAAAATCCAAGATCAGCAGTTAATAGGCGGGGTGAGTATAGCCTTACAAAGGTAAGTAAAGGCGTCTCTATTGGCGCAAATGCAACAATAGTTTGCGGAGTGACGCTTGGCGAATATTCGTTTGTGGGAGCTGGATCAACAGTAACAAAAGATACCAAGCCTTTTTCTTTAAATGTTGGCTCGCCATCAAAGCAGATTGGTTGGATGACCAAGCATGGAGAGAGGATAAAATTCGAAGAGGGTGAATATCTATGTATTATCACGCATGAAAAATATGTTTTAAAGGGAGATAATGTTTACATAGAACCATCGTCTTGAGTCAATGAAAGGATATCAATCAACCTAAAGGAAAATTTTATTATGGAATTAAAAGGAAAGAAATTTGTTGTAGTTGGTGGCGCTGGTCTTATTGGATCCCATACCGTCGATCAATTGCTTGAAGAAGATGTAAAGGAAATCATTGTGTATGATAACTTTGCAAGAGGTAGTTTTGAGAACTTAAATACAGCCTTAAAAGATCCCAGAGTAACTATTTATGATGTTGGTGGAGACATTCTTAGTACTGATATACTCGAGTCTGCTTTTAATGGTGCTGATGGTGTATTTCAATTTGCTGCCTTGTGGCTTTTGCAATGTCATGAGTATCCGGAAAGTGCATTTGAAGTTAATGTAAGAGGAACATTTAATATTATGCAAGCATGCATTAAGCAGAAGATTGAAAGATTAGTTTTTTCATCTTCAGCTTCTGTATACGGAGATGCTATTACTGAGCCAATGGCCGAGGATCACCCCTTTAATAACAAGAATTTTTATGGTGCCACAAAAATAGCTGGTGAAGCAATGTTAAGGGCCTATCATCATAGGTATGGCTTAAATTTTGTAGGATTACGTTATATGAATGTATATGGGCCCCGACAAGACTATAAAGGTGCCTATATCGCTGTGATTATGAGAATGCTTGATGCTATTGATAAAGGCGAGAGTCCCACGATTATGGGTGATGGGACTGAAGCTTTTGACTTTGTTGCGGTTAAAGATTGTGCGGCTGCCAATATTTGTGCGATGAAATCTAATGCAAATGATGAATTTTATAATGTAGGAACAGGCAAAAGGACTTCTCTTAAAGAACTTGCAGAAATATTAATTGAGCTAACCGGCTGTACAAAAGAAATTAATTATTTACCTAATAGTTCGGCTACACTAGTTAAAAATAGAATAGGAGATCCAGCAAAAGCTATGAAAGAAATTGGATTTACTTCTAAAATTGACTTGCATGAAGGTCTGAATCAGCTAATAGAATGGAGATCAGCCCAAGTATCCTCTTAATATTTTTGAAGATATCAACTCAATAACACTTTTTTATGTGTGGAATTACAGGACTAGTTAATCTTCAAGGCTACGATATATCACCTAGTCTTCTAAAAGTCATGACTCGTGCTATTGAGCATAGGGGTCCAGATGGTGAGGGTAACTGGGTATACAAAAATATTGGGTTTGGTCATCGAAGATTATCTATTCTTGATTTATCAGATAATGCCAAGCAACCAATGATTAGCTCTGATGGTAACCTAATCCTTTCCTATAACGGAGAAATTTATAATTTCCAAGAATTACGAGCTGAACTTCAACAGTTTGGGTATAAATTTTCTTCCTCCTCAGATACAGAGGTTCTGCTTTACGCATTTCATAAATGGGGCGTCGGTTCATTTGTAAAACTTAACGGCATGTTTGCTTTGAGTATTTATGATAAATCTGCAAATAAGCTCTTTATTGCCAGAGACCGCTATGGAATTAAGCCGTTATATTATTTACAGAATGATAATTTATTTCAGTTTGCATCAGAGCAAAAAGCTATTCTTTCCAGTCAATCGCGCAAACCGCAGTTAGATTTGGATGGTATATATGAGTACTTTACTTTTCAAAATATCATTTCAAATAAAACATTCTTTCAAGGAATAAATATGTTTCCAAGTGGGAGTTATGGAGAGATAAACCTAAACTCAAAAAAACCTATGCTCAATATATACTCATATTGGGACTATGAATTTAAAGAACAAACCCATTCTATTGATGAGGATGAGTGTGGGCTTGAGTTAAAAAGACTTTTTGAGCAGGCAGTAAAAAGACAGATGATCAGTGATGTCGAGATTGGATCATACTTGAGTGGTGGAATTGATAGTGGCTCTATTACTGCAATTGCATCAAGAGAATCTTTAAACTTTAAGACATTTACTTGTGGATTTGATGTTACCAATGTTTCAAATTTAGAAAAAAAATTTGATGAAACAAAAAGAGCTAAATTAGCTTCATCGTTTCTTGGTACAGATCACTTTGAGACAAAGATTTATCCGAGTGATATTGAGAGATGCTTAAGTCAGCTTGTTTACCACTTAGAGGAACCAAGGGTTGGGCAAAGCTATCCAAATTTTTATGCAGCATCGTTGTCCAGCTCTCATCTAAAAGTTGTCATGTCTGGTGCTGGGGGAGATGAATTATTTGCAGGATACCCATGGAGATATTATCCAGTTTTAGATCTAGTGAATAAAAAAGAATTTTTAGACAGCCACTTTCTAAGTTGGAATCGGCTCCTTGAGCCAATGCAACTTAGAAAGTTATTTGCTCCACTAAATATAGATATGGATAGGCCTAGAAATGTCTATAATGACTTCTTTGCTGATCTGGAAGAGACAGGACTAACGCCAGAAAATATCGCAAATGAGTGTTTGGCTTTTGAGGCTAAAACATTCCTTCAGGGTTTATTTGTAGTGGAAGACAAAATTAGTATGGCTCATGGTCTCGAGACAAGAGTACCATTCATGGATAATGATCTGGTTGATTTTGCTATGGAGTGTCCAATACATTTAAAGCTTGGAGAGTTCCTCACCTTTAAATCTAGACTTGGCAAAGGTATTTCTAAACTTGACCAGGTTAATAACGAGCATACTGACGGTAAGATGATTTTGCGAAAAATGCTCGCGGAATATGTTCCTGAGGAAATACAAAATGCACGTAAGCAAGGCTTCTCCTCTCCTGATGCAACTTGGTTTCGAGACCAGAACTCAAATTTTGTATTGAATCATATTCATGATAATAAGAACTTACTTCATACAATTATGGATACAAGTATGATTGATGAGATAATTGCAAATCATATGTCAGGACAAAATAATTCTCGATTGCTTGTATGGTCATTCTTATACATGAGTGAATTTTTGAAACAATTTTCTCAACTTGAGAGCTCTAGCTAATGAAAAAAACTATATTAGTAACTGGTGCAGGCGGCTTTATAGGATCTCATATTCTTGAATTGCTTCAAGAGGACTTTGAAATATTTGGGTTATTTCACAACGAGCCACCAGAAAGTATAGGGGTTAATGTACTTGTTGGTAATCTAGCAAATGATATTTCTCATACCCTTCCAAGAAAAATAGATATAGTATTGCACTTAGCTCAATCAAATTTCTATCGAGATGCTAAAAATAATGGCCAGGATATTTTTGATATTAATACCTTATCAACATTCAACCTTTTGAATTGGGCAAAGAAAGCTGGAGCACATAAGTTTATTTTTTCCTCGACAGCCAATGTCTATAAACCAACCTCAGAAATCCTAATAGAAAGCTCGTTGGTTAAGCCAATGTCTCTTTATGCTGCCACAAAAGCCTCTGCTGAAATGTTGGTGGGCCAATTTTCTAGTGATTTCCATACTACAATTTTACGAGTATTTACTGTCTATGGTCCGGGACAAAAAAATATGCTTGTTTCTCAAATGATTGAGCGTTTAAAAAGTAATGACGAAATTTCTTTGGCTGGAGGAAAAGGGATATTCTTAACTCCAATATATATTTCTGATGCTGCTCAAATTATGGCCAAATTACTTTATTTATCTAAATACAGCAGTGGCGATGTATTCAATCTTTCTGGTGTAGAGGAAACAAATCTCGCTGAGATAGTTGGTATCCTCGCGCAGATTCTAGAAGTTAAACCAAATATTTTAATTAAAGATGGCTCCCCGGGCAGTTTGATTGGAAGCCCAAAAAAGCTTCTTAAAACTCTCAATTATTCAGACTTAATCTCTTTACATGATGGTTTGAGATTTACCGCTGATAGTTAATCATTTATCTTCTTTTAATAAACTTAGAGTTTTGTATATCAAAAATAAACGTATTAATTTCTTATGATTCTACTAAAAGGATTTTTATTTTAAAATACAAATAAATTTAAATTTTTAACTCAAGACAAATATTAAAAAATTGTTATTATTTTTAAAGTTTTCTAACATTTCTTGCGACTATCTATTATGGCTTTAAAGCGGTTAAAATAGTGGTAACAGCTGAGCAAAAAATTTAAATATTAGAATTCAATTTTTTAGATTAGTAATCAAGAGAAAGGGTATATAAAATTATGAAAGCGGTAATCTTAGCAGGTGGACTCGGAACAAGAATCAGTGAAGAAACCCATTTAAAGCCAAAGCCAATGATAGAGATTGGAGGAATGCCAATCCTTTGGCACATCATGAAAGGCTATTCTTCTCATGGTGTTAATGATTTCATTATTTGCTGTGGTTACAAAGGTTTTTTAATCAAAGAATATTTTTCTAATTATTTTTTGCATATGTCAGATGTAACTATAGATCTTCAGGCAAATGATATTGAAATTCATGAAAATTATTCAGAACCCTGGAAAATTACCCTAGTAGATACAGGGCCTGACACCATGACAGGCGGCAGGTTAAAAAGAGTTAAGCATTTCTTAAAAGATGAAGATGCTTTTTGCTTCACTTATGGAGATGGTATTTCTGATATTAATATTAAAAGCTTAATAGATTTTCATAGTTCGCATAATAAGTTAGCTACAATTACTGGAGTTGTTCCACCTGGAAGATATGGAGCAATTGTGGGTGATGGAGATGCTGTTAAATCGTTTGAGGAAAAGCCCCAAGGAGATGGTGCTATCATTAATGGTGGTTTTTTTGTTTTATCGCCCTCGGTGATAGATCTTATTGATGGTGATGAAACTAGCTGGGAATTAGAGCCGCTCCTCAAGCTAGTCGAAGATGAGAATCTAATGGTATATAAACATGATGGTTTTTGGCAGCCAATGGATACCTTAAGAGATAAAAATTATTTAGAGGAGCTTTGGGCAACTAATCCTCCTTGGAAGTCCTGGTCTTAAATGAACTCAACATATAACCAACTCAGTAGTTTCTGGCTTGGAAAAAAAGTCTTGGTTACAGGGCATACTGGTTTTAAAGGAAGCTGGCTTGCAATTATGCTTCATCGACTCGGTGCAAATGTTTCGGGGATTAGTTTAGAGCCTGAATCCCAAGAAAACTTATTTTCTTCAGCTGCTGTTGAATCATTTGCAGAAAGCTATATTTGCGACATTTCAAATCTCGAAGCCACAAGAAAAATTGTTAAAGCCATTCAACCTGAGTATATTTTTCATTTAGCGGCACAATCTTTAGTTTTAGAAAGTTACAGAAAACCTATATCTAATCATTTAACCAATATAATGGGCACAGCTAATATGCTCGAAATAATAAGAGAGTTTGATATCAAGTCTGCTGTATTTATTACCACTGATAAGGTTTATAAAATGGAAGAGTGGGTATATCCCTACCGAGAAACCGATGCTCTTGGTGGAATAGATCCCTATAGTGCCAGTAAAGCAGCATGTGAAATATTAGTTGAGAGTTATAAGGGCAGTTTTCTTAACGATCTAAAGATCCCGATAGCTTCGGCGAGAGCTGGAAATGTTATTGGTGGAGGAGACTGGTCAAAGAACAGATTAATACCAGACGCAATAAAGCAGTGGAATGATGGTAAGGAGTTATTGATCAGAAGACCGCAAGCAATAAGGCCATGGCAGCATGTTATTGAGCCACTCACTGGATATCTTCAGTTAGCTCAATTAATATCAAAGAATCCTCAATTATCAGGCCCATTTAATTTTGGACCAAATTCTCATGATGCTATGTCAGTAGAAGATGTAATTAAGATATTGCAGCATAATTATGTTAACGGAAAGGTTAAATTTGATGTTGAATCGAGCAATTTTCATGAATCTGGTCTGTTAACTTTAGACATAAGTAAGGCAAAAGACTTGCTAAATTTTAAACCAAAATGGAACATTTCGTCTGCAATTGCGTATACCGCTAAATGGTATAAATCATATTACGAAGGACAGGATGCTTATGAACTTTGCCTAGCTGACATAGAGCAGTATTTTAATGAGTAAAATTAGCATTACAAATTTAAAATTGGATGGCCTGAAATTGCTCACTCGCAATAATTACTCTGATTTACGCGGCGCTTTTCATAAAATTTTTTCATCTAATCATTTGGTCGATGCTTGGAATTTTCCTATAAAGCAGATTAATTTATCGCAGACTGTTGAAAAAGGAACTGTAAGAGGTATGCACCTTCAGCTACCCCCAGAAACTGAAGCAAAGATAGTGACTTGTTTAAAAGGAGCAATTTTTGATGTTGCTGTTGATCTTCGCAAAGATTCAGAGACCTTTCTTCAATGGCATGCTGAAGAATTATCTGAAGATAACCTTTCTTCTCTGCTAATTCCGGCTGGGTTTGCGCATGGTTTTCAAGCACTATCTGATGATGTTGAAATGCTATATATTCACTCACATAACTATGTTAAGGATAAAGAATTTGGGATTCATCACTTAGATGAAACTTTAAAAATTAATTGGCCACTGCAAATTACTGTTTGCTCAGATAAAGATAAAACATTACCCAGACTTTCTAAAAAAATTATTGAGGAGATCAAAAATGAAATGTAGGCACTGCCAAAGTAAAATTTCACTAGAATTATGCAACTTGGGATTTGCGCCTATATCTAATGGCTATCTTTCAAAAGAGGCTTTAAGTGCGAAAGAAAATTATTACCCACTTAGGGTGGGTGTTTGTAATTCTTGTTGGCTAGTTCAAACAGAGGATTTTAGCTCCCCTGAAGAGTTATTTTCTTCTGACTATGCATATTTTTCTAGCGCCTCTTCAAGCTTTCTTGCTCATGCTAAGTCATATGCACAGATGATCGAGCAAAGATTAAACTTGAATAGTTCTAGTTTGGTTTGCGAGATTGCCTCAAATGATGGATACCTTTTAAAAAACTTTCAAGAAAAAAATATTCCATGTTACGGAGTTGAGCCCACGCATAGTACTGCTGAGGCATCTGAAAAACTAGGAATTCAGAATATAAAGGAATTTTTTGGTACTAAGCTTGCAAAAGAACTTGTAATAAAAGATATGCAATGCGATTTAATTCTTGGAAACAACGTTTTTGCCCATGTGCCTGACATAAATGATTTCACTTCTGGTATGGCGACACTTCTTAAACCAAGTGGTGTTATTACCCTGGAGTTTCCTCACTTATTAAAGCTTCTCGAATTTTGCCAATTTGACACAATTTACCATGAACACTACTCATATCTTTCGCTTCATGCAGTGCAAAAGATATTTAGTAAAGCAGGTTTAAGAATTTTTGACATTGAGGAGATTGATACCCATGGTGGAAGTATTAGAGTCTATGCTTGTCACGATACAAGTTCTCTAAAAGAGGAGCAGTCTGTTAAAAATCTCTTAGATTGCGAAAAAGATTTTGGAATTTGCAATGAGTCAACATATGATGGCTTTCAACCAAAAGTTAACTTTATAAAAAATAGTCTACTAGAGTTTTTATTAGAACAGAAAGCTAACAATAAAATAGTTGTTGGTTATGGTGCAGCTGCAAAGGGCAATACACTACTTAACTATGCAGGTATTAAAACAGATCTTGTCTCCCATGTGTTTGACGGAGCAGAATCAAAACAAAATAAATTTTTACCTGGTAGCCATATTCCAATTTTGGAACCTTCCAGAATTAGTGAAATTGATCCTGACTATATAGTTATCTTTCCCTGGAATATTGCTGACGAGATTCAAAAAATTGCCAGGCCAATGGTTAGAGAAGAAGCCAAATTTGTTGTGGCGATACCTGAGCTAAAAATTATATGACAAATAAAATTTATTATACCAAGCCTTCGATTACAAATTTAGAAATAGAGTACGCAAATGATGCTGCTAAAAATGGTTGGGGGAATGATTGTTATAAGTATATTGATTTATTTGAAAAAAAATTTTCTGCCCATCTCAATGTTAAACATGCTCATGCTACATCAAGTTGTACGGGAGCTCTTCATTTAGGCTTTTATTCATTGGGTATCAAGCCAGGTGATGAAGTAATTTTAGCTGATACTAATTGGATCGCTTCTGTTTCGCCTATTGTGCACCTTGGCGCAACTCCAGTATTTGTTGATATTGATCCAAAAACATGGTGTCTTGATCCGGATTTGGTTGAAAAAGCTATAACAAATAAAACAAAAGCAATTCTTGCAGTGCATTTGTATGGAAACTTAGCAGATATGTCCGAAATTCTTAAAATTTCTTCGAAATATAATATTCCCGTTATTGAGGATGCTGCTGAAGCTATTGGAAGTGAATTTCATGGAAAAAAAGCTGGCTCTATGGGAGAATTTGGAACTTTTTCCTTTCATGGTACCAAGACAATAACTACCGGTGAGGGCGGGATGTTTGTTACAAACAACGATCAGACTTTTGAGCGTATTCTTCAGTTGAATAACCATGGCCGCTCTCCAAGTCAAATTAAACAATTTTGGCCAGAAGAGATTGGATTCAAGTACAAAATTTCTAATATCCAAGCTGCTATAGGTTGCGCTCAAATGGAAAGAATTGATGAATTAATTAATAAAAAAAGAGAGATTTACAATATCTATAAGGAACTCATAAGTGAAATGCAGGGCGTTACCATCAATTATGAGCAAGAAAATTGTAAAATAGGAGCATGGATAAATAATATTGTCCTAGATCCCTCTTTGAATGTATCAAGAGAAGCTCTCATTAAAAATTTTCAAAAATACCAAATTGATGCAAGAGTATTTTTTTGGCCCTTAAGCTCTCTTGATATGTTTTTATCAAGAGAAAGTAACATACATTCATGGGACATACCTTCAAGAGCTATCAATCTTCCGAGCTACCATGATTTAACCATTGATGATCAGGTCCGAGTTATTAATGTTATAAAGGAGACGATTCTAGCTTCATGAGAATAATTATATTAGCCAATAGAATTTACCTGTAATATAATCTCACGACTTTAAATCCAATCAACAACATTAAAGGAAGTATTCTAATGGACCCAATTCAAAAATTTTTAATGGAATGTGAACAAGAGATTCAGCTTCAATCAGGAGATGAAGAATTTATTGCTTTGAGTAAACAATGGATTGAAAAGGCTAATAGCCTCAAATATTCCTATCATTTTAACTGGATGGATCGTCCTATAATTCAATATCCTACAGATATAATGGCTCTTCATGAGATTATTTATAAAACAAAGCCAACATATATAATCGAAACGGGTATTGCTCATGGTGGTTCAGTTACATTCAATGCCAGTCAAATGGCTCTTTTAGACTTAGTTGATCCTTTGCCAAGTGGCAAAAAACGTCACGTTTTTGCAATTGATATAGATATTAGGGACCACAACCGAAAAAAACTAGAAGAACATCCATTAGTTAATTATTACACGCTTTACGAAGGTTCCAGCACAGACGCTAATTTAATAAAGAAAGTTGAAGAGGATATCGAAGGCCTGCAACATAATCTAGATGGCGGTATGGTAATTCTTGACAGTAATCATACTCATGATCATGTGCTCAAAGAATTAAATTGCTTTGAAAAATTTGTTAGTTCTGGTAACTATTTGGTTGTTTTTGATACCATCGTTGAATTCCTAGAAAATTCATCATGGCCAGGACGTGATTGGTCCAAAGGCAACAATCCATATACAGCAGTCATTGATTTTTTATCTCAAAATAGTCAATTTGAAATTGATAAATCGATTGATAATCAAATCATGTTTGGTGTTGCCCCGTCAGGCTACTTAAAGAAAAAATGACGATCCAATATTGCACAAATTGTGTTCTACCCTCATGTAAGCCAGTCACTGCAAAAGAAGGAAAAAAAGTAACTGCTTCAGCCACAAATACCATTAACTTTCAAGATGGCGTCTGCGAGGCTTGTCGATGGAATTTAATTAAAGAGAATAGTATCGATTGGGAAGCACGGGAGACTGAGCTTGAAACGCTGTTAAATAGATATCGCTCAACTGATGGATCATATGATGTGATTGTTCCAGCTAGTGGTGGCAAAGATTCAGTATATGTTTCTCATATTTTAAAGCATAAGTATGGAATGACCCCTCTGACTGTAACGTGGGCTCCTAGTTTGTGGACTGAACAAGGTCGTCGTAATCAAGAAAATCTCATAAAATCAGGTTTTGACAATATACTAATCTCTCCAAATGGTGAAATTCATCGGTTATTAACTAAATTGGCTTTCACAAAATTAGGACATCCCTTTCAACCTTTTATTTTTGGTCAGAGAAGTGTTGGCCCAAAAATGGCACTCAAACATAATGTGGGATTGGTATTTTATGGTGAGAACGTAGCAGAATACGGTAACCCATTAGAAGAAAACTACAATCCGCAAATGGATGTAAATTTATTCACTACCTACAACATCAGAGATCCCAAGACCATGCTTGCTGGGTACACGATTGAAGAATTGGAAGCAAATTTTAAAATTAAACAAAACGATTTAAATGCATATAATCCACCTAATCAGTCTGAACTAACTCAAGGGAACATTGAAGTTCATTATATGAGCTACTATCGCAAGTGGGTACCACAGGAAAATTACTATTATTCAGTAAAAAACACATTCTTCGAACCTGCGCCAACTAGAAGTAAAGGTAGTTATTCACGCTATTCTGGTCTTGATGATAAGATGGAATGGTTACATTACCATCTTATGCATATTAAATTTTATTGTGGTCGTGCTATGCATGATGCCGCTCAAGAAGTAAGAACAAAAAAAATAGATCGGGAAGAGGGTGTAGCGTTAGTAAATAAGTATGATGCTGAATTGCCTGAGGAATTTATAGGTGATTATTTGGAATATATGGATATATCTGAAAATGATTTTTTAGCTGCCCTTGATAGTTTTAGAGAGCCAAGCAAGTGGAGTAATATTGATGGTAGTTGGGTTAAAAAATATCCATTGACTTGACTCAATTATTAATTTTGGCGACCTCTAGAAATATTAAATCTCTAGACGAAGAAAAGCCTAAAATTTAGTATATTAATCTCATGAGAATTTTGGCGAAAGTTGACACAAAATCAGAGTTTGTAATAAAAGGTGTTCAGCTGGAAGGAGTTGAAAAAGTTGGCCACATTGATGCTGTATTGGATGAGTTGGTTAGATTAGGTGTCAATGAATTTATTCTATCAGATACTATGGCTTCCCTATACATGAGGAATTCTCTTATTTCAGTAATTGGTAGGCATACAAAAGATTTTCGATATCCGATTTGTGCTGGTGGTGGAATACAGAGTGTTTCTGATGCTACGGACTTAATTAAAGCTGGAGCTGATAGAATATCTATTAACACTTACGCTATAGAAGACCAATCAATAATCAAATCTTTAACTAGATCTCTTGGTATTTCGTGCGTTGTATCTCAAATTGATGTAAGGAAAATAGATAATGAATTTAGGTTGTTTACTCATGCTGGGCGTGAACTATCTGAGTATAACTTAAAGAGTTGGCTAGATTTTTTAAATAAAAATTATGTAGGTGAAATTATAGTAACATCTATTGACAGAGATGGAACCAGCCGAGGTATTGACTGGGACCTTATAAATTTCATGGAACGTGAAAGTCCTCTGCCATATATTTACTCGGGAGGATTAGCAGATTTGGCCGAACTAAAGAGTGTGGAAGAGTTAAAGAAAATGAGTGGTATTGCTGCAATGAAAATTTTTATTGACAGTTTGCAAGATTAGTTATGAAAAAGATTTGCATATTAAACTTAGGTTACTCAAATATTAAGAGTGTCAGAGGTGCTTTTGAAGAAATAGATATTGAGACAGCGGTTATAGAGAAAATTGATAGTGCAGAAATTAATGCGCCCCTAGTGCTACCTGGTGTTGGAGCTTTTGGTAGTGCTATGAATAGACTCACTTTTGATAACACAAGCTATTATCTTCATGAGGCATTCAAAAAAGGACATCCTATACTGGGTATCTGCTTGGGGATGCAAGTAATGTTTGAAGGCAGTGAAGAGGATAGTAAAATTGATGGTTTGAGTTTTTTGCCTGGTCATATTAGAAACTTAAACCAAAGTATAGAAAAATTTAGCCCTCCATCCAATATTGGCTATTCCCGTTTAAATGCTTGTAAAACTGAGGGTTTAGGCCAATATGAGAAGTTCATCGGCGAACATTTTTACTTTATGCATTCCTTTGGGCTTGTTGATGATGAATTAGCCACAGACCAAAAATTATATATAAACTTTAATGATCAAGAAGTATTGGCAATGTTCCACCATCAAAATTTAGTAGGAATACAGTTTCATCCAGAACGAAGTGGGAAGCCTGGTGTGGAGCTATTAAGCTCCATTGTCAAGGAATTTAACTTATAACCGATATGGAAAAAGCAAACTACCCTTTGGTAAGCATCGGTATGCCAGTGTTTAACGGAGAGAAAAGTCTCGCTCAGGCTTTAGACGCCTTGCTTAAACAAGATTATACTAATTTAGAGATCATCATTTCAGACAATGGCTCAACTGATCATACACCAGAGATCTGTCAAGAATTTCTTAAGAAAGACTCACGGATAAAATATTATCATTCCCCAGAGAACCTTGGCTCTAATTGGAATTTCAACCGGGTTTTTAATTTATCCTCTGGTAAGTATTTTATGTGGGCTGCGCACGATGACCTGCGTGACCTATCATTTGTGCGCGCATGTGTTGAAAAGCTAGAGCAATTTCCAGAAGCAGTGCTCTGTCATACGCACACCTCAATTTTTATTGAAAATCGAAAAGAAAGGCTAGTTGTTGCTAATCTTGATAGCTTTGATGGAGTAACAGGCCTAGTAGGGCGATATCGAGAAACTCTGAAACATTTTCCAGCAGTAGCAATATATGGTGTTTATCGCTCGGCTGCTTTGAAAAAGACACATATTTTTGAACGGGCAATTGCAACTGACCTAGCTTTCATTCAAGAGCTATCCATCTACGGTAGCTTTGTTCAGGTTCCTGAAATACTTTTCACCTACATTGGTCGAGAAAAATGGAATACTATTCATGATGATTATAAAGATTTTTCTGGAAAGGACAGAAAGCCCTGGTGGTATCTTCCTTTTGTAGTTCTGTTTTTCGATCACTGGAGCCGGGTAGCTCGTGCTGAAATAACTTTCGGTTTAAAGCTTCGTCTATGGTCACTATTGATTGCTCACGAGGTGAGACAGATCACCTTGAAGATATTAATAAAAGTTTGTCGAAGAGTTTGTCCAGTAAACATGAAAGAAAGGCTTGCAAGTGTTATTTATAGACGCTGGATGCAAGGCCCCAATTTGGAGATTGACTGCGAAGACTTATTTTTTGAGAGGATAATTAAACCACAGGTGGGTTGGTGGAGATAAATGAAATGTGTAATAAATGTTTAAAAATTTTTAGAATTAATACCTCAAAACTCACTTTAGTTATTTAACTTCCTATAAAATAGAATATTGCGATTGCAACAAAAATTTTAAATAACAGGTTAAAATTATGATATCGAAATTAGTTTCATCGGATTGTAGAATACTTTTCACAATCTCATGTTGTGAGAGTATTTCAAAAAAATACTCTGAATTAATTGAGAGCTATACTGATCAACTAGAATTAGTTTTGATGAGCGATAGCAAAAAAACACTTTGGAAAATAGGGAGCTAGAAAGTTGAATTGTCTTTTCCCGAGTTCTGGAATGGGTATCCAATTATTTAATTTGATCAAGGATTTATTTGATCCTAAATGCACTTATATCATTTCTGATTTTTTAAATAACGATGACAATGAAATTTTATTAAGTCAAAATTGGAAACTACTAAAACTTGAGGAAGTTCTATCTCAAAAAGATGATTATTTCCTAGGTTTCTTGTTATGGTGGCCAACAATCCTTGATGAAAAAATTATAAACAAATTCAAGACGGGTGTTGTTAACTTTCATCCAAGCTATCTCCCATATGGACGGGGTAAAGATCCCTATTTTTGGTCTATAGTCAATGATGAGCCATTTGGTATTAGTTGTCATTTTATTGATAAACAAATAGACGGTGGAAATCTTATTTTGCAAAAAAGAATTGCGAAAGATTGGACTGACACAGGCGAAAGTCTTCGAGAAAAAGCAATTAAAGAATTAAAATTTGTTATTAAAGACTGGGTCAGTAAAGTCATACAATCAGACTATGTTTTGGAGAAGGTTGTCGACCTAACTGTGAATTATAGAAAGGATATGCTTAGTAAATGTTTCGTGGAATTAGATAGTCAATATACATTTCGTGAATTCTTAAATCTGATAAGAGCCAAATCAAATAGTGATCATATTGGAGTAGTATTTTCAGATTCAGATGATCGTTTTCACGTTAAATTGCAAATAGAGGAGTGTTCTAATGAAACAAATCCAAAAATTTAGCATGGTATATGAACATAGGATTCAGCTCCAATTACAAGATGAAGAATTTACTGCTTTAAGCAAAAAGTTTTGCTTTAACAAGAGTTGAGTACGTCAACATATAAAAGTGTCTCCTATACGGTAGTTTCAAGCTTGTGGATAATGCTTGCAACCCTCATTTGCACTCCTCTTTATATTTTATATCTCGGAGTTGAGTCGTATGGTTTAATAGGCTTTTACACCACTCTACTTGCAATTGTTGCAGTCATTGATTCTGGGTTCTCTTCAACCGCTTCGAGAGAAATCGCGCGGATGAATGGTGATCCTAATGAGGAAAATAATTTAAAAAACTTTTTTTTTTCATTAGAGGTAGCATATTGGCCAATTATTCTAGTGGTGGTTTTATGCATTTTTTTTATAGTAAATGCAGGAGATAATCCATGGTTAAACAGCGAGACTTTAGGAAATGAAATTATTCAAGATTCAATTTCATTAATCTTACTTCTGACACTCTTTCAAATTCCATGCGGGCTATACATGGATGCGTTAATTGGATTTCAGAAACATGCAACTTTCTCTATCTTAGCTGCAGTATTTGGTTCAATTAGAACTTTTGGAGTGCTGCCTCTTTTACTTTACTATGAAGATGTAAGAATTTTCTTTCTATGGCAAATTCTTTGGGCTATCATCCAAGTGCTAATCATCAAGATTATTTTATTTAGGAGTTTTAAGAGAATTACACCTATACCAGCAAGCTTCTCTATAGACGTTTTGTTAAAAATTAAATCCTATTTAGGGGGAATGTTTTTGATCACCGCGCTCAGTCTTGCAGTATCACAAGTTGATAAAATTATATTAAGTAAAATTCTTACCTTGGAAAATTTTGCTTATTATATGCTAGCTTTTACTGTGGCATTAAGCCTTTCTAGGCTTACAACACCAATTATTCAAGTCTTTTGGCCTCAATTTAGCAGCCTTAGTAAAGACAGTCAAAATTTTGAATTAAGTTCAAAGTTTTTAGAATGCATTGAATTATTAAGCATTGCACTTATTCCATTTGCAGCAATTATTTTTATTTATTCTGAACCTTTGCTATTTCTATGGACATCCGATCTTGAGATTACAAAGAATACAAAAACCCTTCTTTCAATAATTATTATAGGGACTTCATTGACTACATTATGCCTGCCTGCTTTATGTGTACTATATGTTCGAGAGGTGCTATTTTACGTTATTAAAGTTAATTTATTTACTCTCATTGTAATAATTCCTCTATTATTTTTTTATATTCCTATTTATGGCTCTAATGCAGCAGCATTCATAATTTTATTTTACGGAGCAGTAATGTGTGCTTTATTTAATTTTAAGGCAGCATCAGTTTTAAGGACAGAGAAGTTACTTTTTTTAGCCCTCAAAAAGCTTATAACTCCAATCTTTATAAGCTTTACAATTTCTAGTTTTTTTTATTTTGCCCTCTATGCTGCAGAGGATAGAGTGTATATCTTTGTACTCTTTACTTTACTAATCTTATTATCATTACTTGCAAATATTCTATGTAATCGAAGATTGAGAGGTTTATTGCTTGAGGCAATAGAAAACATATATTAGTTATAGTGAAAAAAATACGTTATTTAGATAGATTTCTTTTTCAATTTTTATTAATCATAATACTCATTTAAATTAGGAGCATGCATGCAATTTATCGATCTTAACAAACAGTATTTACGTTACAAAGAAAGAATTGATGGGGCTATTTCTGCATCTTTAAGCTCATCAAGCTTTATATTGGGAAAGGAAGTCAATACTTTAGAAAGTAGACTAGCCGAATACGTTGGTTGCAAGTACTGTCTGACAGTTGCCAATGGAACCGATGCACTTCATATTGCAGAGATAGCAATGGGTATAGATAGTAACTGTAATGTGATATTACCATCTTATACATGGGTATCAACGGCTGAGACCATAGAAATGCTTGGAGCTGAAATAAGATTTGCCGATATTGATAAAGAGACCTTTAACATAGATCCTGAACATGTTAAGAAACTTCTAGATGCTAATACTAAATTAATCATTGGGGTGTCAATCTTTGGGCAAACTTGTGAGCTAGAAGAATTGCAAAAAATTGCTGACCAAGCCCAAATTAATTTTTTAGAGGATGGCGCGCAAAGTTTTGGTGCAATGATTGGCAATATTAAGTCATGTTCATATGCTGATATTTCTACAACTAGTTTTTTTCCCTCTAAACCTCTTGGCTGCTATGGAGATGGAGGAGCTATCTTTACAAATAATGTTGAGATTTATAACAAATGCAAATTATTGGCAAGGCACGGGCAAGATGATAATAAAGTTTTTCAAATAGCTGGTTTCAATAGTAGACTTGATGCAATCCAAGCAGCTGTTCTAAATGTAAAATTAGACTACATCGATGAAGAAATTCAGCTTAGGCAGGATGTTGCTAGTTTTTATAAAGATAAGTTTTCTGCTCATACAGATGAGATTATAGTTCCGCACATTAAAAATAATATGATTTCAGCTTATGCTCAGTACACTATTCAATTTCTTGATAGTGGCTTGCCAGAATTTGTAAAAAAATATTTACATGAATCAGGCATTCCATCTGTTACCTATTACACTCCTCCGGTTCACATGCATCCAGCATATTCGAAGCATTCCTCGACACTGAATGTAACTGAAAAGTTAAGCAGCAGAACTTTAAGTCTTCCTTTCCATCCATTCATGACCCAAGAGGAAGTAGAATTTATCTCTTCTTCCGTCATTAAGGCATTAGAGCTTTTTACTGAATAAATATATCCCAACACTTATTTAGTTTAAAATATCTTAATCATATGACTGATTCTATTTATACTTCTAATTCAGCAGATGGGTCCTCAGACAAAGATATTGACCCAAATGTAAATTTTTTTTGTAGGGTTAATTTGGGAAAGCGCTGCTTGTTTACTGTTGTCAGTATTACACTCCTGTAATTCACCATGACTACTTATACACATATGGCATTAAGATTAAAAATGACAAAATTATGCCAAGTTAGTCATGTTCATAGAAATGTATTTTTAGGATAAGTTAGTATGTGTGGTATTTCAGGAATATTGTATTCGCACTCACATCATGAAGTCTCATTTATTAGTAAGCTAATGAATCAGGAGTTAACTCATCGTGGGCCAGATGCAAGTGGTCAATGGATCGATGACAATAATACAGTTGCCTTATCTCATAGAAGATTATCAATTCTTGGCCTAGGAATTGATGGTAATCAGCCTATGTCCTCAAAGTGCGGAAGATTTATTATAGTGTTTAATGGAGAGATTTATAACTTTCAGCAAATCAAGAAACAATTACAATTATCAGATTTAAAAAGCGGGTCAGATACTGAGGTGCTTATAGAGGCTATTTCTAAAATAGGCATAACTCGAACCTTGGATATTGCAAATGGAATGTTTGCTTTTGCTGTATGGGATAAAAAAAATTTATGCATGACTTTGGCGCGGGATAGAATGGGCGAGAAACCTATTTATTACAGTATTCAAAATAATGCATTAATTTTTGCATCTGAGTTGAAAGCCCTAACTAAAGCAAGTGGATTCGAATTTAAAATTTGCTCAAAAGCATTGAATCTTTATTTTCAGCATGGTTATGTACCTGCACCGTATTCTATTTATAAGCAGGTTAATAAGTTACTTCCAGGACACTTTATTGAATTTTCTCAGGAAAATTTAACTAATCAAGATTCTCTTGTTCAGTCAAAACCTTTTTGGGAGCTAAGACATTCTTTAGATTTTAAAAAAAAGGTTTTTTATAAGAACAATCCCCAGGATGCTATAAAAGATCTAACAATTCTCTTGGAGCAATCAACAAAAAAACAAATGGTATCTGATGTTCCAATTGGATCTTTTTTATCTGGTGGGATTGATTCATCAATTATTACAGCTTTGATGCAGAAAAATTCTATGAATCCAATTAATACTTTTTCCATTGGCTTTTATGATAAAAGTTTTAATGAAGCTCAATATGCTAAAGAAGTTGCAAATTTTCTTGGCACTAACCATATTGAGCATTACGTATCTCCAGATGAAGCGTATGAGGTGATTCCTGACTTAGGAAGGATATACGATGAGCCATTTGCTGATCCATCGCAAATTCCTACTTATCTTGTCTCTAAAATTGCAAAACAAAATGTCACTGTTGCCTTATCTGGTGATGGAGGCGATGAATTATTTGGAGGCTACAATAGACATGTGTTCTTAAAAATGTGGGAATCCTTTGAGGTTCTTCCATATCAAATGCGAAAATTAGCAGGAAAATTGTTAAATGCTGGACAAAATATTAAATTGTTCAATATTTTGGAGAGTGCAGATCTTATAAATTTTTTACCAAACAATTTAAATGATAAAGTTTCTAAAATCTCAAATAGATTGATTGATATCAAGGATTCTAAGGAATTGATCAAAAGCTTATCAAAGATAGATAATTCTTATCAAACAGCTATTAATGAAAATTTAATTGCAGAGAACGCAGAAGCATTTCATAATTTTGAGACCTACCCAGGCTCTTTGATGGAAAAAATGACATATCTTGATGCTATGAAATATCTTCCTGATGATATTTTGGTGAAAGTGGATCGAGCATCTATGGCAAATAGTCTTGAGACCAGGGCTCCCTTCCTGGATTATGAATTAGTCAATTTTGCGTTTGGGCTTCCAGAGGATCTTAGGGTTAGAAATAGAAATTCTAAATGGATATTAAAGCAGGCTTTATATAAATTTGTCCCTAGAGAGCTAATTGATAGACCTAAAATGGGTTTTGGTGTTCCAGTTGGCTCTTGGATTAATGGACCTTTAAAAAATTGGGCAAATTCTTTATTAACTGAAGAGAAGTTAAATAGGGAGGGGCTATTAAATACAAAATTAATCAGAGATAGATGGCTTGCACATCAAAATGGAAGCGCTAACTGGGATTCATTTTTATGGAGTGTCCTTATGTTTGTGCAATGGATGGATAGCCAATAAATGATTTTTTATGCTTCAATCTTTCTTTTGCCGGCATTGATTGCTATGGCAAATATTCAGCCAAATTCAGCACTTGCAAAATCCTTTTTTTATTTATTCTGTTTTATTCTGATCATTATTGTTGGCCTGAGATTTGAAAATGGTGTTGATTGGTGGAATTATCTTGTATTTCAAAGTGGTTATGAAAACATAACATTTAGAGAAATATTTGATGACCAGGACCCTGGATATGGAGTGCTTAATTGGCTTAGCTATAAATTATTTGATGGAAGTATATTTTTTGTTAATTTTGTCTCAGCAGCAATTTTTTTAATAGGTCTTGCAGTTTTCTGTAAAGCCATGCCATCTCCCTGGCTAGCATTGGCAATCTCAATATCTTTTCTAGTAATTGTAATGGGCATGAATTATACCCGACAGAGTGCTTCCTTGGGTTTTGGTCTAATGGCTTTAGTGTCTCTCTTCAATAAAAAAAATATTAAGTTTTTTGTATCCATGTTGCTAGCAATTAGCTTTCATAAAAGCGCTATTGTCTTGTTGCCACTTGCGTTATTGGGATTACAAAACAGGCTGATTGTTTTAGTAGCTTTGATATTTCTTGCACCGTTCTTTTATTATGTATTTGTTAGTACTTATATAGAAAATGCAATTGATTTGTATCTTGGTGCGGGCGGCATGGATTCTGACGGAGCCTTTGTGAGGGTCGCATTAAACTTTATTGCATCAATTTTCTATTTATTATCTAGAAGACAAGTAAATCTTGCCCAAAATATCCAACTGATTTTTGATGCTATGGCCGTTATCAATTCTTTCCTTTTTTTGATGCTATTTATCTTTCCATCAACAACTGTAATTGATCGTTTTGCACTATTTTTTACTCCTATGCAAATATTTATGTTTTCTGCTTTACCATACATCTTAAAACCATTTCCCCTGACAGCCCTAGTTATTTTAATCGTTTATGGGTTTCAATTATTTCTTTGGTTATCATTTTCAGTTTATGCGCCTCTGTGGATCCCATATAATTTTTGGATTTTTTAGAAGTGGGCGCTAAGAAAAAAATTATCTTATCAATCAATACTGTATGGAATGTAGTAAATTTTAGGGCGCCGCTTATTAAATTTCTGCAGAAAAAAAATTTTGAAGTTATTGTATTGGCACAATCTGATGATTATCTTCAAGAGTTAGCTATGCTGAATATTAGATTTATTTCTATTCCAATTAATAGTCAAAAAATATCTGTATTGAATGATCTTAAGTTACTTATGTTATACATTTGGTATTTTTTTAAAATTCAGCCAGATATTTATCTTGGCTATACGATTAAACCTAATTTATATGGGTCTATTGCCGCTAAAATTTTTCATATTCCAGTAGTGAATAATATCAATGGTCTTGGTAAAGCATTTAGCGAACAGGGTTTACTTTTTAGATTTGCTAGATACGCATATAAATTTGCTTTAAGCAAATCCAAAACTATCTTTTTTCAAAATAAAGAGGATAAAGATTTTTTTTTACAGCTTGGAATTACTGGTAATCATAATGCACGCTTGCTTCCAGGTTCTGGGGTCAACCTTGAAACTTTTAATGAAAATCTTTTTTCACAACAAGCAGAACAACCTTTTGCATTTATTCTCATTGCTAGACTTTTAAAAGAGAAGGGCATTTTTGAATATATTCAAGCAGCTCGATTAACTCTTGAAGATTTTCCTGATACGAATTTTTTTTTAATGGGCATAATTGATGAAAATAATCCTTCATCCCTTTCTAAAAATCAAATAAATGATTGGCATAATGAGGGAGTTATAAATTTTTTAGGTGCTCAAGATGATGTTCGGCCATTTATTGCACGGTCAGATTGTGTTGTGCTGCCCTCATATTACAATGAGGGAACACCTAAGTGCCTACTAGAGGCAGCCTCAATGAGTAGGCCTATTATTACTACTGATTGGAAGGGTTGTAGAGATACAGTAGATCATGGAATTAATGGCTTCCTTTGCAAGCCTAAAGATGTGAAGAGTCTATACTTGTGTTTCAATCAGATGCTTAGTATGAATAAATTAGACATTCAAAAATTTAAATCTTCAAGTAGAAAAAAAGCTAAAATGTTTGATGAAAGAATTGTATTTGATAAATATTTGGTATCAATCGAGGCAAATTTATGATTTTTATATATGGTGCTGGCTACGTTGGATATTCACTTGCACTTCTGCTGGCTCAAAAAAATCATGTAGTTATTTGCGATACTGATCCAGCAAAAGTTAAAAAGATTAATTCATGCGAATCACCCATTGAGACAGAACCAGAATTTGAGGGTTTGATATCATCCTGCGTCCACCCAATTATAGCATCTACTGATTTTTCTGAATATATTGATAAAGCTACCTTGGTAGTTATTGCAGTGCCTACAGACTTTAATACTAGCACTCAATATTTTGATACCAGCATAGTAGAATTATGCATTCAACAAACAATTTCAAACACAAATAATGTCCCAATTTTTATAAAATCTACTGTTCCAGTTGGTTTTACAAATAGCATGTTGGCCCTTTACAGCTCTGATCAAATTTTCTTTTCTCCTGAGTTTCTTAGAGAAGGAAAATCCATATTTGATCATATAAATCCTTCAAGAATAATCATTGGGGGCTCAAAGAATGACAGCTCTACTATTTTTTCAAATTATTTGCTTGATATTGCAGAAAAAAATGATGTGCCTTTAATTTATACAAGCTCATCTGAGGCGGAGGCCATAAAATTATTTTCAAACACTTATCTTGCAATGAGGGTTGCATTTTTTAATGAGCTTGATTCATATGCAGATATTTTTTCGCTAAGTTCCAAAGAAATTATCAAGGGTGTTTGCGCTGATCCACGTATTGGAGAGGGTTACAATAATCCATCATTTGGTTATGGGGGATATTGCTTGCCAAAAGACACTAAACAACTGCTCGCAAATTATAAATTAGTTCCACAAAATATTATCCAAGCAATAGTTGAGTCTAATACCACAAGAAAAGACCATATTGCCAATCAAATTATTAAACAAAATCCTAAAGTAGTTGGGATTTACAGACTTGTAATGAAAAAAAATTCTCAGAACTTCAGAGTTTCTAGTATTCAGGGAATTATGAAACGCCTCAAGGCGAAGGGAATAGAAGTTATTCTATTTGAACCGCTGTTACAAGAGCCAGAATTCTTTAATTCTAAAGTGGTTGACGATTTTGATGAATTTGTAAAAAATTCCAATATTATTGTTGCAAACCGTATGAATAATGACCTTACCCCTTATCAAGATAAGGTTTATACAAAAGATTTATTTGGTATAGATTAATATTAATTTTGTTGATCTAAAACCTAGAATTATTTAATTTTATATACCCCTGAACTTGCAAAAATGGTAGAATTCAACATATTTTTCATCAATATCTTATGCGTAAAATTTACCTTCTTTTATTAATTTCTGCAACGTCCTCACTGCCTGTTTTTTCTCAGGATCTACCTGATGCAGATTTTTTAGCAAGTTTAAGCGAGGAGGTTGGAAGAGATTTAACTGCCGAAAATGCAAATCGTTTTCCAAAGGCTGGTGAAATTGCTAAACTTCATAAATTTGATATTTCTGTGGATGATAATAGGAAGGCTTTAGATCAACTGCAATTAAATATTGATGAACTTCGCAATAAGCTTTCTCAAGATGATCTATCTTCTATTTCAGGTAATCAATTAAGGCGATTTGGAGATGTTATTTTTAGCTCTCTTCAATCCTCTTTTATGCCAATCAATCTTCCTAACCTTGATCCAAATTATATTCTTGATTATGGAGACATTCTCAGAGTTCAGGTAACAGGTAAAACAGCATTAGACCTTAAGGTTGATGTCAATAGAGACGGATCTATTTCTCTAAAAAGTATCGGCAGGGTTTATGTGGCTGGGCTATCCTTAGATGCAGCATCTAAGGTGATTATTTCGAAAGTTCAGAGCCATATTCTTGGAACGGATGCTGCTGTTTCCTTGGTAAATATTCGTGATGTTCAAGTGCTTTTACTAGGAGCTGTAAATTTTCCTGGTGCTTATACCGTATCTGGTAATTCAAATGTTCTTCATGTGCTTAATGCTGCTGGTGGAATTGCAGATCATGGCTCATTCAGAGATATCAAAATAACCAGAGATAATGATGTTATCAATAGTATTGATTTGTATGATATTTTTATTTATGGAAAAAACACTGCACTTCAGAGGCTGCGTTCAGGTGATGTAATTTTTGTGAATCCAAAAAAAGGGGAAGTTGCTATTTCAGGTGGAGTTAATAATCCTATGATCTATGAGATCATTGAGGAAGAAACTATTGCAGATGTAGTTGATTTTGCAGGTGGCTTTTCTAAGATTGATCAAAGTAACCCGCGAATTATACTTACCAATAGAGCAAACAACTCAAATACAAATAGCTCTTATCAGAATCTTATCACTGACGACTTTGCTCAACGTGTTGCTAAAGATAATGATAATATCTTCGTACCATTCTATAAACAGGATTTCATTCCAAGTAAGTCAGTCACAATTTCAGGTATGGTTAAATATCCTGGCACATACTACATTGAAGATGGCGATAGGCTTTCTAAGCTCATTGATTTAGCAGGAGGCCTCAAAGAGAATGCCTATACTTTTGCTGCTACCCTGTTAAGACAATCGGCTAAAGACGTCCAAAGATCCTATTATAAAAAGACTTACCAAGATACTATAACTTTTTTAGCAGCAAACCTTGGAAACCAAACCACTGGAATATATAACTCCTCATCAGATGGAGCCTTAAAAATTATTTTAGAAGAATTGAGATCTCGAGAACCATCTGGCAGATTAATTGCTGAGTTTGATCCATATGTGCTAAAAAGTGAGCCACTCAAAGACACACTGTTAGAGCATGGAGATGAAATATATATTCCTGCATTTACAGATCATATTTTTTTACTAGGAGATTTCAAAAGTCCTGGTGTGCATAAATACAGTAGCTCTCTTTCAGTGTCTGATTATGTAGAGCAGGCAGGAGGGTTTTCTAAGTTTAGCGATAAATCTCTTTTGATTATTGATCCGAATGGTATTGCAAATGAAGTTAAACCTATGTTTCTTGGAAAGTATATCAGTGATCAAGAAATATATCCTGGCACGGTAATTCTGGCTACCAGAGAAGTTGGCAAGGTCAGAGGTCTTAACTATGCGACGACAATTGCTCCTGTAATCAGCAGTCTAGCCATTTCCCTAGCTTCACTCAATTCAATTGTAGATAGTTAGGACACATTATATTTAGTGTTCAAATCGAGAATTATGCATCCTCAGCGTTTTTGCTTAATTTTAGTTTTCTTTCTTTCGTCTTATGAAGTCAAATCTGAGTTAAACGATTATATCTATCCTAATAGTAATCCAAGTTACTCTAACTATGGAACTATTGGTTTAATCCAAATGCCAAGTGCAAGATCTCTTCCTGAGGGGACAATTGCTTTTTCCTGGACAGATAATAAACCATATCAGCGGGGTTCTATTTTGGCATATCCTTTTAGTTGGCTTGAAGCCTCATACCAGTACACTGACATGGAAAATGCACTATATAGTAATGTTCAAGCATTCAGTGGTGACCAAACATACAAAGATAAAAGTTTTGATGCTAAATTTATCATTTTAAGAGAAACTAGAAATTTACCTGCTGTTGCTGTTGGATTAAGGGACCTTGCAGGTTCTGGTTATTTTTCATCAGAATATATTGTTGCATCAAAGAAAATTAAGAATATCGATTATACATTTGGTCTAGGGTGGGGGTATCTAGGAGAGGATTATGGCAATCCATTTATCAGAATTGATGAAAGTTTTAGGGACAGAACTTTGGTAGATGATACTGCTGGTGGTGAATTCAATCCGGGTACCTTTTTTAGCGGCCCGATGGGAGCTTTTGCTGGGATCGAATTCTTTGTTCCAAATGCTAAGGGATTGAGATTTAAGCTTGAATACGATTCAACTAATTATGATAAAGAAGGTTTTTCAGACCCCTCAAATCCTTTCTATTTATATGATATAGACCCTCAAGAAAGTAAAGTGAACTTTGGTTTTATCTTCCCTGTAAACAAAAGTTTTAATGTTAAATTGGGGTACACAAAAGGAAATACTGTAAGTCTTGGTTTCTCTCTTAAAGCAAATTTCGCAAAAAAAGACTCCATTATCAAGATGGACGACCCTTATGTTCCTACTCCAAACGCTGATATGTGGAAAGAAGCAGCAGAAACAAAAAAATTATACGCTTACCGAATTGCACTTGATAGATTGGGGAAGAAAAGATTTTTCTTACAAACTGCAAGTATGGATGAAAATGAAACAGAGCTAGAAATCGCATACACACAATCTAAATATTTGAGTGCTGGAAGGGCTACTGGAAGATTGCTAAGAACATTGGATGATGTTATGCCAGAGAGTATAAAGACTTTTAAACTTACAAATTTAAATGGAAATGTCGCTACTCACTCTATAGAAATTCCTAGAGCATCAATATCTCGATATGAATCAGGTAATAATACTGAGCTTTTAAAGAGACATGTCAAATTTACTGAAAAGAAATACAAACGAGATCAGTACAAGTATCGACCTGATGATAGATTGCCAAAAAACCTTTCCAAAATAACACCAGCAATTCGATCACAGGTTGGGGGACCAGATGGTTTTTATTTTGGAGAGCTTGCTCTTGCTTATCATTCTGAGCTCATTCTTAAAAAAGGATTAAGTGTTTCGACTGTTGCTACTCTAGGATTGTATGATACTTTTGGAGATTTAAAGCAGCCATCAGATAGCATTTTACCTCATGTCAGAACTGATATTGTTCAGTATTTAAAGTCTAGTAAAAAAGGTCACATTCGTCATTCTAGCTTTAATTGGTTTTTCCAGCCAAGCAGAAATTTCTACTCTAAAATTTCAGGCGGCATTCTAGAGGAGATGTTCGCAGGTATTGGGGGAGAAATTTTATATAGAAAAACTTTTTCAAATTTTGCATTTGGTGCTGAAGTATGGGGTGTGCAGCAAAGAGATTATCGTATGCTTTTTGGTCTTCAGGATTATAAAATTACAACTGGTCATATCAATCTATTTTATGAAGAGCCAAGATCTAAGTTAGTATTTGCATTAAAAGGTGGGAGATTTTTAGCAGGAGATTCAGGGATTAATATTGATGTGGCTAGAAAATGGCCCTCTGGTCTAAGAATGGGTATATTCGCGAGCAAAACTGATATTTCTAAACAAGAGTTTGGCGAAGGAAGTTTTGATAAAGGTTTTTATTTTAATATACCGATTGAGTCCCTTTTTGGTACTTTCCAAAGAGGCCTTACTCCATTTGGATTGCGACCAATTACTAGAGATGGAGCGGCGGTTCTTAATCATCAATTTAAATTGTGGGGTATGACTGATTGGAAATCTGCTCAGACTGTATTTGAAACTTGGGAAGATTTTTATGATTAAGTTTTTAGCTGTGTTAATTTTTACATTAATAATTTCTTCATGCTCAGGGATTTCATATCAACAAGTATATCCATTGCTGAAACAGGCTACTGTTGGCGCTCCAGACTTTATTGTTACTCAAGAATTTATAAATAAAAAAAAATTCTCATTTATTAAAGCGCGTTTTGGAAAGGGTCGTCCAGTAATCATGGTTCTAGCAGGGGTAGATGATTCAAATATATTTCAATGGATATCTGCGAAGGGAGAGATGCTATATACATTAAATGGAAAAGTCATAAGGTCTTATGGCCTTCCATTTAATATAAGTTATTTAAGAAATGTGAGCCCAGTTTTTAACACACCAGGCCTTATTAAAACACCCTTAAAATTGATGAACCCAAATGCTTACGTAACAAATAATCTTCTAACTACTAGTGAAGGAATTGAAACGCTAAATTTTATAAATCCAATTAAGGTCAAAAAATATATTATCAGGTCTACTATTAATGAATTAAATTGGTCTAAAGAGAATATATATTACCTAGATCTAAATACTAATTATGTAATCAAGACTACTCAATACTTGCATCCCAATTTACCAAAACTCGAAATAGAGTTTTATTTTAAGTTCTCATAGGTAATAGATAAAACATTACTATTCTGGAGATTCAGCAAGAGCAAACACAGTTTTATTGTATCTAATTAGCCATAAAGCTTAAAATCAATCCAATAACCTTTGCTCCTTATGCCCATATTAAAAATAATATATATCTGAAAGATTTTTAAGTACAAAAAAAAGGGATGCAATTGCATCCCTTAAAATTGGCTAATTTTTTAATTTATGGAGTTGCGCTTGTTGCAGTTGTTACAACATTAACACCGGTGTCAACATCGGCTTGGACGCCATCAACATCCATAACTTCATCTACCATTGTCTCTACATCACCAATGGCAACACCTAATTCAGGTTGAAGAACGAGGTAGTCTCTATCACCAGTGACTTCAAAAGAGCCATCTTGGTCAGCTTGAGCCACTATATCCATATCCATTGAAATAAAGCCAGTATCATAATCACCATCCATATCTACTGTAAGACCGTCACCAAACACACTACCTGCTCCAGTATCAGTCGTGGTACTAGTAACAGTAGTGATAGGTCCATTTGTATTGGTATTAGCAACAGTAGTTGTATTTGTAGTAATGGCTTTATTAATATTAGTTTGTGTAGTGAACGTAGTATTAGTATTTGTATTTAGCGCCTGATTACGAACTGTTGAAGTTGTAGTCTGAGTAGTTGTATTAACATTTTGATTCTCAATAACAGTATCATCCTGAGTTACTTCCACAATATAAGTAGGTGCGGGTGTTGGTGCAGGTGTAGGTGCAGGTGTAGGTGCAGGTGTAGGTGCAGGTGTAGGTGCAGGTGTTGGAACAGGTGCTGCTGATCCGCCGCCTCCTGAGTCTGCTGCCGCTGCTATTGCCGCTGCCGCTGCGACTGCTGCAGCAATTGCACCAGCGCTTAGTGAACCTTCAGCTTCTGCAGATGCTTCATCAGAAGATCCCGCAGTCTTAGGCTGATCAGCTTGGGCATATGCACTATTGCTGAATCCGAATATACCAGCTAAAAACGCTAGCGTCAGGTTAAGTTTTGATTTCAATTTAGCCATTTTTTTAATCTCCTATAGTGGATTACACAATCTCTAAAAATTCATTGTAATACAAAAAAACAATGTAGTACAAACTCTTAATTCAATTAATATTAATTAAAATTCTATACGAAGATGCATTTTGACGTGTTTTATCAAAAAATCAAGTTATATTTTGTGTTTTTTTTAAACTGAAATTAAATATGGATGTAATATTAGTTTATCGGGATGTAGCGCAGTCTGGTAGCGCACCTCGCTGGGGGTGAGGTGGTCGTCGGTTCAAATCCGGCCATCCCGACCATTTTAATTAGATTTATTAATTACTTCCTCAGCATACCAATTGATTTCAGTGATCATACCCTCAAGAGTTCTTTCATCTGGCCCACCTTCATAAGTATTTCTAAAAGCAACTATGACTTCCGTTGCGCCCAGTTCTTCGAGTTGTTTTATTCCCTCTGGTGAATAAGCTGCTTCTCCCATCACTTGAAATTGATAGTTTGGATGATCCAATGTTCCAAATTCATCTCTGTAATCATTAATCTGATCAATAAGAGTTTTTGTTTCCTCTAAACTTAATCCTGCACTTATCCAACCATCTCCAACTCTCGCAGCTCTTTTTAACGCAAGTTTTGAATGACCTCCAATTAATATAGGTACTGGTTTCGTAGGCACAGGACAAAGCTTTAGTTCAGGAATATCATAAAATTCACCTTTGTAAGAGAAGTATTCTCCGTCCATTAACCCTTTAAGAATATCAATTTGCTCGTCCATTCTCTTCCCTCTCTTTTCCCATCGCTCTCCTGTAGCTAGGAAATCCTCATACCAAGGGCTTACTCCAACTCCAAAATGGAATCTATTATTTGTCATAACACCTAGACTGGTAACAAATTTAGCTGTCGTTACAGCTTGCCTGGGAGCAAGTTTGTAAACAGATGTTGAAAATTCTAGCTTTTCTGTGACAGCTGCAATGGCTGGAATGATTGAAAATGGTTCTAAGAATGGAACTCCATCAAGAAACTCTCTACTTCCATCATCATTGTATGGATATGTAGAATCACATTCTTTCGGATAGCAGATACTGTCCGGAAATGTAATTGCATCAAAACCTGCAGATTCAGCAGCTTTACCAAGCTCCAAATAAAATGATGGATCGCACATTGTTGGATGGTATGAAAAACGCATAATTATTTACCTTTTGGTGAATTTTTGTAGAGGTAATATAATAACAATATAATAGTAATCTATATATAATGACAGCGTTGTCAAAATAAAAAAATTTTGAAAGATCAGTCTCAAAAAAATAACTCGATAAATGATCCCGAACTCAAGGAATGGTTAGACGCATTAGAAAATATTATTAATGAACATGGCAATGACAGAGCTTCATTTATTTTAGGCAAACTTGCATCAAAATTAACAGAATCAGGCACCATTCCTGACTTCAATCTAACTACCCCATTTAGAAATTCAATTCCAGTAAACGAAGAAGCCAAAATGCCCGGGGATCTTTTCATGGAACGCAAGATAAGATCTCTTATTAGATGGAATGCCTTGGTAATGGTATTGAGGGCAAATAAGTCATCGGATGATTTAGGTGGCCACATTTCAACTTTTTCCTCTTCAGCAACATTGTATGACATTGGATTTAATTATTTTTTTCAAGGGTCAAAAGATGGTCAAGAAGATCTAATATATTTTCAAGGGCACTCTTCACCTGGAATTTATGCGAGAAGCTTTTTAGAGGGGCATCTATCAGAAGATGATTTAGATAACTTTAGAAGAGAAGTCGATAAGCCTGGAATCTCGTCTTATCCTCACCCATGGTTGATGCCTGATTATTGGCAATTTCCAACAGTCTCAATGGGTTTGGGACCAATCATGGGAATCTATCAAGCAAATATTATGAGATATTTATCCGCAAGAGGTCTTGCTCCAAGGAATGATAGAAAGGTTTGGGTTTTTTGTGGTGATGGAGAAATGGACGAGCCAGAATCTAAAGGCGCTATTGGTTTGGCGGGTAGAGAAAAATTAGAGAATTTAATTTTTGTAATAAATTGTAATCTGCAAAGATTAGATGGGCCTGTTCGAGGAAACAATAAAATTATTCATGAATTAGAAAGAGAATTCAGAGGCTCTGGTTGGAATGTTATCAAGGTTATTTGGGGAAGACTATGGGATCCAATCTTTGCCAGGGATAAGGAAGGTAAGCTCCAAGAACTTATGGATGCAGTGGTAGATGGCGAACTTCAAAATTTTAAAGCAAAAGGCGGAGCCTACACCCGGGAAAAATTCTTCGGACAAGACCCTGATGTGCTGGAAATGGTTGATGATCTAACCGACGAAGACATCTATAAATTAAACCGAGGCGGGCATGATCCATACAAAGTGTATGCTGCGTATCATAAAGCAGTAAATTCTAAAGGAGCTCCAACAGTAATTCTTGCCTTGACTACAAAAGGTTATGGGACTGGATCAAGAGAAGCAGATAATACAACCCATCAAGTAAAAAAATTAACACTTGAAAATATCAAATCATTCAGAGATAAGTTTGATATTCCAGTGACAGATAAGGAGATTGAAAAACTTCCATATGTTAAACCTCCAAAAGATTCACCTCAAATTCAATACCTTTTAAAAACAAGAGATGGCTTAGGAGGCCCGATACCGAGAAGGCGTGGCCATACTCAAAAACTCTCCGAGCCATCAGATTCAATTTTTAAGAAATTTACTCAAGGGTTCAAAGATAAAGAAATTTCTTCCACTATGTCATTTGTAAGAATGATGACAGATATTTTAAAAGATAAAAATATCGGAGAGCGTATTGTTCCAATTGTGCCTGATGAAGCTAGAACTTTTGGAATGGAGGGTTTGTTTAGACAAATTGGTATTTATTCTTCTGAGGGTCAAAAGTATAAACCTGAAGATGCTGATCAAGTGATGTGGTACAAGGAATCAAAAGACGGAGTCATGCTTGAAGAGGGTATAAACGAAGCTGGAGCATTCTCAGCCTGGATTGCTCTCGCAACAGCATATTCAAACTACAACATACCAATGATTCCTATTTACTTATTCTATTCAATGTTTGGTTTTCAGCGTATCCATGACCTTGCTTGGGCTGCTGGTGACTCTCAAGCCAAGGGATTTTTAATTGGAGCTACATCAGGAAGGACTACTTTAAATGGAGAGGGGCTGCAGCACCAAGATGGGCACAGTCATATATTTTCTTCAACGATCCCTAATTGTCGGTCATATGATCCAGCATATGCATATGAATTAGCAGTTATTTTCAAGGATGGAATAAAGAAAATGTTTGTAGATTTAGAAAATTACTACTACTACATTACTGTTACTAACGAAAACTATTTACAGCCTGCTCAACCAAAAAATTCTGATCAAGGAATTATTAAGGGCCTATATAAGCTTCATGATCATGAAAAACCTCAAGTCACTTTAGTTGGCTCAGGATCAATTTTGAATGAATCAATTAAAGCTCAAAAAATACTAGATTCTTTTGGAATTGAATCTGATGTATGGAGTGCTACTAGCTTTAATATGCTAAGAAAAGATGGAATGGAGAAAGAGCGTTTTAATGAACTAAACCCAACATCAAAGCAAAAACAAACCTATGTAGAAGAGTGTTTTTCAAGCTCAGAAACTCCTGTTATTGCAGCGACTGACTATATGCGCGCTTATCCTGAACAAATTAGAGGTTTTATTAAAGCACCATACTATACACTTGGAACAGACGGATACGGAAGAAGCGACTCTCGACAAAAACTTCGAGAATTTTTTGAAGTAGATGCAACTAGCATTGCTAGAATTGCTATTTACTCTCTTTTTCGAAAAGGAGATCTCAATAAAAAACAAATTACAGCTTTTTACAAAAAATTAAAGGTTAATCCAAGCAAACCAAATCCTTGGGAAGTGTAATGGCCAAAAAAACTATCAATATTCCAGACTTAGGCGAAGCTGAGGATGTTGAAGTGATCGAAATTTGCGCTAAAGTGGGTGATCAAGTTGACTCTGAGGATCCAATCATTGTTTTGGAATCTGATAAAGCTGCAATGGAAATTCCAGCTTCCGCAATTGGCAAAGTAATTTCTATTGAAGTTTCTGTTGGAGATACGGTAAATTCAGGCTTACCTTTTTTACAAATTGAAGTTTCTAATGATGCTGTGAAAAAGGATGAAAAAACCCCTTCAAACAAAACAGATAAAAAGCATCATACTAATAATGAAGAATCGGAAAATATTAAATCTGAACAATTAGCTAACCTTGAAAAACCAAAAAATTCTCTTAATACTTCAAAAACAAATAATGCAAATATCTATGCAGGACCTGCGGTTAGGAAGCTCGCAAGAGAATTTGGAATTGAATTATCACAAGTTCAACCAACTGGCCCCAAGAATAGAATACAAAAAGAAGATTTACATTTATTTGTAAAATCTCGACTTTCTGCAACTCCGCAAAAAAATAGCTTTGAGTTTTCTCAGCCTGATATTGATTATTCAGAATGGGGACCAACTAATGAGCAAAAGCTTTCAAAGTTTCAAAAATCTTCTCTTGCTAACCTTCATACATCTTGGATCAATATCCCGCATGTTACACAACATGATGAATGTGATTTAACGATATTGCTTGAAACTAGAGCTCAATTATGTAAAAAACATAAAATAAAAATCTCACCTTTAGCCTTCATAGCAAAAATTGTTTCCCAATTACTAGCTGATTTCCCATTACTTAATTGCTCTTTAGATCAAAACTTAGAAAACATTATTTTGAAAGATTATGTCAATCTGGGTATTGCCGTGGATACTCCTAAGGGGCTAATTGTGCCAAATATAAAAAATACTCAATTAAAATCGATTGTGGAAATTTCGTCAGAAATTAGCGAATTAGCTCAAGCCGCAAAAGAACGAAAGTTAAAAATTGCTGATTTAAAAGGTGCCTCCTTTAGCATCAGTTCCCTGGGAGCAATTGGTGGAAGATTTTTTACGCCTATAATCAACCCGCCTGAAGTGGGTATATTAGGAGTATCAAAAAGCTATGAAAAAGTTATTCCGTCAAATGCGGGCTTTGAAGGCCGAAGCTTTTTACCAATTTCATTGAGTTATGATCACCGCGCAATTAACGGGGTCTATGCAGTACAATTTACTAGTCAGCTGGGAGAAGCCTTGTCTGATAATAAATTGATTGAGAAGAGTTTTAAATGACAGATTCAAATTTTAAAGAAGGTTGTGTTTTGATTGTCGGAGGAAGCGGGGGTATCGGATCATTATGTGCCCAAGAATTTGCTAATTCCGATGCCAAGGTGGCAATCACATATTATAAAAATGAGCAAGCTGCGATTGATATAGCAAGTGAAATTAATGCTGATGTAAATATATATCAATTGAATAATAGCGATTCAAAATCTGTAGAAGATACTTTTAAGAATGTAATAAAAGACTATGGCTCCATTAATACTCTTGTTAATGCCGCTGGATTTGATATACCGCAAAAATTTATTAATGAAATAGATATTGATTTATGGAAAGGAGTTATTGATGCAGACATCAATGGTTTTTTTAATTTAATAAAATATGGATTGCCTTATTTGCGTGAGTCTAAAGGCTCTATAGTGTTCATAAGTTCAGCAGGTCTTTTCAAGTATCCTCCTGGTGATATTTTATCTGTTGCTCCTAAAGCAACAATCGAGCACGTTTTAAAGGGCATAGCAAAAGAAGAAGGAAAAAATGGTATAAGAGCTAACTCAATTGCTCTTGGTGTAATAGATACCGGAATTTTTCATAGATTAAGAGAGGAAAATAATACTTTTTTTGATGATGCCTGGCATGAAGCTGTTATGAATACTTTGGCCATTAAAAGATTTGGATTTCCTAAAGAAGTTGCTGACACAGCAGTATTTTTAGCCTCAAGCAAAGGAGGCTACATTACTGGTCATTGTGTTCCAGTTGATGGCGGTTACCACCTTTAAGGTTTATACAAAATAATCCGTATTCTCTACTCCAAGCTGCATAGCCCCATAATTTCTTGAAAAACTAACAGGATTATTTGCAACATGCGCTCTGGATGTATGCACATCTAAAAATATTTTTTGTATATCGCTGCCAGCAAATACTGCACCACCACCCGCATTTGAGAAAAGAGTATCGACTACTTCTAGACACTTCTCTATAACCAAAGATGCATCATATCTAAACTTTACTCTGTCAATCATAGGGATACCACCTTGGTTACCAGCCTGATCAACCATGACATCATAATTTCTAAACATCACAGTTTCTATGGCATCAAGTTTTGCTGATGCTTCAGCTACAATTGATTGAGTGTGAGTATCACCAGCCAATTTTGAAGGATCACTAGAAGCTTTGTTATTGGCTCCATCTATAAATAGTTCTAACATTTTCTTTGTAGCACCGATCGCCGGGGTAGAAACAGCTCTTACAAATAATTGACCCCAAGGTATTTTATATAAATCGTTTTTGTTTACTTCATATCCCGGATTGGTTAAGTTAAAGCCGTCAGACTGTTTATGTGTGCGATATTCTGGAACAAAAACATCATTGACATGGATATCTTGACTGCCAGTTGCCTTTAAACCCATTGAGTACCAAGTGTCTTTTATTTCGTAGTCACTTTTAGGAATCAGAAAAGTCCTATATTCAGGAGCGCCTCCTTCAGGCGGGAAAATCAAACCACCAAGCAACGCCCAATCGCAATGCTCTGAGCCACTTGACCATTGCCAATGACCTGAAAATTTAAATCCTCCTTCCACAGGAGTGACCTGCCCCATAGGAGCATAAGAAGATGAAACAAGAGTATTATCATCTTCACCCCAAACCTCTTGTTGAGCCTTATCATCATAAAGAGCAAGTTGAAAGGGATGAATGCCAACAACACCTAAAACCCATGCGGTAGACATGCAGCCCTGTGCAATTCTTAATTGGACTTCTGAAAAAGTGTGCGGATCTAATTCATGCCCACCGTATTGCTTAGGTTGTAAAATTTTAAAAAATCCAGCATCTTTCATGTCTTGAATAGTTTCTTTTGGAATTCTTCGATTAATGTTTGCAGATTCAGATCTTTTTTTGAGAACAGGAATAAGATCTTCAGCCTTTTTGATCATTTCGTTGTGAAGGTCAAGATTTGCTCTTTCTTTAATAGTTGCTGCCAATGCCATTTTTTACCTCTTTTTTGTATTGATGCTAATGATTCCATTAATACTTTGTTGATTCAACATAATAATTCATATTTTTTATTATTATTTTTACGATTAATATTATAATTATTAATTTTTATGAGCACATTTGTGTTCAATTTTGTACATTCAGAAATTTTTTACTATATGCATCTATAATTGTTCGATGTCATATATTAGTGTTCACTGTAGTGCAGGAAAATTTACTGGTGTAAATGATGATGATATAAATTTTTTTTATGGCATTCCTTTCGCAAAACCCTTAACCAACAAAACGCAGTGGCAGGCACCTGAAAAAATTGATTCTCAAATATCTCATGATGCAACCAAAAGAGGGCTTAGTGCACCTCAAACAATTTATCGAGATTCTTTTTTAACTGATCCAAACATGCCAGATGAATCAGTGGACTGTTTGTCTCTTAACATTGCCTCGCAAAATATAAATGGCAATATGCCAGTGATGATTTGGATTCATGGAGGAGCATATATTACCGGCTCATCTAATTCAGTTATCTATGACCTTGATTCTCTTCCTCGTCATGAAATTGTATTAGTTACAATTAACTATCGCCTAGGACCATTTGGATTCTTAAAGCTTGATGAAGTCTCAAATGGAGCAATTAAATCTACAGGTAATGAAGGTTTAATGGATCAAAAGTTAGCAATAGAGTGGGTAAAAGAAAACATTGCTGAGTTTGGAGGGGATCCTGAAAATATTACTATTTTTGGAGAATCTGCTGGAGCTTGGAGTGTTGCATTGCAATCTGCAATAAGCCCAGAAGGTGATTTATTTTCCAAAGCTATCTGTCAAAGCGGAGGAATGAATGCATATTTTGATAAAGAGAGAGGAAATCAATGGGGTGAGTTATTTCTCAAAACCGCAAATGATAATGGAATAAAAATTGATGATTTGCTGAAACTTGATCACAAACAGATAACCTCACTTGCATCCTCTATAAAACATACGATGATTGCAAGTGGAAAGTGGCTATCACCAGAAATAGGATTTGCACCAATCGCAGATGGTAATTTCTTACCCTTAAATCCCATAAAAAATTTCCAAGATTCACCAATCAAATTAATAGTTGGAACAACTGCAGATGAATACAGGCTTTGGTCAGAATTTGAACCATATTATCTAAATTTAAACAAAGATAGTTTTTATAAAAGATTAAATAAATTATTCACAACAGAGGCTGTTGATAAAATTGCTAAAAATTATTTACCCAAAGGAAAATCAGATGATCAATATAAGCATGCGCTATCAAATATTATGACTGATTGGACATTTGGAATTCATGCATTGGAACTATTAGAGCAACATCAAGATAATGCTTACGGATATTTTTTTAATGAACCCAGCCCAGTACTAGATGGTAAATTGGGCGCATATCATGCAAGCGAGCTTCCATATGTCTTCGGGTCCGCATCTAAAAAAATTATTCAAGATTTTTGCTCAAATGAAGCTCAAAAAATTTCAAATTTTTTTCAAGTGTCCTGGACTCAGTTTGCAAAAACCGGTTCTCCATCTTCAGATTTGATAAGTTGGAATACTTATAATATTAATGAATCCATTGCGTTTATAAATTCAACTCCTAAAATAAAATCTATGCCCAACAAAGTAAGGATAAAATTGCTGCATGAATCAAAAAATAATTTATAAAAATTTTTTAATAACCTCATTATGCCTATTTGCCTTAGGATCCTGCATGAATCCTATTCAACATGGAAATATGTTAACAATTACTACTTCATCTGGAGTATCTCAGGGAACGTTAAATAAAAATGTTGTTACATGGGAGGACATCCCTTACGCCATTCCTCCTGAAGGAGATCTTCGCTGGAAGGCTCCTAGAGCTTTAATATCTCCTGAATCAAACATTCAACCTCAAGAAGGCAATGGATGCCTGCAAGAAGCGAGTATTTATGCAGGAATACAGGGTGAGGGAATCGTCGGACAAGAGGATTGCTTGTACTTAGATATAAAAGCTCCTGTAAATAATTTAAATCAAAGTCTTCCCGTAATGTTTTGGATACATGGTGGCGGTAATACATCTGGAGTAAAAGACTACTATGATTTTTCAGAACTTATTCGTGAACATGAGGTTCTCGTTGTAACAATTAATTATCGTTTAGGTCCCATGGGTTGGTTCACTCATCCTGCTATACAGGGACTACAAAATGGAATTGATAAAACTTCTAATTTCGGAACCCTCGATATTATGGAAGCGCTTAAATGGGTGCGAACTAACATACAAAATTTTGGCGGAGATCCAAACAACATCACAATTTTTGGAGAGTCAGCCGGAGGAAATAATGTACTGTCTTTGCTTGCTTCTCCTATGGGAAATGGGCTCTTTCATAAGGCAATCTCTCAATCAGGCTATACAACTAGTTTTACACAGGAAGAGGCAATTGGCATAAACCAAAAAGGCATAACATTTAATCGATTAGGTTCTGATCCAGTGCTTTCCAGTTATGACTTATCTGGATATGGAAGTATAAAAAATCTTTTTAACAATGATCCCAAGAAATACGCAGAAGAATATCAGCGTTATTTGAGATCCATTGATGGAAAAGCTCTTTTAGAGATCTATGAAAAACTTTCAAAAGATACTTATGATCGATTGCCGCTTCTAACTAGAGATGGAATAGTAACTCATATTGATGGAGTGAGTGCTGGGTTAGCCGCTTCAGCAGAAAAAAATAATATTCCAGTTATAGCAGGATCCAATAAAGACGAGCTCTCTCTTTGGTTAGGATCAAATAGATATTTTGTAAATGCATCTTATCCATTAACAAAACTTATACCTATTCCTAAGATTGAATTTAAAAGAGAGGATTTATACAAACTTTGGGTTAATACTCGTTCTCTGGGCTGGAAGTTAAGGGGTGTTGATGAGCCATTAATGGAGTTGGAAAAAGCTGGCTATACTTCTTTGTATGCATACAGATTTGATTGGGACGATCAAGTCTCGTCATACTTTGCAGATTTTCCTAGTTTGATAGGAGCAGCTCATGGATTCGAAATCTCTTTTATTACTGGTGACTTTAAGTTTGGTCCAATTGGACGATTTGTTTATCCCAAGGGAGAATTAAGAGATCAAATGAAAGAAACCATGATGCAAGCTTGGACATCATTTGCAAAAACTGGAATTCCAAACACTGGCAAAAGTCAGGAATGGAAAAAATTTAACTCTGTGGATAGATCTTTTATGAAGCTAGACTCTGATGAATATTTATCCATAGATAAAGAGATATTGTCTCTCGAATTTATCACCGAAAATGTTCGACTTTCGCCAGCGGGAACATTATTAGAAAAATGTTTATTAGTTCAAGAAACGTTTTTTAATATTGGAGATTACCTAGAGGATGAATTTATGAAATGGGATGAGGGTGCTTGCAAACAATTTGATATGGATTTCGAACGTAAAAAAATTGAATCTGATTTAATTCAAGAATACGGTTCAGCGACTGTTTACTAATGATCCCAATTCAAAAGAAATTTCTCTTTTCATTCATTGCAATAATTTTCTTATCTAGTTGTGGATCTGACGTTGATCCCGGAACAATTGAAGGATCTCCTCGCTCTTCAGAGGCAATTTTTAAACAAGATTTAAAGTTTTTTCAGACAAAAGAAAGATTATTAGAAGATTACTCGGGAGATAAAGCTCAAATTCTTTTTGGAGATTTGCATGTCCATACAACCTACTCCATTGATGCCTTTACACTTGAGTTGCCAATGATGGGCCTTCAAGGCGCTCATGATAGCTCTATGGCCTGCGATTTTGCTAGGTATTGTGCAAATTTAGATTTTTTTAGTTTCAATGATCATGCTGAAGGTTTAACTCCAGATCATTGGCGTGAGCAAAAAAAGATTATCCAACAATGCAATATTTCAAACAGCGACCCAGCAACCAATGATTTGGTTGTATTTCCTGGTTGGGAGTGGACTCAAATTGGCACTACTAAAGAAAATCATTGGGGCCATAGAAATGTAATCTTTAAAGACATTCACAATCTTCCTGCTAGGCCAATTGGCGCCAGAACTCCAGATTCAGGATTGGGAGTCTTTGACACAACTGAGCAAGCTGTAGGCGCAAGATGGCTAGATATATTTAATTTTAAGCGCTACTCAGATTTAAAATGGCTTCTAAAGGAGGTAAGAAACCTACCTTATTGTGAGGACGATGTTGCTTCTCCAGATCTTCCACTTGATTGTTATGAATATGCAAAAACTCCGAGAGACCTATTTTCTAAGTTGGATGAATGGAATCTAGACAGCATTGTAATTCCCCATGGTCAATCATGGGGTTTCCATGTCCCATTAGGAACTTCTTGGGATAATCGCCTTAATTTTGAAGGCCATGACCCAAACAAACAAATTCTCTTAGAAATTATGTCTGGTCACGGGAACAGTGAAGAGTATAGAGATATTGCATCTGCAAATTTTCTTCAGACTGGTGAAATGAATTGCCCTGAGCCAACTGAAGATTTTTTACCCTGTTGTTGGCAAGCTGGCGAAATGCAAAAAAAACGTTGCGATGGACTCACAAAAGATGAGTGCGATGCAAGGGTGGAACTTGCCAAAAAATATACTTTAGCTGGAGGCCCATATACCAATATGGTATTTCCTGAGGCCAAGCCTGAAGAATGGTTGAATTGTGATCAATGTTCAGATTGTTTCAAGCCAGCATTTAACTACAGACCCAAACAATCTGCTCAATATGCTTTAGCTATTTCAAATTTTGAAAAATCTTCCGAATTTCCTCAAAGATATAACTTTGGGTTTATAGCCTCAACAGACGATCATACTGCAAGACCAGGAACGGGTTACAAGCAATATGAAAGACGTAAAATGACTTTTGCTACAGGAGTTAAATCAAAGATGTGGGAATATCAATATGAGGCCGATGATCCCAGTTTTCCTGAAATTCCTAAAATTACTCCAGGGGAAAGTCAGCCTGATAGTGAGAGAGTCTCTAGTTTTGTATATCCTGGCGGCATCTTAGCTGTGCATGCAAAGGGAAGAGGTAAAGATGAGATTTGGACGGCTTTAAAAAATAAAAATGTTTATGGAACCAGCGGTCCCAAAATATTGCTATGGTTCGATTTAATGAACGCTCCTGAAGGAAAAGTCCCAATGGGTTCTGAGGTTACAATGAGTCAAAATCCTCGATTCATCGTTAGAGCTGCTGGAAGTTTCAAACAAAATGAAGGTTGTTCAGATGAATCTATAGATTCACTTTCTTCAGAAAGACTGGAATATTTATGTGCCGGGGAATGTTATAACCCAAGCAATGAAAGAGAGATCATCGAGAAAATAGAAATTATCAAGATTACTCCTCAAGAGTATGCTGGCGAAGCTATCAGTCCGCTGATACAAGACCCATGGAAGACAATTCCATGTCAGGGAACAGGCGAGTGCATTATTGAATTTGAAGATCAAAATTTTTCTAGAGACAGTGTTTATTATGTAAGAGTAATTCAGAGTCTTACACCTGCAATAAATGGCTCACCTCTATCTCAGAGAGATGATTTTGAGCTTTGCAAGGGAAGCTTTAGAACTGATCTTAAAGATAATTGCTTGAGCATGACCAATGAAAGAGCATGGTCATCTCCAATTTATGTATCTAAGCCTTAGCAGATTTCTGCTTGATTTGGTTTGCAGTTGAGCGCTTGATTTTAATTAATCCGGCAATTTTGAAATATAAATTTTCTTCAAAAGCATCAACTTTTGAATCAGCTTTTACTAATTCCCATAAAATAGATAACAACTCAATCTTTTCTTCATATGCATAAGTATCATTAATTTTTTTAACAGATGGGTATAAGGAAACTGAATTTTCTGTTTCATCAATAATTTTTTTAATTATAGTTGAAGCTTTTTTATCTTCTGAGCTAATCTTATTTGCTCGATCTTTAATCATTCTTAATTCATTTTTATCTAGGCTGCCATCACTTATAGCTATCTCGAACATTAAGCGCAAAACAACATCAACCTCTTTATCATTTACGATATCTAAAGAAGGTTTTTGCTTAAAAAGGTTTTTTAACATTTCATTCCTACATCATGGGAACATTCAGTTGGGTAGATAAATATTTCCTAGGAAATTTTACAAAAGTACCTAGTAAAATCAGTAAATCGATTTTCAAGGAGCGATTTGTCATATATATTTTATCAACTTCAGCAAGTTTGTCTGGATTGCTCATATCATATCCAAGTATTTGAGCAAGTCCAGTAATGCCAGGCTTGATATTAAAAATGCCATGTAAAGACCTAGCCTGCTCTAGCTCTATTTGAGTCTTAAGACCTGGTCTAGGGCCAACCAAATTAATCTCACCTTTTAAAACATTGATAAGCTGAGGAAATTCATCAATTTTAAGTTTCCTGGCCATTACACCAGCCGATAACTTGTAAGCATTTTCAATTTCGTGAGTTCCAAGCTCAGGAGTATTTTTTTTCATAGTCCTAATTTTATATATCGTAAAAGTTTTTTTTCTAAGGCCTAGTCTATTTTGCTTAAAGAATACTGGAAGACCATCTTCTAGTAGAATTATAATCGCCATAAAAAATAAAAACGGAGCAATAAAAATCAATCCAGTTATGCAAATTATATTTCTTAGGGTTACTTCGATCATGATATTAGAGTTAAAATACATATTTTAAAACATTAATATGATAATTGCTGTAACCGGAGCAACTGGCTCAATTGGACGTGAGCTTGTACCATATTTTAAAAGTTTAGGGCATACCGTATTAATAATCTCCACATCTTTACCTAGCGATGGCCATCAAAATTTTTCATACAGCAATCTTGCTAAGAATGAGATTCCTTATAATGTAGATATATTTATTCACCTTGCATCTATTAACTCAAACTTGGAAAAAGATCATGTTGATAGTGAGGTAAGCATTACAAGGGAAATTTTATTGTCTCTATCGAACCTAGGGTGTAAAAAATTAATATTTTTTAGTACAAGCAAGGTTTATGGAGATAATAGCTTTTCTTTAAACTGCTTTAATGAGACTTCAAATACTAACCCTCAATGTTTCTACGGAAAAGCAAAAAAACTTTGTGAAGAATTAATTAATGATCTTGCACCTACATTAGATATCAATGCAGTAATTTTTAGACTTCCCCCTGTCCTTAATCAATCTCATTCTTCTAATTTAGGGAGGCTAATTCAGATATCTAAAAGCGGAATTCCATTTTTTTCAATAGCCCAAGGAGACTCTAATCAAAGAAGTTTTATTTCTTTTAATAATATAAAAACTGTTTTTGATCATCTGTTTAACAACTTGCATTTGCATAAAGGGATCCATATTCTTAACCTAGCAGATGATGGCTTTATATCACTTAATAAATTAATTAGAATTGCTGGTAAAAATTCAGTCTATTCTATGCCAGCATTTTTAGGAGAATGTTGCAAAAAACTTCCGATTCTAAGTTCAATATTGTTAAAACTATATGGTAATTTTGTCCTTGATAATTCTCAACTTAAAGAAAAGATGAATGTTAAACTTAAGACCACTGCAGAATCATTGCCTATAATATATAAATGAATTCATTTACAAGCTATATCAAAAATCTTGAAAGAGAATATAAGCTGCTAATTGTTATTGCTAATGATCTTATGCTAGCTTTAGTATGTTGGCTGGTATTTGGACCCCCAATGGCAACTTATATTGCCTCTGAGTTTTCAACTGGAATTTTCCAAATTTTTTTGGCTGAGTGGGCGTCAATTATTATCCCTGCCTCTATTGCTATTTTATATTTATATACGTTTGGTTTTTATAAATCACTAATCAAATTTTTTGATTCAAAAGATTCAATATTACTTTGTTTGAGTGGCTCATTGATATTTGGATTATCTTGGTCCTTTATACATATTTATCAATTTGAAAATGTTACTACTAAATATTTGTCAATTGCTTTTTTGCAGGGCTTTCTTTTATCTGCCATCTTTTATGCTTTTATTAACATTTCAAGGGACATTGCAAATTATATTTTATATCCAGATAACACATATGTTGATGCAAGAAAAATTGTTATATATGGAGCTGGTAATTCTGGAAATGAATTATTTCAGTCTATTATGCACGATCCATCAAAAAAGCTATTAGCTTTTTTTGATGATGCAAAAAATTTAAAAGGTTTGCAGATAAATAATATTCCAATTCTAAGTTCATTTACTGAATTAGAGAGACTTAAAAAACAATACTTTGATTTAGAAGTGCTTCTTGCCATCCCAAGTATTGAAACAGATAAGAGGCGTGAAATAATTTCTAGGCTTGAAAAAATTAAAGTTGCAGTAAGGACAGTTCCCTCATTTAGTGAAATTATTTCAGATCAAAAGCAGCTTACAGACCTTCAAAACCTGTCTTTAGATGACTTGCTGCCAAGAGCGAGAGTGTCTAAAGATATTTTAAAGGATGCAAAAGAAAAGACACTACTGATTTCAGGTGCAGGGGGGTCTATTGGTTCTGAAATTGTTAGGCAATTACTAGATAGCAATCCTAAATCTATCATACTTCTCGATCTTTCAGAATTTAATCTGTTTAATATTGAAAGAGAATGCCAAGCAATTAAAAGCTCAAAGGGACTTAATGTACAAATAATTCCAATCTTAGGAGACATAAGAGATAAAAAGAGCATAGAGTTTATTTTTAGAAAATACACTATTGATTGTGTATATCATGCAGCTGCATACAAACATGTTCCACTTGTCGAGGATGTCAATAACATAGTTAAAGCATGTGAAAACAATGTTGTTGGAACTTATAATTTGGCCTCTGTGTCTATTGAGCAAGAAGTTAAAACATTTGTGATGATTTCTACTGATAAAGCTGTTAGACCATCTAATGTGATGGGTGCATCAAAAAGAATGGCAGAAATGATTATTCAATCTTTAAATTTACACTCCTCAAAAACTAACTTTTCAATGGTTAGATTTGGCAACGTAATAAATTCTTCTGGCTCAGTAATTCCTCTATTTTTAGATCAGATCGCTAAAGGTGGTCCAGTCACAGTTACAGATAAGAATGTTACAAGGTACTTTATGACTATACCTGAAGCATCTAATTTAGTTTTACAAGCTGCAGAAATGTCAAATGGAGGCGAGGTATTTATTTTAGATATGGGCCAACAATTAAAGATTTTCGATCTTGCAAAAAAATTAATTCATTTATCAGGAAGTAATATAGCTTCAGATTCTGATAGTAAAGGCATTCAAATTATTGAAGTTGGATTAAGGCCTGGGGAAAAAATGTATGAAGAATTATTAATTTCAGGAGAGCAATCACCAACTTCTCATCCAAAGATTTTTAAATCTATGGAAAAATTTCCTTCATTTAATATCATGGATTCAATCTTGAAGGAAATTGAGCACTCAATAAAAAACTTCGATCATGATCGATTAATACGGATTTTGAAACAAAATGTAGAGGGTTATTAGCATGAGAGGATTTAAATTAATAGCTTTTGGAATATGTTTTTTATTAATAAATTATAAGTTACTTGCTGAAAATTTAGATTCTTTGATTATTGAGCCTGGATTTGAATTATCTATTTTTGCGACAGACTTAGACTCTCCCAGGCAAATGGCTGAAGGTAAAAATGGAACAATATTTGTAGCTGAGAGAGGAGGTCAGATTTTAGGTTTAATAGATTCTGATAATAATGGACAAGCAGATTCAAAGATTATTATTGCTGATAATCTTTCCTATTCAACCGGAATAAGCCTTTTTGAGGGCGATTTATATTTTTCTGAAATTAGCAAAATTTGGAAAATTGAAAATATAGAGGAATTTTTAAGCAAACAATCTTCGCGACAGGAAATGCCAAAAAAAATTCTTGTGGTCGACAACTTACCTGACGACACTTGGCATGGATGGAAGTGGTTAAAGCATGATCAGGATGGAAGCTTGTATTTTAATATTGGTGCCCCCTGCAATATATGTTTATCAGAAAACCCTCAATATGCTTCAATTTTAAAGTTTAAAGATGGCGACCTTAGTTATGTTGCAAAAGGAGTAAGAAATAGTGTTGGATTTGATTTTCATCCAATTACAAAAAAACTCTTTTTTACAGATAATGGAAGAGACTGGCTTGGTGATGATTCTCCATCATGTGAACTAAATAGAGTTGATTCAGATGGTCAATTCTTTGGTTATCCCTATAAGCATGCTACTAATGTTTATGACCCAGAGTATGGAAATATAAAATCTGGATATGATTTTATTGATCCGATTTTAGAACTAGGAGCGCATGTAGCACCTACTGGCATAAGTTTTTATGAGGGCAATATGTTCCCCAAAGAGATGACTAATAATTTATTTATTGTTTTGCACGGATCTTGGAATCGATCAGAAAAAGTAGGTTATAAAGTTTTAAGAGTTGAATTAGATGAAAATGAAAATGTAATTTCATCAAGTGACTTTATTTCTGGGTGGCTAAAGAATGGAAAGGTCAGTGGACGCCCATCAGCTCCTTTGGTTATAAGTGATGGGAGTTTTCTTTTATCCGATGATAAAGCTAATGTAATTTATCGCATTACATACTCATCATAAATGCTGCAAATAGATTCTTATATAGACATAGCTAAATCAGCTGCATTGCTTGCAGGTGCATATATTAAGGATCAACAAAATAAAGATTTAGAAATTCTCTTGAATGAAGGGAGAGATATTAAACTAAAAGTCGATGTTGATGCTGAAAAGATCATTAAGGAACATCTAATTGCTGAAAGCTCGTTTCCAATACTAGCTGAGGAATCAGGCGCAAGTAATAAGATTAATGAGTATTACTGGGTAGTTGACCCTCTAGATGGAACTTCAAATTTTTTAAGAAATATTCCAATTTCTTGTGTTTCGATTGCTTTAATGAAAGACATTGAGCCTATTTTAGGTGTGATTTTTGATTTTAATAATGATGATCTATATTTTGGCCATCATAAATCAAAGGCATATTTGAATGATTCTAAGCTTTCAGTCTCTTCAACCGCTCTTAAAGGTGATGCCACCCTGGTTACAGGGATTCCAGCAAAAAAAAATTATTCAGATGAAGAATTTAAAAATATGATTTCTGATTTCCAGAGTTGGAAGAAAATTAGAATGATTGGATCAGCTGCAATGGCTTCGGTATATGTTGCTTCTGGAAAAGCAGATGCTTATTCAGAAAATGGAATTTTTTTGTGGGACGTAGCTGCTGGTGCAGCAATCGTAAAAGCCGCTGGAGGTCAAGTTAGTTTAAAAAATCTTACTCCTGACTACAGGGTTGATGCGACATTTACTAACAAAAATTTTTAAAAGTAATATTTATAAATTAATTAATTATGAAAGGTATAGTTTGGTTTAGGTCAGATCTTAGAATTGATGATAATCCTGCGCTGAATGCTGCATTGAGCAATTGCGATGAAGTCTTAGCTATTTATATTTTTTCTCAATCACAGTGGGAAATTCATAATGAATCGAATATTAAGCAGGAGTTCTTATTTAAAAATTTAACTGAATTGAAGGGATCACTTGAAGACTTAAATATTCCGTTAATAGCAATTAATGCTGATTCATATAAAACTTTGCCTCAAGATTTATCTTCATTTGCAGTTGAGCAGAAAATAGAGCACGTATTTTGCAATAATGAATTCGGATTTAATGAGGCAGTTAGAGATCAAAACTCAAAAGAGCTCTTGAAGAAAAATAACATTCAGTTTTCATCATTCAATGATCAGGTCATTTATGATCCAGGCTTTCTCAAGACAGGACAAGGTAAGCCTTTCTCAGTTTTTACTCCCTTCAAAAGAAGATGGGTTGAACACTTTGAAATAAATTTTTTGGAATTTGAGTCGCCATCCAAAAAGTTAAAGAACAATTCTACAATTCAAAGTAATTTATCTGCATTAAAATTTGTTAAAACACACTCAGCAAACATTGATCTTTGGCCTGCAGGAGAAAGTGCTGCTCAAGAAAAGCTTAAAAATTTTCTTCAATCAAAAGCTCAGTTTTATAACGAATCAAGAAATTCTCCAATCTTAGATGGAACAAGCAGAATTTCACCATACCTAGCCCTTGGTATCCTTTCTCCAAAAAGATGTATCTTGGAAGGCTTAAAACTCAATAATTTTGAGTTTACATCAGGCAATAAAGGAATATGTAAGTGGATTGATGAAATTGTATGGCGTGAATTTTACAGAAACATAATGCATTCTTTTGCCAAGGTTAGCAAAAACCAACCTTTTCAAGACTATACAAACTCTATTCAGTGGCGATTTTCTAGCGAGGAGCTTGAAGCATTTCATGCCGGCAAAACTGGATTTCCTATTGTCGATGCAGGGATCAGGCAAATGCTTGCTGAGGGTTGGATGCACAATCGATTAAGAATGGTTGTCGCAATGTTTTTTACAAAAAATATGCTCCATGATTGGAGACTTGGAGAAAAGTTTTTTATGCAACACCTAATAGATGGAGATTTTTCCTCAAATAATGGGGGCTGGCAGTGGAGTTCCTCAACTGGAACAGATTCTGCGCCTTACTTTAGGATCTTCAATCCTATTACTCAGTCCCAAAATTTTGACCCTAATGGAGAATTTATCAAAAAATTTATTCCTGAGCTCAAAGATGTTCCTGTTGCGCAAATTCATCAACCAAAAGATGATCTTTTTTCATCTGCAGATTATCCATCGCCTATTCTTGATTTAAAAGAATCTCGTCTTAGAGCTATTCAAGCATTCAAAGATGCCCGAGAGGTAAGTGGTATTTAAATTCTTGAGTTAGATAATCAATACTGGCGATTATCAAAAAACATCCGTTATAATTAAACTCAATTTTTTAGTGAGGAATAAGTATGTCTGATCATCTTAAATTTTATATAAATGGGCAATGGGTTGATCCATTGGGCTCAGAAACTATAGAAGTTATTAATCCATCTGACGAGACTATCATTGGTTCTATATCAGCTGGAACCAAGGAAGATATAGATCTAGCTGTTGCATCAGCTAAAGAAGCTTTCAAAACTTTTGGTTTTTCTTCTAAAGAAGAAAGAATTGTATTGCTCGAAAATATTATTTTTGAATATGAAAAACGCTCAGAGGAATTAGCAAAAACAATTTCAGATGAAATGGGCGCCCCATTGTGGTTATCCAATGTTGCTCAAGTAACATCGGGCTTATCCCATTTCAAAGATACCTTAGAGGTATTAAAAACTTTTGAATTTGAGGGCACTGAAAATAATTACTTAATTAGGAAAGAGCCAATAGGTGTAATTGGAATGATTACCCCATGGAACTGGCCAATGAATCAAATGTGCACAAAGGTTGCATCTGCAATCGCATCTGGATGCACCATGGTGCTAAAACCCAGTGAAATAACTCCATTTTGCGGAATAATATTTGCTGAAATATTAGATGCTGCAAAAGTTCCAGCTGGAGTTTTCAATCTTGTAAATGGCATGGGTCCGATAGTAGGCGCTGCTCTCTCTGAGCATCAAGATATAGATATGATGCACTTTACTGGCTCAACGAGAGCTGGAGTTGCTGTAGCTATTGCTTCCGCTCCGACTGTCAAGAGAGTTGCTCAAGAGCTTGGCGGTAAATCAGCAAATATTATTCTGGATGATGCTGATATCAAGAAAGCTGCAAGCGCAGGAGCAAATCATTGCTTTATGAATACTGGTCAGTCATGTAATGCGCCAACAAGAATGTTGGTTTCTGCTAAAAATTACGAAGAAGCAATAGAAGCTGCTGCTGAAGTTGCAAATTCAACAATCGTCGGCGCTCCTGAGGATGAGGGAGTTAAAATAGGACCAATTTCTAATAAAGCGCAGTATGAAAAAGTTCAAAGATTGATACAGATAGGTATTGATGAGGGAGCAAGACTAGTAGCTGGAGGATTGGGAAGGCCTGATGGATTGTCAGAGGGATATTTTGTAAAACCCACAGTTTTTGCTGATGTTACCAATGATATGACTATTGCAAGAGAGGAAATATTTGGTCCTGTGTTGAGTATATTAAAGTATGAATCTGAGGATGAGGCTATAGAAATTGCCAATGATACTGAGTATGGATTAGCTGGTTATGTTCAATCTGCAGATGAAGATCATGCAAAACAGGTTGCTAGAAGAATCAGAGCTGGTCAAATTAGTATTAATGGAGGCACAAGAGGCCCAGCAGCTCCTTTTGGTGGGTTCAAGACATCCGGCAATGGAAGAGAGCATGGCATGTCTGGTTTGATCGAATGCCTTGAGACTAAGGCTATTATTGGTAATTAGCTAATCTAATAGATCAGGCTCTTGCTTTATGATCATATCCAGCAGGGGCTGAAAACTTGCCCAAGCTGCTAAATCATTAGCTATAAATTCTCTTGTTTTGATAGCAGTGTCATGAGGTATTTTGGTAGTTTCCCCTGCAGCATCAGCCATAAGTTGGGAGTGACAACATCTTTCCATTGAAAAGTAATACCAAAGTGCAATATCAATAGATGGGCCTGTAGTCAAAATACCGTGATTTTGCAAAAATAGAACTGTTTTATCGCCAAGAGCATTTGCAATTCTGTCACCTTCCTCTGTTTCTTCCACAACTCCAGAAAAATGATTGTGTATTGCTTGTCTCTCATAAAAAGCACATGAGTCTTGAGAAATGGGATCAAGTAATTTCCCAAAAGTAGAAAAAGTTCTTCCATACAGTGAATGTGAGTGAGCCGCAGCATTTACGTCTGGTCTGGCTTTATGCAGTCTCGAATGGATTGCAAATGCAGCAACATTAACAGGCCGCTCTCCTTGAACAACTTCACCATCATGATTAACAAGGAGCAAGTCAGACACTTTGATTTGACTAAAGTGGACACCCAATGGATTTACCCAGAAATGATCGCTAAACTCAGGATCTCTAAGTGTAATATGCCCAGCTACTCCCTCATCGAAACCAAAATAAGAAAATAATCTAAACCCAGCAGTTAGCCTTTGTAGCTGATCTCTTCTGGTTTCTTCAATTGTTTTGCATTCCACCATTTCAATGCCTTTAGGCTTATTTGGTAGTTTGCCTTTACTAATATCGATGCTAATTGGTACAACTTTTGCCATAATGAATCCCTTAAAGTGTAAAATAGTTTACCCAATAACGGAGCGAATATGAAATATAGAGTCGAAAAAGATACGATGGGAGAGGTAAATGTTCCTCAAGATGCGCTTTGGGGCGCTCAAACTCAACGTGCTCTAGAAAACTTTAAAATAAGTGGTATTAAATTTGCTTTTCCTTTTGGTAGAAGTTTTATTGAAGCTCTAGGCGTAATTAAGCATGCAGCAGCCACCTCAAATCAAAAGCTCAAGTTGCTTGATTCACGAAAAGCAAAGGTAATTAAAATTGCATCAAAAGAAGTGCTATCAGGAAATCATGATAGCCAATTTCCGCTAGATGTTTTTCAAACTGGCTCTGGAACAAGCACCAATATGAATGCAAATGAGGTGATTGCAAATTTAGCTTCAAAAAAAGCTCGTATTAAAATTAATGCAAATGATCATGTAAATATGAGTCAAAGTAGCAATGATGTTATTCCAACAGCAATTTGTATTTCTGCTTTATTAGACACACAGAGACTTTTGCTGCCATCTTTAGAAGGTCTGATTAAAGTTATTGATAAGAAAGCATCGTTGCTAAAGGGTCAAATTAAAACTGGAAGAACTCACTTAATGGATGCAATGCCAATAGATTTTTCACAAGAATTATCAGGATGGAGTGCTCAATTAAAGGGCGTGAAGAAGTCTATTATTTCAGCTTCGAAAGAAATGGCACAGTTACCTCAGGGGGGAACAGCCATTGGAACAGGAGTTAATGCACATAGAGATTTTGGAAAAGTGTTTGCGTCTGAGGTTTCAAAATTAACGAAACTCAATGTAAAAACCTCAACAAATTACTTCAAATCTTTAAGTGCTCAAGACTCTGCTGCTCAATTATCTTCTAGTGTTAAGAATCTTAGCTTGGTATTGACTAAAATATCTAATGATTTGAGGTGGATGAATAGCGGCCCGCTTACTGGGCTGGGAGAAATCGAACTTGAGGCTTTGCAACCAGGAAGCAGTATAATGCCTGGTAAAGTCAATCCGGTGATACCGGAAGCAGTTGCTATGGCTTGTGCTGATGTAATTGGAAACGATGTAACAGTATCCATAGGAAGTCAGTCAGGAAATTTTCAGTTAAATGTAATGCTTCCAGTAATTGCATACAACTTACTTAAAAGTATTAGTCTCATGTCTAATTCAATGCCGCTTTTGGCAAATAAAGCAATCAAAACCTTTAAAGTTAATAAAAAGAATATTGCAGAATCACTTGGCATGAATCCAATATTGGTAACAGCATTGAATAGAGAAATTGGTTACGAGAGGGCTGCGCATATTGCTAAAAAAGCATACAAAGAACAAAGACCTATTATTGACGTGGCTCATGAAGAAACTGGATTGCCATTCAAGAAGTTAAAGACTTTACTAAACCCCGCAAAACTTACAAAGGGGGGAGTGTGACAGAACTTTCAAAGAAAACTTGTAGCGCATGTGAAATAGGCGCTCCATTAGTGCCCCATGATCAACAAACAGATCTCCTAAAAGACCTGGATGGCTGGATAATTGATGATTCAGATATCTCAAAACTAATAAAAGAATTTAAATTCAAAAATTATGAGCAATCTATTAGCTTTGCTAATCTAATTGCTGAATTAGCTGAGGCACAAGATCATCACCCAAAAATTACTCTCGAATGGGGAAGGGTAACCTTAGAGTGGTGGTCACATAAGATTAAAGGTTTGCACATGAATGATTTCATTTGTGCTGCAAAATCTGATGAAACTTTTCATGCATTGTAGTGCTCTTGTTATATAGTTAACTTAATAGCTTCATAGCGCTAATCTTTTTTTTAATAAAGGCTTACGCTATAATCCGTTATGGAAAAGATCAAACACAAAGCCTTAACCTTTGATGACGTACTGCTTTTGCCTAGATATACGGATTTCCTCCCTGCTGAAGCACAATTAGAAACAAAGGTTTCAAGAAATATCTCTTTAAAAATTCCTCTGGTATCTGCTGCAATGGATACAGTAACTGAAGCTGCCATGGCTATTGCGCTTGCTGAAAATGGTGGAATTGGAATTCTTCATAAGAATAACTCAATTGAGGACCAGGCCGCAGAGGTCAGAGCTGTAAAAAAATATGAAAGTGGCGTTGTCAGAGATCCATCAACCATCCAATCAACCAAAACAATCAATGAGCTCATGCAATTAACAAATGAACTAAGTATTTCTGGCATGCCAGTTGTTGATAATGGGAAATTAATGGGAATTGTTACAAGAAGAGACTTTAGATATGCAGATAATTTGTCTGAATTAGTGTCTTCGATCATGACGCCATATGAGAAATTAATAACAGTAAAAGAAGGCTTTGATCAAGAAGAAGTCAAAAAATTAATGTACAACAATAGAATTGAAAAAATTCTAGTCATAAATGAGGAAAACTCTTTAACTGGATTGGTTACCATGAAAGATATTGATAAATCTGCTGAACATCCCCTTGCTACAAAGGATTCTAGAGGTCAGTTACAAGTTGGTGCTGCTCTTGGAACTGGAGAAGAGACTCTAGATAGGGCCAAGGCTTTATCCGAGGCTGGAGTTGATTTATTTGTTATAGATAGTGCTCATGGTCATTCTCAGAATGTAATCGATACTATAAAGCTCATTAAAAAGGAATTTGCAGATATTGATGTTATGGGTGGCAATGTTGCAACTCCAGAGGGGGCTCAAGCATTGATAGATGCAGGTGTTGATTCAATCAAGATTGGAATGGGTCCAGGATCAATCTGTACAACTAGAATTATCGCAGGAATTGGAGTTCCCCAGATCACTGCTATTCTCTCAATAAAAGAAAAGCTTTCCACTGATAGTGTTCCACTAATCGCTGATGGAGGCATTAGGTTTTCAGGTGATATTTCTAAAGCACTTGCTGCTGGTGCAGATGCAGTAATGTTAGGAGGCATTTTTGCTGGGACAGAAGAAGCTCCTGGAGAATTAGAACTATTTCAAGGTAGAAGTTTTAAAACTTATAGGGGAATGGGTTCTATCGGAGCAATGAGTGAAAGAAATGATACAAACAGATACTCTCAAGACGGCATAAGCAATGAAAAGATGGTTCCCGAGGGAGTTGAGGGAAGAGTTCCATTTAAAGGCTGGGTTGTAAATGTTATTGATCAATTGATCGGAGGAATTCGACAAAGTATGGGGTACGTGGGATGTAAATCAATTGAGCAAATGCATAAAGACACTCAATTTGTTGAGATCACAAATGCTGGAATTACAGAAAGTCATGTTCATGATGTGATGATTACCAAAGAAGCTCCAAATTACCAAAGAAGCTAACTTACTCTTTTAAAGAAAAATAAATTTTGATAAAAATACTAAAGTCAGAAACCAAGCTCCAGCTGATATAAGAGCCACCTTGCCTGATCCAATTTTCAACACAACATAAGATATAAAACCTAGAGCAATTCCATTTGCAATAGAAAAAGTTAATGGAATCATTACAATTATTATTAGCGCTGGAAGAAGTTCTGATGTATCTGACCAGTTAAGCTTTTCCATTCCACCCAACATCAATATTGCTACGTATATAAGTGCACCTGAAGTGGCATGAGCAGGGATAATACTTGCCAATGGTGAAAAGAAGATCGCAATTAAAAATAAAAAACCTACAGTTACTGCAGTTAACCCAGTTCTTCCTCCAGTTTCAACTCCCGCAGAACTTTCAACATAGCTTGTTACAGGAGCACATCCTAAAAATGCTCCAACAGCGCTGGAAGAGCTATCAGCTTTTAGTGCCTTATCAAGATTACTAACATTGCCCGATTCATCAACCAATTTTGCTTGATTGGCAACCCCTAAAAGTGTTCCTGCAGTGTCAAATAAGTTTACAAAGAGAAAAGACATGATGACGCTGATCATAGCTAAATCTAGCGCTCCTAAAATATCTAATTTCATAAATACTGGCATGAAAGCAGGGGGATATGAGATCAATCCTTCAAATTGGATAAGGTCGAAAAAAATTGAAGTAACTGTAACCATCATTACGCCAATAAGAATAGCGCCAGGAACTTTTCGGACTGCAAGTACTGCTATTAAGAGGAATCCAAGCATTGAAAGAATGGTCTCAATTTTTAGTAAATCTCCCATGCTGATAAGAGTTACTTCATTTGAGACTATGATCCCACCATTTTTTAAGCCAATAAGCCCAATGAAAAGACCGACGCCAGAACCCATTGCAATCCTCAGATTCATGGGAATGCTTTCTAACATCCATTGTCGAATTGGAGTAATGCTCATTATCCAAAATAAAATACCAGCGATGAATACTGAGCCAAGAGCAATTTCCCATGTATAACCCATCTCACCTACAACTGTGAAGGTAAAAAATGCATTAAGTCCCATTCCAGGAGCTAATCCAATTGGCCAGTTAGCATAAATGCCCATTAAAATGCATGCTATTGCTGCTGCTAAACAGGTTCCTACAAAGCTAGCCCCTTGATCCATGCCAGTAGATGACATCATTTGTGGATTAACAAAAATAATATAGGCCATTGTTATAAATGTAGTAAAACCTGCAATTAACTCAGTTTTTACTGATGTGTTGTTTTCTTTTAATTTGAAAATTTTTTCTAGCATTAAATTCAATATTTATATTTAAAAATTAAGTTTACAACTTATAATATTAGATTGTTATAAGTTCAAATATAACTTAAGGCAAATATAGATTGATTCAATAATGCATAGCTTTTTAGGCTGAAAATTTAATTTATATTTATTTTCAATCTTTTGGCATTAATATTGCATCAATTCGAATATATAAGTTTCTTATATAACTTTTTAAAAAATTAATATCAAAACCTTGGGGTATTTAAATGAACTACATCTCCTTTCATAAAAATTTTTTATTCACTATTTCTTTATTCTTTTTTGGGTCTTCATTGCTTGCTCAAGATAATGTCATTGAAGAAGTATTTGTTACTGCCGAAAAGCGAAGTGAAAGCCTGCAAGATATCTCTCAAGCAGTTACAGCAATAAGCGATCAAGATATTGAGTCTAAGAATATTGAATCAATGGTTGATCTTAGTGCGATAGTTCCTGGAGTTACTGTTGCAAAGAATGAAGGCTATAAAACTGTTATTTCTATTAGAGGAGTTGGTAATGAGACAAATCAAAATGCCATTGCAGCGCCTTCAGTAGCATTTCACATGGATGGAATCTTTATTGCTTCTCCATTTGCACTCCAAACCGATTTTATTGATGTAGATAGAATTGAAGTTATTAGAGGGCCTCAAGGCACCTTGTTTGGTCAAAACTCAACTGGTGGAGCCATTAATGTTATTAGTAAAAAACCATCAATGGAAGAATATTTAGGTAAATCAGATATTACTTTTGGTAACTATGGCCTTACTAAATTCCGTTCATCAAATAATATTCCTCTTGCAGATAATGTTGCTAGCAGGATCTCTTTTGCTATCACTGAAAGAGATGGTTTTAGTGATAATGTTTTTACTGGGCAAGATTTAGATGACGCAAGCAGTGTTAGTTTACGTGGCGATTTTCTTCTTGATCTAGACGAAAACTCAAGCTTAAGATTTTTTGGACAGTTTTTTGAGATCGATAGAAATGGTTCTGCTATGCGAGGAATCGATGATCCAACTCCAAGCATCAGAAAATTATCTCAAGATACTATCTCAAAACACGAGTTAACTTCTTCAATCTTTGCAGTAATTTATGAATCTGATTTAGGTTTTGCATCTCTCAGAGCAATGGCTAGCATTCAAGAGGATGATATTTTGGTCGTTAGAGATAATGATAGACATAATTACGGCGACTTTGTTAAATCTATCCCAGGTTTGCCTCCAGTCGCAGAAGTTTGCATAGAAATTTTTCCTCAGCCTGACGAATGTAAATATGCACGTTATCAAAGGGCTGAATTTAACCCTGAAACTTCTGTGGTAGATACAACTACGTTTGAAATTAATTTAATTTCTAATGAGCCAATTTTAAATGGAAAGCTTGATTGGACAATTGGCGCTTTCTATATGGAGCATGAAATAGAAAATACTATACGGGGCTATAGAGATAATGACCTAACTGGTCAATTAAGATATTTATGTGGAGAATCATTTGCGAATTCAGCATATTGTTATACACATGATTATGGAATTCCAGGAAGATTTGATGTTTTTGGAGCCGATTGGGATTTTGTTACTGATGCACTTCCTACAAGAGAATCATATTCATTTTATGGGCAAGGAACATACAGCGTAAGTGATGACTTTCGTCTAGTTGCTGGTATGAGATATTCAGAAGATACATTTGAAACAAATGTGACCAACTTTTTTAATGTAGAGACTTTTACGGAAAAGGGCACATCAGATGAAACTACTGGAAAGATAACCGGTGAATTAGACTTATCTGATTCAGCAATGGCTTACCTATCCTTTGCAAGAGGTTTCAAGCCTGGTGGCAGCAATTTAACTTTTGGTTTTACAGAGACTGAAGATGCTGCAGCCGGAAGACCAATAGCTCCAGCTCTAGTTTTTCCTACTTTTGAAGCTGAGACGGTCGACTCAATTGAGTTTGGTCTAAAAACTGACTTAATGGATGGAAGGGCGCGTGCAAATATTGCAGTTTTCTCTTATACATATGAAAATCTTCAATTTCAGGCTACCGACCCAGATCCATACAGAGGTGGGGTAGCAAATATTCCTGAATCAGAAATGTCAGGGCTTGAGGTTGAGTTTAAAGGACTGTTAACTGATTCATTGGTCCTAGATATGAATTTATCATTCCTTGATTCTGAGGTTACTTCAGACTATATGGTTTTAGATAATGTTGATGCATATCAGTATTTCTTTGGTCAAGAGGATCTTCGATATGGTTTAAGAGAAAATGTTAAGGGTAACGAGTTAGCAAAAAGTCCAGAGTTTTCAGCTGACATTAGTCTCACTTATGAAACTGCCCTTGCTTCAGGGAGTTTATTTACTGGGATAATGCAGTATATTCGCAGAGGAGACTTTCAGCAAAGAGTCTCTAATAACTCTATTGTTGATGCTATTGATTCGTATGATTTATTGAATCTTACTGCAAGCATTGATTTTGTAGGAGATAAATGGGGACTGGACTTTAAAATCCTTAATGCAACAGATGAAGATGGCGTTAACTCAAGCATGACAGATGTCTTTGGTGTGGCTGCAACTGGATTAGAGCTTATTCCACCTCGTCAATTCATGGTTCGATTAAGTATGAGCTATTAATTTGGCAATTTATAAATAATGGATAAATTATTTATTCAAGCTGATAAGCTATTAAGCGATTCATTTAAGCTTGCTTGGAAAGTTTATGAAAGTGGCTACCGCCCAAATTATATTATTGGCGTTTGGAGAGGCGGAGCTCCAATTGGTATAGCTGTTCAGGAGTTTTTAGATGTCCTTGGCGTGCCCTCCGACCATATTGCAATTCGTACTTCTCACTACAAAGGAATAGATGAGAGAGATACTCAGGTTCAAGTTTATGGCCTGAACTATATTATTAAACAGGTTGAATCAGAAGATTCCCTTTTAATTGTTGATGATGTGCATGATACGGGAATATCTATTCAAAAAATAATTTTAGATCTTCAAACTGCTTGTAAAAAAAATACACCTGAGATTAAAGTAGCCTCTCCATACTTTAAACCAAAGAAAAATAAAACAGATAGAAAACCTGACTTTTATATTCATGAAACTGAGAAATGGCTCGTCTTTCCTCATGAGCTTGAGGGTTTATCTATGAATGAAATTATTGAGTTTAAGCCTGAGCTTTCTGACCTTGTTAAAAAAATTAAACCTTTTATATCTTAAAAAAGATTTAATATAGTTTCCTTTATAATATAAATTCATTCATTCACTATTAAGTATGAGCAACTCCAAAAATCTCTCTTTAGATAAGAAAAATATTGATACTGTTTTGGTCTTGGACTTTGGCTCTCAATACACTCAACTTATTGCAAGAAGAATTAGAGAGTTGAATGTGTTTTCGGTTATTCTACCTTGGGATGTTTCAACTGAAAAAATTATATCCCTTAATCCTAGGGGAGTAATTTTATCTGGAGGTCCTGAATCAGTTACCGAATCTAATACTCCAAGAATACCTAAGATTATTTTTGAATTAGATGTGCCAGTCCTAGGTATTTGTTACGGGATGCAAACTCTTGCAGAGCAATTTGGAGGGCAAGTTTCTTCTTCAAAAAATAAAGAATTTGGCCATGCCCAAATTCTAGTAGAGAAATCATCCTTGCTTTTTGAAGGATTTGGCTCTGGATCTTCAATTGATGTTTGGATGAGTCACGGAGATCATGTATCAACTTTGCCAGAAGGTTTTCATTTAATAGCCTCAACTTCATCAGCTCCAATAGCTGCCATGGAGCATGACAGCAAGCCTATTTTTGCATTGCAGTTCCATCCTGAGGTTACTCACACCAAACAAGGTAATACTGTATTGGAAAATTTTACATTAAAGATCTGCAATTGCTCGGCTCAATGGAAAATGGAAAATCTTATTGAACAAAGAATAGCTGAGATTGAAGAAAAAGTAGGAGATCAAAAGGTATTGCTTGGTTTATCAGGCGGAGTAGATTCTTCTGTTACAGCTATGCTTTTGGATCAAGCGATTGGAAAAAATTTAATTTGTGTTTTTGTTGATAATGGATTGCTTAGAAAAAATGAAGCCGAAGAGGTAGAAAATTTATTTAAAGATAAGATGGAGTTAAATCTATTAGTTGTTGATGCAAAGAAAGTTTTTTATAGACATCTTAAAGGCATCTCAGATCCAGAGCAGAAAAGAAAAATTATTGGCAGAACTTTTATTGATATTTTTGATAATGAGGCTGCAAAATTAAAAGATGAGATTAATTTTCTAGCACAGGGCACTATTTATCCTGACGTAATTGAATCTTCAGAGTCAGAATCGAAAGAGGCTAGGGTGATTAAATCTCACCACAATGTTGGAGGCCTTCCTGATGATATGAAGATGGAATTAGTGGAGCCTTTGCGTGATTTATTTAAAGATGAGGTTAGAAACATGGGATCTGAGCTTGGGCTGCCATTGGAGATGTTAAATCGGCATCCATTCCCAGGCCCAGGATTAGGAGTCAGAATTCTTGGTGAGATTTCCCAAGAAAAAGTTTTAATTCTTCAAAATGCTGATGCAATTTTCATTGAGGAATTAATTAAAGCAGGCTTATACGACCATGTAAGCCAAGCATTTTGTGCATTTCTTCCAATTAAATCAGTTGGAGTTGTTGGTGATGAAAGGAGATATGCGGATGTGATAGCGATTAGAGCAGTTGAGACAGTAGATTTTATGACTGCCACCTGGGCTAGGCTTCCTTATGATTTCTTAGCACATGTCTCAAATCGTATCGTGAATGAATTGGAGGGAGTGAGCAGGGTGGTTTATGATATTTCTAGTAAACCACCAGCAACTATTGAGTGGGAATAAAGGGTTGCTCTGAAACCCCTATTTTTGCTGGCTTTTGTTACTTGTAAATTCAGACCATTCCTCTGTTTTGTAACAGCATTCCTTCGTTGTCTTTTTCTATGTAACAATTACACTCTCTTATAAAATTTCATAGTGGTTTTAAGAAATGAAGAATTTCAAAATATTTAATACATTGAATAAAATGGATGTTGAAGATGTTTCTCTTTGGATCGCAGAAGCAGAATTTGGACTAACTCATGTGAAGTCTCAGATTTCAATACTAGATGAAGAATCTAATATTTTAGAAGTTGGTTGCGGAAGTGGTATTTTACTAGCAATGCTTAGTGAGGAATTCCCAAAACTAAAATTTAATGGTATTGAGCCTTATGGAAAAGGTTTCTCTAAACTTAAGAGTTTAAATGAAGCTGTTCAGAAAGAAGGGGTAAATATTAAGATAGAGAGTTATGACCAGCATTTACCAAATATAAAATATGACTTTATTTATTGTATTAATGTTTTTGAGCATGTTGATGATTGGAAAGAATTTTTATTATGGGCATCTAAAAATCTTAAAAAAAATGGTAAATTTTTTGTTTTGTGTCCTAATTATGGTTTTCCATATGAATCGCACTTTAAAATTCCTATAATTCTTAATAAAAAGGTCACTTATAATTTGTTCAAAAATTATATAAATAAATATGAGTTAAGTAATAATTGTTTGGGATTATGGGGCTCACTAAATTTTGTTAAAAAGAGTCAACTTAAAAAGTATTGTTGTATTAATTTTTCGATGATTGGTTTTACTATAATTGATGATAAGTCTATTATGGATGAAATGGTTGCAAGGATTTCTTATGATTCTGAATTTAAAAAGAGACAATCCTTCGTTGGTAAGATTGCTGTGATATTAAAAAGAGTTGGACTTTTCAACTTCGTGAAATTTTTTCCTAATTTCCTACCTTATATGAAATTAGTCTTTGTTAAAGATGTTTAGTTTTACAAACTTTGTGAGTATTAATTTTCGAAAGTAGTGAAGGGCTCAGCTGAGTTAAAGAAATACACTTTTAGATAGAACATGGTAAGTTATTGATAATGATTGATGGTAGCAATAGAAATAAAATTGAGAGCAAAGCCAACCGCCTATGGGGGAATGATCTGCACAAAAGTAATTGCGCACCCGCCCATTGCCCACAACTAGAAAGTGTTTTTAAAGAAAAATGGAGAGATTCTTTAAAAGGTAATTTGCTGGAAATTGGATGTGGAGGTGGCGCTGATTTAGAAATTTTTTCTAAGATTAAAGAAATAAAAGAAATAACAGCTATTGATCTTGGAGAAAATATAGAAAAACTTGTTGAAAGGTATGAGAAAAGAAAAGATATTAAAATTAGAAGAGGCAATGCATTATCTCTTGATTTTGATGACAAAAAATTTGATGTCATATATTCGTATGGTGTTTTTCATCATACATCTGATCCAATTAAGTGCATTTCTGAGGCTCAAAGAGTTTTAAAAAATGGAGGAACACTCTTTTTGTATTTGTACAGCTCACATGAAGATATGTTATTAAAAAGGGTGGGAATTTTCTTAGAAAAAATAATTATGAAATTTTTTGGGTATATCCCTTATAGTCTTCAAAATCTAATATCCATTTTGCTTAGCCCAATTTGTTGGGTGATTTTCTCTATTCCATCGAATCTCCTAAAGCTTTTTGGATTTAAAACTTTATCTAAAAAAATACCTTTCTATTTTGGTACTCATCCCTTTTCATTGATTGGAGATCTTAAAGATAGATTAATGTCACCAATTAATTATAGATTTTCAAAACATGAAATGAAAAAGATATTAGAATCAATAAACTTTAGTTTGATTGAGGTGGTCAAAACTTCCGCAGGTTTATATATATATGCAAAAAAATAACGCAATAGAATGATTAATGAATTGGAGTTAGTGACCAGGGTGATTAATGATATTTCGAGTAAATCACCAGCTACCGTTGAGTGAGAATAAAGTAATCTATTTGAGCTATACAAAAAACCCCAAATTATGGGCTTCTTCTTTCCATTGATTCATTTCATGGCATAATTAGCGTGAAAATCCAGTATATGAAAAATGTACATATCCAAATTTAAATATATTCTCAATAATCAAGGTGTGCTTGGTTTGTTCAGAATTATTATGATGCGTTTATCAAGATTATCAGATTACAAAAATTTAAAAGAAAATGACTATGCCTTAGACTTCATTTTTGAGGGAAATATCAAAATTAAATTACCTAGAGTTTTTATTAGGGAATTTTTCCCTGGAAGGCAGGCAATGATTCGAATGAAAAATAATTCAGATTACACGACGAGACCTACAGCAGAAGCTTTATTTCGTAAAAGCATATTTGAAATTTATCAGAGTGGCTATATATGTTCAGATTCTTCAATTATAGATATTGGAAGTTGGATCGGAGACAATAGTTTAGTTTGGTCAAAATATCTATCAAAAAATGGAAAAGTCCTTGCAATAGATCCTTCGTATAGAAATATCTCATATGGGAAGCTTATTGCTGAGGTGAACAAAATAGATAATATTCGTTGGATTGAGGCTGTTTGTGCTGAAAGGTCTGCAATTAAATTAGATTTCAATGGATCAATTGACCATGCCAGTTTTAAAAAAACAACTTCAGATAATTATGTTCTGTCTACTACTATTGATGATATTGTGAAATCCGAAGATGTTGTTATAGGCTTTCTTCATGTTGATGTAGAGGGTTTTGAGCTTTCAGTTTTGAGGGGTTCTGAAGAAGTAATATTGAAAGACAGACCAGTTATTGCTTTTGAGCAACATATTTCCAAAGAAAACTTTAATGAAATATCTGAATTTCTTAAATCCTTTAAGTATAAAATTTTTATGGTGAATGAGGTTTTGCCTGATTGTGCTTTGGACTGCAGAAATTTTCTAGCATTCCCTGCTGAAAAGGGCATTCCTGAGTTGTCTGAATTTGATCATTCTGATGAAAGAGACATTCATATACATCCAGCGACATTGGGCTCAGCTATAATTGAAGTCTAATTCATAAATAATTTCAGTTTTACGCCTAGCATCAATTCAAAGCATATTGTTGTTGCAATCTAATTTTTATCTGTAAAACCTTAACATAATAAGAGCTATAATCATTTATGCAAAGAGAATTTATACAAGAGGATAGTCTGAAAGTTTAACTAAAAGTTATGCAAACACATTATGAAAAAAATATTTTTGAAGAGTAAGTAAGTAAAGAAATAATCAAATGAAAATAGAATCGCCAAAAGTATTTCATATCATTCCATCTGATTCACTTGGTGGCGTTGAAACTGCAGCAATCCGCGCAGAGGCTGATCTAAAGTTACTGATGAATTTTGACTTGATTGTTATCAGTCCTGAGTCTTGCGGTTGGTTTAAAACTCTAATTCATCTCTTTCAAAAGATCTTGCTAGTTTTCAGAGAGCACAATCCTACAATAGTTACATCACTATGGAAGAGTCATGTATTGGGTTTTTGTTTATCAGTTGTCAAGAGTGATCTTCGTTGGATTCCCTTTTATCACTCTTCAACGCATTTTGGAAAAATGGATACATTTTTTAGTAAATTATCATTGAGATGTTGCAATAACGCATTTGTTGATTCACGTCAGACAGGTCTTTTTATTAGATCTTTTGCACCTAAATTAAATTTACATGTAATACCATATGTTTTTGATGTCGAGGCTTATGATCAAACGCTGAATAAGACAATAGACTTTATTTGGGTTGGAAGGGATGATCAAAATAAAAATTTATTAGGTTTTGTAAAGTTTTGCGAGTACATGCAAAGCATAAACGCCAAAGTTAATATAGTAGTAGTCTCATCAAATAACATAGACCCCGGTCTTTTGGAAAGTCTTTCAAATATTGATTCTCTTGCTATTTATACGCATTTAACATGGGAGGAAACTCAAAAACACATATTAAATGCAAAATTAATGGTTTGTACTTCATTTAAAGAAGGGTTTTCGATGGTATCTCATGAGGCCCTTGGTCTCGGTTGTTTGCCTTGCGGGAATTTAGTATCTGAAGTACATAAAATTATAGCGGGAAAAGTGCCACAGCTTAATAGTTTTTCTAGTAATGACTTTAAAAAATTTTATCTCGAGGCGATAACTTTGCTAGAAAATTCAAATATTAGAAATGATAATGTAAGGATTTGTTGTGACTTGATTAAAAATGAATATCCAGAAAATTATATTGGATCATTTTTCCAAAATATCAAATCACTTCAGCTATAATCCTTTTCGCCATGCCATTCATTTTAAACACGAACCAGTTACTATATTTTGATAATTCAATTCACAATTCAATTTTAGATGAGTAGCAAATCAAAAAAAACTTTAATTTGTTTCGATTCTGCATATTCTCTTTCTGCATATGAGGCTGGATCATTGCAAATATTTCAAGAAGGTAAATTATTAGATGGATACTTTGACAAGCTGTACGTAGTTAATATTGCATCTAATATAAATAATCCTGACTCAGTTGGTAGAAGTAAATTAATTAAGCTCTCAGAACGTATTGAATACTTAGATGTACCTTTGGGGAGATTCAGATCTCTTAAATCGTTCATGAAAATTAACTTCTTATTTTCTATTTTTTCTACAGTTTTTTTAGCAGTGCGGTTATGTAAAAAAAATGATGTATCTTTTATTAGAGGAGAGAACCCTCAAGTGAACGGCCTGCTGGCATTGCTAGTTTCAAAGTTAACACGTATTCCATTATTTATTGGGGTTTGGGGTAATCCTGCTGAATTAAGGGATGACATGGGCTCCCCAATGTATCCAAATCTATTGAAATTTATCGCTATTGAGGTATTTATTGAAAAACTTGTTCTAAAATCTGCAGACAGAGTCTTAGTTCAAAATAAGAATAACAAAAATTTTGTGATGAACTATTTAAAATCAGATAAAAATATTAGATTATTTAGAGTGTCAAATCAGATTGATGATATCCATTATATTGATCCAAAACTTCGAGAAAAACCTGATAATTTTTTTAATGAATTTGAGCTATTAGGTCAAAGTAAGATGCTGATAATTTCAAGACTTGAAGAACAAAAAAGAGTCCTTGATGCAATAAAAGTTATTTCTTATTTAGTAAATGTTCAATCAATGTATGTGGATCTATTTATTTGTGGAGTGGGTCCTGAAGAAGAATATTTAAAGAAATATGCAATTGAGAATGGCGTTATTGATAATATTCATTTTTGTGGAATGCGAGATCAATTATGGCTGTCAACAGCTATTCCTTTGATGGATCTATGTATTTCTCCAATTACTGGGAGAGCGTTGGTTGAGGTTGCGCTGGGAGCGATCCCAGTTGTTGGCTATGATAGAGATTGGCAGACTGAGCTTATTGAGCATGACATTACGGGCTACATCTGTGATTTTAATGATGTTAAAGCATTATCTTATTTTTCATATGTTGCATTACAGAATCGAGAAAAAGCAATAAATATGGGGCATGAACTTCGTCATCGGGCATTAAATATTTTTAACAAAGATCTTGCATTGGAAACTGAAAAGAGTTGTTATGATGAGTTCTTAAATTAAAGATTAAGGTTGTATGAGCAAAGAAAATAACACAGCTGTTTCAGACCTAAGTATTATTATTCCATCAAGAAATGATAGAGTTTTTCTCTTAGAGCTGCTAAAACAATTATGCATTCTGCCACTTAAGTGTTCTGAAATAATTATCGTAGATTCATCTGATATCAAAAAATCCTTAACTGATGAAATAAAGTCTTTATTTCAGAATAAATCTTATGAGGTAAGACACATTTTTTCTAATGCAACTTCCCCTGGTGAATCAAGGAATGAGGGCGTTGCTATAGCCAATGGAAATTGGCTAGGTTTTCTTGATACAAAAACAATACCTAATAACAGTTGGGTTGAATCCTGCGAAAATGCAATCCTAACCAAAGGCTGCCATGGGTTGTGGGGCAAAACATCATATTATGGAAATGGGTTATATGAAAATATCATTATTGCCTCAACCTACGGATTTAAAGATCTCATTACTGTTCCAGGTATGATTATAAAAAAAGAAAAATTTCTTCATGTTGGAAATTTTCTTCATTTATCAGCAGGTGAAGATACTGACTGGATGCTTAGATTAAAACAACATTGTATTTCATTGAGTACCCCTAATAATAAAACTATTAATTATTTTGGAATTACTGAACTTAATTTAATTAGGATAATAAAAAAATGGTACAAAAATTATAGGGCATGTCGCTCCATCCATCATTTAAAAGATCACCGTATCATTTACCTAGCATTTTTTAATATTTTTATACTACTGTTAGTTTTTAACTGGAATGCTGTATTTGCTAACTGGGATATTGATAGCGCATTTTTTATTCCAAATATCTCAAAGATTACCGCAGCAATTATTTTTGCTGTTTATTTTTTATTTAGAGCAATCTTACTGCCCTTATTAAGAGGTTGTTCATTTAAATTTCTATTACCAGGAAATTTTATTCTTATCTTTGGTTTAGGTGTAATCATTGATTGTATTAAATTTATAGCTTTTTTTCCTTCATTCAAATCTTTAAAAGTTTCATTCCAAAGAATTTTACATAGAGCTCAAATTTAATAAAACTTACCCATCATAAATGAATCATTAAACTTAGATATAAGTTATACTTTTTAGTCATGAATGTATCTGATGCCATATTCTCAAGATCTTCAGTAAGAGCGTTTACCAAAAAACCAGTTGATAATTTATTAATTAAAAGTTTATTAGAGAAGTCTTCAAGATCGCCCTCCGGTGGAAACCTTCAGCCGTGGAAAATCTACGTTCTAAATAATCAATCTATGATAGATTTTCTTTCTCATCAGGATAATTGGGATAAGCCGGAAACACCTTCTTATGAAATTTATCCCCCTAAATTAAAAGAGCCATATAGAACTTCAAGATATGAATTGGGAGAACAAATGTATTCAATTCTTGGTATTGAAAAGCAAGATAAAGATGCCCGAATTAATCAAGTAATGAAAAACTTTAGATTCTTTGGTGCTCCATCAGCTTTTTTTTGCTTTGTTGATCGCCAAATGGGTTATCCCCAATGGTCAGATCTTGGAATGTTTCTCCAAACATTTATGCTCTTGGCTAAGGAGGCTGGTTTAGATACATGTGCGCAAGAAGCATGGTCTATAAAGCATGATAGTGTTTCTGAGTTTGTTAAGGCCGATGAGGATGATATGCTGTTTTGCGGTATGTGCATAGGTTTTCGTGATGATAAAGATCCCATAAATACTCTTCAATCTCAGCGTAGACCTATTGAAGATTGGGCCAAATTTATATAATTTTCAAAATTTAAAATGTATTTAGATGACCATATGAGCTTGGCAATTAGCATGGCTGAAATCGCATATGAAAAAGATGAGGTTCCAGTAGGGGCGGTTGTTGTAAAAAATGGAGAAGTAATTGGAAAGGGCTTTAATAATGTAATTTCTAAGAATTCTGTTACAGCACATGCTGAAATTATTGCCATTAATAATGCAAGCCGATCAATTAATAATTACAGACTCAAAAATTGTGAAATATATGTCACTCTTGAGCCATGCCATATGTGTGCAAAAGCGATTGTGGATGCAAGACTAGATTATTTATATTTTGGAGCTAACGAGCCAAAAACTGGCGCAATAGAGTCCATTGACCAATTCCTAAGCAATAATAATTTAAATCATAAGGTCACATTTAGCGGTGGCCATATGAAAAAAGAATCTTCTGAGATACTTAAAAAGTTCTTTCGATCAAAGAGAGGCCTATAAAGATTTTATTTTAATTCTAGCCATACAGGACAATGATCTGAAGGTTTCTCCATTGCTCTAGCAGAATAGTCTATCCCTGTATTTTTTATATAACTTTCTAAATTATTTGAAAGTAGTATATGATCAATTCTTAGTCCTCTTTTAGGTTTCTGGTCAAACATTCTAGAGCGGTAATCAAACCATGAATATATTGATTTTTCTTCAGGATTTTGTTTTCTCCATGAATCTACAAAACCCAAATCTTTAATTTTATTCCACATTTCTATTTCTTCCGGAAGAAATGCTGTTTTTCCATCGCGCAGCCATCTCTTTGCATTTTGTTCTCCTATCCCAATATCTAATTCTGTAGGAGCAACATTAAAATCTCCCATTACAATCAAATTCTCTTCAACTTTTTTAAGCTTTTTGATGTGATTTTCTAAATCATCATAAAATTTAATTTTTTTTGGAAATTTGGTTTGATGCGACCTGTTTTCTCCCTGAGGAAAATACCCATTCATGATAGTAATTTTTTTTCTTTTCCATTTAAAAGTAGCTTGTATAAACCTTTTTTGGTCATCCTCTGAATCATCCACAAAACCTTTTTGTACATTTTCAGGCTTTTTTTTACTTAGAATTGCCACCCCATAGTGACCTTTTTGCCCCCAAAATTCAGGGTGATACCCAATTTTTTTAATTTCATCAATCGGAAACTCAGGATCATTTACTTTAGTTTCCTGTATTCCAATTATATCTGGATCGATGGTATCTCTAAGATGAATAAGTTGGTGGGGGCGAGCTCTTATGCTATTGATATTAAAAGATACAATTTTCATTTCTATGCGGCTTTAGATAGGTGGATGTTTTGATTGAATATTGCATAGTCTGAAAGTATTTCCATTCCTTCGTTTAAAAGATAGTCATTATCAACGTCTATCCTAGAATCCCTATCATCGTCTTCAGTTTCCTTAGCATCATTGAAATCCTTCATAGCTTTATATGAGTAAAAAGTTTTTAAATTAAGAGAGGCACGTCTTTTGTTCTCTACATCTAAAGCCCATGACTGCCTTTTTTCTTTTTCAATTCTTCTATTAGTTAAGTTTAAAGAGATCACTTCCTTGTTTTTTTGGGTCTCATACCTTTTTCTTATATCAAGGATGTATTGTAAGTTAGGACTTTGGTCAACTCTTGTTAAATGCTCGTCCTTTAATTGAGAAATCAAAGTTGGTCTCATAGAAAATTTCTTGAAACGCACTGGTTTAATTTCATCCCATGGAAGAGCCGTATCGAATGAACTTTCACCAATTTCTTCAATATCCCATGTGCTTGGTAATGTAATATCAGGATGTATGCCTTTGCTTTGCATCCCAGCCCCAGTAATTCTATAAAACTTCGATTCAGTAATCTTGATTTGCCCTGAGCTTAAATTATCTAATTTTTGAACAGTCCCTTTGCCAAATGTTTTTTGTCCTATGATTATCCCTCTTTGATAATCTTGAATAGCCCCTGCAAAAATTTCTGATGCAGATGCAGAATATCTATCTACCATAACTAATATTGGTTTTTTCCAAATTTGCTTAGCTCTGGCATCTCCCCAGGGTCTTACGCTGCCATTGCTCTCCTTGACTTGCAATGTTGGTCCAGAGGAAACAAATAATCCAGTTAATTTATTTGCCTCAAAAAGCGAGCCACCGGAATTACCTCGGAGATCAATCAAGACCGCATCAACTCTTTGATCAATAAATTTTCTTAGTATGGTTTCAACATCTTTTGAGCTGCTTCTATAATCAAGATTTCTATTTTGCCATGCTTTGAAATCTATATAAAAAGTGGGTAAATCTATTATGCCAAGTTTTATTGTTTGTAAATTTCTTTGGATTTCAACTATCCTTGATTTTGCTGCTTGTTCCTCCAGTTTCACCTCTTCTCTTGTAATTGTTACAAATTTCCTTTCACTAAAATCTTCTGTTTTTCCTGGGATAAGCTCTAACTTGACCTTTGTACCTGCTTTACCGCGAATTAATTGGACCACTTCATCTATTCTCCATCCCACCACATCAGTTGGATTTGAATTGGATTCTTCAACTTGAGATATCTTTACTATTTTGTCATCTGGGCTAATTTTTCCTGTTTTTTCTGCTGGACCTCCAGGCACAACACTTACTATAGTTGGGTAGTCATCCTCTGTTGTAAGCAGAGCTCCAATTCCCTCAAGCTTAAGACTCATTGTCATTTCAAAATCCTCAGCTGATTTAGGAGAGAAATATGAAGAATGTGGATCAAAATAAGACGTCAAATTATTCATAGAAATTGAAAAGATATCTTCCTCATTTCTTTGAGATATTCTGCGGAGTCTATTTTTATATCTTTTCTCAATAGTTTCTGTTGCTTCGTCTAATTCTTTTTCGGCTAGCATGGATGTTAAAACGTCATTTTTTGCTAGCCCTCTCCATGCTTTCTTAAGTTCAAATTTGGTCTTCTGCCATTTTTTTTGATCATAATCAATTAAGATAATTTCTTCTTTTGTAAAATCAAAATTCTTTTTAGAAACTTCTTTGAGTTGATAGTTAGTTGCCTCAATTAACCGGTTAAAGTACAAATTTAAAAATGCAAACTTAGACTTTAAGTCTATTGAGCAAAGAGAGGATTTTGAGTATTTTTTTTGATAGCTAGTTGGATCATCAAATCGAGAAAATTTCTTTTTAAATGAGGCCATTTCATTTTCTGTGAAGTATATTTTCTGCGAATCCAACTGGTCCACTAATGCATTAAACATCTCAGAATTAATAGAGGTCAAGTCCCTATCATTAAAAAAATGTTCATTGATCATCTTTTTATAAATTTCCTGACAGAGCAATTGTCTTTCCACGGATGCAGATATATTTATTTTTGCCCCAACACCAATGCTAAACAACAGTATTGCTATTAAGCTCAAAGCTTTTTTCTGTTTAAACAAGATAATTAATTTACAATATTTATTAATGATGAAAGCTAACTATATAGAATTTTACTTTGACTGTTCAAGTCCCTGGACATATTTAGCATTTGCCGAAATTGTATCATTATCACAAAGACATGAGCTAGATATAGAATGGAAGCCAGTACTGGTTGGAGGAGTTTTCAATACTGTTAATCAAGATGTATATGAGTTTAGAAAAAAGCCAAATCCTTTAAAGCTCAGTTACTCAAATAATGACTTGCATTTATGGGCAAAGGTTAGGGGAATTAGAATAAGCTTTCCAGAAGTATTTCCAGTTAATTCCGTCAAGGCAATGCGAGGTTGTTTATTTGCTGACAATAAAAATCAATTAGCTGAGTTTGCGGATAACGTATTTCAAGCTTATTGGAGTGAAGGTAAAGATATCAGCAAAGAAGACCTATTAGTCGACATTGCTAAGAATTCAAACTTAGATACTGAAGAATTTAAAAAATTTATAGCTTCGCAAGAAGCTAAAGATCTATTGATCAAAAATACTGACGAACTAATTGAGCGCGGAGGTTTTGGTTCGCCGACCTTTTTTTATAAAGAAAAAATGTTTTTTGGCAATGACCGCCTACATCTTTTAGAAGAAGTAATTTTAAAAAATTTAATTTAAATCTGCGTTTTATATGCTTCTTCGCGAACAAGTTCTGGACTACCAAGAATTTGACGATTTAATCCAATTCGTTTGAACCAATAATGCAAACCAAGCAGGTCTGTAAAACCCATGCCACCATGAACTTCTGTAGCTTTCTTCGCTATACCTTTGCTCATTTCGGAGACATGTGCTTTTGCATGACAAGCCATTAACCTCGCCTCATCAGGAGAATGGTCGTGGCAATGCGCAGCGTGCCAAACCAGTGCATAGCATGGCTCTAGATCGGCAGCCATCTCTGCACACATATGCTTTACAGCTTGAAATGATCCTATGACTCTGCCAAACTGCTTTCGCTCCTTAGCATAATCAACTGCCTTGTTTATCATGGTTTGTGAAGCGCCAAGAGAATCTGCAGCAAGAATAATCCTACCAGCGTCGATTGCTTCGTTGATTGGATTTGTTGAATTAGAAGAATTTTCTAGTAGTTCTGCTTCTAAGTTCTTACAAATTACTTCTGAATATTGCCTAGTTTTATCAACTGTGGTTAGTTTGACTATTTCTATGTTTGCAGATTTTGCATCCAAAACAAATATCTGACCTTTTTCATCTGCAAGCAATAAATGCGTTGCATCATTTGCATCGAGCACAAACATTGCTCTTCCGTTTAATGTATTGTCTGAAAAAGTTATTCCAGCATCATTTCTTTTGCTAATGAATTCACTAAACCCAACTCCAAAACGATATTCATTAGTGACGATTTTAGAAAGATAATTTTCTTGCTGAGTTTTACTGCCTGCATGCTTAATAGCTGTTGGTGCCATAACATAGGGTGCAATAAATGGAGTAGGGCCTACACCACCTCCCAAAGCTTCTGAAACAACAGCTGCAAAGAGCAAATCCAGACCTAGACCACCAAATTCTTCTGGAATTAATAGCCCATTTATACCTAGATTAAGAAGGCCTTGATGAATTTCTGCAGAAAGATTTTTTTCATCACCGCTAGTAATATGTTTAATATTATCTATGGTGGCATGTTCTTCTAGAAACTTTTTTACATTGTCCTGAAAAAAGGATTGTTCTTCTGATAAACCAAAATACATTTTATGCTCCTTCTACTTTTGGTTCTTTAGGCATGCCTAGACCGCGTTCGGCAATGATATTTTTTTGAATTTGACTGGTTCCTCCACCGATAATGAGACCGAGAAAATACATGTATATAAATTGCCATGTACCGTCATTTTTAAGATGCGGGCTATCTTCATACAAGGTTCCTATCTCACCCATCACATCAATGGCAAGGCCCTCTAATTCATGCCTTAACTCAGTTCCAGTAAGCTTTTGAATCATTTTGCCTATCTTGATATCAGCTCCTGGATTTAACTTAGCTGATAATAGTCTTAAGGCGTGAGATTGTTGAGCTAAAACTTTGCCTTGAATTTGCATTAATCGATCTCGGTAAATTGGATGCTCAATTAATGGCTTTCCATCTAACGTCTCTTCTTTCATTAGATGCATCAGCATATTTACTCTATTCATGGTTGCATCAGGTGGAGCCAAGGAACCTCTTTCATGCCCTAAAGTTGCATTTGCAACGGCCCAGCCTTCACCTCTTTTGCCTACAATATTGCCTGCAGGAATTTTCACATCTGTAAAAAAGACTTCATTAAATCCAGCCTTCAAAGTCATATCAACAAGTGGTCTAATTTCAATACCCGGGTTATCCATTGGGATCAATAAGTAGCTTATTCCAGCATGTTTTGGTGCATCTGGTTCAGTTCTTACAAGGCAAAAACACATTTGTGAGTATTGAGCAGTACTGGTCCATATTTTTTGACCATTAATTATCCATTCATCTCCAACTAACTCTCCCTTAGTTTGTAAACTTGCCAGATCACTTCCCGCATTTGGCTCAGAGTAACCTTGACACCAAATCATTTCTCCATGGAGTGTAGGTTTGATATAGGCATGTTTTTGTTCTTCAGTACCCATCTCCAATAGAGTGGGGACCAGCATATCAATCCCTTGACCACCCATCGCTCCTGGAGTGTTAGATTTTGAAAACTCTGCAGCAATAATTCTGCTTTTTAGAATATCTGCTTCGCCGCCATATCCTCCATATTCTTTTGGCACTGAGCGAGCAAAATAGCCATTTTCAATTAAGGTTTTTTGCCATTCAGACCTAGACATTTGGGGGCCACCAGAACCTCCTGAACTTCCCAATGGATTATTAGAACCATCCATAAAAGACAATCCTCTATATTTTTCACAAAAGCTTTCAACCTCTTTTGTGAAGTCTTGATATTCAGGTCCGTATTCTAAATCCATAATTCTTCCTTATCTATCTCCAATTAGGTTTTCTTTTTTCTAAAAATGCAGCAATACCTTCCTTAGCATCATCACCTTCAAAACATTTAGTAATTTGTTTTTGCAGATAAGGCAGAGCCTCATCAAATTCTAAAGCGTCTTGTTTCTCATATGCCTCTAGACCAAATTGCATAGTTCCTGGCGCCAGACTAGCTAGTTCATTAGCCAGCTCGCAAACTCTTTTGTCCAATTCATCAGCCGCTACAGATTCATTAATCAACCCCCATCTTTCAGCTTTATTGGCATTGATGGGCTGACCTCGCATAATAAAATCAAGCCCAGCTCTTTTAGGCATCACTCTGAACAACCCAGCCATGACCATAAAAGGCCACAAGCCCCTGTGTATCTCAGGTGCTGAAAACTTTGCAGTATCGACTGCTATGGCATGTGTTGCATTGGTTAAAATCAATAAGGCTCCGGCTAAAACAGAGCCTTGAATTTTGCATATAGCTGGTTTGTGCAGTCTTCTAAGAGAGAAACTGATGTCATCTGCGCCCTCTATTTTTGGGATATTAGAATCTTCTTTAGCAAGCCTTAGATCAGCTCCGGCGCAAAAAATATCTCCTTCTGCATCAATAACAACAACCCTGATTTCTCTCTCTTGCTTCGCGTAAGCTAAAGCATAATTCAGCTCATTCATCATCACATTATTCAATGCGTTTTTTTTCTCAGGTCGATTTAATGTAATAGTTAAAATATTATTTTTAATACTTACTTTCGTTGCTTGAAAATTCAAACCTTCTAAAGATAATTTATTTATGCTCATATGTTTTCCTCAAACAGTGATTTAGGAATATCTGCATACTTAGCCCTTAAGTATTCCCCGAGAGATTTAGCTTGGCCATCTTTCCTAGTATTAGAAGAAACTCCATCTTCTAATATGTCATGGATGTAAAAATTTAGTGAAAGTATGTTTGGTAGCTCATACCTATCTATTTCGAATTCACTTATGTCAGGCATTAATTCTTTGATTTTCTTGACTGTAAGAAAATTATTTAAAAAAGAGAATGCATTTTCACTTTTTGCCCATACACCGATATTCGCACAGCCACCTTTATCACCAGATCTGGCACCAAAAAGCTCTCCTAGGGGCTTGTTGAGAGTTTCACCTGATGGAGGAGGAGGTATTTCAATTGGTTGTTTTTGATAATAGGTTTCTTCTAAATCGAGTTGATTGGTTGGCTTTACATTAATTTCTTTGCCACCAATGTGGACAGTTTCTTTAATGTGTTTGCTATCTATTAAAGCAGGCCAATACACTAAGACTGGTCCGCCAGATCTTACTCCACCACCTGTAAAAAATCCTGGATAATTGGCTAAAGCCAGTTCTATCATTTTTGCTGTAAACATTCTGCCAACCAAATCAGGATCTTTTGATTTGACTGAGATTCTCAGAGAGGCCATTGCTTCCTCGTTGGAATTTGGATCTTTTTTGTCAGTCCTATCTAATAAAATTGAAACCTCATCAAATTGCTCTTTGCCTCCAACAGAGTTAAAGAGTGCATCAGTAATAATTTGAGCTTTTGCTTCAATGTCTATACCTGTGAGAATGAACTCCATTCCATTTCTATAACCACCAGCAAGATTAATGCAGACTTTGTGAGTATTGGTTGGCGAGCTTCCTCTGCAACCTGATACATAAACTCTGTCTTTGGAGACTTCCTCAATATTCAAGGTATCAAAATGAGCTATAACATCTGGATTCAAGTATGCAGGAGTGTTAATTTCATATAAAAGCTGTGCAGTTACCGTTCCAGTAGACACCAAACCACCAGTGCCTGGATGTTTGGTAATGTAAAAACTTCCATCGTTTTTGATTTCAGCTATTGGATAGCCCACATTATCAAAGCTGGACACCTCTTTAAAAAAAGAATAGTTCCCACCGGTTGCCTGGCAACCACACTCAATGATATGACCTGCTGCTAAGGCGCCAGCCAATGCATCATAATCATCTCTCTTCCAATTAAATTTCCATGCTGCTGGACCAATGACTACTGCAGCATCCGTCACCCTTGGGCATACAACAATATCAGCGCCTTCATCTAATGCCTCTTTAATGCCCCATGCTCCTAGATAAGCGTTTGCTGTAAGTGTTTGGCATCCTGAATTATCAATGGGGATATTTTTATCAATGTTTAAAAATGCTTCTCCTTCATCTTTAAGGGAATCCATTCTTAGCATCAAATCATCGCCAGTTATATATGCTACCTTAAGAGAAATATTGAGCTCTTCTAAGATTTTTTCTATTTCATTAGCCATAGAAGAGGGGTTTAAGCCGCCGGCATTTGTAACAATTTTAATATTTTTCTCTTTGCATGACTTAGCTACTGCTTTAACTTGTTTTAGGAAGGTGCCCACGTATCCCTTATCCTCTCCACGCTGCATCTTTTGATTAAAAAGAATTGTCATGGTGAGTTCTGCTAAGTAGTCTCCAGTCAGCACATCTATAGGTCCTCCATCTACCATTTCTTTAGCAGCAGATAATTTATCTCCGTAATAGCCACTACAATTTGCAATTCTTATAATTTCTTCGCTCAAGATTTCTCCATTTTTATGCCATCAATAATGATTTTTGTTAAAAAGTTACTAGTTTTTTCAGGAGTTTGATGTAAATCTTTTAAGAGTTTCTTAGATTGAAAATATCTACCAAGGCCTCCTAATAGTAATGCAGTTGCCTGAGTATCAATTTCCTTAATCTCATTTTTAATTCTTGCTTCATCTAAAAGATTTTTTATTAGGTCAGTTATGTATTGCTCATGATAGTCCACCATCGGCTTAGACGAATTTAAACTACTAAGAGATAGTGTGAATCTCTCAAATCTTGGCCCGACTGCTTGATTGGCAACAGTTAAAAAACTTTCTAATTTTTTAATTGGAGAAGAATGAGTGTTCATTGCATCCATAGCAATCTTACCGTGTTTTTTTAACACTCTATCAACTGTTGTCACTATAAGCTCTTCTTTGCTTGGTGCAATTTCGTATAGAGTTCTTAATGAAATTTTCAATTTTTTTGCAAGATCAGACATTGTTGAAAATGACTTTCCTTGATCAAGCATACTTTCTAGCTCATCCATCACTTCAAGATGGCGCTTTCCAATTTGAGGTGACTTGCTTGAAAGGATGGCTTGAGATTTCATGCTATTTTTCAAGAACGAGAAGGGTAGCTCCGTTGTCAACTTGATCATTAAGTTTAATCCTCACTTTAGCTATCTTGCCTGTCTCAGTTGCTTTAATTGCATGTTCCATTTTCATTGCCTCAATAACTACTAAAGTATCCCCAGCTTTTACTTTACTGCCTTTTTTAACCTTTACATCAATAACTTTTCCAGGCATTGGAGCGATCAAACCTCCCTCAGGGACATCATTACCCGGTTCTATGAACCTGGGTAGAACAGATGCATTTACGTCTCCAAACGGCATGTTAATAGTGATTTCACTGCCTGCCCCACTTACACGAGCATAAAATCTGTGAGAGTCTATCTCCACATCAATGCCGGCAATATCACAATGGTAAATTTCACAAATGGAGCCCATAACCTCATATAAATTATTTTTATTTAATTTATATTGCACTTCTATCTCATCTTTTATAAAAAGCAACTTAATTCTTTGCAGCGGCATTCTTCCATTGGTCCAGTTTGCAGGCATAAAACCTGTAACAGGGTCAGAGACTCTATTTTGTTGTGCTAGCCATAAAGCAACTGCTGTTGAAGCTTGATGAAGTTCATTTACGGAAAGATTCTTTTTAGTTTCTAATGCTTCGCGCTCAATAAAGTCTGTTGTTGTATTTCCGCTTATAAAGCTTTCATTTCTTAAGCAAGAAATTAAAAATTGACGATTTGTTACTATACCTCCCATGTGAGCTCTTTCAAGTCCACGTGCCAATTTATTTGCAGCATCAATTCTATTAGGTGCCCAAGAAATAACTTTAGATAGCATGGGATCAAAATCTGTTCCAATGACGCTACCTTCTTCCACCCCTGAATCCCATCTTACCTCTGAAGCTAGACTAGTATCATATGCGTGCAATGTTCCTATTTCAGGTAAAAAGTTATTTCCAGGATCCTCAGCATATAATCTTGCTTCAATTGCATGTCCATGCCAATCAATATCATCTTGAGCAAATTCAAGTTCATCTCCTCTCGCTATCTTGATTTGCTCAGCAACTAAATCTATTCCTGTAACTTCTTCTGTAACTGGGTGCTCAACTTGCAGTCTAGTATTAACCTCTAAAAACCAGAATTCGTCTGTTTTATCATCAAATAAAAATTCAACAGTTCCTGCAGAGCAGTATTTAATTTTTTTAGCTAATTTAACAGCCGCTTGACCCATCTCCTCTCGTAAAAATGGATCAATTCTTGGAGAAGGCGACTCCTCAATAATTTTTTGATGTCTTCTTTGTATGGAGCATTCACGCTCTCCTAAATGTACGATATTACCGTGCTCATCACCTAAGATTTGTATTTCAATATGACGCGATTTTTCTACATATCTTTCTATAAAAATTCTGCCATCACCAAAACCTGAGAGGGCTTCTCTTTTGGCGCTTACGATTGAATCTTTTAATTCACTTTCTTTTTTGACAATTCGCATTCCTTTGCCACCACCTCCAGCGGCAGCTTTGATCAAGATCGGGTAGCCAATACTTTTTACATCTTTGGTATTTGAGGTCATTGGCAGAGTTGGAACCCCAGATTTTTCAGCTAGTTCTTTAGCTTTTAATTTATCACCCATTACTTTGATTACATGAGGTGATGGACCAATCCAAATTAACTTATTGCCTTTAACTTTTCTTGCAAAGGCTGCATTTTCTGATAAAAATCCATATCCTGGATGAATTGCTTCTGCTCCAGATTGTATAGCAGCATCAATGATGGCAGAACCATCCATGTAGCCAGAAGATAATTTGATGGCTTCATCAGCCATCTTTACAAATGGAGCGTCCTTATCAGCATCAACAAAAACAGCTACACATTTAATACCCATAAATTGAGCGGTTTGCATGATTCGATATGCAATTTCTCCGCGATTAGCAACAAGAATTGAATTAAACCTCATAATCTGAATACCCCATACTCTTTAGCACCATCTATTGAAGAGTTAGAAACTATAGATAGACAAAATCCAATAACGCTTCTAGTATCTCTTGGATCAATAATGCCATCATCTGTAACCATGCTGCTTGCAACAAGACCCTCTGACATTTGATCTGACATTTGCTCAACTGTCTCTACGATTTGAGCATCAAGTTTTTCATCAAATTTTTCACCTTTTCTTGCTGCTTGACCTCTTCGAACAATCGACATTACTCCAGCAATCTGCTTCGAACCCATAACGGCAATTTTTGCTGTGGGCCAGAGAAAGGTGAATTTATTGTTATATGCTCTGCCTGACATAGCGTATGTACCTGCGCCAAATGAAGCACCAATAATAATTGTGATATGAGGCACATTAGAGTTAGACACTGCATTAATAAGCTGAGAGCCTTTTTTAATAATAGCTTGTCTCTCAAAATCTTTTCCTACTAAAAACCCCGTGACATTTTGAAGAAAAATTAATGGTATGTTTCGTTTATTGCATAGTTGGATAAAGGTTGCAGCTTTTTCAGCACTCTCCGGATAGATGGGACCATTATTTCCCAATATGCCAACAGGATATCCGTGAAGCATCGACCACCCGCAAATCATAGTTTTACCATAAAGAGGTTTGAACTCTTCAAATCTTGACCCGTCAACAATTCGACCAATCACTTCCCTAATATCAAGAGGGCTTTTGAGTTCCTCATCAATAAGACCTAATAATTCTTCCTCAGATAAATTTGGACTATCAGCATCTGGAATAGGTGAGGGACCCTCTTTAATCCAATGTAAATGTGAGACTACATTCCTGCATAATCTTAAAGCATCCATCTCATCTTCAGCCAGAAAATCTGATAGACCTGAAATTTCTGAATGCATTTTTGCACCACCTAAGGTCTCATCATCTGATATTTCACCAGTAGCCATTTTGACTAGAGGAGGTCCTGCAAGAAAAACTTTAGCTTGATCTTTAATAAAGATATTGTAATCAGACATACCCGGTTGATAAGCACCACCGGCAGTTGAAGAACCAAAAACAATTGATATTACTGGAATGCGCATTTTAGAAAGCTCTGTAAGATCATAAAAATATCTTCCAGTTGCTGCAAAATGAGTATGACCTATGGTGGGTGCGATGGGGGGTTGATCTCCTTTCTTACCGGTACCCATTCGAAGATCTCCTCCTGCAGATTCCACAAAATTAATATAGGGCAAGCGGTTATCTCGAGCGATTTCCATTGCCCTGTTCCATTTTTCTCCAACATAAACCGTCATGGCACCAGCTAAAACCGAAGGATCATTAGCAAAGATTACACATTCAGTACCGGCAACAATTCCAATTCCAGCAACACATCCGCCACCCACTGTGAAGTCTGTTCCATAAGCAGCAAATGGAGCAATCTCCAGGAAGGGTGTATCAGGATCTATCAAATTAAAAACCCTTTCTCTTACAGGCATCTTGCCTCGTTTTGCTAATCTTTCGTGGTGATAAGCCCCGCCTCCTAATTCAGCTTTGTCTAAAAGCTCATCAAGGAAATTTATTTTCTTTAACATTACATTTTTGTTATGAATAAATTGATCAGAATTGATATCAATATTTGTTTTAATTTCGGGAGCAATATTTTTTCTTAGCATTTTTATTTAATAAAATTGAGTGGTAATATATTATACAAATAATTACCATTTTTGAAATTAATTATAAAAATTACAGCTTTTCCATTTTTTAGGAGAAAATAATGAGCATCAAAATTTATAGCTGCAATGATTCCAGAGGTTTAAGGCCAATGTGGACTGCAGAGGAGATGGGATTAAGTTATGAATCTGAAATGATGCCATTTCCTCCAAGGTTTTTGCATAAAGAATATATGGATGTAAATATTCTTGGCACCATCCCATACCTCATTGATGGGGATGTGGAAATGACAGAATCAGTTGCCATGTGCCAGTATCTAGTTGAGAAATATGGTCTAACAGACTTGCGTGTTAGCAGCGATGAGGCTGATTATCATCATTATTTGAATTGGCTTGCCCACTCAGACGCTACTTTAACTTTTCCTCAAACCGTTGTCCTAAGATATACGCTCCAAGAGATAGGTGTTGCTGATAAGGCAGCAGAAGGGTATAGAAGATGGTTTGTAGCAAGATTAAAGTTACTAGAAAAAACTTTGGGGTCAAGAGAATATCTATGTTCAGGGAGATTTACCATTGCTGACATATGCGTTAGTTATGCAATATACTTAGCAAAAACTCTTGGAATAGATGAAGCATTCAAACCTAATATCAAACGTTGGAGTGACATGCTTTTTGAAAGAGATGGATTTAAAAGAGCTGTCTCTAAGAGATATATTGCCCCTTAAATCAATTAGTATTAGGTGCTTTTAGTATGAGCTGTTTTCTTGTGACAGGTGGTTCCGGTTTCATAGGATCGGCTTATATTAGATTTCTAATGAACTCAACAAACCATCAAGTCATCAATATAGACAAACTAACATATGCCAGCAATCTCGAGTCTTTAGAGATGATGGAAAAAAATCCTCGCTATCATTTTGTACGGGGAGATATTTTAGATGAAAAGCTTCTAGGAGGATTATTTAAAGAATTTCATCCTGACTACGTAGTACATTTGGCAGCAGAGTCTCATGTAGATCGATCGATTCAAAATTCTAGAAATTTTATTGAAACAAACATTTTTGGCACATATAACTTATTAGAAATTTCTAGAAAATATTGGTTATCATTAAACTCAAAAAAGAAACTGAAATTCAAATTTCATCATATCTCGACAGATGAGGTTTTTGGCAGTCTTTCTTCAATGGGGCTGTTTAACGAGGAAAGCCCTTATGATCCAAGCTCCCCATATTCAGCATCTAAAGCTGGATCAGACCACCTAGTAAGGTCTTGGCACAAAACATATGGCTTGCCTACCTTGATCTCAAATTGTTCAAATAATTATGGACCGTATCAGTTTCCAGAAAAGCTAATTCCTTTAACAATTATGAATGCTATGGAGGACAAGCCAATAACAATCTATGGTGATGGGATGAATGTTAGAGACTGGATTTTTGTTGAAGATCATGTTGAGGCCATGTATGCAGTTATCTTAAAGGGCGAGGTAGGCAACTCTTATTGTATTGGTGGAGATAATCAAAAAACGAATGTAGAGGTCGTTCATGAATTATGTAATATTTTAGATGCTATTTTACCCAGGAATACGAGCCCTCAATCTAGTTACCATGATTTAATAACTTTTATTAATGACAGACCAGGCCATGATTTTAGATATGCAATTGAAAGTAGTAAAATTCATAAAAACCTTCAATGGAAACCTGCAGAAACATTTCAATCTGGATTAGAGAAAACAATACAGTGGTATATTAAAAATAGATCTTGGTTAGAAAATACCAAAAGTTCAACAAAAACATTATGAAGAAAATTGATTTTTTATACAATCTAATATGAAGGGAATTATTTTAGCTGGGGGTCTAGGCACTCGACTTCATCCCATAACCCTTTCAACATCTAAGCAGTTAATGCCAATTTATGATAAGCCAATGATTTACTACTCGTTGAGCACGTTGATGCATGCAGGGATTAGAGAAATTTTATTAATTTCTTCACCAAAAGATATCGCTAGCTTTGAAGCGCTATTAGGTAATGGATCACATTTGGGAATTGAAATTAATTATACAATTCAGCATGAACCAGAAGGTTTGGCTCAAGCTTTTATAATTGGCGAAGATTTTATAGGCAACGATTCCTGCGGATTGATTTTAGGTGACAATTTATTTTTTGGTAATCAGCTTCAGGAAATCTTAAGGAATTCAGTTTCAAGAATTGAAGGAGCAAAAGTTTTTGCATACCCTGTAAATGATCCTGAGAGGTACGGAGTAATTGAGTTTGATTCCTCCAATTCTGCAATTTCAATCGAAGAAAAGCCCAGTAAGCCAAAATCCAACTATGCCATCACAGGCCTATATTTTTATGACAATGCAGTTATCGATATAGCTAAATCAATTACCCCATCTGAGAGAGGCCAATTAGAAATCACTTCTATTAATCAAATTTATCTTTCTCAAGGCCTTCTAGATGTGCAAACTTTTGGCCGAGGAATGGCATGGCTTGATACAGGGACGCATGAAGCATTGATTGAGGCCAGTCAATTTGTTCGCACTATTCAAAAAAGACAGGGCTTGATGATAAGCGCTGTGGAGGAAATTGCTTGGAAGAATGGATGGATTGATGATGAAGCGTTAGAGATGCAAGGTAATAAATTAGCAAATACAGATTATGGAAAATATCTGATAGCTTTAGTCCGTGATAAATAATAATTTACAATTTGATACAATAAAATTGCAACCGCTCAAGCAATCTTAGATTACATACATTTAGACAACAGAAAAGCTTTCTTGGGGATTAATCACCTACAAAATTAGACAGTCTTTCATATGCTTCAATAAAGTCCTCTTTAAATTCTTGTACAACATCGCTTGCTGAGATTGTCTGATTCATCAATCCTACGCCTTGACCTACCCAGTAAGTTGAAAGCTCTTTGGCGCCTTCATGTCCGCCTTCTGCTAATTTATTTACTTTCGCTAAAGCTGGCTCAGCCACCATGGGTTGAAGAGGCAGTGGGAGTGGCTCAGGAGCTCCGTCTGCCTCCCATGCCTTTGTCCATTCAGATACAAGCTGTCTTGAGTGCTTTCCTGTTCTGCTTCTTGATCTAGTAGTTTGACTTGAAGTTGCCGCTACCATTTTCTCTTTAATTACTGGTGGGACTTCAGATTCAGCTGTTGTTAACCATACAGACCCACACCAAGCACCTGATGCTCCCATACTCATTGCAGCTGCCATTTGTCTTCCAGTTGCGATTCCTCCTGCGGCAAGAATTGGAACATCGCTATAGGGCTGAATAGCTTTATGAACTTCAGGTATTAAGACCATGGTAGAAACGCTGCCACAATGACCACCAGCTTCTGTACCTGAAACAACCAAAATATCTACACCTGCTTTAACTTGATTGATCGCGTGTTGTGCTGTGCCTAAAAGAGCAGCAACTTTTACATTATTGTCTTTGCCCATTTGTACCATCCAGTCGGGTGGAACGCCCAATGCATTTGCAATTATTTTAATTGGATGACTGAATGCAACATCCAGCAAAGCCTTTGCACCATCTGCCTTAGTGTTTTCAGCCATGTAAGTTGCAGCAGGTTTAATTGTTCTTAATTCATCAGCTTCAATATCATGCTGCTCTAAGATGTCTGCTCTAAAATCTGCATATTCTTGAGGAATCATCGAGGTTAATTTTTCAGCATCAAATTTTTGATTTTTATCTGCCATTTTATTGGGGATTAAAACATCCACGCCGTATGGAAGCCCATCGATATGATCATCAATCCACTTAAGTTCTTCTTCGAGCTCTTCAGGGGTCATTCCAACTGCGCCTAGCACGCCGCATCCACCTGCTTTTGATACTGCTACAACAACATCTCTACAGTGAGTAAATGCAACAAGAGGGAATTCAATATCAAGAAGTTCGCAAATCTTTGAGTTCATTATTTTTCCTTTATCGGTAATAGACTGATTTTTATATTACCACTCGGGATACACAAATTGGAATACATCCATCATAATCATTCATGGTTAAGTGGAAATAATTCAATATGAAAAAAATTAAAATCGACTGTTCAATGATTACTCGAGATCCAGCAGAAGCTTCAAAAGCTAGCAAGGAGCTAGAAGATCTTGGATACGATGGAGCTTATACTTTTGAAGGACCGCATGAGCCATTTCTTCCTCTTGCAGCCGCTGCTCTTGCTACAGAAAAGTTAGAACTCTTAACCTCAATAGCAGTCGCATTTTCTCGGAACCCTATGACTTTAGCTAATATTGGCTATGATCTTCAGTTGATGTCAAAAGGGAGATTTACACTCGGCATAGGGTCCCAAATAAAACCTCATATTGAAAAGAGATACTCTATGTCATGGTCTTCACCTGCAAAACGGATGAAAGAAATGGTTGATGCTATCAAAGCTATTTGGGGGTGTTGGCATGAAGGCAAAGATCTGGATTTTAGAGGCGAGTTTTACCAACATACACTTATGACTCCTATTTTTAATCCGGGAGAAAATCCATTTGGTCTCCCGAAAATATATGTCGCAGGTGTGGGACCATTAATGACTCAAGCTGCAGCTGAATCTGGTGATGGATTTATTGTGCATCCTTTTCATACAACTAAGTTTCTTGAAAATATTACCTTACCATCTGTAAAAAAAGGACTTGAATTATCAACGGCAAAAGAATTTGATATTTCACTGGGTGTCATGGTTGCAACGGGTACAACCGATGAAGAAATTGCCAAGGCAAGGGATGCCTGCAAGGCACAAATTGGGTTTTATGGTTCTACCCCAGCTTATAAAGTAGTTCTTGAACAGCATGGTTGGGAAGACATCCAGCCAGAGCTTAATAGCCTGACTAAAAAGGGGTTTTGGCAAGAAATTCCAAATCTCATTTCAGATGAAATATTAGAAACTATAGCAGTTACAGGCACACCCTCTGAGGTTTCAGAAAAGATATCTGAGAGGTATGGAAAAATTGCATCTAGAATAGCACCATCAATTTTTTCTGGAGATCAAGCTGTAACTGCAGAGTTAATTAAATATCTTAAAGGATAATTATTGATTAATACTCCTTTTAAGATGAATCAATTTATATTTTTTTAGATTATTAGTAGTATTTGTTAACATACTTCAATGCAATTATCGTTAAGGGTCATAGCCTACATATTCATTTTTCTTTTCTACATTGCTTTTATGCATTTTTACGCGCCTTTAGGAATTGGTTGGCTAGATTGGCATGCTCAAAGAATCTTTAATGCTGTAGAGTTTTTAAAAATCAATGGATACTTTATATCCTATGGATTTTCTATCTGGGATACCTGTAGTGATTGCTCGCTAGAATATATTGCTTGGAAGGATAAAATTTATTTATCAGTTTCTAGCCTTAGCATGTTGCCATACATACTAATTAATCATTTTGGAGGTAAAGAGTTACTCTTTTTTCTTGGCCCGCTTGTAGATAAATTAGTAATATTAATTTGCGGTATATTTGTTTCAGAACTATTCATTAGCTCATTAAAAATACATACGCGCCTGCCCATAATTATTGTTGGCCTTGCATGTTTTACATTTTTTATAATATCACCTTGGTCATACAAAATGTTTCTAGCAGCATGGCTTGAAATTTATTTTTTATTATTTTTTCTAGCAGGAATGCTTTTCTTTAAAAATAATTTACCAAACTTTGGCTACATATGTTTTTTCATTGCTGGATTATTTCATTTTCAATGGGCTGCAGCTTTGCTAATATTTTATACCTTGGTTGTCGCTGCTTCATATTCTGTAAATAAAAAAAATCATGCAACACGATACTTCCCTGTTCTTCAAAGCAATTTTCTAGACATTACTAAGACTCTTTTATCTCTATTAATACCCGTAATAGTCATATTTTTAGCCCGTTTTTTTGCTCAACAAGATTTAAGTGGCATGGTGGGATCTTCAATTCTTTATAGAATTGGAATTTCTGGAGATGATATACACAACGGTGGACTGCTTGGAGCGCTTCAATTTCTTGGAGGAAATCGAATTACACAATGCTTGCAAGGTAATATAACAAATAGCATCTCAGGTGATGTTCTAGCGAACATAGCCTTATTTAATTGCCTCTTATCAATCCTAGGCATGGCCTTGATTTCCTTGATATCAATAGCGGGCGCTTATGCTTTTGTAAAATCTTCTAGCGTAGGTAAACAAATTTTCATACCTTTAATATTTTCCCTAATATTTTTTATAACAATTTTCCAGCAATCATTGTCCGTTCATCTCATGGGATATTCATTTATTTTTTCAGCAATTTTTGCAATAGGGTTATCGCACCTAATGATAATAGGCAATAACTGGCTCAAGTCATCAATCCTTGGCTTCACTTTTTCATTTCCATGCATTTTAGGAATCCTTATTTTGTTAACTAGAGTAAACTTTCTTACTGGAGTGAATGGTTAAAATGAGCGAACTTTGTTTGATTGATATACCCTGGGAAACACGAAATCTTGGCATGCCGGCGTATCAACTTGAGGGGACTATAAAAAATCATAAAGTTGTCGAATCAATTTTAGAAAAAAAACAGACTGAATTAAAAAATAATTTCTTTGTTCAATTAAAGCTTGATGCAGAAAAGATAAATGAAGTCTTATATGCTCAAGAAGGACGCCTTAGACTAATAGAGATGTCAATCTCGCCATATTTAAATCTTAAGAATGTCAGGTCTCAAGATTTAATCGATAGTTCAACATCTATTTTCTGCTATGAACCTTCAATCAGGTCTAATATTAAAACTCATTATTGTTCTGTAAATAACCTCCACGAGTCAGTAAAGAAAGAAATAATAGATATTTCCAAAGAAACCTTTAGTGATGATAGATTTCATATGGATCCTAATTGCAAGAAATCTGTTGCAGATGAAAGAATCAGATTATGGGTAGAGATTGATATTTTAAAGGATGATAAAAATTTTTGTTCATATATCAAAATAAATGAAAGTTTAGTTGGTTACATACTATGGAATCAAAAAGGATTTATTCTCGGTGGACTCTCTAAAGACTTTATAGGAAAAGGATTTGGAAAAACCCTTTATAATCAGTCAATCCTTGATGTGATGAATGAGGGTTTTCAAGATATTTCAACGAATATTTCCGTAAATAATGTGCCAGTGCTAAATCTTTATTCTAAATTGGGTTTTTCATTTAGAGAACCCAAATATATATTGCATTATTGGTTTCTAGATTAAAAAATTAATTGCACTTAAATATTAATTTTCTTAGAAAAGTCTTCATTGTAAATAATTTTTTAAAAAAACAAATCTAGAGAAATATATGCTTGAGAAGTTTTTTCTTTTAAATAAATCTTTAATGTTTCTCATTCAAACTTTTAATTATGACTAGATTGTTATTAAGAAATAAGTCGAATTGCTTTATCATTAATCATTGAGAAAAAAAACATGAAATTATCAATAGTATCTACATTGTATTATTCTGCCCCTTCTTTAAATGAGTTTTATGACAGAATTAAGGCTGAGGCAATTAAAATTTCATCTGATGATTATGAAATTATTTTAGTCAATGATGGTTCTCCAGATGAATCACTATCAATGGCTCAAGATCTTGCTGCAAATGATCCAAAGCTTATGATTATTAATTTATCTCGAAATTTTGGTCATTGGAAAGCTATGATGACAGGTTTAAAATATGCTTCTGGCGAAAAAATATTTATTATAGATAGCGATCTTGAAGAAGAGCCTGAGTATCTGGGTAAGTTTTATGCAGAACTTAAAAAACAGAGATGTGATGTGCTTTATGGGATTCAATCAAAGCGCAAAGGCAAATCATTTGAAAGATTGAGCGGACTTATATTTTGGAAAATTTTCAATTTTTTCTCAAATGTGAAAGTTCCCTCTAATCAAACTACAGCAAGGCTTATGACAAAAGATTATGTGAATGCATTACTTCTTCATCAAGAAAGAGAAATTTTTATTTCCGGGTTATGGCAATTAACTGGTTTTGATCAAAAGCCCTTGAGTGTCACTAAGCTAAGCATAAGCAAAAGCTCATATACATTTAGAAAAAAGCTTTCTCTCTTTATTAATGGGATTACTTCATTTAGTAATTCGCCCTTGATTGCAATTTTTTATTTTGGTCTATTTATTTCTTTGGTCTCTTTTGTGTATATCATTAACCTTGTAATTAATTGGGCTTTTTTTCTGAGTCCGCCTGATGGATGGACATCAGTCATGGCATCAATATGGTTACTTGGAGGCATCATTATTTCATTCATAGGAATCATAGGGATTTATCTGTCAAAAATTTTTATAGAAACAAAAAAACGCCCTCTCACTGTGGTAAAAAAGATTTATAACAAGGCCAAAAAAGTCTAGAAAAGCTCAGCCTCTGAAACTTAATAAGTTAATACTCCCAATCTTTTGTCTATATTTTAGTATTGAAAAATTGCATAAAGACATAAAAAATTACTACTCATTTTTGCATTTTAGCTTTGGAAGAAATAAAATTTTTGAATTAAAAATAATGAACATGAAATTATTATTAAACTTATTGCAGCAATAATCTCATGAGCAAAACCCAATATGCTACTAAAGATGAAGATGATTAACGAATGAAGTAATATTGCACATATATACAATAAGAAATAGTTGGCTGCACTAATTAAACTTTTATTTTTACTTTTAAAAGTAAATCTTGCATTCAAGAGATAGCTTATTCCAATGATCATAAATCCAGATAAAATAGCAGCAACTGGCGGATTTACACCAATGAAGTTTGACATAACAATATATAAAATATAGCCAATGATGTTAGTAAGCATGCCGACAGAGCTATACTTGATGATTTGATTAACTGTAGCCATTTAATTTTAGAAACATTACTGCGATGATAATAACATTATACAATTTTACAAAATGATAAATTTTGAATGATCCCTTTCAATAAACCATATTTAACAGGCCAAGAAGTTAACCGAATATCTGAAGCTCATCAATTGGGCCAATTATCAGGCGACGGTCACTTCACTTCACTATGCAGTCAATGGTTAGAAAAAAATATTGGCTCTCCTTGTGCATTATTAACGCATTCTTGTACAGCTGCCCTTGAGATGGCAGCAATTCTTGTCGATATTAAACCAGGAGATGAAATTATCATGCCCTCTTATACATTTGTTTCATCTGCAAATGCATTTGTTTTAAGAGGGGGTATACCTGTATTTGTTGATATTCGAAAAGACACATTGAATATAGATGAAGCGCTTATTGAAGATGCTATTACCTCAAGAACAAAAGCAATTCTACCTGTGCATTATGCAGGAGTAGCATGCGAAATGGATTCCATAATGAGCATTGCCAAAAAACATAATCTATTTGTTATAGAAGATGCAGCTCAAGGCATAATGTCTTCATATAAAGGAAAGCCATTAGGCTCGATCGGAGATCTGGGATGCCTCAGCTTTCACGAAACAAAAAATATTATCTCAGGAGAAGGCGGAGCCCTTCTCATAAACAATAAAGATTTTATTGAGCGTGCTGAAATGATCAGAGAGAAAGGCACTGACCGTAAGCAGTTTGTTAGAGGTGAGGTCGACAAATATTCATGGCAAGACATTGGTTCTTCTTTTTTACCAGGAGAGACTGTAGCAGCCTTTCTGTTCGCTCAATTAGAAGAAGCTTCTAATATAACCAATCAACGTTTAAAAATTTGGTACCATTATCATGAATTTTTTAATTCTCAAAATTTTTCAGAATTCTTCAGTCTTCCAATAGTTCCAGAAGTATGCAGTATTAATGGACACATTTACTATCTACTGGTTAAAGAGAATGCTGAGAGAGAAAATTTTATTAAATATATGCATGATAATAAGATCCATTGTATTTTCCATTACATTCCATTGCATAATTCAAAAGCGGGAAAGAAATTTGGTCGTATCGGAAGTGATATGGAAATAACAGAAGATTTATCTAGTAGAATTGTAAGACTGCCTTTGTGGGTGGGATTAAATCCAGAAAATATTACCCAAGCAATTAATAAAAAATATTTTTAGCTGTCCATCGATGAAAGAAAATCAATTTCTCGGAAGACTAATGCTAGATCTTAGCGGGCTTTATATAACAGAAGAGGAGAAAGATATTTTGCAAAATCCACATGTTGGAGGCGTTATTTTATTTGCAAGAAATATCTCTTCAAGAGATCAAGTGAAAGAGCTATGTAGAGCAATAAGAAAAATAAATCCTAAGCTTCTTATTGCAGTAGATCAAGAGGGGGGGAGAGTTCAGCGTTTGAAAGAAGGCTATACAATTTTGCCGACTATGCAAAAACTATCTGCATTTTTAAATTCAAATAGTGATAAAAACTTTCCATTTGCAACCGATTTAGGTTGGTTAATGGCCTCTGAGGTCATTGCATCTGGATTAGATATAAGTTTTGCACCTGTTTTAGATCTAGACTGTTCCAGAAGTTCTGTTATTGGAGATAGATCAATAGGTGATAATCCAGAACAAGTTATTGCTATTGCAAGCGCCTTCATTGAAGGCATGAATCAAGCAGGAATGCAGGCCACTGGTAAGCATTTCCCGGGCCATGGTGGTATCTTTGCTGATAGCCATCTCACTTTTTCTCAAGATACCAGATCTTTATCAGAACTAGAGAGTCATGACTTGCTTCCTTTTGATGCTTTAAAGCTTCAACTTGGCGGGATAATGACGGCTCATGTATCTTTTACAAATATAGATAAAGAGATAGCAACCTTTTCAAAATTTTGGTTACAAGATATTTTAAGAAATAAAATGGGATTTACTGGAATAATCTTTAGTGATGACCTCTCAATGAAGGGCGCAGATTATGTTGGAGGCATCGAAGCCAAAGTGGGCAAAGCATTAGAGAGTGGTTGTAACATGGTATTGATTTGTAATGATCGACCTGCAGCTATGGAGGCAATCAATTTTCTAGAGAAAAAAAAAATTTCTCAGTCACAAAAAGTAACTAGATTAAAAGCTTCAGAATCAATTTCCTGGGCGGACTTAGAAAATGATGCAAGAAGAGTAGATATAATAGACAAATTAAACATCATAGAAAAATTAAAGTTATGACCTCTTTGCCAGACCTGTCTGATCAACATTCCGAGCAAATCCAAATCGGCAAACTTGCATTGCAATCCTTTGGGAGCAGGCATTCAATTGCTGGAGAGATTTATACAGTTTCTTGTTCAGATGATAACTCTGTTGTGAAAGAAGCTCTGTCTCGAGAAGGAAAAAATAAAGTTTTAGTTATTGATGCCTCTGGTGTAACTCATGCCTCTATGATTGGAGACCAAATTGCAGAATCTGCAGTAAAAAATAATTGGGTAGGTATTGTCGTTAATGGCTGCGTTAGAGACGTTGAGGAGCTGAAGAATCTTCCTATAGGTATCTTTGCTAAGGGGGTGGTTGCTCAAAAAACAAATAAAAAAAACCATGGTTTTGAAGATGTGTTAATTTCATTTGGAAGCGTGGTTATGACTTCTGGGAAATGGATTTACATTGATCAAAACGGGTGGTTAGTTGCAGACAATAAGCTAGAACTTTAAATCTTTAATCGTTTGTTGTTTTTCTAACCAAATTACATCAACAAATGTTTGGAAGCTTTTCCTGTAATCATCTTCTTCTTCAAAAGATCTATTTTTAAGGTTTTCTGGTAAAGCATAAGTCTTTGCCACAACTTTTGCTTTGCTTAAGTCGCCGCAAAGAAAGCCCCATGTCGATCTTTTTTGAGTTGCATACACTACTGTAAAATCAATCAAAGTATTTACTTGAGGCATTCCTGATAAAGCAATAGCCAGAGCTCCTACTTTTGGCTTTAATAAATTAGAGTAGGGGGACTCCTGCGCAGAATGCTTTTCGGGAGTAAATCTAGTTCCTTCAGCAAAGCTAAATGCTGAAGAGGGATTTCTAGAAAATCTTTTTGAAGCTTTCTTTGCATTCTCATAATCAACCCTTTTTAATTCTGGATTTGCTTGAATTTGAGCTCTCGAATGCCTATTTAAAAATGGCATATCTACTGTTTTATGTACTAAATAAATAATTGGTATCCATTGCAATTCCTTTTTCATAAAGAACTTTAGAAGGGGTATTTTTTTATGACCTGCAGCCAATAAAATAAATATATCAGCCCATGATTGGTGGTTACTCATAGCAATGTACCAAGTCTCAGTATTCACATCCTTAGGTATTTGGAAGTCCCATTCAAGCTTATGCAATATTCTTAAAGCCGAGGTAATGCTAGCGACAGTCGCGCTACCCATTTTATTTGAAATGGAGCCTAAATAAATCTTTAAATTTTTATTAGGAATAATTCTAGGAATATTTATGATTGAAAGGGGGATTAACCACAAACTGAGAATAATTAAAATTGCAAAAAAAGTCAGGATGCCTATAAAAAATCTTTTTAATTTACCCATGTGACTTTATTTTAACCCAAAATTCTTCAAGCTCATCTGAGGTTAGATTGCCTATTTCCTGATTATCTTTAGCAATCTCTTTTTCCATCAATCTAAAGCGTTTTACAAATTTGTGATTAGCTTGATTCATAGCTTCACTTGCATCGATTTCTAAGTGTCGACTTAAATTAACGATAGAAAATAGTAAATCTCCTAATTCTTCTTGGCTATTTTCTTTATTATTTTGCTGGATCTCATGTTTGAGCTCTTTTAACTCTTCCTCAACTTTTTCGATCACATCAATGCTTTCTTTCCAATCAAAACCTTTTTTACTGGCTTTTTTTTGTATTTTTTTTGCTTTTAAAATTGGGGGTAATGACGCAGGTATATCAGCAAAAGTATTGCGCGTATCCTTTGGTTTTTTTTCTTGTGCTTTTATTGCATCCCATGCTTGGGTTTGCTCTTTAGCAGAGAGAGGTTTTGAGGCTCCATCAAAGACATGAGGATGTCTCCTAATCAATTTGTTATTTAATGAATCAACTATCTCATCAAAGTTAAATAACTCTCTCTCATTAGCTATCTCTGCCTGAAATATAACTTGAAGTAAAACATCTCCAAGCTCCTCTTTAAGATTTTCATAATCTTTGTTAGCGATGGCATCTGAGACCTCATATGCTTCTTCGACAACGCAAGGAGAGAGCGATTCAAAAGTCTGCTCAATATCCCATGGGCATCCATTATCCTTGTCTCGAAGCATGCGCATTGTCTCGAGTAAGGTTTTTATTGAGGACATTAGAAACCGCTTATATCTGCATACCTTGCTTGATGAAACTCTGAGGTTCCAAAGATCTGTTCAACAACTCGTGCTCTTTTAAGATAGAAACCAATATCATATTCATCAGTTACACCTATCCCACCATGCATTTGGATTGCTTCATTGCTTACTAGATGGAGGGTTTCTCCAGCTTGAAACTTAGCTAGACTAGAAAGTCTTTCTAGCTCATTTGAATTTTCATCTGCAGCATGCATGGCAGCAATTACTGCTGATTTAGTTAATTCAATTTCACAGAACATTTTTGCAGCTCTGTGCTGAAGAGCTTGGAAGGATCCAATTTGCACACCAAACTGCTTTCTCTCTTTGAGGTAATTAACCGTAACCTCGAAAGCTTCTTCGGTGTTTCCTAACATTTCTGCTGAAATAGCAATGCGACCCAAATCAAGAATTTTCTCAAGAGTTTCGCCAGCCAAGTCTTGCTCACCGAGTAAAGCATTTTGGTCTAATTTAAGATCAGACATTTCAATGTTTGCATAATTTCTAGAATCAGCTGTTGATATCTTAGTGATATCCAACCCAGCGCTATCTTTGTTGGCAACAAATACGGAAATACCATTTGATTCTCCTGATTTACCAGAGGTTCGAGCAACTAACAAAATACTATCTGCACTTGCGCCATCCACAACAAATACTTTTTTTCCATTCAATACCCATTCATCTCCATCAAGAACTGCGGTGGCGTCAATGGCAAAAGGATCATGGTGATTTCCTTCGTCAATTGCTAAAGCTGTTGTTAATTCGCCGGCTACTATTTTTGGCAGATAATTCTCTTTTTGCTCATCTGAGCCAAGCATATTGATAGCTGAAACGCCAAGAACGGATGTTGATAATATGGGAGAGGGTGTAAGGGTTTTACCTAACTCCTGCATGATTACGCTGATACCAGCCATACCAAATTCTGAACCACCAAATTGCTCTGGAACAAGAATCCCAGACCAGCCAAGCTCAACCATTTCTTTCCAAACTGACTCATCCCAGCATTGGCTATTTTCGTTATCTCGCAACTCTCTAAAATGAGTCACGGGAGTTTTATCTCTAGCAAAACTTTGAGCTGTATCTTTTAAAAACTGTTGTTCTTCTGTAAGTATTAATTTCATGGGTTTCTTAGTTAGGTAGATCTAGAACTCTTCTGGAAATAACATTGAGCTGAACTTCAGAAGTTCCTCCCTCAATTGAATTAGCTTTAGTTCTTAGCCATGCTTTGGTTATGGCTTGCTCATCATCTGAAAAGCCTTCATTAGTCCAGCCTAAGCCTTTGTTTCCCATTGCAGCAATCATAAGCTCATAGCGATCTTTATTATGTTCGGTTCCATAGTATTTAAACATTGATGATGCAGCTGAGGCTTTCGCGCCTTCGTCTCCAGAGCGCTGCAGCGTTAGTCCAAACGCATGCTCTTTCATTTTGTGCAATGTTATATTTTCTCTTTGAGCTGAATTAGCTATTTGGCCATTAGCCTCACCTAAGTATTTTTTTGCTATATTTACAACATCTGCTCCAGATCCAGTCCCACCTCCAGCAAGACCAAAATTGGAAATAAAGTTTCTTTCATGTTGCAAGAGTTTTTTAGCTATTGTCCAGCCGGAATTTTCTACCCCAACAAGATTTTCTTTTGGCGCTTTGACATTATCAAAAAAAGTTTCACAAAATGGCGATTTGCCACTGATGAGTGTGATTGGCTTTGTGCTTACTCCTTCAGTTGCCATATCAATAAGCAAAAAACTAATTCCATTATGCTTTGGTTCTTTTGGACCAGTTCTTACAAGGGCAAATATCCAATCAGCTTTGTCTGCATAGGAAGTCCAAACTTTTTGACCATTGACTAAATAATGATCACCCATATCCTCTGCCTTGGTTGAAAGACTTGCTAAATCCGATCCTGAACCAGGTTCGGAGTAACCTTGGCACCATCTAATTTCACCTTTAATAATTTTTGGAAGATGTTCTCTTTTTTGCTCTTCTGAACCAAATTCAATTATGCACGGTGCTAGCATCCAAATACCAAAACTATTTAATGCTGGCCTTGCTTTAATTCTAAAGAGTTCCTGATGAAGGACTTTGGTTTGATCTCTATCTAAACCTCCGCCACCATATTCTTTTGGCAAATTAGGAGCGGTCCAACCCTTTTCACCCATTCTTTCAAGCCATAATTTTGATTCAGGATTAACGTATTCTGCATTTCTACCACCCCAAACTTCTTCTTCAGGTACAAGTGGAGTTCTCATAGAAGGAGGGCAATTTTCATCTAACCAATCTCTGACCTCTTGTCTAAACTGTTCTAAATGTTCCATATTTTCGATTGCTTGCGCTTATTAAAAGAAGAGCTATTATAATCAAGTAATTATTTTTTTGGTAATTTAAGACATAAAATCATGCTAGCTTCGGAGGCTGGAAAACCACTTATATCATAATAATTATTCATTATTATCGGGAGGAAATAATGCAACTTAAATATCTGAACAAACCACATTTTGAAAATGGAGCCATCAAGAATATCTCTCAATTGCTTAAAGAATATGGAATAAAGAATCCATTAATATGTACTGATCCTGGTCTGTCAAATATAGGTATGTCGGATATGATCAGAAACCTGCTATCAAATGAGCTTTCATCATCTTTCTACGAAGACACACCAGCTAATCCTACCGAGCAAGCTGTAATTGATGCCTTGGAAATATATAAACAAAATGACTGTGATGGCGTAATAGGATTTGGAGGTGGCTCGAGTATGGATTTGGCCAAAACGGTTGCGCTAATGGCCAATCACAAAGGAAATGTTGTTGACTACTGTGTAAATGAAGGAGGAGTTGGGAAAATCAATCAGACAATGCCAATGATCGCGATTCCTACTACTTCAGGAACAGGAAGTGAGGTTTCCCCAGGAGCAATAATTATTATGAATGATGGAAGGAAACTAATTTTAGCCAGCGATCATCTAATACCAACTGCTGCTATATGTGACCCTGAATTGACTTTGGGCTTACCCCCTGTTTTAACTGCTGGAGCGGGAATGGATGCTTTAACACATTGTATAGAAGCAGTAATGTCACCTGTTATCGACCCACCAGCTGAAGCAGTAGGATTAGACGGAATTCAAAAAGTTATCAGAGAAGAAAGCTTAATAAGGGCGGTCAAGGATGGTCAGGACAAAGATGCAAGATGGAATATGATGATGGCTTCTACAGAAGGCGCAATGGCATTTTATAAAGGCCTTGGGGCAGTTCATTCAATGAGTCATGCTTTAGGTGCTGATCAAGAATTAAGACTTCATCACGGAACTCTTAATGGCGTCATTCTTCCTACAATCCTCAGATTCAATAAAGACCATGTGGGTGATAAATACTCGAGAATCGCACGCGCCATGGGCAAAGATGAAAATGTAGATTTAGCCGATGAGATAGAGAAATTAAATGCGGCTATAGGATTACCCAAAGGTCTTGGCGAAATGGGTGTTACAGAAGAAATGATTCCGCATCTAGTAGCTCATTCAATGACAGATCCTAGCAATGCAACTACTCCGAGACTTCCTTCTCAAGAAGAATGGGAGAAATTATTTTTAGAAGCGATGTGATGAAGCAAAAACAAGATAGTTTAGACAACATATAACTATTAAGATTCCTGAGGTTAAAGCTATGCAGCTTCTGAAGAAAATCAGATCCTAGAAGATCTTAAAAATGGAAAGATTATAGGCAGAGCAGCTCTCATGCATATCTAAAGCTTTTGAATTAACCCACTGCATATATTTTGCAATTCATCGTTAATAACCATATCAGCAATTGAGTCATACCGAGTTTTTTCCCTATTTAAAATCACAAGCTTTGATCCTGATTGCATTGCTAAATTAGGAAGCTTTCCTGCAGGTAACACCTTTAAAGATGAGCCCATAACTATCATTAAGTCACTATCCTCTACAATATTTGAGGCCTTTTCCATATCCTCTTCATTCATGGGTTGACCAAAAGAGATGGTTGCAACTTTTACAGTTCCATTGCAAACAGTACATCTGGGTAATTGTTTTTTAGTTTTAATTGCATCATGAAAATCTGTAATATTTTGTTTTGCCCCACACTCCAAACAAGCAGCTTCAATAGCATTACCATGAATCTCTATCATTTTATTTCTAGGGATTCCTGATTTTTGATGGAGCCCATCAATATTCTGAGTTATTAGAAAATTATTTTTTTGCATGTTGATAATTTTTTCGACAAAAGCATGCCCTATGTTTGGTTTTATGTTTTTAAGAAGCGAATGAAGTTCAATATTTCTCTCCCATGACAGCCTTTGTTTTTCCTCGCTAAGTAAAAACTCATTGAACTGAATTGGCTGATTTTTGGTCCAAAAACCATGATTGCTTCTAAAATCAGGTAACCCAGATTCTGTGCTGATTCCAGCACCAGTTAAAATAACTGTGCGATAGCTAGCTTTTACCAGCTTAATGATTTCATTAAATGTATTCACAAATTTGCTTTTAAATTGACTTCAGAGAGTATAATTGCTCGCATGTTTAAAAATATAGGCATTGTTTTAAAAAAAAGCCTCTCATCCAATGAATCTTCTGTTGTAAGCGGGCTGCTTAGTGTTTTACTCAAAAACACTAAAACAATATATTCAACTGATCAGATTGACTTTGAGGGGGTGGATATTGTTGATATTGAAAAATTTAATCAATCAGTTGATTTAATCGTTGTATTTGGTGGGGACGGTACTTTATTGGGGGCAGGAAGAAAATTTATTGAAAATGAAACTCCAATCTTGGGAATAAATATGGGTGCTGTTGGCTTTCTGACTGATGTAAATATTGAAAACTTTGAATCAGTCATAAATGATGTTTTTAAAGGTAATTATATTCTTGAAGAGAGAAGTTTGGTTGAAGCGCAATTATCAGATCAAGAAGTTTTTGGTCTCAATGAAGTATTAATTCACTCAGGATCTTATGCTCAGCTAATGAGATATAGATTATTGATTGATGGTAAGACTGTCTATGAGCAGCGATCAGATGGATTGATCGTTGCAACTCCAACTGGGTCAACTGCATATGCATTATCTGCAGGAGGATCAATAGTTCATCCAGAGCTAAATATTTGGAATATTATCCCCATGATGTCACAGAGCCTTTCATCCAGACCTTTAATAGTCTCCAATAAGAAATCCTTGGAGATTCAATTGATTGAAGGGCCTTTAGATCATGCAATGGTTTGTGTAGATGGTCAAAAAGATATACCTATTGAATATAATAACTCTATTCATATTTCCAAAAAGGACTTATCTTTAAAAATTATCCATCCCTCTGATAATGATTTTTATGAAGCCTGTAGAGAAAAACTTGGTTGGAGTCTGGATATTACTGCCAAGAAAACCCATTAGACTTGAATACTAGCTCCTTATACTTTTACATTATTGCTGTTGCTGTATTACTTAGCTTTTTAACAAATTTTGGTTATAGCAGTCTGCTAGAGCCATTTCTATTTCTAAAAAGCAATGGGCCGAATTTATATCCATCATTCCAGAATACTTATATGAATTCTCAAGAATGGTGGCGACTTATCACCCCAACTTTTCTTCATTTCTCATTAACTCACTTAATATTTAATTGTTTATGGGTTTATATATTGGGATCAAAAATTGAAATTATTGACGGGAGAGGGGTTTTTTTAACCTTATTTTTAATCTCTGGATTATCAAGCAATCTTGGGCAATATTTCTTAACTGGTGATTATCTTTTTGGGGGATTAAGTGGGGCAGTTTATGGCCTCTTAGGCTACTGTTTTATTTTGGATCTAGATAATAGAGGGAAAAGATATGATTTACCAAATGCCTTATACATTTTTATGTTCATTTGGCTTTTAATTGGTTTTACTGGAGTGTTAAATATTTTTGGTTTTGGTAATGTTGCAAATATTGCACATTTAGTTGGTATGATAGCTGGATTTATTCTTGGCATAATTGCTAGGTATACATTGAAATTTTAATTTACATGAAAAAAGTAACTAAAGCAGTATTTCCTGTAGCAGGACTCGGTACTAGGTTTTTACCAGCCACTAAAGCTATTCCAAAAGAAATGCTTCCAATTATAGATAGGCCATTAATTGAATACGCTGTTGAAGAAGTGGTAAATGCTGGGATTAATGAGATTATTTTTATTACTAGCCATACTAAAAGAGCGATAGAGGATCATTTTGATCAAAACTTCGAGCTAGAAGAAAAGCTATTGAACGCAGGTAAAAAGGAATATCTAGAAAAAATTAATAGAGATATTTTCAGCAATGTAAAATTTACTTATGTAAGGCAAAAAACACAAAATGGTCTTGGAGATGCGATCTTGCATTCTGAGCATTTAATACAAGAAGAGGCCTTCGCAATCATTCTTGCTGATGATTTAATAATTAACAACCCATCATGCATCAGTCAATTGATTGAAATCCATGAAGAGAACGAATGCTCTGTTATTGGTGTAAATGAGGTTCCAGAAAATGAAATGGAAAAATATGGCGTTATTTCTATTGATGAGCCTTCTTCAACAAATAACTCGTATGTTTTAAAAGATATTGTAGAAAAGCCAAAAAGCAATGCGCCATCAAACTTAGCAGTCGTTGGAAGATATGTGCTTTCAAGCAAGATCTTCAAATATTTAAAAAATCTTGAGCCAAGTGTTGGTGGTGAAGTCCAACTTACGGATGCAATTAAGCTAATGCTTAATGATGAAAAGGTTATTGGATATCTGTATGAAGGAACAAAATTTGATTGCGGGTCTAGGCATGGTTATGTAAATGCTATTAAGCACCTCGCTAAAGAAATATTAGATGACTAAGGCGGGTAGGGAAAATTTTAAATGAGATTGGCATTATCGTTCTTAAGATTACTGCCTCCTGAGATATCCCACTTTATAGCATTACATGCCTTAAAAATTTTATATAAAGCCAATCTTATAAGGTTTCTTTTTCCGCATGATAATTCTTCAGAATCATTTCAATTCAAAGGTTTAACCTTTAAAAATAGACTGGGTATTGCAGCTGGGCTGGATAAAAACGGCGATTTTCTTGATTCATTAGGAGCATTAGGTTTTGGCTTCATTGAAGTTGGCACTATTACTCCTAAACCACAGCCTGGCAATCCGAAGCCAAGAGTGTTCCGTTTTACTGACCAAGAAGCAATTATAAATAGACTAGGTTTTAATAATAAAGGGGTTGATTACCTTGTAAAAAGAGTAAAGGGAAGAGAATATAATGGGGTTCTTGGAATTAATATTGGAGCAAACAAGGATTCTATAGGTCAGAAGAGAATCGATGATTATATTGAATGTTTTAGGAAAGTTTCTACTTATGCAGATTATATTACCGTTAATATTTCCTCACCAAATACTCCTGGGTTGAGATCTCTGCATTCCAAAGAAAATTTTTTACCACTGTTTAAAGCTATTAGTCATGTTAGAGAAATAGAAAATTTTTTAAATCCAATTTTTATAAAATTATCACCAGACGAACACATAGATGTAATTTCTGAAATTACGAAAGCTATCAAAGAATTTAATTTTGATGGAGTAATCACTTCAAATACTACAATTGACAAGAGCAATTTAATATTTGAATCCAAAGCAGATCTTTCAGGCGGCCTATCAGGCAAACCTTTGCTTGAAAAATCAAATGAACTTCTATCTTTAGTGCATTTAAGAGAGCCTGAGCTTTTGAAGATTGGAGTTGGCGGAGTTCATAATAAAGAGAGTTTTGATATGAAATTTGAGAAAGGAGCTTCCTTAGTACAAATCTATACAAGTTTTATTTATCATGGCCCGAAAATTATCAAAAAATTATTGAACTAAAATTTTTTATGGAATTATATATTTCTCTTTTTGTTATTCTTTTTTTAGTTGGAGCAATAAGCTTTTTAAAGCCTTCAAAAAAAATGAAGGCACTCAGTGAAGTTAGAATGTCAGCTGCTAAAGAGGGTTTCAAGATTGGTTCTACGAATGAATTAAGAAAAAAATTTAAAAACTGGAGTCCCCAAGTAGCTATATATCAAATTAAAAATAGCTCTAATCATAAAAATTTACATTATTTGAAAATAGAAAATAAGCTAAAACTTTATGAGCCAATCTCCTTTAAATATGACAACCAATTTCAAATAGTGGAAGAAAAAATTTCTCAATTACCGTCCTCTGTACTTGAAATTATTTTTTATCAGTCCAATATAGCAATCGTTTGGAATGAAATGCTTGGCATTAGAGAGCTTTTAGAAATCAAGGAAGCTGTATTAAAAATATGAACTTTTACAAATTATAGTAAATTAAAATTATGTCAAAAACTCTTGTTATAGTTGAATCACCTGCCAAAGCTAAGACTATTTCTAAGTATCTAGGGGCAGACTATATCGTCAAGTCCAGTGTTGGACATATACGAGATCTGCCAAAAGGTAAGTCTAAAAAACCCACTCAGAGAAATACCATCCCCAAAGATCTCCCTGAAGATGAGAAAAGAAGATTAAAAAAAATTAATGAACGCAAACGACTTGTTAGAAGAATGGGAATTGACCCAGACAATGGCTGGGCTGCAAATTACGAAATCATTCCCGAAAAAGAAAAAGTTATTAAAGAATTGAAAACAGCCGCAAAGGGCGTGGACTCAATTTTTCTAGCAACCGATCTTGATAGAGAGGGCGAAGCAATAGCATGGCACCTTAAAGAGGCACTAGGCGCAGATAAATTTAACTATTCTAGGGTTAGATTTAATCAAATTACCAAAGATGCAATCTTAGAATCTTTTGAGGACCCAAAAGACATAGATGCAAGCCTTGTGGAGGCTCAGCAAGCAAGAAGATTTCTTGATAGGGTGGTTGGTTTTGAGCTATCGCCACTTTTATGGGCAAAAATAGCCCGTAATTTATCTGCTGGAAGAGTTCAATCTGTTGCATTAAGGCTCTTAGTAGAAAGAGAGCATAGCATCCAAGAGTTTAAACCAGATGAGTTTTGGGAGATTTCATTCAATGCAGAAAATGATAAGAATACTGGTATCGAATTTAGTCTAAATAGAAAAAAATCAGATCCTTTGTTGCAGGCTGAAGAAGCAAAAAAAATTGAAGAGCTGGTTAAGTCCTCAGATTTACTTGTAAGTGAGGTTACTCAAAAACCTGTTAAATCAAAACCAAAACCTCCTTTTATTACATCTACATTGCAACAAGCAGCAAGTACAAAACTTGGTTTTAATGTAAAGAGAACCATGAGAACAGCTCAAAAACTATATGAAAATGGTCTCATTACCTACATGAGAACTGATGCTCCTGCTCTTTCGCCTGAATCAATTGCAGATGCAAGAATGTATATTGAAACCAACCTTGGAGATAAATATCTTACCAATGCACCAAGAATATATTCCTCCAATGAAAATGCACAGGAGGCCCATGAAGCAATCAGGCCTACAAATGCATCAACAAAATCAGAAGGGTTGATCTCTTCATCAGATGAAGAAAAAAGATTATACGAACTAATTTGGCAGCAATTTATCGGTTCACAGTTGCCAGATGCTGAATATTTAGCAACTAATGCAAAAATTCATTTAGATGAATATATATTTTCTGCAACAGGAAGAGAGGTCGTGTTTGATGGTTTCACCAGAATAGTTAAATCAAAATCTGATGACCCAGATGCTAATCTTCTTCCTCCGCTTGCAGTTAATCAAAAATTAACTCTCAAAAATTTAGAAAACAAACAAAAGTACACCAAACCTCCTGCAAGGTTTTCAGAAGCAGCATTAGTAAAGGAATTAGAAAAGAAAGGAATTGGCAGACCTTCTACTTATGCAAATATTATCTCTACAATTCAGGACCGCGGATATGTTGAGGTTCAAAACAGACGATTCTTTGTTAAAAAAATTGGAATGATTGTTACAGACAGACTTGTAAGTAGCTTTGATGACATCATGGATTATAGTTTTACTGCTAATTTTGAAAATGAATTGGACAGAATTGC
>CABXFU010000002.1 GCA_902511575.1 uncultured SAR86 cluster bacterium
AGCAGCCACAACTGTGAATGGGAAGCTGTTTTCAAGAATGAAGATAAAGACTCAGCCTCACCCATCCTAATTAAAGAAAGCGCTCCAGTTAATTCTTCAGGATTTGAAAAATAGATTAACTTCTCTATTGGACTAAGTGCTAGACCAATTTCAGGAATGTTGGTAAGAATTGCACCAAAACCAATAGGCAACAACAATAAAGGTTCAAATTTTTTGAGATCGAACTAGGCCACCATAAAAAAGTGCTAATCCTGGAAGAGTCATAAACAAGACCAAAGCCGTAGCAGTAAGAATCCAGGCGGTGTCTCCAGAATTTATTTCTGAAGAGAGAACAGCTGGAGAGAGTAAAGTAGCTAGTGTAATAAGACAGTAATTAGATAATTTCATTTTTTTCTCCTTATTAAATGGCATCACTGCCTGTTTCACCCGTTCTGATTCTTATAACTTCCTCAATGTTGGTTATAAAAATTTTGCCATCTCCGATCTTTGCTGTATTAGCAGATCTTGAAATTACATCAACAATACTTGATGCATCATTGTCATTAGTCAGTATTTCAATTTTTATTTTTGGTAATGTATCGATGGTATATTCTGCACCCCGATAGAGCTCAGTGTGTCCTTTTTGTCGTCCAAATCCCTTTACCTCAGAAATTGTTAAACCTTCCACTCCAAAATCTATTAGAGCTTGTCTAACCTCTTCTAATTTAAAAGGTTTAATGATTGCAGAGATCAGTTTCATAAATCCTCCTTTAAAATTTATATATATTTAATAAAGCAATTTTCATGCCAATTATTAGAGACTTGCTGAAATTGTAAAGAAGACACCGTCTTCGTCTGCGCCGTATCCTCCATCACTAAAGTCATATGCAGTAATACCGCAGTCAAATGATCCACAAGTAAAACCATAGCTTATTGTCGTGTTATCACCGTAATCATCGTATTCGCCATAAGCAACTGAAATAGGGCCAAATGCATATGAAAATTCTGTGTAGTCAGGCGCACCATCTTGACCAGAAGCTAGAGTTAATCCAAAATCGCCGAAACTCAGGCCTAAATAAATTTCTTCAAAATCAAGACCAGTTTGGTTTTCAGGATAATCAAAAGCTATATAACCAATATCTACCCCGATGTCACCAAGAGAAAAGCCATAGCCAGCATAGTAATCCAATTCACTTCCAGCCCCATCATTAAAATTGACATTTGATCCCCAGATACCAGCATAGAAACCAGACTCAGCTTCAAAATCAAAACCTCCTTGAATTGCAGGACCATCGCTTTGAGTCATTCCTCTCCAGACGTAATCTGAGGCAAAAGAAACGTTTGCGCTTACTGCTGCAAAAGAGGGCATAGCAAGCATACCCACTAGTAAAAACAATCTTTTCATAATTTCTCCTATTTTTTATGAAGTTACATAAATACTAATGCAATTATTGTGCCAATAGTTTTTTTACACTTTTAATATGATCATTTTTTAAATAGCTAGGTATAATTCCTGTTCAACATGGAGATAATTAATGGAACTAAAAGATAAAGTTATAGCAATTACGGGTGGTGCATCCGGTTTGGGTGAAGCATCAACCAGACACTTTGTATCTCAAGGTGCAAAAGTCATGATTCTTGATATTAATGATGATAATGCAAAAGCTATTTGCGATGAGCTGGGCGATGACAATGTTAAATATGTAAATACGAATATTATGGAAGAACAGCCCGTGAAGGATGCTATGTCAAAAATTGAAGAGATGTTTGGCAAATTGCATGTTGCAATCAACTGTGCTGGAACTGGGTATGGCGCAAGAATTATTGGTAAAGATGCACCTCACCCATTAGATCATTTTAAATTTATTATTGATTTAAATTTAGTTGGGACCTTCAACGTTATGCGTTTAGCAGCTGAGCTTATGGATAAAAATGAAGCTGGAGAAGATGGTGAAAAGGGAGTAATTATAAATACTGCTTCCATCGCAGGCTATGAAGGTCAAATTGGACAATCAGCCTATAGCGCTTCAAAGGCTGGTGTTATTGGTTTGACGCTCACAGCTGCCAGAGATCTTGCAAGGCATGGGATTAGGGTTAACACTATTGCACCGGGTATCTTTGATACGCCTTTAATGAAAATGGCCCCAGAAAAAGTAAGAGATCCTTTGCTTGAATCGACTCAGTTTCCACACAGATTTGGCATTCCCTCTGAGTTTGGTAATTTAGCTGCACATATCGTTGAAAATACATATTTAAATGGCGAAACAATTAGACTTGATTCAGCCATGAGAATGAAGCCAAGATAATGCAATACTCGGCATATTATGTTGAGGAAAAAGATGGAACTTTTTCTGCCTCAATTTCCAAACTTGAGCTTGAAAAACCCGCGGATGGATCTGTTCAGATAAAGGTATCTCATTCTTCTTTAAATTATAAAGACGCGCTGTCAGCATCAGGAAACAAAGGGGTCACAAGACATTATCCATTTGTTCCAGGAATTGATGCTGCAGGAACTATTACTGATGCAAATTCCTCACAATTTAATGAAGGAGATGAAGTTATAGTTACTGGTTATGATATGGGAATGAACACCCCTGGTGGTTTTGGGGAATATATAAATGTTCCAGCTGGCTGGGTTGTGAAAAAGCCATCTGCTATGACAAGTTTAGAGGCAATGTCTATAGGTACAGCTGGCTTAACAGCAGCAGCTAGCGTATTAAAAATCTTTGAATCTTCACAAGAATCAGATCTGCCTGTTTTAGTATCAGGCGCCACTGGCGGCGTGGGCTCCATTGGTGTAATGCTCATGTCAAGATTGGGCAAAAAGGTTTCAGCGCTTACAGGAAAATCCTCATCAGTTGATTTTCTAAAATCTATTGGTGCTAGCAATATAATTATGCGTGATGAATATTTAGAGGCTCCTGCCAAAGCTATGGAAAGACCATCTTTTTCATCTGCTATTGATACAGTTGGGGGAAATGTATTAAGTAAAATGCTTCCTCAAATTTCACCTCATGGAGTAGTTGCATGTTGTGGGAATGTTGCAGGTATAGAGGTTAATACAACAGTTTTCCCATTTATCTTAAGAGGCATCACCCTTTCTGGTATTGATTCAGCAGAATCATCGCTTGAATTTAAAACCAGCATTTGGAACAGATTTGCTGACGAATGGAGTTTAGACCTTTCATCAATGGTAAAAATTGTTACAAAAGAAAATTTACAGCAAGAGATTGATCTTATTCTGCAGGGCGGTCAACAGGGTAGGGTGGTCTTACAACATGGGGAATAATTATGGCAGACAAATATAACGAATACTTTGAATCACAAGAAGCTAACGAAGATAGCAAATCTGACTCTAGAGTTGCTTTAATACTTATTGCAGTGTTTGTTGTTGGGATGGTTTTTTGGGTATCCGGTCAATAATTACTCAGATAAAAACTTCTCGGCATCAAGTGCAGCCATGCATCCAAATCCTGCAGAGGTAATGGCTTGTCGATAAATTTGGTCTGAAACATCGCCTGCAGCATAGACCCCAGGCACACTGGTAGCAGTAGCCATTCCATCTGTTCCAGATTTGATGGTTATGTAGTCATTTTTCATTTCAAGTTGGCCTTTAAATATTTCAGTATTAGGGTGATGGCCAATGGCTATAAACACGCCTGTTAAATCAAGTTTTTTAATCTCTTCATTAGTCACTATTTGAATTGAGTGAACTCCCTTATCATCTCCCAGTACTTCCTGTAATTGAGAATTCCAATGCATCTCAATTTTTCCTTCACTTTCTGCCTCAGCAACCCTATCTCGAAGAATTTTTTCAGCCCTAAGTTCATCCCTACGATGAACAAGATGAACCTTTGAGCAAATACGAGATAGATATAATGCCTCTTCAGCAGCAGTATTTCCGCCACCGATTACAGCAACCTCCTGGTTACGATAGAAAAATCCATCGCAGGTAGCGCAAGCTGAAACGCCTTTACCTAAAAACTCTTTCTCTGATGGTAAACCAAGATATTTTGCACTTGCTCCAGTTGAAATGATTAGTGAATCACATGACCATTTTTGACTACCCACAAGTTTGAAGGGCTGCTCAGATAACTGAGTTTTATCAATATGATCATTGACTATTTGAACATCAAACTGTTCTGCATGCTTTTTCATTCTTTCCATTAATTCTGGGCCTTGCAAACCATCAGAATCACCTGGCCAATTTTCTACGTCGGTCGTGGTGGTTAGCTGCCCACCTTGTTCTGCGCCTGTAATTAGCAATGGATTTAGCCCTGCTCTTGCCGCATAAATGCCCGCAGCATAACCTGCCGGACCTGAACCTAAGATAATAAGTTTATGATGTTGATATTCCATGTGCGAATTATAAGATAGAGAATAAAGAAATTGTTATCTTTTCTAACTAAATAAGCTATATCTCAATATAATATTGATAACAGGAGTTAATCATCGCTAAAAAGTCAGAGCAATCAAATCTCTCAGCAGGCACACTGAAAAATGTTTTTGCGTTTTTTTGTTTAGGTTCAGTTCTATATATTTTTATATCACTTGTTTCCTATTCTTCACTTGACCCAAGCCTTTCTTCGGTAAGCTCACTTTCTGGCTCCATTGAAAACCTCGGCGGACCCTTTGGAGCATACCTTTCTGATGCTTTATTTTCAGTTGCTGGGATTGGGGCATATTTATTTCTGTTAATTATTTCTTTTGTTGCGGTCAAGCTATTATTTTTTTATAGGCCATCTGATAGAACTCATAAAATTATTAAAGTTATTTCAGCAATGGTTTTACTGTCATCATTTTCAGCATTAAGTGAATTTTATTATTCTGGAGATTACTTCCCGCAGTCTTCATCTGGTGGTTTGATAGGCTCATTGATCTTTACCAATCTTTCAAATATTTTTGGGGTGGTTGGCTCTTTAATTTTTATTGTTATATTCTTTCTTGCTTCTATCTCTCTAACCTTTTCCTTCTCCTGGTTATCAGTTATTGATGCTCTCGGACATGGAACCAAATATTTCATGTTAGAGCTAGGCACTCAAATCAACAATTTATTAAAATTCTTATTAAGTAAATTTAAATCCATTGATTTTTCAAAATTGAAGCCAAAGAGTGAACCTGTCCTTGAGCGCTCTGTCGCAGAAGCTAAACCAAGAGAGCTTAACCTTCCTAAATCTTCTCCAACATTAGCTCAACCAGAAACTAAGCGACAGGAGAGCTCTAAACCACAATCAAAAGAAGAGACTCCCAAGAACGAATCAGCAGCAACATCTACTGTTTACAAGCCAAAAGATAAAAATATAAATTCAGAGATGCCTTCAACAGATCTCCTTGATAGAGTGCTAGACGATGGCTCATCCTTAACTAAAGAACAACTCGATGAGGTTGCAGATAGGCTTGAAATCAAGTTACAAGAATTTGGAGTTGAGGCAAAAGTTGTTTCTGTTATTCCTGGACCAGTAGTGACTAGATTTGAAATTCAGCCAGCCCCAGGCACCAAGGCAAGTAAAATTACAAACATTGCTCAAGATATTGCGAGATCTCTTGCCGTAATGAGCGTTAGGGTGGTTGAAGTTATTCCTGGAAAGTCAGTTGTTGGTATCGAAATACCTAACACAAATAGAAAAATGGTTCGCCTGACTGAAATATTGTCCTCAGATACTTTCCATAACTCTGCCTCACCCTTATCAATGGCACTAGGCCATGATATAGCTGGAAAACCAATAGTTGTTGATCTTGCTAAGATGCCACATTTATTAGTTGCAGGCACCACTGGATCAGGTAAATCTGTTGGCCTGAATGCTATGTTACTGAGTTTATTATTTAAATCAGATCCTGAAGCTGTCCGTTTGATAATGATTGATCCTAAAATACTTGAGCTTTCTGTCTATGAGGGCATTCCTCATCTTCTAACTCCTGTTATTACTGATATGACCGATGCTTCTAATGGGTTGAGGTGGTGCGTAGCTGAAATGGATAGGCGATATAAATTAATGTCAGAAATGGGAGTGAGAGGTTTAGCCGCCTTTAATCAAAAAGTTGCTGAAGCTAACGCAGCTGGTACGCCTCTTCTTGATCCTTTCCAAGAGGATGAAGAAGTGGCATTAGAAGAATTGCCTTCCATTGTTGTGGTTGTTGATGAGTTTGCAGATATGATCATGATTGTCGGAAAAAAGGTCGAGCATTTAATTGCAAGGATTGCACAAAAAGCAAGGGCTGCAGGGATACACCTTATTTTAGCTACTCAGCGACCTTCAGTTGATGTTATTACTGGCCTTATTAAGGCTAATGTTCCTTCAAGAATTGCCTTTCAAGTATCCTCTAAAATTGATTCAAGAACGATCCTTGACCAAGGAGGAGCAGAACAGCTTCTTGGTGCTGGCGATATGTTGTATTTGCCAGCGGGACAAGGTGTTCCCGAAAGAGTTCATGGAGCCTTCGTTGGTGATGATGAGGTCCATAGAGTTGTGGATAGCTGGAAAAAGAAATCTGAACCAAATTACCTAGACGAGATCACTTCTGAGCTGCAGGAGACTGGCCCGATCCCTGGTTGGTCAGATTTAGATAACTCTGATTCCTCTGATGAAAATGATGAGCTTTATGATGAGGCCGTTAGCTTTGTTATTGAATCTAGAAGAGCTTCAATCTCTGCCGTCCAAAGAAAGCTCAGAATTGGTTACAACAGAGCAGCAAGAATAATTGAGGCGATGGAAATGGCAGGCTTGGTATCTGAAATGAGTAGTAATGGCAGCCGAGAGGTGTTGGTTCCAAAGCAGCAATGATTGTTAGATTTTTTTTAATAGTTGTTGCATTTCATTTTTCAGTTGTTGCTTACTCATATACAATCTCGGCAGATGTACTTAATATCGAGTTAAAACAAAATTACTCATTTGTTGAGAGATCATTGCATCAATCTGATTTAAAGATTGAAACCTCTTCAGGTAAAATTTTTTTTGATGATGAGGGAGTCACAATTAATGTGATAACGCCTTTCGAAGAAAATTATAGAATTGAAGGCGGCAATCTTGAAATACACGACGTGTTTTTAGATCAAAAACAAACTATTGATATTGATCAAGCGGATAATTTTTTTATTAATCTTTTAATGAATGGCATAGATATGAATTCTGAGGCTTATTCAATTAATCACATTAATGATCAAACTATTGAAATTATTTCAGCTAGTAGCTCAGATTTAATAATATTCTCGTTTGTATCGAACAAATTAAATCTTATTCGTTACAAAGATTCGATTGGTGTTGAGCATGGAATAGAGTTAACTCCATTATGACAAAATTTTTTTTAATAGCGTGTGGTGGAGCTTTGGGTGCGCCCCTAAGGTATTTTATTAATGATTTAATGAAACACTCATCTGTCTTAATGCTGCCAAGTGGAATAATGCTCGTCAATTTTATTGGTTGCTTTTGCGTTGGCATTGCCATGGCTTATATTTCAGACCTTAAATCAAATGTTTATTTTTTTTTAATTGCTGGATTTCTTGGCTCTTTCACGACTATGTCAGCCTTCTCCCAGCAAACAATTGAATTGCTATACAATGGTAAAGAATTAAATGCCTTGATTTATGTTGTTGCATCAATTGCATCGTGTCTGATAGGAACTTTTTTGGCTTACTCTTTGTTTAAAACTACTTAATATATGATTGATACAAATTTAATAAAAGATGATCCTCAAGCGATTGTTAAAAATTTAGATTCAAGAAATTACAATTTTGATATTAATCTATATGAAAGTTTAGAAGCTAAACGAAAAAAATTTCAAACTGAAACAGAAGAACTTCAAGCTAAACGCAATGCGTTGTCAAAAGAATATGGATCGCTTAAAAAAGAGGGCAAGGATGATCCAGCTCTTAATACTAAGATTGAAACCATTAAAACAGAGCTTGATGGTTGTGCAAGCAAGTTAACTGAAATTCAATCAAGCCTGAAAGAATTTTTGCTTGATGTTCCTAATCTTCCGGATGAGTCTGTTCCGTATGGTTCGAGTGAAGATAATAATATTCAAATTAGACAGTTCGGCGAACCTAGCTTATTAAAAGGCAAAGATCATTTGGATATTACTTCAATGATTGATACCGAATCTGCAAATCTTTTAGCTGGCTCTCGTTTTGCTGTGCTGAAAGGACAGATTGCAAAATTACAGCGTAGTCTGATTGCCTTTATGCTTGATAAGGCTCAAGAGCATGGATATACAGAACATTATTTGCCAATGGTTGCTAACTCAGAATCTCTAATTTCAACCGGCCAACTACCTAAATTTTCTGATGATCTGTTTCAGCTCACAGATGATTACTATTTGATTCCTACTGCCGAGGTGCCGTTAACAAATCTTTATAGAAATCAGATTATTGATCTGGATTCATTTCCACTTATGCTTTCAGCCCATACGAGTTGTTTCCGATCAGAGGCTGGAAGTTATGGTAAGGATACTAAGGGATTAATACGTCAGCATCAATTTGAAAAAGTAGAGTTAGTTCAGATTTGTCATCCTGAAAAGTCTTTTGAAGCCCTTGAAAATCTCACGTCTCATGCAGAAACGATACTTAAAGAGTTAAACTTACCTTATCAGGTAGTTGAATTATGCTCAGGTGATTTAGGTTTTTCGGCTGCTAAAACATATGATCTAGAGGTTTGGATTCCAAGCCAAGAAACATTCAGGGAAATATCATCTTGTTCAAATTGCACTGATTTTCAAGCCAGAAGAGCCAAGATTAGATTTAAGGAAGAGGGCATTACAAAATTAGCTCATACCCTTAATGGATCAGCGCTTGCAGCAGGTAGAGCATTGATAGCAGTTATTGAAAATAACTTTGATCAAAAGAGCACAATCACCATTCCAGAGGTCCTTCAGAATTATACAAAGTTTACCTCAATCGAAGTTTAATAAAATTAATCTTAATGTTGCCAAATTGTTTCTTTTATTAACACGAAAACAGGTATAGAATTAATGAATCGTCTTTATTTTAATTTTTAGAGGGAAATTATGAAATCATTACGTAACTTATTTATGGTTGCTGCTTTAATTGCTATTCCAGCATTTGGTCAGGAGCTTACTTCAGACATTACAGGAACAGTAACAAATGGTGCTGGCACACCAGTTAGCGGTGCTACAGTTAGCGTCACTTACACCCCAACAGATACTACCGTGACTAGAACAACTAGCTCAAATGGTCGTTATAATGCAGGTGGTTTAAAGCCTGGTGGTCCTTACGAAGTTAGTGTCCAATCTAGCGCCTATAGCTCAGAAACTACAGCAGGAATTACCTTGATTGTTGGTGATACCAAAAGGTTAAATTTTGTTTTAGAGTCAATTGATGAAGTTGTTGTCGTTGCAAGTGCAGGAACAGCTTTAGATACCGGTTATGGTTTCGGTACAGCCCTTACTGCTGATGATATTGAAAAAAACGCTTCAGTTAACAGGGACCTTAAAGACTTTATTAGATTAAACCCAATGGTTTCTTTGGATGATGCTGAGGATAACTATGAGGCAATTTCTATTGCTGGTGCGCATCCAAGAACCAATGATTTGAGGGTGGATGGAACCTCATTTAATGATGATTTTGGTCTTAATGATAATGGTTACCCTGCCCAAAGAAGTCCTATCTCTCTTAATGCAATCGAACAACTTTCAGTCAAAGTTGCTCCAGCCTCTGTTGAGTACTCTGGTTTTAGAGGAGGCGTGATCGAGGTTATTACTAAGTCAGGAACAAACGAGTTCACCGGTGAGTTATTTTCATATGATAGAGGTGATTCATTCATGGGTGATGAGTCAAATGGCGATGAGTATAACTTTGATCTAGAGGATACTTCAGAAGGATTTGCTTTTGGCGGTCCCTTAATTAAAGATAAAGCATTCTTCTATGTCACATATGAAGAAGCATTAATCAATAAGCCAATAACCCATGGCCCTATTGGATCAGGTCTTCCAAATGAGCAAGGGATTACCATTGCAGAGGTAGATCAAATAAGAAATATTACTAAAGAAAAATATGGATTTGATCCACTAGGTTATACATCTAGTAACCAATCTGAGCAAGAGTTTATGACAGCTAGACTTGATATTAATATTACTGATAATCACAGATTAACCTTAAATCACAAAGAGGTTGAAAGTTCAAAATTGAATGGTGCTAATAGCTCATATGGAACTTTTAATTTTTCATCAGCTGAATACCAAAAAGGCGAGAATACAGAAACAGATGGGTTTTTGCTTGTATCAAACTGGTCTGATGATCTTATTACAGAGATTAGCTACTCAACTAAAACTCAAAAAACATCACAAATGTCGCCTGTAGGGCAAAATTTGCCATCTTTTGAAATTGATAACTGTGGAGCTGCTGGGATTTCATGTGAACTAGGTCCTGATATCTTCAGAAGTGCTAATGCTCTTGATACTGAAAATACGTTCCTTAAGGCTAAACTAACTTACTATGATGATAACCATAAGTGGACTGCTGGTTATGAAATGAAGGAATGGGACATTTATAATGTATTTATTGTTGCCCAAAATGGCTCTTATTCTTTTGATGGTATCGCTGGGTATGAAAGTCAAAATGCTACTTCATTCTTTCATAACAACTCAAGAGATTTAACAGAGGCTGGTGGAGCTGCGATCTTTAAATATGATCTAACTTCTATGTACATTCAAGATGAGATAGAGCTTTCTGATAAATTAAACGTGTTGGTTGGATTAAGATATGACCAATTTGATTCAGATGACTCTCCTTCACTAAACCAAGGTTTTGTTGATGCTTATGGTTTTGCTAATGGTGGTATTGCTGGCACTGATCTATTGAATTATAGATTTAGCTTTGAATATGAGATTGACGATGTCAGCTCATTAAAAGGTCTATACGGTACGTTCTCATCTAAGTTACCTACTGTTTGGATATCAAACGCTTATACCAATGATGGTGTTAGAATTGCAGCCTATAATGGAGCAAATGCTCCTGGATGTGACCCTACGACTGGTGTTACTTCAACCTTGCCTGCTTGTGTCGGCACAGCAATTCAGAATGCTCCTTTAACTGATGCAGTTATTAACTTCATAGCTCCAAGCTTTGAATGGCCTGAAACAAAAACTCTTAATCTGACTTATGACAGACAGATTGGAGACTGGATGATGACAGCTACTTACTTACATTCTGATCAAGAGGAAGCTTTGTATAAAATTATTGACGGATCTCCTTTGAGTGGTGACCAGCCTTTAACGCCAACATTAAAAGCACCTGATGGCCGACCAATTTATAACCAAACAGGTGGCAGGGGTACTTACAAAGGTGGTTTATATAATCAAGGGGGAGGCGAAAGAGAGGTTATTTCTGTAGCATTCTCTCGATATTTCAATGATGGCGATTCTTCGCTTTCGATTGGATATACTCACCAAGATATTGATGAGCTAAGTGGAATGGCTTCAACCACTGCTAATTCAAGCTATGGTAAGTATGCTGCATCAGATTTTAATAATAGAACTCCTGGAAGATCAATTTATGAAACAGAACATAGATTTTTTGCAACCATGTCTTCTACACATTATTTCTTTGGGGCTGATAAGCCAACGACTTTCAATCTATTCTTTGAAAGAAAGTCTGGTTTACCTGGTACTTACACTTGGGATACATTTGAAAGAAGCATTTCACGATATCAAACACGTGCCTTTGGTTATGAAAATAACCTTAACGATGATAGCGCGCATTTATTATACATTCCAACAGGGTTAACAGATCCAAACGTATGTTGGGGTTCATGTGGCGGCGCCCCGGACTTGGTTGTAGCGAATGAGGTTCTTGATCTTCTATATAACCAATTGAACCTAGCATCATATGCAGGTCAAATACTTCCAACTGGTGTATTCGAATATCCTTGGCAAACAACTTTAGATCTTAAAATCACTCAAATCCTTCCAGGATTTAGAGCTGATGATGAATTTGTTATTAGCCTAGGAATTGAGAATTTATTAAACCTTATAGATTCTAATAAGGGTGAAATTCGATATGGAAGCTATACTGGAACTGTTGATGTTTTAGATATGCAAATGAGCGATGATTTCTCAAAATATATTTATCCTAACTCTAGGGGAGGTGCAGATTATGCATTTAGGTTCAATCCTAACAATCCTCAAGAAATTAGAAAATCAGCTGTTAACAGCATATGGAGAGCTCAGCTTGGATTCACATATAAGTTTTCTTTCTAAGAAAGTTTAATATTTTAAAAGGGCGGTTTTTACCGCCCTTTTTTTGTTAAAATTAATTATGTCTTTTAATTTAATCCCAGCATTTTCTATGTCTGATATCCAGAAGAGAGATGCTAAAACAATTGCTGAACTCAAATCAGCATTAACCACCCATGGTTTCTTTACTATTATTGATCATGGAATAGCTGATGATGTTCTTCAATCAAGCTATGGACTTAGCAAAGACTTTTTCTCACTTCCTGAAAGTATAAAGAATGCATATGCACTTCCTGAAAAGGCTGGAGCAAGAGGCTATACACCATTTGGTAAAGAAACTGCTGTTGGTGAAACCACTCCGGATCTTAAGGAGTTTTGGCATCATGGACCGATGATTGATGATTCATATGATTCTAGGATCTCTGGCAATATATCAGTTTCAGAAATTTCAGATTTCAATAGCCAATTCGATTTATTGTTCAATGAATTAAATTTATTGGGCATGAAGGTTTTAAGTGCTATAGCTGCAATCTTGGGAAAAGAATCATCATTCTTTGATAGCTGGGCGCTTAAAGGCAATTCTGTATTACGATTAATTCATTATCCTCCAATTGGAGATTCTTCAAATATCTTGCGCGCAAGAGCTCATGAAGATATCAATTTGATTACTCTATTGGTGGGTGCAGAGGAATCAGGACTAGAGGTGCAAAATCCTGATGGTGATTGGATTCCAATTGAAGCAAAAAGTAAATCTATTGTATGTAATATTGGAGATATGATGCAGTTAGTAACACGCTCAAAACTTAAAAGTACAAGTCATAGAGTTGTAGATCACAATGCTGATTCATCTGCATCACGATATAGCATGCCTTTTTTTCTACACCCCTCACCAGATATTGAACTTTGCTCTATAGTTGATGATTCCCCTGAATCAATAAGTGCGCACGATTTTTTAGAGGAAAGACTTAAAGCAATTAAGTTATACTAAATCATGTCAATTACCGCACTATTTCAAATTTGCATTGGCTTTATTGGGCTTGTTTGTATTGCCATACCGTTTTCACAAAACAGATCATCAATCAATTATAAACATATTATTGCAGCGATTTTTTTGCAGATCACCTTAGCTTTTGCGTTATTAAAAATTCCCTTCATCGTTCAGATTTTTGCTTATCTTTCAGAGGGTGTCACAGCATTACAGGCTGCAACTCAAGAAGGCGCACAATTTGTTTTTGGCTATTTGAGTAATAGCTCTACATCACCATTTGAAAGTTCTGGAACAGGTAATGCAATGATTTTTGCCTTCCAGATCCTACCATTAATTATTGTGATCTCTAGTTTGTCTGCATTGCTGTGGTTTTGGAATATCTTGCCATTAATTATTAGAGCCATATCAAAATTATTTGAAAAGCTTTTTAATATTGGTGGCCCGATTGGGTTAGGCGCCACTGCTAATATTATTATGGGTCAGGTAGAGGCTCCTTTGCTAGTAAGACCATATTTATCCAAGATGAGTGAAAAAGAATTATTAATTCTTATGACTGCTGGCATGTCGACAGTTTCTGGTTCTATCATGATTGCATTAGTTTCAATGCTAGCACCTCAATTTCCAGATATTAATTTAATTCAACATCTTGTTTCAGCCTCAATTTTATCTATTCCTGCTGCGATCATGTATGCCAATATCATGATTCCTTCATCAGAAGTTACTAATTTTGATGGTAATTCTGTGCCTAAGGTTTATGACAGTTCTATGGATGCTATTACTCGAGGTACCAGAGATGGGCTGGATATCTGTTTAAATGTTGGCGCAATTTTGATTGCATTTATAGCCCTTGTCTCATTACTGAATTCTTTACTTGGCATTCTTGGTGGTTGGATTGGTATATCAGACCTCTCTTTACAATTGATTCTAGGTTTTATTTTCTTTCCAATTGTATGGTTAATGGGTGTTCCTTTGTCTGAAACTCTTGCTTCAGCAGAGTTATTGGGCTTGAAGACCGCATTGAATGAGTTTGTCGCTTATGGCGCTCTTGCAAATATAGAACCAGGAGTTCTATCAGATCGATCGAAGTTAATTACTTTATATGCACTTTGCGGCTTTGCTAACTTCTCTTCTGTTGGAATTCTAGTCTCTGGTATTGGTGCAATGGCTCCAGAAAGAAAAAATGATCTCATAAAAGTTTCTGTCAAAGCATTGATTGGAGCAACACTAGCCTCATGTATGACAGGTTTGGTTATAGGTATTTTTTAATTTAGAAAAACAATTGAGGCATTTAAAAATGCTGCAAATGATAACCAAATTAGATAAGGCAGATAAAGATAATATAAGACTGTCGATTCTCCCCTTAATATTTTAAGAATTTTTTGATTAAGCAATATTAGTATGCTTATATCTACAAGTGCTATCACAGGAGCATGAAAATAAAAAAATATCCATGACCATGCAGCATTAGCTAGCAATTGGGCTATAAAGAGACCTGAAATTTTATCAGCCATCCTAAAGGATACAAACGCCATGGTTGCATAGAGGATTGGCCAGACAATTCCAAAAACAAAGCTTGGAGGGTTCAAAGGGCTCTTTATTAGGCTTGGATACCAATCATCTGAATTGATATAAACGTTTGCAAGTGAGCCAATTACAGAAGTTAAAATTACCAATAAAGGTAAAATATATTTCATTGCTTTACTCTTTCTCTAATAATATAGAGCAGATTGAATATCCAGCACCAAACGAGCATATTATTCCTTTTTGCCCATTAGTAAGATGATTATGTTTATGAAAGGCTATGATTGAGCCAGCAGAGCTAGTATTAGCATATTCGTCAAGAATGATCGGAGCTCTTTCGGGAGGGAAATTTTCACCTAGTAATTTTTTAATTACGTAGGAATTCATATTTATATTTGCTTGATGCAGCCAATATTGCTCTATATCTTCGGCTATTAAATCATTTTCATTAAGCTGCTCTAGGATTAAAGAGGAAACAAAAGGCATGACTTCTTTAAAGACCTTTCTGCCATTTTGCACAAAGAGTAACTCTGATTCGGTATATTCTTTGTCTTCAATAGCATTCATGTAGCCATAATTATTTCTAATATTGTTTGAGAATGAAGTTTTAAGTTTTGTATCAAGAATCTTGAACTTATTTTTAGACTGTGAATTTTTTTCAATTACCACAGCAGTGCAAATATCCCCAAATATGAAATGTCCATCTCTATTTTTAAAATTATTATGTCCAGAGGTTATTTCAGGACTAATGACTAGTACTTTTGATGATTTACCAGATTTAATATCACAGTAAGCATTATTAATTCCAAAAGTAGACGCTGAACAACCGACCATCATATCGTACGCAAAACCCTCTATGCCTAATTCATTTTGAACCTCGATCGCAATAGCCGGATATGCTCTTTGGAGATTAGCAGCTGAAACAATCACAGCATCTATATCAGATGGATTTAAGCCTGCATTTTTAAGAGCTTCTTTAGCTGCAAACACACTCACTTCTGCTGTAAATGATAATTCGTCATCATTTCTTGCTTTGATTTTGGGCTTCATTAGTTTTGGATTTAGCAGAGAGTCTTTTTCAATGACATATCTGTTTTTTATTCCTGATGCTTTGACGATAAATTCACTTGAGGAGTGGTCTAGGGCTACTATAGAGCCTTCTTTGATTTCATTTGCATGTTCTGAATTATACAAATCAACGTATTTATTAAATGATTCTACTAGCTCATCATTTGACACTTTGTCAGGCGGAGTCCAGATACCTGTACCTGAAATATGTATATCATTCATGCGTTTCCCCTGTTACATGTTATTTTATAGCCTTATGCAAAAAATATCATTAGATACTAACTCAGCTTCAAATCTCAATTTTGAACTTCATCTATCAAAAACTGAATCAATTTTAGGTTTGGTTCAGATATCACATGGTATGGCTGAACATAAAGATCGATATCAAGAATTTATAGATTTTTTAAATGCGAACGGTTTTCATGTTGCAATCCATGATCATCGAGGCCATGGAGATCGAATTTTAGATGACCAAATCGGATTTTTTGGGAACAACAAGGGGTGGGATTTAGTTGTAGAGGACTTGCTTGCAATCCATATAGAGACCAATATGCGTTTTCCGAATATGCCAAAAATTTTGTTGGGACATAGCATGGGTTCATGGATAGGCATGTCCGCTCTTCAAAATAATAATAGTTTTGACATCGCTTTACTTTCTGGTTCTAGTCGTCCCAATACGTCTGAAACCTTTCTACAAAAATTATTGCTTAAAATTGAAATTTTAAGACTTGGAAAGATGGGGTATAGCTCTCTATTACATAAAATAATTTTTGGAGGCTTTAATGGTAAATTTAAAAATACTAAAACTCCAAATGATTGGTTATCTAGGGACCCTGATAGAGTAGATGATTATACGAGAGACCATTTGTGCGGATTTGTTGTAACCAATCAATTGTGGGCAGATACTATTGGAGGCATAGAGGCCGTATTCGATCCCATAAATTTAGGGTTAATAAGAAAAAATATTCCAATTTTAGTTTTTTCAGGTACTGAAGATCCGGTTGGCGGCATGGGAAAAGGTACAAGGAAATTGTATGAATGCCTGAAAAATAATGAATGCATATCAGAACTTTATCTTATTGATGGAGCAAGACATGAAACTCTTAATGAAACCAATAGAATGACAACTTATAATTACCTATTAACATTTATTAAAAATAACTTAAAAGGAGCTTGAATTGGAGCTAAAAAATAAAGTATCTCTTGTTACTGGGGCTGGCCAAGGCATTGGAGAAGGTATTGCCAAAGTTTTAGCCTCTCACGGATCAAAGGTTATGATTGTGGATTTGAATGGTGATTCAGCAAAAAAGGTAGCCAAAGAAATAAATTCATTATTTCCTAATTCTGCAAAATGCTTTGAGGCAGATCTCACTGACTCAAACGCCATCAAATCAATGATTCAAGCAACCTTATCCTCATTCACAAAATTGGATTGTATTTGTAATAATGCAGCTGCTTCAAAAGGTTTAGGGCCGGTTGAAAATTATTCACTTGAAGATGTTCAGGCTACGCTTGATTTAACTTTTACATCTTTGTGGAAATGTCTTCAAGTCGAAATTCAGGCTTTAAAAGAACAAGCCATACCTGCTTCTGTTGTTAATATTTCCTCTAATTCTGCGATCAGAGGTTACGCCTTTAATTCTATTTACGCGGCTAGTAAGGCAGCAGTAAACAATTTAACTCAGTCAGTTGCAAAGGAAGTTGCTAGAAATGGCATTAGAGTTAATGCGGTATCTCCTGGCACTATTAACACTCCCGGAGTCAGGCAGTATTTTGAGGCAGAGCCTAAAGCAAAAGAAATGCTTGAAAAATCGTCTTTGTTAAGAAGAATTGGTGAGCCCGAAGAAATTGGTGAGCTTGTTTCATTCCTTCTATCAGATCGATCATCCTTTATTACCGGCCAGGTTATTTCCGTTGATGGCGGCTCATCAATTAATTAAATTAGAATGATAAAAAAATTATTTAAATATCCGGAACTCGAACGTGTCGAAAAAAATGATGTGCGTTATTATCGAGACTCAAAAGAAAATCTCGTACCCTCTGTTACAACTATTCTGTCTGCAACCGGTGATCATTCTGGTATAGATGCATGGAAAAGAAGGGTGGGTCCCAAGACTGCAAAGGAGGTTGTTGATGAGGCAACCACCATAGGAACAGCTGTCCACCTTGCTATTGAAAATTATTTAAATGACCAGGATTGGGAACAGTTTACCGATGATAGATTGGGTTTAATGGCCCATCAGATTGCCAAGAGATTTATTGATGACTGTTTGGGGGACATTGCAGAAGTATGGGGTCTCGAATCAGGTTTAGTAGTTGATGGTTTATACGCTGGAACAGCTGATTGTATTGGTATCTTTAAAGATCAACCAACAATCATAGATTTTAAAACAGCAAAAAAAATTAAAAGAAAAGATTGGATAGAAGATTATTTTCTTCAGGGAGCAGCCTATGCAAATGCACACAATGTTATGTATGAAACAAAAATAGATTCAATTGCAATTTTGATGGTAGATAGAGACCTGCTGTTTAAAGAATTTTTAATCAAGGGCTCAGAATTTAAGAGCTATACAGATAAATGGAAACAGAGGATTATAGGTTACTATAAAACACATAAAATTTTAGGGAGAGAATAAATGAATGAATTAAAAGATAGGATTGTAATGATTACAGGTGCTAGCTCAGGTTTTGGTAAAGAGGCTGCAAAAATGTGCGTAGGTTTGGGAGCAAAAGTTGTGTTAGGAGCTCGAAGAGAAGATAAGTTAAAAGAGTTATGTGATGAGCTCGGTTCTGATTCTGCTATATACAAAGCCACAGATGTAACATCCAAAGAACAAATGCATGCACTGGCTCAACATGGCATTGATACTTTCGGAAGAATTGATTCATTGGTCAACAATGCTGGAGTGATGCCTTTATCGTTGCTTGAAAAGGGTAGAACCGATGAATGGGATCATATGATAGACGTAAACATTAAAGGTGTGTTGTATGGAATTGACTCAGTCTACTCACACATGCTTGAGAGAGAGTCAGGTCAAATAATTAATATTTCTTCTGTTGCAGGGAAGAGAGTGATGCCTGGAAGTGCGGTTTATTCTGGAACAAAATATGCTGTTAGAGCTATCTCAGAAGGCTTGCGATTAGAGTCATCAGGAAAGATTCAAGTTACTTGCATTTATCCTGGCGCCTTTAAAACGGAGTTAGCTTTTTCTATTAAAGATGAATCAATGCTTGAAGCCCTAATGAGCAGAGGAATCGGTAATATTGCCCAACCTGCAGAAAGAGTTGCTGAATCCATAATATATGCCTTGCAACTTGATCCAGGAGTTTCTGTTAATGAGATAGTCATAAGGCCGACTGCTCAAGAAGCATAGCAAAAATAACGATGAGAGCGTTTCTTATTGTTGCTAGCATACATGCTTCTTTAGCAACAGCAGCAATTGAATGCATAGATGCTGATTTAATTCTTCATCATGGCAACATTTACACTGGAAATAATGAAAATTCCTTTATTGGTTCAATTGCAACCAAAGGCTCAATAATCTCCTATGTTGGTGAGCTTTTATCCGATGCTGAGTTGAGTTGCTCAGAAGCAAAAATTATAGATTTAAGTGGCAGATATGTATTTCCTGGATTCACAGACGCACATGGACATCTCAAGGGAATTGGCTATAGGGAACTCACTTTAAATTTACAGGGAATTTCTTCATTAAACGAAACCTTGGAAGTTGTAAGGAACTATTTATCAACTAAAAAAACTGGGGAATGGATTATAGGTCGAGGCTGGATTGATAAAATCTGGCCAGAAAAAAGATTTCCATCTAGGCAAGATCTAGATTCTTTCTCTCCAAAAAATCCAGTAGTGCTTGAGAGAGCAGATGGCCATGCTGTGGTTGTGAACAGCTTGGTCTTGAAATTAGCAAACATAGATTCAAGCACGCCAGATCCTCAAGGCGGTTTTATAGAAAAAGATGAAAATGGAGAGCCAACTGGTTTATTGGTTGATATGGCCATGAACTTAATAGCAGATCTTATACCCAAACTAACAAGAGATAACGACAAAGAAGCCTTTCTTGAAGGAATCAAAAGAAATGTTAGTCTTGGGTGGACACAAATACATGTGCCTGGTGGAACCTTTGATGATATTTCAATTTTAAATGAAATAAAATCTGAGAATAATCTTCTTCAAAGAATTTATTTCATGGTCAGTGATGGTGAACCAGCTGATCGTTTGATTAAAAACGGTCCAATAATTGATCCAGAGCATTTTTTAACTATTAGAGCTATAAAAATGTATGCTGACGGGGCGCTCGGTTCTCGTGGAGCAGCATTATTAGAAAAGTATAGTGATTATGATGGTAAAGGAGTATTTATTTTTCTTGAAGAAGATACAAAACCTAGGTTAGTTAAAGCATTACAGCAAGGAATTCAAATTGGAACACACGCTATTGGAGATCATGGAAATAGAGTGGTCTTAGATTGGTATGAAGAAACCTTTTCAAAGGCTAAAGGAAAATATCAGTTTTTTGAATCTCCTAGATGGAGAATAGAACACTCTCAAAATATTACTCCTGTTGATCAGCGTCGTTTCGTCGAATTAGATATCATTCCTTCAATGCAGCCATCTCATGCTATAGGAGATTTGCATTTTGCAGTTGATAGATTGGGATTAGATAGAATTAATAATGCATATGCTTGGAGAAACCTTATTGATCAAGGTCTAATTATTGCCGGCGGTACTGACGCTCCGGTTGAAATTGGTGATCCAAGAATTGAATTTTATGCTGCTATTGCTAGGAAAGATATTGATGGATACCATGCTGAGGGGTGGAATTTAGATCAGAGGATCACAAGATTTGAAGCGTTAAAGATGTTTACTATTTGGCCTGCAATTGCTTCTTTTCAAGAGAATGTAAAGGGAACCATAGAGGTTGGCAAACTTGCCGATTTCTCTATTTTCGATAAAGACTTAATGAAAATTCATGAGCTAGAAATCCTAGAATCAAAGAATGTGTTAACAGTTGTTGGCGGTAGAATCGTTTACCAAAAATAAACTTATACTTTTTTTAAAATTAAATCTGCGCACTTTGCTCCAATAACATTACAGGTTGCATTTGTGTTGCCTGAAATGATGCTTGGAAATATTGATGCATCAGCAACTCTTAGTCCTGAAATACCTTTTACTTTTAAATGATTATCAACCACACATTCATCACCTTCTCCCATCTTGCATGTACCTATAGGATGATAAACTGACAAAGACTCATTTTTAATAAACTCTTCAATTTCAGCGTTTTTAGTATATTTTATTCCAGGCTGTAATTCCTTAGCATTTAATTCTTGCATTGGAGTAGTTTTAAAAATTTCTCTAGTTTTATTTATACCTTCAATCATCCATTGCATATCTCTTTTATCATCAAGGTAATTGGCATAGATTTTTGGGGCTTCAGACGGGTTTGAGGATGCAAGCTCTAGATGACCTCGACTCTTTGGCCTTAAATTACAAACAGATGCTGTGATGCCTGATGAAGGTTTCATAGCGCCATTTTTATTATATTTTCCAGCACCTGGTGCAAAATGAATTTGTGCATTGGGTGTTTCTACAGTGTCATTTGTTTTAAAGAACACTCCAATATCTGAGGCAGGGTAAGTCATTAATCCTCTTTGTTGAGTGAAGAATTCAAATAAATTTTTGACCATGCCTAAAGGCTTCATAAGCTCGCTAAAGGTTTTTAATTTGTTAATTTTGTAGCTTATGTTAACTGTCAAATGGTCTTGTAAGTTTTGCCCCACACCAGGCAAATCTTTTATGACGGATATTTGATGGTCTTTAAGGTGTTTCTTAGGCCCAATACCAGAAAGCATTAATATCTGCGGAGAGTTGATACTTCCTCCACAAAGAATTATCTCAGAAGTAGACCCAATCACATGAACCTCATTTTTAATTTTAACCTTCACACCTATTGCTTTTTTATTTGATGTAATAACTTTTTCAACCAAAGCATTAGTTAACAAATCAAGATTTGTTCTATCGAGCACAGGTTTCAAAAACGCATCAGCCGCGCTAAACCTTTGCCCATCTTTAATATTTACTTGATATTGACCAAAACCCCCTTGATCATCGCCATTGAAATCATTGTTTTGAGCCAACCCATATTTTTTACATGCGTTCAAAAAAGATTTTGAAGCTTCGAGAATAGGTTCATATGTTTGCACCCATAAAGAACCAAAATTTCCATGATATTGATCCTCGTGATTTTGATTATTCTCAAGAGCAACAAAATATTTCATTAGATTCCGATAGCCCCATCCTTTGTTTCCAGCTCTTTCCCATGCTTCATAATCTTCAGCTTGCCCTCTGATATAAAGCATTCCATTGATAGAACTACTACCTCCAAGAGTTTTACCCCGAGGCCAATTAATCGTTCTATTGTTTAAATTCTTTTCCGGTTCAGTTTCATAGCACCAACCATATTTTTTATTTTTAAATAATGAGCTAGCAGCTAAAGGCATCTTAATAGATGAATAGTTATCCATTGGACCAGCCTCAATCAAAAGGACAGAATTCTCAGGATTTTCAGAGAGTTTATTAGCTAAAACGCAACCTGCACTTCCTGCACCAATAATGATATATTTGTGACTAAATTTCATTAATCTAATATCTCTCAGGGATGAAAATGCGTCAAGTAATTGCAATTGGTGGAGGGGGTTTTGGCAGGACTCAAGAATCGAATTTAATCGAGCAGTTTATTCTGGATCAAACATCTAAGAAAAATCCAAAAATTTGCTTCATTCCAACAGCTACCGGAGATTTAGATCCTTATATTGTTAACTATTATTCTGTTTTCTCCAAACTAAATTGTGAAGCTACGCACATCAGTTTTTTTAAGAGAACCATTGATCTTGAGGAACATGTTTTAAAACAAGATGCAATTTTTGTTGGTGGAGGAAATACCAAGAGCATGTTGGCCGTATGGAAAGATTGGGGCTTAGATTTAATTTTAAAAAAAGCATACGACAGAGGCATTGTAATGAGTGGTGTCAGTGCCGGAGCTATCTGTTGGTTTAAAAATGGACTGACCGATTCATGGGCTAGTGAATTAAAGATGATGGAATGTATGAATTTCATTCCGGGCAATTGCGCTCCTCACTATGATGAAGAACCAGAAAGACGACCAGCAACCAAAAAATTTCTTCAAGATCAGTCAATCACCTCAATGTTTGGTATTGAGGGAGGGGCAGCTCTTCATTTTATTGACGAGCAACCTAACTCCACCATAAGATTTAAAAAAAATAAAAATGCCTATCGAGTGACTCTTGAATCAAATAAAGTTAATGAAGATCCCTATAAAGTGGTGGAATTAGATTGATGAATTTATGGTTTCTAATAAATCCTTTTGTTGCATTGCTAGCAAGATCACCTTTGCATTTTATCATCAGTCATCAAGTCCTTGTTATTCAATTTCAGGGCAGAAGATCTGGTAAATCATATCTTGTTCCGGTTAGCTATCATCAGCATGCATCTTCATATACGTGCGTTACACTGAGATCAAATATTTGGTGGAGAAACTTAAAAGATATATCTCATACTCAGATTTGGCTTAAAGGCAAATTATTGGATGTTCAAATTGACTTAGAATTTAACAATGATCAAATTGTTGAAAATACTTTGAGAGACCTTGTTACTAGCAATAAAGTGGATGCTTATTTTGCAAAGATTAAATTAAATAAAGATGGCTCACCAAACACAGAGGATTTAATTAAAGCAGCTAAACTGCATACCGTACTAAAGTTTACAATTACTTAGATTATTCTCTTAGTTTAATTTGTTTTTCAGTTCTTATTTCCATTTGGGTTTTGCCCTCATGCTCAGAAATGTAACCTTTAACACAAACATTTTTTCTTTTTAGAAATTTTTCAGGCTTGTATGAGAAATATTCTGAAAATCTACCAAACCATATCAAACCTGTCATTTGTTGATTGGGATAATCTCTTCCAAAATTTAAAAAAATTGGACCACCAGATGCTCTTTTTAAATACTTTGTTGAAACAATTCTTCCGCAAACAATCTTTGTTTCACCGACATATTTATATGCTTCTTTTACTTCAATTGCTTGTTGTGATTGAGCATATAAATGCAGAGGACTGAAAAATAACAACCCAAAACATGAAAAAAATCTAATTTGGCTCTTAAAGGTTCTCATAACTAAATCATAGTATATATTTCATTTTTAGTCTGAATAAGTTAATTTATTCATTAATGAATTAAATATAGGTAGTTTTATGTTTACAAGAATGGACCAAAGTACCGAAGAGGAATGGCAGCATATAAGTGAAGAGCATATGCCTCATATCTTTGATATGCCAAAAAGAATAACCTCAATGCTAAAGCAAGCCGAGTCTTTAACACTTGGTTTTGGAACTGATCAACTCCATCATGCCCTGCAGACCGCAACAATGGCAAGAAGAGCAGGCGCAGAGGATGAAATGGTGCTCATTAGCTTGATACACGATATTGGCAAAGTAATTAATGTACCGAATCATGGACAAATTGCAGCAGAAATGATTAAACCCTATGTTAGTGAAGATGCATATCACATCATCAGAACTCATCAGGATTTCCAGGGAGAGCATTACTATCACTATATGGGCAAACCCCAAGATTTGCGCAAGCAGTATGAGGGTGAAGCATGGTATGCAAAGGCAACTGAATTCACTGATGAATGGGATCAAGCCGCTTTTGATCCTGACTATGAAACTGATAGCTTGGAATCTTTTGAACCATTGATTAACAAATTTTTTGCAGCCCCTCATACTATATAGCTGCACATACAATTTTATTAAATCCTTTAATCTTGCATTAGTCTTTTTTCTTGTTGGTTGCTCAACCCCGCAACTTATAAGTAAAATTGAATCAAAGTCTAATCCTAGTCTTTGCTACAGCTTGATTTATAAGCAACAATCTGTTTCGAATAGCTATTTTAAGTTATTACTAGAGGAGGCCTTGAGGAGAGATTTGGATTGTAAATTAATTGCACAAGAAATCTTAGATTTCAAAAGCACCTTAACTGGTTCTTCTATGTCTAACTCTGTTTCTTCTGAATCAGCGTCAAGCCCACCAACTGAAATAGTTCATCCCGGTACAGGCCAAACCCCAAGATAATACAGTTTTTATTTATACGTTTTATTTACTTTGCAGTAAAACTAATATTCATGTAGTTTATGTGTAACTGCAGTTTCAACTGCAAATTTTAATAGAATTAAAATCAAGGGGAATTTTAATGAATAAGTATAAATCTAGATGGTTTGTTGCATTTTTATGCACAACTTTCTTTTCGCTAGAATCATTTGGACAAGATGTAGAAGAGGTTGTTATTACTGGATCCTATCTTAAGGGAAGCCCAACCGATGGTGCTTCACCAATTGAAGTTGTTGATAGAGAAACAATTGAAGATATTGGAGCCACATCTATTGCTGATATTACTAGAAATTTATCGGTTAACTCTGGATCGGAAAATAATTCTGATTCATTTACTCAAGGTGCCACACAAGGAACATCTAATGTAAATTTAAGAGGACTAGGTCTCTCTTCAACGTTAATATTAGTTGATGGCCGAAGACATACATTGACCGGGGCAACTGCGAATGACGGAAGTGCTTTTGTTAATACTAATGCCATACCAGTTGTGGCGCTAGAAAGAGTGGAGGTTCTAAAAGAGGGCGCTGCTTCAATTTACGGCTCCGATGCTGTTGCAGGGGTTGTGAACTATATTTTTAGAAGGGACTTTACTGGAACTGAGATAGAGGTCTCCAGCCAAGAGGCTGATATTAGTGGTCAGACTGATGATAGAGTTAGTCTAATTTGGGGTGCAAAAAATGGAAATTCAAACTTTGTTTTAGCCGCTAGCGTCCTTGATAGATCACCAATGTCTGGAGCTGATTTTAATCCAAGTTTGGCTCAGCTCGGAATAAGTGGACTAGGCACAAGTTTTTTACTATTTGGGCCTGATACAGTCGACTCAGGACCTTACGCTGGTACCTACACGCCTTTTCAAAATGTTCCTGATCCTAGTTGCGTTGCCAACCAAGGTATTCTAATTCCACAGGCAAGTGGTTCAAGATGTGGTTTTGTTTACGGCCCAAGATTTAACGTGGTTAATGATGAAGATCATGAGAGCATGTATGGATCTTTTAAATCATTGCTTGGAAATGGTAATTCTTTAGAAATTGATTACATGAGCACAGCGATTGATGTAAATGATAACCCTCAATCACCTTCTTATCCGGCTTTATCTTATTTAAGCCCAGCTAATTTAATTATGCCTGGTACTGGCGGCAGTCCGTTTGCTGTTCCTGTTATGTGGTTAGGACGAGCGCTAGGCTCTGCATTTCCTTCTCCAAATGCACCAAGAGAAATTGAAACAGATAGATTTTCCATTGGATTATCTGGTGATTTTGATAATGGTTTTGATTGGGATGCACATTACACCATAAGTAGTGAGGATTTTTATGGTGAACAACCTGATACAAGCACTTCTAAGTTTAGTGCTGCAATTAAAGGCAATGGAGGCAATTCTGGAGATCAAACTTGGGATTTATTCACTCCAACAAATAACTCTGCTGATTTAATTAAGTGGATATCTACTGCTCAACAAACATGGACAGAAACAGAATTAGCTGTATTTGATTTTGTTGTAACTGGTCAATGGGGTGGAATGGATATCGCTTCAGGTTTTCAATACAGGGATGAAACATTTAATGTTGCTCGAGGAGCATCATCCATTGCTCAATTTGATGCATCTGGAAACATAACAGTGCCAGCTGATTTATTATTTTTAGGTGGTGGTCTTGAAAGTAATGCTAGCAGAGATGCCATGGCTGTTTTCATTGAGGGATCAATGAATCCATCCGATAAATTAGAAGTAAATGGTGCTTTAAGATATGAGGATTTAGAAACAGATAGTTCCATTAATCCAAAAATATCATTTAGGTATCAAGCAACTGATAATCTTGCATTGAGAGCTTCATTTAGCACCTCTTTTAGAGAAGCTTCACTTGCTCAATTAACTTCAACTACTATAGGATTGCAAGGTATTCAAGATTATAGCGCTGATGGTTCTCCAGTCGGCGGCACAACATTTATAAGAATTGCTCAGGCAAATAATCCAAATTTAAACCCTGAAGAATCGGATAACATGAATATTGGTGCTATGTGGAAACCTACAGATCGACTGTCCATGAAATTAGACTACTGGGCTATTGATTACACCGATGTTATTACTATTGAAAGTGCCCAAGGAAAAGTTGCAGCCAATCCAAATGACCCTGATGTGAAAAGAACGTCCACTGGAACTTTGACTGGCGTTACAACTAAGTACTTTAATGCTGCAAATGTTAATACCAGCGGATTAGATTTTGAATCAACATATGATTTTGATACTGCTTGGGGGCAAGCGCAAGTTGGCGTCAATATGATGCATATGTTTGAGTATGAAATACCTTTAAACGGATCAACTGTGGATGTTGTGGGTCAGTTCAATCATGATAATTTCGCTAGATCTTTGCCTGAAACTAAAGCTGTTTTTCATGCTGCTTTAGAAAGTGGAAATAATTCTTTGGCTATGTTTGGAAGATACACAACAGACTATAAGACAACGAGACCATTGGATGCTACGGCAAAATCTAGAGGCTTTAGTCAGAAAATTGATTCATTCTTTACAGTGGATTTAATGAATTCATACACCATAGAGATGAATGATAGTGATCTTAAATTATCTGTAGGGGTTACCAACCTTTTTGATGAGGAAGTTCCTCAAGTCTACGATGCTGCAAACTGGAGTTATGATCCTAAGCATCATGATCCTCGCGGTCGCATGGTTTATGTTGGATTCAAGTTAAGCAGGTAAAAGAATCTATAAAAGCGCAATATCAGAAATGGTATTGCGTTTTTTTATGTCAAATTTAAATCTTTGAATTAATTTATAAAATTTCAGATTCTAATGGTTTGAGTTCTTGGTTTGAAATCGGTATCGCTTTTCTAACTTTGTTCGCACTATCAATTAAACAAACCTCAGAAGATGCAAGAGGCCCAGATTTAAACTTATTTGTATTCATTCCTTCTTGCACTAAATTTATTAAATATGTGTCTTCGTTATTAACTTGTCTATTAATTCTCCAATTTAGATATTGAGCTGCTTTAGTTTCTCGGCGCTCATCTGGAAGAGCATAGGCTATCTCTCGTATCATTGTAGTGTTTGTGTCTATTGGAATGAATTGCATGAAATCCATTTGTTCTGGATAAATATCAAAGGCAAGATTTGGCCATAATCTGTAATAGAGCCAATACCTCTGCTTATCATCTGGCAGATGGTCCATATGTGGCAAGTATTTGTCATACAGTCTATTAGATATGCAATCTTTACGAATATTAGCTCCATCTCCCCACATTTTATGCACATAACCATTATTTTTAGATACTTCAACGCCATAGCTTTTACCCACTAAGCTTGATAGTCCGGGATGAGCTACAGGTATATGCAGGGCATCGACATAATTATCAGCAATTTGCTTCCAATTAACCTTCCTTGGTCTCATCGTTACTCGACCCAAAGGCTCTAATTCTTCAAGTCTATATTGCTCGATTTCGTTAAGATATGGCTTAAATTGATCTTGAACGCTTGGAGCATCAGATTCCAATAATTTAACAAAAATAAACCCCTGAAAAATTTCCAATTCAACACTTTGCAGCCCATGCTCATTTTTATTAAGATCATTGAATTGATTTTCATAAGGAACCTTGATCAGATTTCCTTTAAAATCATATCCCCATGCATGATATGGGCAAGTTATTTTTCCATTGCAAGATCCATAAAGCTCATTAATTAATTTAGTGCCTCGATGAGAGCAAAAATTATGAAATGCTTTAACACTTGAATCCTCATCTCTAATCACAAAAATACGTTCATTAAAAATCTCAAATGTAAAAAAATCTCCTGCTTTGGGTATATTTGAAAGATGACACACCAGTTGCCAATTCTTAAGAATTAATTCAGTTTTTTCTAATTCAAAAAATGCTTCGCTTGTGTATGTCCAGCCTGGTAGACTTTTGTTTAGAGCACTCATTTATTTCTCTCTAACGGCCTAGTCAGGCATGTTGGCCCACCTTCACCTTTTCGACTAATTTCCATCCCCTTATACATCCTAATTTTACATCCTGCTTTTTCAAGTTCAGATTGAACACCTGGTAACTGCTCAAGCATAATAATTGATCTTGGTGAAGTTGCCAAAACATTGCATCCCATCAATACGTATTCTGCATCTGATACTTCAACAAACTTTATACCCAGTGCATCAAGCCAGTTAATAAATGATTCTGGCATGAATGGTCTATAAATAAGAGCTAAATCCTTGTCTAACGGTGAAATTATTGACATTAAATGCAGAACATCATCGGGATGATTAGGTTCTGGCAGATCCACAATGTGCAATTCAACTGAAGGTCCTAATATTTCATTTAACTGACGGATCCCTTCAGTATTAGTTCTTGGCCCAAGACCAACCGCAGCATGATGATCATCAAGCCAGATAAAATCACCTCCTTCGAGTGTTCCCGGTGCTTTTATTTGACCTGCTACTTTATATCCCATGGAGGCAAGGGTATTAAAATTTTCCATAGCCTCAGGTGTTCTAGAAGATCTTCCCATATTGCAAAGTATCAATCCTTCTTTTGATATTAAAATACTATCTCTTGTATAAATACTATCAATGGTTAGCAATTTGGAGGAGGGCAAGTCTATGATTGATATCCCATCATCTTGAAGCAAGCTTCTGAAATAGTTGTATTCGATTATTGCCTCATTTAAATCAGGTTTTGAGTGAAACCGTAAGGACTCCCATTCACTTGAAAGTTTAGTGTCATCAATAAAGCTAGAGAGTGGTGATCTTAATGCAACTTCTTTTATCTGAGAATATTCATTCAATACATTCATGATATTACTTTTTGAGTAAGTAAATTGGCGTCCCAATTAAAATTAAGATAAGAGAATAAATTATCATTTCAATTCCAGCCCCCCAAATTGCAAAAAATGCATATAAAAATGTCCCACATGATAACAAAAGAGCGTTGTTTCTTGTTTGATTTTTTTTCTCAACTTGTGCAAATTTAAATTCAGCTATTGCGCAGAATGCGTAGGCAATTAAAGTTGATAGTGTGGATAGCATCGCCATAAATACAAATGCATTCACAATACCCTTCGTATAATTTAATACCAGCAAAATACTTACAAAAACTCCTGTTAGTAAATATGTAAAAACAGGAGTTCCTTTTGAAGTTAACAATATAAATCTTCTTGGAAGCAATCCATCTCTTGCCGCTGCAAGACTAAGATTGCCTGCAGTTAGTGTATTCGCATTCAATGAACCTAGTGTAGATATCAAGGCTCCTATACTGATGATGGTACCCCCGGTGACACCTAAAATTTTTGTAGCTGCTAATGCAAATGGAGCAGGGGAGTCGATCAATTCACTTGCTGGCACAATAGCTGCGATTGCAATACTTACCAAAATATACAAAATCAGAATTGTAAAAACTGAAGCAATTAAAACTCTCGGTATTGTTTCCTGAGGATTGATTACATTATCTGCTGGGACCGTTGCGGTCTCAATACCAATAAATGACCACATTACTAGGGTTGTAACTGTTGCAAGCAATGAAAATGGATGAAGATCAGTTGGATTGAGCTCTGATAAATTATCAATATTGAAGTTAGCTGCACCAAGAAAAATAATAAATATGAGTGGCAACAACTTTAATAGGGTGGAGACTAGTTGAAATTTAGAACTATTTTCTAAACTTCGTATATTTAGAATAATAATAATCCAAATAAGAATTAGTGATGCAAGCAAAGAATGAATTGGTGAGTTTGATATTGTGGGAGCAAAAAAACCTAGATAACCAACAAATGCAATTGATATTCCGGCTATTGCTGATATGCATGCAACCCAATATGTCCAAGCAATTATAAAACCTGGAAAGCTTCCAAGCCCCTCATTGACATAAACATAAGGCCCGCCAGTTTTGGGAATCCTTTTTACGAGTTTTGCCATCGTTAAAGCCACCAGGATTGACCCGCCACCAGCTATTAGCCAGCCACCTAACCCGAGCATTCCATATGGTGCTAATAATGTTGGCATCATAAAAATACCTGAGCCTATTGCACACCCAACAGCAATAGACCACCCTCGCCAAAAACCGATAACCCTGTTTTGTTTAGAACTCATCTAAAGATGATACACCTAATACATAGGGTTTTTTAAACCACAAGATTCTCAATTAAAAGACCTCGCTGTAAAAAAACCCTAGACTAAATTTTTTAGTATTTTCGTGCCATAGCGATTGCTGCTATATACAAGATAGGAGAAATAATTAACCAAGGTAATTGTGTTTGAAGCATGACACTTCTTTCATTAAATTCAAATAGTAGAGGGTTAAAGAATTGCCCGGTTGGAGCCAAAGGGGCCCATGAGAGTGACTTACCTTCAGATAACTGATCATGATACAAAAAAAGCTCTACAAAAATATTCTGCGTTATACACCATATAAATAAAATGCTAAATGCAGACCAGTTCCATGCCTGAAAAACCTGATTATTTTTTCCGCTGAATTTCCACATCAGCCACAAACCACCCAGTGAGATTGTTCCAGCATCTGCCATTGAGTTTAAAAGCCAGTTAATATGAAGAGGAATCCATTGATTTAAAGCCTCCGATCTTCTTATATTCACCGGATCTCCATCAATCCACCCATAGGTAAACCAAAGCTCCCAACCTAATGAGCACAAAAGAAAAGATCCTATGTAAATTGATGGTACCCAGAGCGGGATTCTATCTTTTTTATAAAAATAAATAATTAGAGGAGCAAGGGCACTAACATAAACAATTGTTATTACTCTTAACTCCTCTAACGTCATTTTTTATAATGGGCGTCTTAAATATATTTGACTCGCCCCATCTTGAGTGACTAATTCCCAGCCTTCTTGACCAAGCTTATTTAATTCAATCCTAGACATTTCATATTTCCAATGGACTGCATCCTTGTATTCAATTTTGAATGCTTCTGTCTCTTCATTTGAATAACCCATTGAAGTTGAATTGCTGTGATCAACAATTTTATATTCCCATTTAGTCATTTTCCATCTCCTGCCGGTTGGCAATAAGATGCGTTCCTTCAGTATTATTACTTACTTCCGTCCCAAGAAAAGGATGAACGATATAGTTATTAAACAAATATCAATCATCTATGTCAATCTAGACTTATCAGAGTATCGTTTACTTATTTGTAAAAGGCTATAAAATGCCTTACCTATAGGAACGGAGAGATGGCAGAGCGGTTGAATGCACTGGTCTTGAAAACCAGCAAACCTTCGCGGGTTTCCAGGGTTCGAATCCCTGTCTCTCCGCCAGTTTTAGTTACTCAAACTAGAATATAACAAGGTCTTTAACTCTTCTCGCAATGGATATTTATCTGAAGGCATGTATTGGGTCATCATAGTGGCAGTAACATTATTTTTTCTATCAACCCAAAAAATTGTACTTGCAGCTCCTCCCCAAAAAAATTCTCCTTTAACAGAATAAGTGCCAGCTAATCCAGGATCCATAATCGTGCCTACTGTTAACCCCATGCCAACACCTTTTAATCCAAATGCAGCTCCATCAGACAGAATCGCATCTGATAGATGGTTCTTTGCCATTAATTCTACAGAGGCCTTACTAAGAATCCTCACACCATTTAAGACACCTCCATTCAAAAGCATCTCTGCAAATTTACTATAGTCATCAATGTTCGAGACCAAACCGGATCCTCCATCAAACAATTGTGACAAGTTAGTTAGATATGGAGATTGATCGAATGTATCAATTGCTCTGAGTTCTTTAGAAAACATTAATTCAGCTTGATTTAATCCAGATGGAGCCACAACCTCACCATCTCTAGAGAATGCTCCTGAAGTATAAAGAGTCGTAAATGAATCTTTATCATTTGGATTCACTGAAAAGCCTATACTTTTAAGATTTAGCGGGTCAAAAATATTTTTTTGTAAATACTCAGCAAATGTCATTTTAGAAACCACTTCTACAATACAACCCAAGATATCCATATTAATTCCATATGACCACTTTTCACCAGGATTATGGAGCAGAGGGGCAGCAGCCGCAGCAGCAGCAAATTGACAGGTATTACCGGGAAATTTATTTAACTCTGCGTCAAGAGCACCAAAATAATATGGACGAATATTGTATTTTCGATATATTTGATTGACTGGTCCTTCGCCAGCCCAGCTATAAGTTAGTCCGCTCGTATGAGTCAATAGATCTCTAATCGTAATCTCTCTTTTTGGTTTTACGACATAGTCCTGAAAGTCAAGATTGATAACTTTTGTATTTTTAAATGCTGGAATGTATTGAGAAACTTTGTCATTCAGTCTTAACTGTCCATTTTCAATGAGCTGCATAATTGCAACACCAGTGACAGGTTTTGTCATGGAGTAGATTCTATAAACAGTTTTTTGATCTACATTTATTTGCTGATCAATATCAGCATATCCATATGCATGGCGATATATTTCTTTATTATTTTTTTTAATAAGTATGGAAAGATTTGGGAGATTTCCATTATCAACATATGCATTGAAATGATTTGTTATTTTTTCCTTATCATCTATATCTAATATGCTTGCATTGATTTGAAATGAAATTAGTAAAAATACTAATAATGATATAAAGATTCTCATAAATTTACCCTATAATTTATTTCAACCATTCTATTACACAAACCAAGCAATGACATCATCAAAGATAAACCTAAGCAAACCACCAAAATTTCTTTCTATTCTTGGCGCAAGTGATGTTACTTTTGACGAAAAAAAAGAAACTATGACGATGCATTTTGATATAGGGGAAGAGCTGACTCACTCAGATGGCGCTTTTGTCCAAGGCGGTTTTATAACAGCTATGCTTGATACTTCAATGGCTCATCTTTTAATATTTAAAACTAATGGTGAATACAATCCTTTAACATTAAATATTAATGTTAATTTTTTAGCTCCAGGCACTCCTGGCAAATTTATCTCATCAGCTACTATTAATAAGACTGGCAAAAGTATTTCTTTTACTTCTGCTGAACTACATCAAGGCGATAGATTGGTTGCAACAGCTACAGCAACAAATAAATTTTTAAAACTATAATCCAATGACTAAAAAGAAACTTAGCCCATGGAATAATAATTTAAAATTTATACACAGCTTGAAGCCTGAAACAAATTTTAAATCTAATGACCATCCATCTAAACCCAATTACTTAAAGCGCTCAAACTGGGCAGCATTTCCCGGCATAGATGGATTTCAAAATTTGTCTCCTGATAATTCATTGTCTCTTGATGAAAAAGAATTCGATGTTTTTTTTATTCATCCAACAGGGTATTTTGAAAAAAATTGGAATTCACCAATTGATCCGACAAGTGCAGCATTTGAGAGGACAGGCAGTCACCTAGCAACTCAAGCATCAGCATTTTCAGAAACCTGTAATGTTTATGCTCCATATTATCGTCAAGCTACTTATTTTTCATTTTTTAATACTGATTCAAACGATGGTTTTGATGCTCTTGATCTAGCTTATAAAGATTTGTCTGATGCTTTTAAAATTTTTTTACAAGAACACAACAATGGAAAACCTTTTTTTATTGCAGGTCATAGTCAAGGAGCGCTGCATGGACAAAGATTGATTAATGAATTTGTATCACAAAAAGATTCTTGTAAAAATTTTATTGCTGCATATTTAATTGGATACATTTTACCTACCAAGCACTTTGATGGGATGTACCCGGATATATCTATCTCTAAATCAAACATTGATCAACAAGTGATTATTTCATGGTGTACTGGTATTGAGGGTTTTAGACGAAGCAGAGCAAAATCCTTATTTTGGACCCCTGATGGTTGGATGTTAGAGCCTATGGAGCAATCTCTTGTATGTCAAAATCCATTCTCATGGAATGATCATCTTGATTGGGTTGACGATCCAAACAATATATCCATTAGATTAAAATCGGATAAGCTATCACTTGCGGACTATTACGCAACTAAAAACACTTATTCAAAACTATCCATTGAAGCTATTACTGGGCTTAGTTTTGAGGCGAGAATTTCTAATACTTCCATGGTCGAAACCAGAGGCCCATTGATTGAAAAAATTAAAAGATTTGCCAATGAAGGCGATCTTCATAATTTTGATATATCTCTTTTTTGGGGCGCTATTAGAAAAAATGTTAAAGAAAGAGCAAATGCATATGCGTCATAACATCCTATTATTGGTGGTATTAGTTTTTTCAATGAAGATCTTTTCTTTTGACGAGGGCTTCGCAGATAATAATTCAATTAATATTGCTTATAGAGACTATGGGCCAGTAAATGCTAAGCCAATTCTATTGGTAACCGGGCTTGGAGCTCAACTAACCTTATGGCCAGAATTTTTAATTAAGGATTTACAAGCAAATAATTTTAGACCGATAGTATTTGATAATCGTGATGTTGGATTATCTACTCGTTTTACATCCAAACCATCCCAAACATTAAATTATTTGAAATATTTTATGTTTATTCCAATCAATTCTGAATATACCATTCAAGATATGGCTTCTGATGGTATAGCTGTGCTTGATCATCTAAATATAGATGATGCGCATATTTTAGGAATGTCGATGGGGGGAATGATTGCTCAGGTTTTAGTTGCACAGCATCCGGAAAGAGCAAAATCATTTATTATGATTTCTTCGACGGCTTCAACACCAAATCCATTTAACGGGCCAAAATTTAAGGTAACTCAACAGTTACTAAAAAGATCTGCAGCTAAAGATGATATTGAAGGCAGAATTGATCAATCTATTAAACTATTCCAACTTATCGGTACGCCAGGTAAGAACTATGATACTCCTCAATTTCGAGAAAATATGCGTGCTTATATTGCAAGAGGAGGAGATGATGGAGGCTTCCTTCGACAGATGGCTGCAATTATTGGGTCAAAGAATAGAAAAGAGCTAATTCAATCAATTTATACTCCAACCTTAATTATTCACGGAGATATTGATCCCCTGATTAAGGTAAGAAATGCTTATTCAGCAAATAAGCTTATCCAATCTAGTGAGCTAGAGATTGTTTCAGGAATGGGCCATATGCTTGATGAGGAATCATATGCAAAATTCCAAAACCAATTTATTTTATTCCTAAATAAATAATTTTCTCTCAGAGAAAAAAATAATTTATTGGACCGTTTGTTTTAAAAATAGCTATACAATGTTGAACCATGACAATCCAAGCTAAAGAAAAATTCTTTTACGCTTCCGGCAATATTGCAAATGGAGTTAAGGCAGATGCTTTTACATTTTTCTTATTATTTTTTTATTCAAATGTAATTGGATTAACACCAGGATTAGCTAGCCTAGCAATTTTTATTGCATTGATGATTGATGCATTTACTGATCCATTAATGGGCATTATTTCAGATAGAACTCAGCACCGGTTAGGTAGAAGGCATCCATACTTTCTTCTGGGAATGATTCCAATGGGATTATCTTATTTTATGCTTTTTTCTATCCAATCGAGTTGGGGCCTTTCTCAGCAGCAGTTGTTTTTATGGATGTTGACCTTCACAGTTTTAACCAGAATTGGCATGACAATGTTTGATGTCCCTCATCGATCATTGGGAAGCGAGATGTCTAGATCCTATACAGAAAGAACGTCTATATTTGCTGCAAGAGAGATGATGGGGTGGGGCGGAGGTCTTTTTAATGCATTCTTAGCTTACACGGTCTTTTTTAAAGATACTCCTGAATATATACCGGGAACTCAAAATCCAGAGCCATGGGTATATTATGGGATGACTGGGGCATTCTTGATGTGTGGTGCTGTGTTGATTACCTATTTCGGTACATTGAAATATCGTGATAACTCTTATAAGGATGTATCCTCTTTTGACTTAAAATTAATATTTACTCAAATTTACATAGCTCTTAAGAATAAATCCTTTTTAATTTTTTTCTTTGGTTATTTATTTATTGCTATTAGCTGGGGTTTGAACAGTTCTCTTCAAATATATATGAATACTTATTTTTGGGAATTTAAATCTATCATGATCGCTTCATTTTTAGGTATCTATGTTCTCTCCACATTCACAGCTTTTATATTAATTCCAAGATTAGTTTTATACATTGAAAAAAGGGCTATTCTTTTGTTTGCTATTGCTTTTGCAGCATTGGTGCCCCCAATACCGATTATTCTATTCATCAATGGCATGCTTCCACAGTCTGGTTCTTGGAATCTATTTTATTCTCTTGTTCCTTTTATATACATTGCGAATACTTGTTTATCATCAAGCGCAATCATAAGAGAATCTATGCTAGGTGATATAAGCGATGAGGTTGAGTTAGATAGCAAAATTGGTCAGCAAGGCTTAATGTTTGCTTCAAGCTCATTAATAGGTAAATTAAATACAGGATTTGGAATTTTAGTTGCTGGTATTGCTCTTGAGCTTATTGGTTTTCCCCAAGGCTCGGAAGTGTCCCCTAATGCAGATCAGATATTTAGCTTGGCTATGGTTCAGGGTCCCTTGGTAGCTGTTTTGATGATTATTCCCTTTGGCATTTTTTTACTATACAAGATTAATCGAAAAAGACATGAGTACATTATTTCCCAGCTAGAGCTTAGATAATGTTCAGCTAATGTATAATTAAGCTATGTATATAAATACCAAAAATTCGCCCAAACGAACAAAGAAAAAAGATTTAATTCTTGATTCTGCTATTTCTATTTTTTCTCAACATGGGTATCACAACACCAAGCTTGAGCAAATCACCAAATCATTAGATTTAACTGATAAATCTATTTATTACTATTTTAGTAGCAAGGGTGATTTATTTCTGGAAGTCATCCTTTCTATCCAGACTAAGCTTGATAAATTAATTGAATCTATCAATAAAATAGATGACAACCATCTGATGAAGATAAAAACTTATACAAATAAAGCAATGACTATAAATGGATTAACGCTATTGATGTCATTACCAAAATCATTATCTGAATTCGCAAAATACGACGTTATAAAAGTCAATGAGGCCAATCAATATAAAATGTGGACAAATTGGTTTAAAAAAGGCCAAGCTGATGGTTCGATGATTCACGGAAATCCAGAGGAGTATCGTAACTTTCTTTTTGGATCTTTGTTTTATTTGCATCAATGGTATGCGATAAAAGATAACGAGTCATATGCTCACATCCAACCATTTATTGAAAAAATGATTGATAGGATGTATTCAACACAACTTCAGAGACTCCAGTGAAAGCCCCTCATATAATTACTTTAATTCTTTGGGCATTCGGAATAGTAAATTTATTTGAACCATTTAATGGATGGATTTTTTATGCAGCATCTGGAATTTTTTATTTGCTACTTGTTGCTCATTTAGTTGAATGTGTTGTCTATAGAAATAAAATATTTAAATCGAATGATTCTCCTTTTGTAGCTTTCTCAATGACTTTGATATTTGGAGTTATCTATCTCGGCTCAATTCAGGAGTCTTAATATTTGGAAGTATTAGATGAGGGAGCAAAAATCCCAAGGGGCTCAATGGGCGTATGGACGCTTGCTTGGCCTTCTATCATTACTAATTTATTTTATGCAACAAGTTCAATTGTTGCGATAAAAGTTGTTGGCAATCTGGGACCTGATGCCATTGCTGCAGCTGTAACAGGCCAAAGAGTTACATTTATTTTGCAAGCTGTACTCACAGGAGTCTTAGCTGGTTCGACCGCACTTATAGCTAGAAATTGGGGAGCTAATGATCGATTAGAGGCTGGAGTTTTTTTTACCAGAACTGTGCAATTGGTTCTAGTATTATCATTAATATCTTCTGTCTGTGTTTGGCAATTTTCAGAGCCGCTAGTAAGATTTTTTGGGCTTAAAGATCAAGCTCTTATACTATCTATTGAGTACCTAAAAGCTATATCTCCTTTCTATATTGCCTTTGGTTGTGGAATGGGCTTAATCACAGCTCTTAGGGCAGTTGGTGATGTAAAGACTCCATTAGTCATTGGCTTAATCATGAATTTATTCGCAATATTTTTTATGTTAGTTTTTGTTAATGGTTGGCTAGGATTTCCTCAGTATGGAGTTGTTGGTGCAGCTTTTGGAAATGGTGTATCTTTTGTTATAGGCGCATCATTACTAATTGTATTTTGGTTATCAAATCAATTGCCTGTTCGTTATTTTTCTATATTTAGCTTCGACAAAATTAGGGTAAAAGAAATATTTCAGGTTGGACTACCAGCAGCGCTTGAGCAGGTAATTTTTCAAATTGGTATCACAGCGTTTCTTATATTGGTTGCTTATTATGGAACTGAAGCTTATGCAGCTTATGGAATAGGAGTTCAAATATTGTCCTTTTCATTTGTAATTGGATTTGGTTTCTCAATTGCTGGAGCTACTCTCGTTGGGCAGCATTTGGGAGCTCAGAACAAAGATCAGGCAAAACGAGCCGGTTGGGGTGCCATGAGATTGTCAATTATTTCGATGACATTTTTTGGCGTCCTTATAACTGTGTTTGCTGAATCTTTAGCTAGATACATGATTGATAATGATGAAGTAGTTCGCTTAACTGTAATTTTTATTTGGTTGCTTGGATCAATGCAACCATTGATGGCCATTGAATTCTCTCTTGGTGGAGCTTTAAGAGGTGCTGGGGATACTAAAACCCCACTAGCTATTACATTGACGTGTTTGCTCTTTATTAGGGTTTTTCTTGCAGTAATTTTCTTTTTGCTTGACGCAAGGATTGAAATTATATTTTCAACACTGGTTGCAGATTACATTGTAAAGGGATTTTTGTATGTTGCTAGATTTAGATCTGATAGATGGATGAATGCAATAAAATCTAAGGAAGCTGGTTAGCTAACTTCTGTATTGCCTCACACATTCTTTTCCAAAGTTTGGTTTCAGCAGCACTAATTTTTTTTGATTTTAAGTTATTAATAAATGCTATTAGTAAATCTTTAATCTCATCATTTGTATTTTTTATACCAGAGAATTTTTCTTGAAGCATTTGTAGTGCTAATTTTTGCTTAATTATCTTTTCAGTATCAGGTGGCTCTATTTTTGCTATTAACTCAAGTTTGACTGTGCATTCTTGAAGCTTATCTTTGTTGCCAGTATAAAGTGGTTTTTTTAAAGCTTTAAATATCTCATTATGAATAGACAAATGATTTTCATCTGCTGTCTCCAGAAGGGTTAATAAGTCTTGGTAGACCTTAATCTTATCTGCATTAATTTTATCAATTTTTTTATTTTCATAGGCTTTGATAGCTTTTTGAAGATTGCTAAACTCAGGAGATTTTCTAGTTTTATTAAGCTCAGAAACACTGTTTTTAATATCTTTAATCGAACAGTCTTCTGATTGAAGTTCAGCAGTTAGGTCTTTGATCACTTCAAGTTCATTGTTTATTATTGCTTTATCAGCTTCAAAAAATCGATCGGCAGCTTGATTTAATTTTTTCCATAATATGGGCTCATTTTTTTTGCCAGCAGGCCCAGCATCTTGATAATCACGTTTAATTTTTTTAAATTTTTGAATACAAGCCTGAGTATCTTCATCATTGATTAATTTAACTTTTTCAATCAATGATTCCTTGATTTTATGGTTTTTATTCTCCTGATCGTTAATTGCATTATTAATAGGTTTTCTTGCATCTTGATAAGCGGTCTTGAGTTTTGAAAAATCCTCATCAAGAACTGGAGCATAGCTTTGCCATGTTTGAAAAGTTTTGCTTAGAAATTTGCTCATCTCAATTAATCCTGGCCATTTATCGGAATTATCATTGCTATATTGAATGAGAGTTTGAATTATCTTTTCTCTTTCCTGAGCATTAGAGATTTTTATATTTTTTAATTCCTCATAATATTGAGCACAAGGCTCCCAAGCTTTGTCTGTTAGCTTCTTAAAAGTGATCCACTGTTCTCGTCCAGCAGGCTTGGATGTTTGGTCTAGTAATTGCCACTTCGTTTGAAGTCCGTGAATTTCATTTGCTTGTTTTTTTGGATTCTCATGGGGTTCAGCTATTAAGGCTTCAATTTCTTTAATAATTTCATTTCTTTTTGGGTTTGTTGCAAAAGATGAAATATCATTAAAGTATCTAGACTGAGCAGACATAAAGTTAAATCTATGTCTAAGTTTATTTGATACCTTGCCCTCAGCTTTCATAGTTCTTGAGACTTCATTCACAAGTTTTTGAGCCAAACGAATTTCTCCAGCTTCAAAATGCTTTTCAGCTTTGTCTAGTGATTCAAATAAAATTTTATGAGTTTCCACAATAGTTTCTTTTGATGTTTATAATTATCTCTAAATGAGAAAAAGAATTTTAACAGGAATTACAACAACTGGTACTCCTCACATTGGAAATTATTTAGGCGCCATCAAACCCGCGCTTGAATTAGTTGCTCCTGATAATGACTCATATTTTTTTCTTGCTGACTATCATGCATTAATAAAACAAACAGATCCCAAAGAAATTGAAGCAAGTGTTAAAAATGTTGCATTAGCATGGCTATCATCTGGCTTAAACCCAGAACAGTCTCATTTTTATAGACAATCTGATATTCCTGAAGTGCATGAACTAACTTGGATATTAAATTGCAGCGCAGCTAAGGGCTTGTTGAATCGAGCTCATGCCTATAAAGCTATTGTTGCTGAAAACATTGAGTCTGGTGGCGATGAGGATAAGGCTATAAATATGGGCCTTTTTTCATATCCAGTTTTGATGGCTGCTGACATATTAATTTTTAATGCAACTCATGTTCCTGTTGGCCCAGATCAAGCTCAACACATGGAGATGACTCGAGATATTGCAGGTAAATTTAATCACACTTACTCAAACGTACTAACACTTCCTGAGGCAATTATACAAAGTGAAATATCAGTACCAGGAACTGATGGTAGAAAAATGAGTAAGTCATATAACAACATCATTCCCTTTTTATCAACAGAGAAAGCTTTGCAAAAATCTATTGCAAAGATTATTACAAACTCATTAGAACCAGGCGAACCTAAAGATCATAAGAACTGTACTCTTTTTCAACTATATTCTTTGTTCGCTAATGCTGAGGAGATCAATAATATGAAGCTATCATACAAAGATGGAATTGGCTGGGGAGATGTTAAGAAAGATTTATTCACTGCTATCAATAATGAAATAGTCCCTATAAGAGAAAAATATCACGCATTAAAAGAACAACCAGATCTATTGAATGATTTATTTTCTGACGGAGCTCGGAAAGTTCAACCTCAAGCTCAAGAGCTTGTGGGTAAATTACGTGAGCTTGTAGGCATCTCAAAAATTGTCTAACCCCACAGCTTGGTTAAAATTTGGTTTATTTGCAGTAGGACTGGGTCAATCTTTTGCTTTTGTTTTGGTGCCTCCATTAGCAAGAGACTTAGGTTTATCTGTCATCGAAACATCAACAATCTTTTCAATCTCTGCAGTTGCTTGGGCTATAACTAGCGCGTCATGGGGTAGAGCTTCTGATAAGTATGGACGACGTAACATAGCAGTTATAGGTCTTGTAGGTTACTCAGTTTCAATTATTGCGTTAATCACCCCTTTATTTCTTGTTGAGCAGAAGATTTTAGATCTGGTCTATCTTTTGCCTCTACTAATATTGGGTCGATTGATTAATGGCTTAATTGGCTCGGCAACAAGACCTGCTGCTTTTGCTTACATGGCAGATATCTCAGATAGATCAAAGCGAACAAAAAAATTTGCAAGACTTGAATCTAGTTTTTTAATTGGAACAATTATGGGACCAATGCTGGGAGGTTTTTTATTTCTATATTCAAAGAGCTTGCCTTTTTATGCTTTTGCTTGCTGCGGTTTTATTGCATCCATAGGTATTTATATTAGCTTTCCAAAACACATTATTCCTAAAGAAAAAGTTGAAAAGGTGATTACAAAATTATCATATAAAGATAAGTCTGTATGGCCATTTTTATTTATTGCTGCATTATCATCGCTTTGCCAAGCATCTTTACTGCAATCCATAGGGTTCTTTATAACTGATGTATTTTCGGATGAAAAAGATTTACCGTTGGTTATTAGCTTAACTTTCGTTGTGTTGTCTATATCAACGGTTGTAAGTCAATATATTTTTACTGATCTAAAACCCATAGCTAATAATAAGCTACTAATATACGGCACTTTTTTAATTACAATTTCATATATTATGGCAGCTTTATCATCATCGATTGCTGTATTTTATTTAGCTATGATGATTAATGGCTTTGGCAGCGGTATGTTTAGACCTGCAAATGCTTCCTCTTTATCTTTAGCCCAAACTCCAGATAATCAAGGCAAAGCTGCTGGATACTTAGGTTCTGTTATGCCAATAGGGCACGTTTTGACACCGATAGTGGCAATGCCTATCTATCAGCTTGGACCAGACTATCTATATTTTTTTAGCGCTTCTCTGTGCTTTATTTCCTTATTATTTATAATAGGGCATCCATTATTAAGAGATCATGAACAAGCCAGCGTTATTACTAATTAATCTAGGAACTCCAGATTCACCTTCATACTTAGATGTTTTTAAGTATTTAAGAGAATTTTTAATGGATGCTAGAGTTATTGATGTTCCATATGTATTAAGATTTTTGCTGGTAACTTTAATCATCTGTCCTTTCAGGTCATTTAGTTCAAGTAAGATCTACAAAAAATTATGGGATCTTTCAGGTGGAGTTTCTCCATTACTTAAAAATACTGAAGAATTAACAAAAAAATTAAATCAGCAACAAGATAAATTTAATATTTATTATGCTATGCGATATCAGTCGCCAAGCATCCAACAAGCTCTTGATGAAATTAAGCAATCAAACCCATCTGAATTAATTATTTTGCCTCTATTCCCTCATTATGCCTCTGCGACTTCTGGAAGCGTCTATGAGGAAGTAACTAAAAGACTTTCAAAGGAATGGGTGATTCCTTCATTTAAGTTTATATCACAATATTATGATCACCCATCGTTTATAGATGCATGGGTTGATGCAGCAAAAGGTTTTAATCTTTCGGATTATGACAAAGTCATATTTAGCTATCATGGTTTACCTAATTCTCAAGTAGATAAGGTTTATCTGGATAATCAATGTGATGGCAAGAATTGTGAGCACGAAATCAATGAAGAAAATAAGTATTGCTATAAAGCTACTGTTTATGAAACCTCAAAACTTATAGCAGATAAATTATCACTCACAAGAGATGAGTATGAGGTTACCTTTCAATCACGCCTAACTAATAATTGGCTAGAGCCTTTTTCTGATGATGTTTTAAAAAGCCTGCCAGCTCAAGGGAACATGAAAGTTCTTGTTTTCTCTCCTGCATTTACAGCTGACTGTCTTGAAACAGTCATAGAGATCGGTGATGAATATCAAGAACTTTTTATCGAGGCTGGCGGTCAAACGCTAGATTATGTTCCATCATTAAATTTTTCAGATGCGTGGGTTCAAGCTATTATAGATATTACAAATTCAAAATAAGGATCAAAATGTTTAAAGAGGATGTTTTAAAAGGAAAGAAAATATTGGTTACTGGCGGAGGGACTGGCTTGGGCAAAGAGATGTCTGAGCATTACGTTCAGCATGGAGCTGATGTAGTTATCTGCGGAAGAAGAGAAAGTGTATTAGCTGATACAGCTAAAGAATTTAAGGACAAGTATGGAGCGGATGTTCGCTATCAACCCTTAGACATTCGTTCACCGCAAGATGTTGAGGATTTTATTGAATCCATTTTTCAAGAAGCCCCACTTCATGGCTTGGTTAATAATGCTGCAGGTAACTTCATCTCTCCTACAAAAGATTTATCAGCTAGAGGCTTTGATGCTATTGCCAATATTGTTTTTCATGGCACATTTTATGTAACTAATGCGGTAGGAAAAAAATGGCTTGAGCAAAATATCAAAGGGTCAATTATTTCTATACTCGCAACTTGGGTTTGGACGGGCTCTCCCTTCGTTGTTCCTTCTGCAATGTCAAAATCTGCCCTTAATACCATGACAAAATCTCTTGCAGTAGAGTGGGGACCTCATGGAATAAGAATAAATGCAATTGCGCCAGGACCATTTCCGACTGAAGGTGCTTGGGCAAGACTTAGCCCTAAGGGAGCTTTAGATGATGAGTCTAGCTCCATGAGTACCATCCCAATGGGAAGGGTGGGTGAAATGAGCGAATTACAAAATTTAGCAACTTTCTTAATGGCTGATGGATGTGAGTATTTAACAGGGCAAACAATTGCGCTTGATGGCGCTCAGTATTTATCAGGCGGGGGAACTTTCTCGCAACTTTCTAAGATGTCAGAAGAAGATTGGGCTGATATTAGAAGTATGATTAAAAAGACGAATGATTCAGATAAACAGAAAAGATCAACTTAATGATAATTACTTGACTTGGAGTTTTCTTTAACTGTTAGACTAATAAACTGTTTTTAAAATAAGGAGTAAAAATGGAACATCAGCAAATGCAAAATATTCTTGAAAAACAAAAAGCATACTTTATAAAAAATGGCCCGCCATCATACGACCTACGTATAGATAGATTAGATCGAATGAAATCTTTGGTTATGGAAAATCGATACAAAATAGTTGATGCGCTAAATGAAGATTTTGGAGTAAGGTCTAAAAATCAATCCATGGCTACCGATGTTTACACAATCGTCCCAAGCATTGAGTATGCAAAGAAAAATCTAAAAAAATGGATGACAGGATCAAAGAGAAAGGCGAATTTCCCATTGGGCCTTTTAGGCGCCAAAGCCTATGTTGATTATGAGCCTCTTGGGACCGTGGGAATGATATCTCCATGGAATTTTCCTATGTTTTTAACATTTTCTCCTGCCGCCTCAATATTTGCAGCTGGTAATCAAATTATGCATAAGCCCAGTGAATATACTGAGCAATCAGCAAATTTAATGAAAGAGTTATGTGATGCTGCTTTTGATGAAGAGGAATTTGCAACCATTCTTGGTGGGCCAGATGTTGGCGCGACATTCACTCAACAAAAATTTGATCATCTTTTGTATACAGGCAGCGGCGCTGTTGCAAAACATATTATGAAAGCAGCTTCAGAAAATTTAGTTCCAGTAACTTTAGAGCTTGGTGGCAAATCTCCTGTTATTGTAAGTAACACTGCTGATAGTGTTATAGCAGCTAAAAGAATAATGCTGGGTAAAACAATGAACGCCGGTCAAATATGTTTAGCTCCAGATTATGTGATGGTTCACTCAGATAAAAAAGATGAGCTTGTTTCTGGTATGAAAGATGCTGTAGCGGATTTTTATCCTGATTTAAAGCATAACGATGACTACACATCTATTGTTAATCAAAAACATTTTGATCGATTACAGGGTTTGTTAAATGATGCAAAAGAAAAAGGTGCGCAGATTGATGAGATCAACCCAGCCAATGAGGATTTTTCGCAACAAGAAGCATTTAAAATCCCTCCCACGCTTGTCATGAATCCAACTGATGATATGGAAATTATGAAAGAAGAAATCTTTGGTCCTTTATTACCTATAAAAGAATTCACCGAGATTGATGAAACTATTTCATATGTAAATAAAAATGATAAGCCATTGGGTTTATATTATTTTGGATCTAATAAAAATGAAGAAGACCATGTTCTTACAAGAACCTCATCGGGCGGCGTCACAGTTAACGATGTATTAGGGCACATTCAGCAAGAAGATCTGCCTTTTGGTGGTGTGGGACCATCTGGAATAGGTAGCTATCATGGTGAAGAAGGCTTCAAGACTTTTAGTAATGCAAAAGCTGTTTACAAGCAAATAGGATCGAGATTCGATAAGTTATTATCTGCAATCCGTCCCCCATATAAGGACGATATTGAAAAGGTTCTCAAGCAGATAACCTAAGTGTCATGAGCTCATTGCCTATTTACTTGGGCTACAAGTATTTCCGTTCAAAGAAGGGTGCATTTGCATCCTTCACTTCTTTGATGGCTATTGCAGGTCTTTCACTCGGTGTTGCCGCTTTAGTTATTGTCTTATCCGTTATGAATGGTTTTGAGAAAGAATTGCAAACCAGAGTTTTAGGTGTAGTTCCTCAATTAATAATTCGCTCAAATGAAACCTTGAATAATTATGATGAAATAATTTCTCAATTAACCATTGCAGATGATGTAATTAACGCGACTCCTTACATTGAAACTCAGGGGTTAATGAGTGCTAAAAATAGATCAAGAGGTGTTTTTGTTACAGGAATTAAACCTCAACTAGAGGATTCTATGTCTATTCTTCCACAATATATGGCTAGTGGATCGCTTGATCATCTGTCTTCAAAAAAAGGAGTGGTTATAGGTTCTTGGTTAGCTAGGTACTTAGGGGTAGAAGTTGGCGATAAGGTTAATATCACAACTACCAACTTGCGCTCATCAATTTTAGGCACTTTTCCAAGAACTATATCTTTAGATATTGTTGGTATATTTGAACTCAAAGCTGAATTAGATCAATCACTTGTTTTAATTCATCATGATCTAGCAGCTAATATTTTGAACCTTCCAAAAAATGCTACAGAAGGTATCAGGGTTAAAACGAATGATTTATTTAAGGCTAATTCAATCGGTTTTAATTTGCTGGCTCAACCATTTTTTAACGAAGACCATTATTATTTTACTTCTTGGCAACAGACCCATGGAACATTATTTCAAGCTATTAAATTAGAAAAAAGATTAATTAGCCTTATGTTATTTTTAATTATCACAGTGGCCGCCTTTAACATCCTTTCTACCATAGTTATGACAGTTAAAACCAAGGAAAAAGAAATTGCTATTTTAAAGACTATGGGCTGTTCAAAGCTTCAACTTACATTTATTTTTTTAAACCTTGGTTTAATTATTGGATTTTTAGGGACTTTTATTGGTTTATTAATAGGAATTCTAGTAACTCCTAACATAGATCAACTAATCAATATTATTGAAAATTTTAGTAACAGAAGCTTGATGGATAGTTACTTTATAAATTATTTTCCATATGAATTTAGATTAACTCAACTTATATATATATGCCTTTCTGTCCTTGCAATGAGTTTAATATTTTCATATTTTCCAGCAGCTAGAGCAGCTAAGTTGAAACCTGTAACCATTTTGCGCCATGAATAAGTTAACAGCATCAAAGATTGTTAAAAGTTATCAGTCAGGAGATTATCAAACTGAGGTTTTATCAAATATCTCAATTTCCATCTCTGAGGGCGATTTAATTGGTGTGATTGGCTCTTCTGGAAGTGGCAAAACAACCCTTTTGCAAATTCTTGCTGGATTGGAAACGCCTGATCATGGCAATATTTTATTTAACGACATCAATCTATCATCCAATAATGCTAAAAATTTTAATTTAATGAGGGTTGATTTATTCGGTTATGCATATCAATTCCATTATTTATTAGATGATTTAACAGTATTTGAGAACTGTAATTTAGTTTTTAAGATTGCTAATAACAAAAACGTTAATGAGAATTCACAACAAATTATTCGGATTCTTGACGAGCTTGGAATTGCTTCATTGCAAGATAAGTACCCATATATGCTTTCAGGAGGTGAGCGACAACGTGTTGCTATTGCAAGAGCTGTTGTTCACGAACCGAAGTTTGTATTGATGGACGAGCCAACAGGCAACCTAGATCAAGAAAATGCTGAGGTGATTCAAAATTTAACTATTAAATTAGCTCAAAATCATAATATAGGTATTGTAGTTGCAACTCATGATTTAAATTATGCTGGTAAACTTGATACGGTGTTTCGTATTGAGAATGGAGACTTGAAGTCAACGGAAAATGAATAATTTATTAATATCTGGTGGATGGTTCATCTGGCCTTTGCTTGTTTGTTCTATATTGCTCATTTCAATAGTACTTGAGAGACTTTGGTTTTTGCAGAGGAGATTAGTTGCTCCAAAAGGATTGTTGAGGCAAGCACAAAATTTAATCAAGAAAGACTCTTTTCACACTCAAAATCAACAAGAAATTGCAGCTACATCACAACTAGGTGATTTGCTCCAACATTGCTATCAATATCGATTGCATTCAAGAGAATTTGTGGAGACAAAGGCTGAAGAAAAAGCATCAGAAATTAAATTACTCCTTGAACGAAATTTATCCATGCTAAGCACAATAGCTAGCATTAGTCCCTTGCTTGGGCTTTTAGGAACTGTTGTTGGAATGATTACTGTTTTTAGCAACATTGATGTCAATGGCTCTGCAAATACCGATTTACTTGCAGCGGGAATTTCAGAAGCCTTAATCACAACTGCTTTTGGATTAATCATTGCAGTGCCAGCTATAGTTTTTTATAGATATTTTGAGCAAAAAACAGTAATTTTGATGTCAGTTTTACAAGCTAATACGTCGATTTTTTTAGATTTTCTATATAAAAAATGAAATTTTATAATAATAAAGAAAGAGCTATTTCGATTGAAATTACACCACTGATTGATATTGTTTTTCTGCTTGTGATTTTTTTTGTTGTTACCTCCAAAATAGAAACCAATCAATATTTAACTCTAGATCTTCCTAAATCTGAATCTTTTGCATCCGCACTATCTAATAACTCTCAAAATATTATTTTATTAGAATCCGGAGTGTTGATAATTAATAATCAAGAATTCTCTATGACAGAGATTGATAAATTGATGGCTGGGGTTGCTGCAACATTTTCTAGATCAGAGGTTGTGATCTTGTCTATAGAGAGCAAGGCCTATCATGAATGGGTCATAACCCTAATGGATGGTCTTCAACAGCTGGGATTTCAAAACATACAGATTAAAACTTATACTGATTAGTTATGAATCCGTTAAAGAGACTATTTTCGTATACCTTCAGATTTAAATTTTCATTTATTCTAAGTATCTTTGGTTTCATTCTTTTTGCATCCGCAGACATTGCTGCAGTTGAGTGGATTAGAAGAATTATTGAATATATCAATTCTGATCAAGATGATTTCAGCATATATCTTGTCCTTGCATTAATTTTTATTGCAATGGGAAGGGGTGCTGGTTTTTTTATTGGGAATTATTTTATGTCAAGAGTAGGATTCGGTATTGTGCATGACCTGAGATATGAATTATTCTCAAAACTTATTAACCTTCCTAAGAATTTCTTTGATCAAAATCAATCAGGCCAACTGATTAATAGAATCACTTTTACCACCACCCAAGTTTCAGGCGCTGCTTCAAATGCTATTAAAACTCTCGTAAGAGAGGGATTTCTTCTTTTAGGATTGCTAGCTTATATGCTTACTTTGAACTGGAAGTTAACTCTGCTCTTATTAATCACCACTCCATTTATAGCACTAATTGTATATGTAGCTGGTAGAAGGTTAAGAAAGTTAGCCAAAACAATTCAAACAGCTATGGGAGATGTAACCCATCTTGCTTCTGAAGCAGTTGATGGAAATTTGGAAATTAAGTCATTTAATGCTGAAAAATATGAAAAAGATAGATTCTTTGCCGCCAATGCATCAAATAAAAATCAAAATTTAAAACTTGAAGCAACCAGCAATTTGGCAACCCCAATTATTCAGTTACTTGTTTCAGTTTCATTATCTATTGTTGCCTATTTTGCATTAGGCTCACAGCTTGGTATAGAGCTAAGTGCAGAGGACTTTGTTGCTTTTATAACTGCAGCTGGATTAATGGCAAAACCAATCAGGCAACTTTCAAATATTAACGCTGTTATTCAAAAAGGCTTAGCGGCAGCTGTAGAAATTTTTGATCAATTAGATACAAAAGAAGAAGAAGATATAGGCGAATTAGACTCAGAAATTTTAGGCAATATTAAGTTTTCCGATGTGTCTTTCGCATATAACTCAAAAGAACCTGTCCTTACTAATTTAAATTTTTCAATTACTAAAAATGAAACAGTTGCCATTGTTGGTAAATCTGGCTCAGGTAAATCGACCATTGCTAATTTAATTTCAAGATTTTATTCTGATTTTACAGGAGAAATCTCAGTTGACGATGTCAGTATATTAGATTACCAACTCTCTCATCTTCGAAAATCTATTTCAATAGTCAATCAATCTCCAACATTATTTAATGACACCATTGAAAAAAATATTGCATATGGTGATAGCGATATCGATCAAGCAAAATTAAAAGAAGCAGCTAAAATATCTGGCTGTAATGACTTTATTTTAAGGCTACCAGAAGGCTTTAAATCTGAAATAGGTGATGATGGCGTCTTGTTATCTGGTGGGCAACGACAAAGATTAGCAATAGCTAGAGCTTTCTATAAAGATTCACCAATTATTATTTTAGATGAGGCTACTTCAGCGTTAGATAATGAATCTGAGTTAATTGTTCAGGAAGCAATAGAGCAATTAATAAATAATAGAACAACCATTGTTATTGCTCATAGACTTTCAACTATTGAAAATGCAGACAAAATTTTAGTTTTAGACAATGGTTCGGTTGCTGAGTCTGGAACCCATGACGAGTTATTAGGGCAAGAGGGTATTTATAAGAGCTTATATCAAAATAAATTTAATGATTCTGGCGATTCTAAAAAGTCATCAAGGAAAGCTGTTAGCCAGGAATTCCTTCCAACATTTACCGAAGAGCCAGCCCAGCAAGGCTATCTAATTGATGCTTGGTATAACAAAAGTTTTTGGCTATATATTTTGGCACCTCTTACTTTTTTATTTTCTTCATTGGTTAAGGCACGAAGAAATTCTTATATCAATAACCCTAAAAAAGTTTGGAACTCTCCCAAACCTATTATTGTAGTCGGCAATATTTCTATGGGCGGAACTGGTAAAACACCTTTGGTTAAATTCATTGCAAGTGAACTAGCAAAACGCGGTTTTAAACCTGGGCTAGTAAGCAGAGGATATGGTGGCAAGTATTCTGGGACGCTTGAGGTAAACTCTGAAACTACATATAAGCAAACGGGAGATGAAGCTCAAATTTTAGCTAAATTAAACATACCATTTTTTATTGATAAAAATAGATCAAGGGCAGCAAGTAAACTGCAAGAAAAGCATGATGTAGATGTGGTTATTTCTGATGATGGCTTACAACATTACGCAATGGGTAGAGATATTGAAATTGCGGTAATTGATGGAGCTAGAAGGCTGGGCAATGGCTTGGCTTTCCCTGCAGGTCCACTTAGGGAACCTAAGTCGAGATTGTCTGAAGTTGATTTTATTGTTAACAATGGTGGCCCAACAGAAGGAGATGAAATTTTAATGACCCTCAGTCCAGCTAAGTTCATTCACTTAAATTCAGGTAAAGAATATTCAGTTGATAAATGGCCTATGCATAATCAAGTTCATGCGATTGCAGGAGTGGGAAATCCGAATAGGTTTTTTGATTTATTATTAAGGCTGGGTTTTGAGTTCGATAAAAACCCATTTCCTGATCATCATAAATATAATAAAAGGGACTTATATTACCTTGATCATTTACCCATATTAATGACCGAAAAAGATGCAGCAAAATGTAAACATTTTAAAAATTCAAAGATTTGGTATCTTAGCATTGAGTCTAAAATAGAATCCCAATTCATTGATAAGCTCGAGGAGAAATTAAATGATAGATAAGGATATTCTAAATATTATGGGATGCATAAAATGCAAATCAAAATTGATTGATATGGGAGAGCATCTTGAGTGTGATAAATGTAACATTGGCTATCCAATAGAGGATGACATACCCAGGATGTTAGAGGATAGAATTTTTTCTCTTAATGACTAATTCTTTCGTTATTATTGTTCCAGCTAGATCTGGTTCAACTCGTTTGCCTAACAAACCATTGGCCATGATCAACGGCCGCTCAGTAATTTCTCGGATTATAGATTTGGCTAATTCGTCTAATGCTTCTAATGTATATATTGCGACTGACAGTGATGAGATTAAGGATCATTGTGAGTCACATGGTGCAAATGTTGTAATGACTTCAGCAAATCATATCTCTGGCATGGATAGAGTTGCTGAAGCTGCAAAAATACTCGATTTATCTCCAGAGATTCCAATTCTAAATCTTCAAGGTGATGAACCTTTTATGCCTGTGCAAATTATCAATCAATTACCCCTGATACTAAGCACTGATACGCCGATATCCACTGCTTGTATTAAGTTCTCAGATTCAATGGATTTCAGTAGCCCTCATGAAGTGAAAGTTGTCAGATCACTCTCAAAAAAAGCCATGTATTTTTCACGCGCCATAATCCCTAACTCATTTATTGCAGAGCATAAAAATTATCTAAAGCATTTAGGCATCTATGCTTATACCAATGAAACTCTTCAGCATTTAAGCACATTAAAACCAACTGTAAATGAGCAGTCAGAAAAATTAGAGCAATTACGTTTTTTAGATAATGGTTTCAATATTTTTGTTAAAGAATTTAAATGCGAAGCGCCAATAGGCATTGATACTCCACAAGACTTAGAAGCAGCAATAATTTTTGCTAAGAAGAATGATTGATGATGCTATCTAATTCTTTGGGTCTACAGGCAAATGCAAAAAACCTAATTAACATCAATACACTTGATGATTTGTCTTTACTAGAAAAGCTAGGAGACGAAGAAATATTAATACTTGGTGCTGGTACCAATGTGATCTTAGGTGATTATTTTAATGGAACTGTTATTGCGGTTCACTTGAAAGGCATAGAAATTCGTGATGATTGTATTTCAGTCGGCGCTGGTGTTGATTGGGCTGACCTAATTGAATATTGTTTAATTAATAAACTTTATGGCATTGAAAATCTGACCCATATTCCAGGATCGGTTGGGGCTGCACCTGTGCAAAATATTGGCGCTTATGGGGTTGAAATTAGCTCTTTTATTGATAGTGTTGAATGTTTTAATTTAACCAAAAAAAAACTTGAAACCTTAAATAATCATCAATGTCAGTTCAAATATAGGGAGTCAATATTTAAATTAAAAGATTTTGTTATTTTGAAAATTAATTTTGTATTTGATAAATCTTTCTCACCCAACCTAAGCTACCCATCATTAAATAAATTTTTAAATGATCACTCAATAGATGTTACTTCTTTAACTCCAAGAATGCTTTCTGATTCAGTAAAAAATATTCGAAACTCTAAATTGCCTGATCCTAAGATAGAGCCTAATGTTGGAAGTATCTTTAAAAATCCCATAGTGAGATCTCAAGATTTAGATAATGAATTCTTAGCTGGTCATAGGTGGGATCAGGTGGATGGATACACCAAACTCAGCTCAGCCCGACTCATAGAATTAATTGAGCCTGAATTAAAAATTCCTGATACTTTACGTTTATATGAGAATCATTCTCTTGTACTTATTAACAATGGTGAAGCTTCATTTGATGAGGTTATCTCTGTTCTCAATCAAATTAAATCAAAGATATTTAAAAAATTTAAAATAAAATTAGAAATAGAGCCTGAGATTATTTCATCATGATGTTTTTTTCAGCAGCCTTAGCTCATTTGTTAGCTGTAATGTCACCTGGTCCAGATACTGCCATTATTTTTCATCAATCATTAGTTAAAGGCAGAGCTCAGGGAATTCTTACCGCTCTAGGCATTGGTTTTGGTATATTTATTCACTGTTTTTTTGCCATTTCTGGAATCTCATTATTGATTTATAGCTCTGAGGAAGCTAAATTTTTTATTAAATGCATTGGGGCATTTTATTTGCTATATCTTGGACTCAGCTTTTTGATTTCAAAAAAGTCATCTAAGCCAGATGAGTCAAAGGTCTTATTCAAAAATCCTTTTGTTATTGGCTTGGTAACTAATTTATTAAATGTGAAAGCATTTCTGTTTACCGTTTCCTTGTTCTCTTTTATAAATCTTGATTCAAATACATTGATGTCGTTAATCTATTTATTCTATTTTCCACTAACTACTGCGGCATGGTTTTCCTTCGTCAGCTATGCATTAACTCATCATTCAATGGGTGATATTTTTAATAAGCATTCTGATAATATCCAATTTGCTTCTTCAGCATTTATTGCTGGATTAGGATTATTTATTTTGCTTCAAGCTTTATATGGACTTCGCTGATTTATTGAACTCTGTTAACTCAATTGAGGAGAAATATCCTCCTGTGCATCTTTGGGATCCAGATTTGTGTGAGGGTGTAGAGATGAAAATTGATAGGGAGGGCAATTGGTTTTATCAAGGTTCGATTATTGGCAGGGATAAATTAAAGATTTTATTTTCAAGAATTTTAAAACTCGAAGATGGTAAATATTATTTGGTTACACCTGTTGAAAAAGTACCTGTAAAAGTAGATTTAGCTCCTTACAAGATCATTGATTATGAGGTTGACTCAGATAACAAAAATATTATCCTAAAAACAAATTTAGATTTATCCATACCCCTTGATAAAGATCATAAACTAGAACTTAAGAAAATAGGCGATGAGCATATTCCCTTTGTTCATGTAAGAAATAATTTAGAGGGCTTTATCTCTCGCTCTGTCTACTATTCACTAATAGATATAGCTCTTAAGCAAGACAATAATTCAAAAGAATTATTAACTCTTCAAAGCTTCGATTGCTTCTTTGCATTGGGTGAGATGAGAGACTAATTTAATTCTTGCTCAATCCACTGATTAATATATTCTTCTAGAATATCTAGTGGTAGGGCGCCTCTTTTTAGCACTTCATGATGAAAGTCTTTGATATCAAAATCTTCACCTAATTGAGATTCAGCTTTTGCTCTAAGTTCAAGTATTTTTAATTGGCCAATTTTATATGCCAATGCTTGTCCAGGCCAATTAATGTACCTGTCTACCTCATTCATAACATCCTGTTTGGTTTTTGCAGAATTATCTAAAAAATAATTAATAGCATCTTGTCTGCTCCAATCAAAGTAGTGCATTCCTGTATCTACAACAAGTCTAATTGCTCTCCACATATCATAGGTCAATTGCCCAAATTTGGAATAAGGATCCTTGTATAACCCAAGATCATAACCAAGCCTTTCACTGTATAGCCCCCAACCTTCAACAAAGGCAGTGATGCCTCCATATTTTCTAAAGTTTGGTAGATCTAACTCCATTGCTAGTGCTATCTGCAAATGATGACCAGGCATTGCCTCATGAACGCTTAAAACTTCTATTTCATATTTTGGTCTAACTTCAGGTCGGTATAAATTGACATAATAATAGCCTGCTCGAGATCCATCAGCAGCCGGTCTCTGATAATAGGCTGTTGTTGTATCGGGTGCACTTTCCATTGGAATGGGTTTTAAACCATATGGCATAGATGGCAGCACTTTAAAAAGTTTTACTAGCTCTGGATCAATTCTTTTTGAGGTTGCTAGATATGACTCAAAAAGCTCTTCAGAAGTCTCATAGTAGAACTTAGGATTGGTACGTAAGTCATCTAGAAATGATTTAAACGTTCCATCCCATTTAACCTCTTTAATAATGGCATCCATTTCATCTCTTATTCTTGCCACTTCAGTTAATCCAATTTCATGTATTTCTTGAGGAGTTAGATTTGTGGTTGTAAATTTTCTTGCTAAAAATTCATAGTATTCTTTACCATTTTTAATTTCTTTAATACCAATAGATGTCCTGCAGGCTGGAAGATACTCATCCTTAAAAAATCTATGAAGTTTTATATAAGCTGGAATAACATTTGATTTAATAACAGTAAGAGCTTTTTTCTGAATCTCTTCTGTCTCTAGACTATCAATCGATCTATCCATCTCAAGAAAGACTCTATAAAAAGGGCTATCCTTTGGCTCTATAAAAGCTTGAAGCTCTATTTGCTTATAAACTTTTTGCATGAGAAATCTCGGAGGGACGATTTCCTCAGCTATACCTATTTTTGCTTTTTCAATTGCCGCATCTACTAATACATCTATCTTTGAAATTCTTTCTATCCAATCTAAGTAGTGTTGCTTATTTCTAAGGGGTACTATGCTAGTAGTTTCGTGCTGCAGCTGAATGCCGCCTCTATGACTAAATGGAATTAAAAAGGTTTTATAGGTATGAGATTCTATGGAATTCTCATACTGTTGTTTGAACAATAAGTAATTCACTTTATTATCTTCGGTGAAATCACTTGCATCTAGACCATCTAATAGATTAAGGACACCTAATTGATGTTGATGCTTTGTGTAAATATTTTCGACTGAAGTATCAGACCATTCAGTATTTCGACTGAGATCACCCATGCTTGAAGCATAAACAGGGTTGTCATTAACAATTTTAGACCACTCAGAATCAAGCAGCGACTCAAACTTAATTTGCGAGGATTCAGATGAACAACCAGCGAGTAAAACTATAAATGCAATTAATTTGAAATTGTTCATTACATATTTGGATAATTTGGGCCGCCAGTTCCCTCAGGTGTGACCCAGGTTATATTCTGTGATGGGTCTTTAATATCGCACGTTTTGCAATGCACACAGTTTTGTCCATTAATCACAAATTCTGGACCTGAATCTTTTTCAACAACCTCATAAACACCGGCAGGGCAATATCTTTGAGCTGGCTCTGCATACATTGGAAGATTTTGTAGAATAGGAATAGAAGAATCTTTTAATGTTAAATGACAAGGTTGATCTTCTTCATGATAGGTATTAGAAAGAAAAACACTGCTTAATTTATCAAAGCTAATTTTTCCATCTGGTTTTGGATACTCTATCACTGGCATCTCAGCTGCAGGTTTCAAGCAAGCATAATCTGGTGTTGTGTGGTGCAAGGTAAAAGGTAAATTACCTCTAAAAATAAGTTGATCAATAGCATTAAAAGCTGCTCCAATCAACGCTCCAAATTTATGAAACATTGGACCAAAGTTCCTAGATTTATAAAGCTCTGTATGTATCCAACTATTTACAACCATTTCATCAAAGTGGAGGGCATTTTCAGATTCAAGATTATTAAAAATTGCTTCTGCGGCGAGCATTCCAGATTTCATTGCGGTATGAGAGCCTTTGATTTTTGAAAAGTTAAGTGTCCCAGCATTATCACCGACCAATACTCCACCAGGGAATTCCATACTAGGCAATGATTGAATTCCACCCTTAATTAATGCTCTTGCACCATAGGTTAATCTTTCACCACCCTCTAAATATGGTTTGATCGATGGATGAGTTTTCCAAGTTTGAAATTCGTCAAAAGGACTTAAATGTGGGTTTTCATAATCAAGAGGAACCACATAACCAAGATATACTTCATTATTATCAGCATGATATAAATAAGAGCCTGCGGGAGTATTTTTAGCACTAGGCCAACCATTGGTATGAATTACTAATCCTTCTTCGTGAACCTCATCTTTAACTTTCCATACTTCTTTAAAACCAATTCCATAATGTTGTGGATCTTTGTCTTTATCTAATTCAAACTTAGCGATAAGTTGTTTTCCAAGATGGCCTCTACATCCCTCACCAAATATTGTGTACTTAGCTTTAATATCAATCCCTGCTTCGAACCCAGGTTTTTCTTCGCCATTTAGTCCAACTCCCATATCACCTGTTCTGACACCAACAACTTTATCATTTTCATAGAGAATCTCGCTTGCAGGAAATCCAGGAAATATTTCTATTCCTAGATCTTCAGCTTGAGCTGCAAGCCATCGACAAAGGTTACCCAAACTAGTTACATAGTTTCCGTGATTGTTCATTGGAGGCATAACAAAGGAGGGAATAGAGATTCCAAATTTTTCAAATAAAAACATTAACTTATCTTTCTTAACTGGAACATTTAATGGGCAGTTTTTATCCTTCCAGTCTGGAATTAATTCATTAAGTGCGGTTGGTTGAAAGACATTACCTGAAAGAATATGAGCTCCAATTTCAGATCCTTTTTCAAGCAAGCATATTTCTAGAGGTTTATTATTTTCTTTTGATAGTTGTGCTAGTTTTATGGCAGCGCTGAGCCCCGACGGACCGCCTCCGACTATCACTACATCGTATTCCATTACTTCTCTTTCCATGAGTTAGCTCCCTCTTTTTTTAGTGGTAAAAAAACATTACAATTATATCCCTTACATAATCATCGAACGAATATTATTATATTAAAAATTGATAATAAATTATAACTAAATATAATAGTATCAAAATTAACGAGCCCTATATATGAAAATAGTAGTACCCATAAAACGCGTTGTAGATTATAACGTGAAAGTTAGACCTCTTGGAGATCAATCAGATGTTGATCTTAATAATGTAAAAATGGCCATGAATCCTTTTTGTGAAATAGCTATTGAAGAAGCTGTGAGATTAAAAGAGGCTGGCACGGCTACTGAAGTTATTGCCGTAACGGTTGGTAAGACAGACTCTCAAGAGCAGTTAAGAACTGCATTAGCCTTAGGCGCGGATAGAGCGATATTGGTTGAAACAGACTCACTGCTTGAACCCCTAGCAATTGCAAAAGCATTAGCAAAAGTTATTGAGGCTGAATCACCTCAGCTTGTAATACTTGGTAAGCAAGCTATTGACGGAGATAACAATCAGACAGGCCAGATGCTTGCAGCCCTATTAAATTACGGTCAAGCAACATTTGCTTCAGAAATATCTATTGAAAGAGATTCCGCTTCTGTTACTCGTGAAATCGATGGTGGTCTGCAAACTATTCAAGTTTCACTTCCAGCCATTATTACAACTGATCTGCGATTGAATGAACCGCGTTATGCATCATTGCCCAATATTATGAAAGCAAAGAAAAAAGAATTAGATGTTCAACCAATCGATGCTATGGGCATAGATACCGCACCTCGTATGGAATTACTTTCGGTTGAATTGCCAGCAGCAAGACAAGAGGGCATCAAGGTTGAGTCAATTGAAGAATTAGTCAGTAAATTAAAAAATGAAGCAAAGGTGATTTCATGAGTACATTAGTTATAGCAGAACACGATAATACTAACCTTAAGCCTGCAACACTTAACACTGTAGCAGCAGCAAATGTAATTGGTGGTGCAGTTCACATACTTGTAATAGGTAATGCCTGTCAATCTGTTGCAGATGAAGCTGCGGCCGTAGAAGGTGTTGAAAAAGTTATACTTGCTGATGACTCTGCATATGAAAATCAATTGGCAGAAAGTACAGCAAATTTAATTAAGTCAATTTCGGCAAATTATTCTCACATTCTTGCTCCAGCAACAACTTTCGGGAAGAATGTCTTACCCAGACTAAGTGCACTTCTTGATGTTCAGCAAATTTCTGAAATCACTGAAGTTGTATCAGACGATACTTTTAAACGACCCATATATGCTGGTAGCTGCATAGCGACAGTTAAATCGAGCGATTCAATAAAAGTTATTACCGTAAGAGCTACTGCTTTTGATCCAGTAAATGCTTCCGGTGGATCTGCATCTATTGAAACAATGTCTGCTGATGGAGTTTCTGACCTATCTTCATTTGTAAATGAAGAGATTGCTCAAAGTGATCGACCAGAACTTACTGCTGCAAGTATTGTCATTTCTGGTGGACGAGGCATGCAATCAGGAGATAATTTTCATCTCTTGGAAACTATTGCTGACAAGCTTGGGGCTGCAGTTGGGGCTTCAAGGGCTGCTGTAGATGCAGGATTTGTTCCAAATGACTATCAAGTTGGTCAAACAGGAAAAATTGTTGCACCAGACTTATATATTGCAGTTGGCATTAGTGGGGCTATTCAGCATTTAGCTGGAATGAAAGATTCAAAAGTTATAGTTGCAATAAATAAGGATGAAGATGCACCGATTTTTCAAGTAGCTGATTATGGCTTGGTTGCTGACTTGTTTAACGCTTTACCTGAGCTAGCTGAACAGTTATAAACTACTGATTTGTAGTTAAATTTTCTCCAAGCCTGTTAATATTTTGGCTGGATGAGCCGTTAATGAGTTCACATTCTTTAGCCAACAAACAGTATCTCCATAGGACGTAATCTTTATCCACTCCCATCCCACCATGTAGGTGTTGAGCTGAGTAACTTATTTTATGACACGCATTACCAGCCCAGATCTTAGATACTAAAGCGTCATTTTCACAATCAAGGTTAGTATTTAAGTTTATAGATGCCTGTTGATTTACAAGCCTTAAGCATTCAAGCTCTATAAAACAATCTGCAGCTCTATGCGATACAGCTTGAAAAGTTCCGATCAATCTTCCGAATTGTTCTCTCTCAGATGTATATCCCGCTATCAATGATGTCATTTTTTCAGTCACACCTAGCGCAATATAACTTCTCATCACCATGTTTAACTGAATGAGATATTTTAAAGCCTCCAAACCTCGGCCTTTTTCATGAATAATAGATTCTCTGTCTACACTAACAGAATCTAATTCAACCTTAAAAAGAGGGGAGTTAGCAGTGCTAGTTAACTCCGTTAATTTTACTTGATCTGTATCAACTAGAACCAATAAAACACCCTCATTTGAGCTAGCCGAAATGAGAATACTTTTAGCAATTGAGGCTATTTCAGATAAATATTTCGTTCCCGAAATTACTACTTGATTATTTTCTATTGTAGCTGTGGTAATTGGATTTTCAGGATCTTGGTTTGAGGGTTCTAAAATTGCTGAGGTGTAGATTTCACCTGCAATAATTGAGCCGAGTATTTTATTGCAAGATTCTTCTTTGCTAAATTTCTGTATTGTTTGAGCTACATCTGCCAAACAGCCACTTAAACTCAATGGCGCAGCATGATATCCAAGACGCTCAAATAATATACCTAGATCATACAAATCTTCTCCGCTGCCGCCGTATTTTTCATTTAGACCTAATCCTAAAAAACCATTGCTAGACAACAGAGAAAGTAAACTTTCATCATGTTTATAGTTTGCATCATATTCTTTTAAGCGTTCTTGCGAGCAATGCTCGCTGAGAATCTTATCCAATGAATCCCTTATTTCAGTTTGATGTGATAGCTCGGAAAAATCCATTAGCGTGTCCTTGGCATTAACAATCCAGCCATGGCAATAATATCTCTTTGGACCTCATTGGTTCCGCCACCAAAAGTAAGAATTGAAGCAGTTCTGTACATGCGTTCAAGTCTCGCATTTAAGATTTTTAATTCAGAGTCATTTTTTAGTATGCTGAGCTCACCCATGATTTCCATCATGAGTCTGTAGGCCTCAATAAAAAATTCAGATCCATAGACTTTTGCAACAGATGCCTCAGCCATATTTAATTGACCTGATTCCATAATCCAAGTTTGTTTCCAGCAAATGAGTTTAAGAGCTTCAATGCCTGAGTGAACTTGAGCAAAGTTTTGTTTAACCCATGATAGGTCACTTAAATATTGATCATTATTGATTTTTGTAGATTGCGCAGTTTCTAAAACATCCTTATAAAGTTCTTCTACAGGCCCATGATTAACCAGCGCCAGGCGTTCTAAGTTGAGCTGGCTTGTTATTAATGACCAGCCCTGATTGAGCTCTCCAACTAGGTGAGTATCAGGCACGTTAATGTTGTCATAAAATGTTGCATTGGTTCTTACATCTCCTAATGTATTTATTGCAGACATGGAAAATCCAGGATCATCTGTTGGAACAATGAACATTGAGATTCCTTTATGATTTTTTGCTTCAAAATCAGTCCTTGTTGCTAACCAAATATAGTCAGAGAAATTAGCTAAACTTGTCCACATCTTCTGACCATTGATTAGGTACCCATCAGTTTGTTTAATTGCTTTTGTTTGTAATGATGCCAAGTCAGTGCCTGAATTTGGTTCTGAGTATCCAATTCCAAAAATCAGCTCGCCTTTAAGAATCTTGGTTGCAATTTCTTCCTTTGCCCATGCAGAACCATGTTCTGCAATCATAGGACCAACAGATTCAGTAGTTAAAAAAGGGAAGGGGAAGCCAGTTCTCATGACTGTCTCTACAAAAATGTATTGCTCAATTGGACTTAACTCCTTTCCACCAAATTCTTTTTTCCAGCTTAAGCCTATCCAGCCATCAGACCCCATAGTTCTCATGGCCTTTTTAAACTCAGGTCCACCACCCTCGAAATACTCTGGCTGATTCAGCTCTGCTTTAAGAGCAGGCGTAATCAAGTCTTCAAAATATTCTTGAAGCTCATTTTTGAGTTTTATCTGTTTATTATTTAACTGTATTAACATTTTAGATCTTAGTATCTCATCTCCATTTCTCAAGGCAATATCTTAGTGTATTATTTACCTATGGCTAGCTACTCTCGAACAATGGACTTTCTTCACAAAAAGCTCTTGCAAGCTACCACAAAAGATCAAGAGGATAAAATAGTCGATTGGATGCTTGCCGAAGCGAAGCTTAAGCAGACTGCAGAAAAGAATAGTCAAAACATAACTTCTGTTAAAAATAAATCAAATAATACAGTTTAGGATTATACTATTTCAGCAATGCAACAACTTCTAAATGTTGCGTATTAGCAAATTGATCAAAAATAGCAATCGATTCAATCTTTCTGTCTACCTTAACCATATCTCTTAGAAATGTTTCTGGATTGCATGAAATATAAATCATGTTTTTAAATTGCCTTGATAGCTTGATTGTTTCAGCACTTAACCCAGCACGAGGTGGATCTACTAAAATATGACTGAATTCATAGGATTGCATATCAATATTTTCTAGTCTTCTAAATGGCCGCTCATTAGCAAGTGCAGAAGCTGTTTCATCGTCAGAGAGCCTTGCTGTTTCAATATTGCAAAGATCATTTAGTTTGATAGATTCCTTTAAAAGTTTAATTGAATGACGGTTATTTTCAGTAGCAAAAACGTTATTAAATTTTGATGCCAATGGAAGAGTAAAGCCACCACAGCCACAATACAGCTCCAGTAAATCCTTGGGATTCTTAAGTTGCCTGGTAATGAATGCAATCATTAAAGAGTAAAGATAAAAATTTGGTTGAAAAAAAACCAAATCATTTTGTAAGATCTTAAAACTAGAGTTATCGTAATTGCAGATAACTTCTAGATCTTCTTCGCCAATTAATACTTTCTGTTTTTTGCTTCTTCCAATCACAGATAGATTTTTAAAATTATCTTGAATATCCTTAGCAGCTAAAATCCAGTCTTCTTCAAGTCGTTTATGGTAAATCAGTGTGGCCAATATTTTTGTTCCAGAGGTTCTAAAATTTATTTGAAATAATTTCTTTTGCAATACCTCAGATTCGTTAATTTTAGAAAGTAATTTTGGCATCAGCTGTTGAATGCATGGATGAGGGATTGATGAATTATCCATGAATATCTTCTGCTTATCTTCTACCATTGTGTAGGAGTGTTTACTAAATCCGAACTCCGCTCTTGCTCTATAACCAGTTGCTGGTGACAAATAAATTTCAGGTTTAATATCTGTGTAGTTGCTTAGTTCGTTATAGAATTTCGACAACTTATTCATATCAAATTAATTGCGAGTATAATAAGACTTATAAATACAACATTTAAGGTTATAAATAGAAAAATAAATTTAGGAATAGTGAGATTACTTAAATCATTCTCTAAATCTTTTGAGGTGCGAACACCCATTAACGAAGCTAGTATTCTTTTAAACCACATATTATGACAAGCAAGATTATCACAATTACAAATACTGCCGAAGATTATCTGTCTAAGTTAATAGCTGAAAAGAATGAACCTGGTACAGCTGTAAGGGTTTTTATCTCTGATCCAGGCACTCCTAATGCTGAGACTTGTTTGGCTTATTGTAAGCCTGATGAGATTGTTCCATCTGACACATTAATCTCGCTGCCAAAAATGTCAGTGTATGTAGAGGAAAGAAGTATTCCATTTCTTGTGGACGCAGAAGTTAACTATGATGTTGATAATTTTGGTGGCCAGCTAACAATTAAAGCACCAAACGCAAGACTACCAAACATTTCACCTGATAGTCCGTTAGAAGATAGGGTGAATTACGTTATTTACAACGAAATCAATCCCATGCTCGAGTCTCATGGAGGCGTGGTGAGCTTAATGGAAATAACTGACGATATGTATGCCATTCTTCAATTTGGAGGAGGGTGTCAAGGTTGCGGAATGGTTGATGTGACTTTGAAAGATGGCATAGAAAAAACCCTTTTAGAAACCTTGCCAGAATTAGCCGGTGTTAAAGATATGACAGATCATAGTCTGGATGAAAATGCTTTTTACAAAGATGAGTCATAAACTGAAATGATGACTCCGATCTTTGGGTGATCAAAATAATGAGATTCGTTTTTAAAAATCCTCCTTTCTTCATCTAATAAATATTTTACTTTGCCAACTTCTATGGTTTCGATTTCATCAGTCATGGCTTGAGTTATCTCCTGATCAGGCTTATAGATTTCATTGGAGTTTATTATCTCGGTATCTATCTCGATCTCATAATTTGTAATATTATCAGGAATAGAGCTTTTTAAAGCGTTAAACTTTATCTGTTTTATTAAATCTGGATTGTTGTTTGTTTTATGATTACCTCCAAGATATGCAATCACATCAAGATGTAGGTATCTGCTTTTATAGAGCTTAATCAAGAACCCGTTATCATCAAATATCTCATGCACAAAAGGGGAGTCGTTTTTTCCAAGGGCAGGCTGAAGCCATGATAGTTTATGTAGGATTCTATATTCCTTTCTTCGATCAAGTCTGCGATAAATATTATCCAGCTGGTTGAGGTTGCCTTGTCTCTCATACCATTTACTTTCATTTAACTTCTTTCCTGAAGTTGGGGGGTCACTGGCTTGTATTTGTTCTTTCTTGTTTTTATCAATAATTAGCTGTTCAATCATTAAATCAGCATCGTCAAAGTCAAAAGATTGGAGAATTGTTTTTTCATTTAGGACAATGTTAGGTTTCTTCAGCAAAGTTATGGTGTCAAGATCTATTAGATTTAAATCTTGTGGCTCAAGCTGCTCATTACCAATTATTTCAAGCTGCTCAAAAACAATGACCTCAATCATATATTCTTTTTGAGTCTCGCTTTGAATACTAGAACTCCAGTTAAAAATAAATAATGTTATCAACAATCTAAACCAGCTCATTCAGCAACCCTGCAACGGCAATTCTTTTATTATTATTTTGAGATACATCAAGAGTTATTTTATTTTCATTATCAAGTTTTATCTTAGCTGATCCAGTTTGAATCAATCCAATTAATTTTTTATAAACTTGATCGCTTAAATTATCATTAAAAGTGATCATTGCATTTTCTAGATTCGAATAGATTTTTTTAATACCTACTTTATTAGCAAGTATCCGAAGCTTCGAACTTTCAATTAGATTCAACAAATCATCATTTGGTTTGCCGCATCGATCTTTTAGATCTTCTAAAATCTTATTAACTTCTTCATTGTTTTTAGCATCATTTAAAGATCGGTAAATTTTCAACCTTTCATTTGCAACTGGTAAATAGGATTCTGGAATTAATGCTCGATCATTAAAGTTAATTTCTGTATCTAATATCTTTTCTTGTTCGTACCCTTTGAGATCATTAACGGCACTTTTTAACATTGAAAGATACATGCTAAGACCTATAGCTTCTATATGACCGCTTTGCTTAACGCCTAGAAAATCTCCAGCCCCTCTAATTTCTAAATCTTCTTGAGCTATAAAGTAGCCAGATCCAAGATCTGAATATTTTACCAATGAATCAAGCTTTGCTTTGGGAGCTTTTTTAAGATCAGGAGTTGGAATCAATAGATAGCAGTAGGCTTGTCGCATAGATCTTCCTACTCGACCTCTCAATTGATGCAATTGTGAAAGACCAAAATTATGAGCATCGATAACAATGATTGTATTTGCATTAGGGATATCTAATCCCATTTCAACTATGGTTGTACATATAAGAATATCTATTGAATTTGAATTGAAGCCATTCATTGTTTTGGTAATGTCTTTTTTGGTTAATTTGCCATGAGCAATATCAATATTTGCTTCAGGCACTAAATTTATAATTTGATTTTTTAAGCCTTCCATCTTAGATATGTCATTTTGAACTAAGAAAACTTGTCCACCACGAGCCAATTCTCTATCAATTGCATTTTTAATAATTTGTTGATTTTGTGTGTTTAAAAAAGTTTTTATACTCAGTCTTTCTAAAGGCGGAGTATACAAATAAGAGAAATCTTTTAAACCTGAATATACAAGATTCAAGGTTCTTGGTATTGGTGTAGCAGACATATACAAAATATGTGTCGTTGATTGCCTAGATTTAATGATTTCTTTTTGTTTTATCCCAAAACGATGCTCTTCATCAATTACCAATAGACCAAGATTTTCTAGAGAAATATCATTGTTAAGTAATGCATGAGTGCCTATTAAGATATCGATCTTTCCATGTTTAAAATCATCATATATTTTTACCTTATTTTTTAATGAAGTGTGCCTAGTTAAAAGCTCAATATTTACTGGGAAGTTAACAAATCTTTTTGTAAAGCTCTCTAAATGTTGTTTGGCTAAAACAGTACTAGGCGCAAGAACCATTACTTGTTTCTTTGCATGAACAGCCACGAATGCTCCGCGCATTGCAACTTCAGTTTTACCAAAGCCAACATCACCACATATAACTCTATTCATCGGTTTAATGAGAGCCATATCTTTTAAAATGTCTTTTATGCAATTAACTTGATCGGTTGTTAAGACATAAGAGAAATCTTTATCGAATTCTTGATAGGCGCTTTCCTCGCATATCAATTGATAAGAAGAGGCTATTGATCTTCTAGATTCAATATCCAGCAACTCTGCAGCATGATCTAGTGCCTTAATTTTTGCTTTTTCTTTTTTAACTTTCCATTTTGCAGAGGACAAAGAATCAAGACGCATCCCATGTGTTTGTGATACTTGAAATTTTGAAACTAAATAGGCCTGTCTAATTGGAACGTATAAAATCTCTTTTTCAAGGTATTCAATTTGAATATATTCTTCTTCACTTGAATTAGTTTTTAAAAGTTCTAGACCCTTATAAACCCCGACACCATAGTCAACATGTATAACAAGCTCCTCATCATTGAAAGGGTTTTCAAATTTCTCGATAAGAGAATCTTGATTTGTTTTGGTTGATTTAACATTTAAAATTTCTGAACTCGTTACTCTATCCAAATTTAAATGTACAAATTTTCTATTTTTGCTAACAAATGATCGAACTGGTAGATGAATGCAGCTAAATACTCCATTATGAAGATTGAATGGGAGTGACGTAATGGTTGTTTTGTATTGCTTATTTATTTGATCTAATTTTGTTTGCTCAGATGATGTGATCAATAGGGTCTCAATTTCTTTACTGGCATGTTTTTCTATCAATATTTTTAATTGGATGTTTTTTTCTTTAGATTGATCGATGATTGGGTCTGGATCTAAAATCTTTATTTCTTTAGCTGACTTTATATATGTATGGAGATCTTTGAGTGTAAAAATGTAATCATTCGGTTTGAGTATTGGTCTAGAGGAATCAATTGATTCTTCAATGTATCTTTCCTTAACAAAAGCTTGATGAGAGGCTAATACTTGATCTATTTGATTAGATTTATGTATGGTAAATTCAGAAAAGTAATCAATTAAATTAGATTCACCCTCATGAATAAGAGGGTTATAGATCTCATACCCTTCAGGATATTGTCCCGAAGCTAGGCTTTGAAATATTTCACAATGTCTTTCATCATGGCTTTGAAAATAATTCCTCCATGAATATTTAAAATTACCAATTGATTCATCATCCAAGCGAATCTCTGAGCCACTAAATAATTTAAACTCAGATAATTTATTAGTCATATTCTGTGTTTTTGGATCAAATTCTCTTATTTCATCAATCTGATCTCCAAAAAAATCTACTCTAAGGGGCCAAAGCTGAAATCCTGAATAAAAATCAACAACACCTCCACGGACAGTGTATTGGTTAATTCCATTAACCTTATCTGTACGTTCATAATTTAATGCCTCTAAGCTAGTTGTTAAATCCTTGATGGTTAATGAGTCATTAATTTTAAAGTTCTTTCTAGCAATAAAAAAATTCTTTGATGGTAATTTTTCAAATAGATTGATGCAGCTAGTAATTATTATTTTGATATTTGCTTTGTCAGAATTTAACAATTTAATTCTTTCTTGAATGATTGAATCAGCGGTTGAAAATCTGTCGTATGGCAGAATTTCTCTCTCAGGATAATATCCAATTTCGTCATCATTCAAAAACAGCTGGAGTTCATTTTTTATCAATCTCGCCTCTTTATCTGAATCGCAAAGGTACAGAATCTTTTGATTCTGTATTTTCACAGATTGAGCTAGCTCAAATGCTATGGGTTCATGCTGTTTTTCTAACATATCGTGCAGTATAATTTGCGCCTAAAGAATAATCTTAAAAACAGGAACACTAACATGGATATAAGTTTTTCAGAACAAGATCTTCAATTTCAGGAAGAGATTAGAGCTGGTCTAAATGGATCAGAATTTCCCGCAAACGTAAGGGAAAAACAAGAAAAGGGTACAGCCCTAACTAAAGCGGACATGATTGATTTTCATAAATTTATTCATAGCAAAGGTTGGATGGGATATAACTGGCCGGTTGAATATGGCGGTACTGGATGGTCTCCAGTGCAAATCTATTTATTTTTAAATGAGCTTGCGTTGGCGCAATGCCCAACAATTCTTCCATTTGGATTAAGTATGGTCGGACCTGTTATATATACTTTTGGCAATCAAGAACAAAAAGATAGATTTTTACCTGACATTCTTGAATTTAATACATGGTGGTGCCAAGGATATTCAGAGCCAGGTTCCGGTTCGGATTTAGCATCACTTAAAACTAAAGCTGTATTAGAGGGCGATCACTACATAGTGAATGGTTCAAAAACTTGGACAACACTGGCTCAAAATGCTGATTGGATTTTCTGTTTAGTAAGAACTGAAACAACTCAAAAAAAACAAGAAGGCATATCTTTTCTTTTAATTGATATGAATACGCCAGGCATAGAAGTTAAGCCTATTATCACAATTGATGGGGATCATGAAGTCAATTCAGTCTTTTTTACAGATGTGAAAGTACCTGCTGATCAATTAATTGGAGAAGAGGGTAAAGGTTGGACTTATGCTAAATTTCTTTTAGCCCACGAAAGATTTGGAATTGCTGGAGTTCCAGTGGTTAAAGTGCAGATTGAAAAATTAAAAAATATTACTGCTGAATATAACGATGCTGATTTATCAAAAAAAATTGCTGAATTAGAAATTGATCTAGAGGCACTAGAGTTTACCGAGCTGAGAACCTTGGCAGCAATTGCCGAAGGTGGACATCCAGGTGCAGAATCGTCAATCCTAAAGATACGTGGAACTGAAATTCAACAAAGGTTAACAGAGCTATTTGTAGAAGCTGCTGGTCAATATATTCTTCCATATGAAGGCCCTGATGGATTTGAATCAAATAGAACGCCAGCTGGCCCGGATTATGCTAGTCCATCAGTTGCTCAGTATTTAAACTATAGAAAAACTTCTATCTATGGTGGAAGTAATGAGATACAAAAAAATATTATTGCTAAAGCTATTTTAGGAGTTTAAACATGAATTTAAATTATTCTGATGAGCAGAACATGCTACGAGAACAAGTTCTTAAGTTTTGTGAAACTAATTATGACTTTATTGATAGAGAAAAAATATTAGATTCTGATTCTGGTTATAGTGAAGAAAACTGGAAACAGTTTGCAGAGCTTGGCTGGTTAGCGGTTCCATTTAAAGAAGATAATGGTGGTTTTAATTTTGGACCAATTGAACTTACTGTATTATTTGAAGAATTTGGCAAAGCGCTCGTAGTAGAGCCTTATTTAAGCTCTGTGGTAATGAGCGGTACAGTTTTAGAGGGATCAAATCATCCAGACAAATCATCAATTATTGAAAAAATTATTTCTGGTGAACATCAGGTCTCAGTTGCATATGCTGAAGCTAACATTGGTTATAATTTTTTAGATTGTGTAACAGCAGTATCAAAGGATGGAGATGCCTTGAGTCTAAATGGATCTAAGTCATTAGTATTAAATGGTGGTAATGCTGATCAATTTATAGTTCTTGCATTCCATGAAAATTCTCCTGCCTTGGTTCTTGTTGATGCTGATGTAAAGGGCTTATCTGTGCAAAGCTTCAAAACATTAGATGGGCAGACATGTGGCGAATTGACCTTTGAAAATGTTTCATTAAACACTGAATCAATCTTGGCTTTAGGTGATGAAGCAGAATCATTGTTTAATAGGATGGTAGATATTTCTATCTTGTGTATAAGTGCAGAAGCAGTGGGAGCAATGACATCGTCCTATATGAAGACAGTTCAATATACAAAAGAGCGAGAGCAATTTGCTCAACCCATAAGTAATTTTCAGGTTTTACAGCATCGTATGGTTGATATGTTCATTGAAACTGAGCTAACTAAATCTTTATTGATTAAGGCTACACTGCAACTTGATTCTGATGATCCTGAAACTGGAAACACTATATCAGCGCTAAAAGTTCAAGTGGGTAAAGCCGGAAGATTAGTGGGCCAACATGCAGTTCAATTGCATGGCGGAATGGGTGTCAGTAATGAAATGTCTATTGGGCATTACTTAAAAAGATTTACTGCTATTGATTCAATGTTTGGTAATACCCAACATCACATAAATAAGTATCAAGCAAAATAATTAATGACTGATCTTACTAAAAATCCTGATTTACGTTCTCGAGAAAAAATCGATGACTACTTTGGTGATTGGAAGTGGAGAGAGGGTTTGGCCGAACTTATGGTTCCTATTGTAGGGAGGCTTTATCGACATGGAGTTCATATTATGATCTATGGACAGTCTCTCGTGAATAAATCTCCTATAGATATTATGCATGCGCACAGGTTTGTAAGGCAGATCGAGGAAAATGAACTAAGCGAATTAGAAACATATCCTTTGTTAGAAAGATTGAGCAAAATGGATTTACCGGATTGTGAAGTTGATATTGGTGAGCTTGCAATGAGGTGTTCTTTTTTTCATGATCTTCCAAACAATCCCGACTCAATAGATAGTTTTTTACAGGAGCAAATTAGTGTTGATGGTTTAGGGGTTAAAAGACCTGATCAACCTCGAGACATTGTTCTTTATGGTTTTGGTAGGATTGGAAGATTAATGGCAAGAATGCTTGCGCAAACAACCGGACCTGGAAATTATTTTCGTTTAAAAGGTGTGGTTGTAAGAAAAACTGGTGAAAATGACTTAATTAAACGTGCTAGTTTATTGCGAAGAGATTCTGTTCATGGAAGATTTGACGGAACTATAAGAGTTGATCTTGAGAATGAGCTTTTGGTTATTAACGGCAATCCCGTAAAATTTATTTACGCAAACTCGCCCGTAGATGTTAATTATTCAGATTTAAATATTAATTCTCCAATTGTGATTGATAACACTGGAATATGGCGCGATGAAGAGGCCCTATCCCAGCATTTAACATCTGGTGCATCAAAAGTTATCTTAACTGCACCTGCTAAAGGGGATATCAGAAACATAGTCTTTGGTGTCAATGATTCAGCTTTGCATAAATCAGATCAAATTATCTCAGCTGCATCTTGCACCACCAATGCCATAGTGCCAGTCCTTAAGTTGATCAGTGACCATTATGGTATTTCAAATGGCCACATTGAAACTGTTCACTCTTACACTAACGATCAAAATTTAATTGATAATTTTCATAAAGGTGATCGAAGGGGTAGAAGCGCACCATTAAATATGGTGATTACAACAACAGGTGCTGTAAAAGCTGTGTCAAAGGCAATTCCAGAACTTAAAGATAAGTTAACTGGAAATGCAATTAGGGTTCCAACTCCCAATGTCAGTTTAGCGGTCCTGGTTTTGAACCTGGAAAACTCAGTTGAAAGAGACGAATTAAATGAGTTCTTAAAAAAATCAGCTTTTGCTAGCAAATACAGAGAAATAATTGGATACACTAACTCGCCAGAGGCAGTATCTAGTGACTTTTATTCGAGTCCATATGCAACAATAATTGACTCTCAAGCCACCATAGCAGACGGTAAACAAATTACTTTATATTGTTGGTATGACAATGAATATGGATATACCAAGCAAGTCCTTAATCTTACTAAGAAAGTTGCCTCTATAGACCTCCAAAGATTTCCTAAAGCAATTGAAGATTCACTGTAGAAACAGCTGATATTTCCATTTATAATGCATCCATCTTTTACTGAAGGGTGCCGTGATTAAAACCAAAAAAGGCCTAGATTTACCAATTTCTGGATCTCCATCCACGGAGATAGATTCATCGACTGCTATCAATTCAATCGCAGTGCTCGGTGCTGACTATGTGGGTTTAAAGCCAACCATGATGGTTGACGAAGGTGATCAAGTTCAATTAGGGCAAAAATTATTAGAAAATAAAAAAAATCCAGGTACTTATATAACGGCCCCATCATCTGGAGTTGTTAAATCAATTAATAGAGGAGAAAAAAGAAGATTCTTATCACTTATAATTGAAACAGATCATTCTCTTGATCCAATAACATTTGATATTAACGACTATTCTAGCTCAATTGAATTTTTGGTTGATAGTGGTGCTCTAGCATATTTTCGAACCAGACCTTACAACAGAATGCCTCAGCCAAGTGAAGTCCCTTCAGCTATATTTGTTAATGCTTGCGATACAAACCCACTTGCCGCTGACTCATATGAATTAATCAAACATGATCAGGATCTTTTTAACAAAGGTCTGAGCTTTATTGAATCTATTAATAGTGATATCAAAACTTTTTGTTCATATCAAAATAATAACTTTGAGCAATCTGTACCAGGTGTTAGCTACAATCAATTCGAAGGCCCTCATCCAGCTGGATTAGTTGGAACTCATATTCATTTTTTATATCCGGTTGGTCAAAATAGAACAGTCTGGACTATCTCATGGCAAGAAGTAATTTCCTTGGGATATCTTCTGACTAATAAAAATTTGCGTACAGATAAATATATTTCTCTTGGAGGCCCTAATTGCCACGAACCAAAAATATTAAAAGTTAAATATGGGTCAAATCTTTCCGAAACTTCAGCTGGAAAAATTTTAGATAGTTCTAGAGTGATCTCAGGTTCTGTTTTGCATGGACATACTGGTGAGAATGTAATGAACTACTTGGGTGCTTTTGATAATCAGGTTTCGGTATTACCAGATGAATCAAATGACATTTTATTTAATTGGGCTATGCCTGGCTCAAAACTTCATTCCAAGTTACCGGCTTTCATGTCAAGTTGGATTAAACCTAAAACTTTTAACTTCAACGTTTCAATGAATGGTGGAAATAGAGCAATTGTTCCCATTTCTTCTTATCAGGAAATAATGCCTTTAAATATTTTAACAACCCAGCTTTTAAAAAGCTTAGTGACTCTTGATATTGAGCTTGGAGAAAAATTAGGTGTTTTAGAATTAGCTCCAGAGGATTTAGCTTTAGCTAGTTACGTTTGCCCAAGCAAATATGACTATCAATCAATTCTTGATTCTAACTTAGATAAAATGTACGAGGAATTTAAATGAAAGCTTGGCTAAGATCAGTTAATGAGAGCATTAAGCCTAAATTCATGCCAGGCGGTGCTCAAGCTAAATGGTTTCCAATTTATGACGCAATTGAGAACTTTATTTTCTCCTCTACACATAAAACAACCAACCCGATCCATGTAAGAGATTCGATTGATATACAAAGAATAATGGTAATTGTTTGGTTGGCTGCTTTTCCAGCAATGTTTTTTGGCATGTATAACATTGGAAATCAAACTCTAGAGTACTTGACACTTGTTGGTTCTGCTAATACAAATGATTGGCATCATGTATTAATTAATTTAGTTGGTTATACAAATGATAGTTTTTTATCAAAAATGTGGATTGGGGCGGTGTATTTTGTTCCTATCTACGCAGTAACTTTTGCTGTTGGAATCTTGTGGGAAATTCTTTTTGCTGTAGTTCGTAAGCATGAAATTAACGAGGGTTTGTTTGTCTCATCTATCTTATTTGCATTAAGTTGCCCGCCAGACCTTCCTTTATGGCAAGCTGCAATGGGTATAACCTTTGGAATTGTTATTGGTAAAGAAGTTTTTGGCGGAACTGGTAAAAACTTCTTAAATCCAGCTTTAACTGGTCGAGCATTCTTATACTTTGCATATCCATCTCAGCTATCAGGTGACAAGGTATGGATAGCTGGTCTGTCTGATACAGGCATAACCCCTGAAGGATTTAGTGGAGCTACGCCCCTTGGATATGCAGCAGAAGGTGGTTTACAAGGCTTAACTGATAATTTTTCATGGCTTGACGCATTCCTGGGTAACATACCTGGATCTGTTGGTGAAACTTCCGTAATAGCAATTGCTATTGCTGCAGTAATACTCTTAGCAAGTGGCGTTGCTTCATATAGAATTATTTTAGGTACATTTATAGGAATGATAGTCATGACTTCAATTTTAAACATTGTTGGTTCAGATACTAACCCAATGTTTCAAGTTCCTTGGCACTGGCATTTAGTTATAGGTAGTTTCGCATTTGGACTTGTATTTATGGCAACAGAACCAGTTTCTGGCTCAGGAACTAACGCTGGTCGTTGGATTTACGGAGCCTTGATTGGCATCACAGTTGTATTAATTCGAGTAATTAATCCAGCTTTTCCAGAAGGCATGATGTTAGCGATTTTATTTGCTAATCTATTTGCTCCGGTGATCGATCATATGGTTGTATCTAATAATATTGCAAAACGTAAGAGGGCTCTTTCATATGAATGATTCAGTTTTAAAAACACTTACGGTTTCATTTTTAGTTTGCTTATTTTGCTCTTTGGTAGTTTCGTATGCTGCTGTAAGCCTTAGAGATATGCAAAACCTCAACAAGCTCAATGATCAAAGAATCAAGATACTTAAAACTGCTGCAATTTATAATCCAGATGTATCTATTGAATCTCAATTTTCTCGTCTTACACCTAAATTTGTAGACTTTAGTACTGGCGATCTTCTAGATGAATATGGTGAGTATGATCTTAATACATATGATCCGGTATATTTCTCTAAACAACCTGAGCATTCAACCCCCATTCCAGCTTCAAAAGATATTGCAATAGTAAAAAATCAGGAAAATATAGGAAAAATATATTTGCTAAAAGATTCCTCTAGCAATCTAGAAAAAGTTATCTTACCAATTAGAGGCTACGGTCTTTGGGGAACTTTATTTGGTTATATAGCAATTGATAAGGATCTTAATACTATCAAAGGTCTTGAATTTTATGCCCATAAAGAAACGCCTGGACTGGGCGCAGAAGTTGATAATCCAAAATGGAAGTCGTTATGGGATGGCAAATCTATATACAAAAATGGTGAAGTTGAGATTGAAGTTATAAAAGGAAAAGTTGATCCTTCAAATCAAATGGCCTCTTATCAAGTTGACGGTCTCTCAGGCGCTACGTTAACTAGTCGAGGTGTTACTAACATGCTTGTTTACTGGTTTGGTGAAAGCGGCTACAAAGAAACATTAAAAAATATTAATTATGACAGTTAAGCAATACAAAGAAGTTCTTGCAAAACCATTGCTTGAAGAAAATCCTATTACGCTTCAGATACTTGGGATATGCTCAGCATTAGCAGTAACAAGTAATCTTTCGGTTACCCTGGTGATGTGCGTTGCTCTTACAAGCGTCGTGTCATTTTCTAATTTGTTTATTTCTATAATTAGAAATTATATTCCCAGCAGCGTCAGAATAATCGTTCAAATGACTATCATTGCATCTCTTGTAATTGTCGTGGATGAGCTGCTTAAGGCATATGACTATGAGACAAGTAAAAAATTGTCTGTTTTTGTTGGACTAATCATTACTAATTGCATCGTGATGGGTAGAGCGGAAGCTTTTGCGATGAAAGAGAAGCCATTTATTAGTTTCTTAGATGGTTTAGGTAATGGTCTCGGATATAGCATTATTTTAATTGCAGTGGCCGTTGTAAGAGAATTATTCGGGGCAGGAACGTTAATGGGTTATGAAATTTTACCCTTAGTATCTAACGGTGGATGGTATCCAGCAAATAATCTTTTATTGCTTCCTCCTAGCTCATTTATTTTAATAGGTTTGATAATTTGGGGTATCAGAGCATATAAGACTGACCAAATAGAACCAAACGAATATAAGCTATCTAAACACGCAACAGCACCAGATTTATCTAAGAGAGAATTAAATGTTTGAACATTATCTCAGTATCTTTATAACAACCGTCTTCATAGAAAATATTGCTCTGTCAGTTTTCTTGGGAATGTGTACTTTCATAGCTATATCAAAAAAAATTGATGCAGCTTTTGGTCTGGGTGTAGCAGTAATAGTTGTGTGTTTGATTACAGTCCCTCTGAATAATCTTATTTACAACTCTATTTTAAAAGAAGGAGCCCTAGCATGGGCCGGCTTGCCTGAAGCAAATTTAGAGTTTGTTGGGCTAATTAGTTATATTGGCGTAATCGCGGCTGCCGTTCAAATACTTGAAATGTTTTTGGATAGATTTGTGCCAGCGCTTTACAATGCTCTGGGTGTGTTTTTACCCTTAATCACTGTAAATTGTGCCATTCTAGGCGCATCATTGTTTATGATTGAGAAAGATCTAAAGTTTGGTGAAAGTGTTGTGTATGGGCTTGGTGCTGGTGTTGGTTGGGCAATGGCTATTGTTGTTCTAGCAGGTATAAGGGAAAAATTAAAATATTCAGATATACCCGATGGCCTTCAAGGTCTTGGTGTAACATTTTTAATAGTAGGTTTGATGAGTTTTGGGTTTATGTCATTCGGGGGAATTTCACTATAGGTAATTATTATGCAGATTGATTTATTTTTAGGTGTTCTTTCTTTTACAGGGGTTGTCTTGTTGTTAGTCGGAATTATCATTGCAGCAAGAAGTCAGTTAGTCAGCTCAGGCGATGTAACCATTGAGATAAATGGTGATTCTTCGAATCCAATTGTTGTTCCGTCAGGCAATAAATTACTTCAAACTCTAGCTGAAAATAAAATTTTTCTTTCATCTGCTTGTGGGGGTGGAGGAACCTGTAGTCAATGCAAGTGTCAAATAGCTGAGGGTGGCGGATCTATTTTGCCCACTGAAGAGTCTCATTTCAATTCAAAGGAGAAGAAAGACGGATGGAGACTGTCATGTCAGGTTGCGGTAAAAAATGATCTTAAAATTACAATTCCTGAAGAGGTTTTTGGCGTTAAAGAGTGGGAGTGTGAAGTTATTTCTAATGACAATGTTGCAACTTTTATTAAAGAGCTTGTCCTTAAACTTCCAGAAGGTGAAGAGGTAAACTTCAAAGCAGGCGGTTATGTTCAATTAGAGGCTCCCGCCTATTCAGACCTAGATTATAAATCTTTTGATGTTGCTGATGAATATAGAGAGGACTGGGATAAATTTAAAATATGGGATAACGTTGCAAATAATTCTGAGCCAATCATTAGAGCTTATTCAATGGCTAATTATCCAGAAGAAAAAGGAGTACTAAAATTCAATATTAGAGTAGCTAGTCCGCCACCAGGCTCATCCGATATACCTCCTGGTGTTATGTCGTCTTGGACATTCAATCTTAAGCCTGGAGATAAAGTAAGGGTCTTTGGCCCATTTGGAGAATTTTTTGCAAAAAAATCATCAGCTGAAATGGTATTTGTTGGTGGTGGAGCAGGCATGGCTCCAATGAGAGCTCATATCTTTGATCAACTATTACGAATTAATAGCGATAGAAAAATTTCGTTTTGGTATGGAGCTCGAAGCTTGAAAGAAATGTTCTACGTAGATGATTTTAATAAATTAGCTGAAACAAATGAGAACTTTGATTGGCATGTTGCATTGTCAGATCCACAACCTGAAGATAATTGGGATGGATTGACAGGCTTTATACATCAGGTGCTTTTTGAAGGTTATCTTAAATCCCATAAAGCTCCTGAGGATTGTGAGTTCTATATGTGCGGGCCACCAATGATGAATAAAGCATGTATTGATATGCTCATAAATCTTGGAGTTGAGCCTGAAAATATTATGCTTGATGATTTTGGTGGCTAATTAGCTCATTGAATCGTTTAACTGTATCTAGATTAATTGCCTTATCGGTAGGGTTGATTTGTATATTTTTTGCATATAAATATAACAAATCAGCTACCTATCAAATTTCCGGACCTATATATGGTACTTATTGGCAGTTAGTTTCAACAGAATATATACCTGACTCTTTAAAACAATCCATCGAAGATGAGTTAGCTAGGATTGATTTAATAGCCTCAAATTATAAAGAGTCTTCAGAGTTATCTAGAATTAATGCAGCTCCAATAGATAAAGAAATAAGCATTTCTCCCGATATGCATTCTCTTTTAACTTACGCAGAAAAACTCCATAAGCTTACTAATGGTTTTTATGATGTCACAATTGGCTCCTTAGTTATTCAAGAGGGTTTTGGGCCTGCAACCACAATGAGTCAAAATACTATTCCTGTATCCTTGAAAAGATTTGATTTCATTTCAAATAATTCAATTTTAAAAAAAGATAATTTTCAATTTGATTTATCTTCCATTGCTAAAGGCTATGCAGTTGATTCAATTGCAGAGCTTCTGATCGATTCTAATAGAAATAATTTTTTAATAGATATAGGCGGTGAAATTATAGTCAACGGATCAAAGCATGGTGCCCCTTGGATTATTGGAATTCAAAACCCATTAATCAATCAAAACCAATCAATTACGGAGATTTTGAGAACTGATTTTTTAGCTGTTGCAACCTCTGGAGAGTATAGAAATAAAAAAATTAATGATGAGGGGGATCTCATCAGTCACAGTTTTTTACCTATAAACGAACGTTCAATTTTAGATCAATCTTATTCTGTAACCGTTGCTTCGGAGGAATCCTCAATGAACGCAGATGCTTGGGCTACAGCATTGAATGTTCTTGGTCCAGAAAAGGGCATCAATCTTGCAAATGATCATGCTGTAGCAGTTATGTATATAATGGCAAAAGATAATATTAAAATTAAATCTAAATCTTGGAATTATAGTGATTGAGTTTCTTACAGTGTTTTTATTAATAGCGATTTCATTTGCAGCAATTGCAATAGGTGTAATTGTTAAAAATAAACCTATTTCAGGAAGTTGTGGTGGTTTAGCAAATATAGAGGATGGTACACCCTGCCAAATTTGCGGGCGCACCACCATAGGGGATTGTGAAACTAATTAAAATTGATTCATCGTATTGTCTTCACCTGATGCTTTAAGAGCAGCTTCTCCAGCAAAATATTCTTTATGGTCGTCACCCATATCGGATCCAGCCATATTTTGATGTTTGACACAGGCAATACCCTGGCGAATTTCTTTTCTCTGAACCCCTTCGACATAACCTAGCATTCCTTTGTCACCAAAATACTCTTTAGCAAGATTATCAGTGGACAATGCCGCAGTATGATAAGTTGGAAGTGTTATCAGGTGATGAAAAATTCCTGCTTCTCTAGCAGCATCAGCTTGGAATGTTTGAATTTTCTTATCAGCTTCAAGGCCTAACTCGGTATCATCATATTTTTCATTCATAAGATCATTTCTTTCATATGCTGACATATCATCTCCATTTTCTACCATCGAATCGAATACCTGCTGTCTAAAATTTAAAGTCCAATTAAATGATGGGCTGTTGTTGTAAACAAGCTTTGCATTGGGGACAACTTTTTTAATTTCATCCATCATTGCACCAATTTGACCTATATGTGGTTTTTCGGTTTCAATCCAAATTAAATCTGCTCCGTTTTGCAAGCTAGTAATTGAATCTAGAATACATCTTGCTTCTCCTGTTCCTTCTTTAAATCTGTAAAGATTACTAGGCAGTCTTTTTGGCCTAACTACTTTTCCATTTTGATTAATTAACACATCACCATGATTTAAATCCGAGGGATCTAACTCTTCGACATCAAGAAATGAATTATATTGATCACCTAGATCACCAACCTCGTGAGTGATAGCTATTTGTTTAGTTAGTCCTGCCCCAAGAGAATCCGTACGTGCGACTATTACCCCATCATCAACGCCAAGTTCTAGGAATGCATACCTGACAGCGTTTATCTTTGCTAAAAAATCAGAGTGGGGAACAGTAACTTTACCATCTTGATGTCCACACTGCTTTTCATCAGAAACTTGATTTTCAATTTGTATACAGCATGCACCAGCTTCAATCATTTGCTTGGCCATCAAATAAGTAGCTTCCTCGTTTCCGAACCCTGCATCAATATCAGCAATTATTGGAACTATATGAGTTTCAAAATTATCAATTTTATCTTGAATTTTGGGCTTATCTGCTTCTGAAGCATTATCGAGATCTCTGAACAAACCACCTAACTCTCTTGCATCCGCTTGTCTTAAAAAGGTATAGAGCTCTTTTATCAATGAAGCGACTGATGTTTTTTCATGCATTGATTGATCAGGCAGTGGACCAAACTCAGATCTTAATGCAGCAACCATCCAACCAGAAAGGTAAAGATATTTTTTATCAGTAGTGCCAAAATGTTTTTTGATTGATATTAATTTTTGCTGGCCAATAAAACCATGCCAACAACCCAATGATTGAGTATAGGCATTTGTGTCTGAATCATATGAATCCATATCTTTCCTCATTAAGGAAGCAGTGTATTTTGCAATATCTATACCAGACTTAAATTGGTTTTGAAGTCTCATTCTTGCAGCATATTCTGGGTTAATGGAACCCCAATTTGAGCCATTGAATTCCGGAATAGTATTCAGTTTTTCAACTTCAGTTGTAATTTTGTTTTTTGACATTAATATACCCCTATATGTATGTAGTGCATTTGAATTTATTAGGCTTAAATTGTCAACAATATCTAAATATACTATTAAAACAGTAGTTGAGGATAATATTGTTGGTAGTTAAACTACAAAATTTATAATTTTGCCAGTTTTGTAGCTATACCAAGATAGTTTAAGGGTGTTAGTTTTATTAATTTGTTTTTAGATTTTTCACTAATATTAAGACCATTAACAATATCTAGATATGAATTCTTATCTATGCTGTGGCCTCTAGTTTTAGCTTTTATTTCCTCATAGGCATTATCGTATCCCTCCAGCTTCATAACTATTTGAAGGGCCTCAGCTAGAACTTGCCAATTATCTGCTAATTCTGTTTTAGCAGTTTCTTTATTAGGCTGAATCTTGCTCAAACCATTAAGACATGAGCTAATTCCAAGATAGCTATATCCAAACCCTACACCAAGATTTCTTAATACTGTTGAATCAGATAGATCTCTTTGAAGTCGAGATTTCGTTAATTTATCTGCAAAAAAATTCATCAATGAATTGGATAATCCAAGATTTCCTTCTGAGTTCTCAAAATCTATTGGATTAACTTTGTGCGGCATAGTAGATGATCCGACTTCACCGTCTTTAAGTTTTAACTTAAAGATGTCATTAGATATATAAATCCACATATCTTGGTTTAGATCAATCAAAATATTGTTGATTCTTTGAATGCAATGAGAGATCTCAGCAATTCCATCGTGAGATTCAATCTGAGTAGTGATAGGATTTTGTTCAACTTTAAATGAAGATAAGAACTTATTAGTCTTAGTGACCCAATTAATGTTTACATCAGATAGATTTAAGGTATGAAAGTTTCCAGTAGCGCCACCAAACTTAGCCATGGGTATCATTTTTTTTAGCATTTCTTTTTGTCTTAATAGTCGTTGATGAAATACTTTTATTTCTTTTCCAATGGTTGATGGTGAGGCTGCTTGCCCATGAGTTCTTGCTAGCAAGGGTAATGTTGCCCAAGATTTTGATTTAGAATTTAAATCCTTAATAAGGATATCTAGTTTTTTTATATATATGTCTTTAGCATCTCTTAGCAATACTGCGTAAGACAATGAATTAACATCCTCACTCGTCAATGCAAAATGAACCAGATGTTGGTATTTTTTTAAGTTAGAGAATTTATTCATTTCTTCTCTAATAAAATATTCAACAGCTTTAACATCATGATTCGTTTTAGATTCAATGGTTTTTATTCTTTTTGCTGACTTGCCATCAAAACTCTTTCTAATAGCTAAAAGATTTTTTTTAGCAGCTGAGGATAGTGACTTAAAGTTTTTTCCACATTTTGTGGTTAAAAAAATAATCCAATCTATCTCAATTTCAAATCTAGTTTTGTTTAAATTAGTTTCAGAAAAATTATTTGCAAGTTCAGTAATTTTTGGACTGTAACGATTATCCAAAGGGGAGAGTAATTCTTGATGTTTCATAGTTTGAATTATAGCTAGTCTTTTAATGCTTTTGCTATGATGCCTCCGCCTAAACATTCATTATTTTTATAAAGTACTGCAGACTGGCCAGGTGCTATTGCTCTGATTTTCTCAGAGAATGATAACTCCACGCCTTTATCTTTAAAATGTGCAACACATGAAACGGGCTTACCTCTGTGACGAACCTGAACCTCGCAATCTAGTTGCTTGGGAACAACAGATTTATTTATCCATTTCATTTCCTCCATTAACAAACCATCGCTAAGCAACAAATCATTGAACTCTCCTTGGCAGACATAAACTTCATTTAATTCAATGCTTTTGTCATACACATACCAAGGCAATTCAGGTTTGTCTTTAACACCTCCAACATTTAAACCTTGTCTTTGTCCTTGGGTGAAAAGAAGTGCTCCTGGGTGAGCCCCAAGAATGTTACCCTCTGAATCTTTAATATTACCGCTCTCAAATTGAATAAATCTTTTAAGAAAGTCTTTTAAGTTTCTTTCTCCAACAAAACAGATGCCTACAGAATCTTTCTTATCATGATTAATAAAGTTATTTTTTTCAGCTATCTCTCTAACTTCAAATTTAGTTAAACCCTCAAGCGGAAATATGCATTTAGCAAACTCTTTACCACTAACTTCATGCAAAAAATATGTTTGGTCTTTATTAAGATCTTTTGATCTCTTTAAAATGGAGTGATCCCTTTTATGGTCCAGTCTTGCATAATGACCAGTTGCAATATGATCAGCTCCAATTTTGATTGCATAATCTAAAAAAGACTTAAATTTTATTTCTCTATTACATAAAATATCGGGGTTAGGGGTCCTGCCTTTTTCATGCTCAGAAAGAAACTCCTTAAAAACCCTATCCCAATATTCATCACTAAAATTAGCTTTATGTAAGGGTATATTGAGTTGATCGCAAACCTTTGATGCATCTGCAAAATCAATCTCGGATGTGCAGACTTCTCCTGGCTCATTTTGCCAATTTTGCATAAACAATCCTTGTACTTTATAACCCTGTTTTTGCAACAAATAAGCAGCAACAGAGGAATCAACTCCGCCTGACATTCCCACAACAACTGTTTTATTTATATTTGACATATTTTATCTATAAACCTTAATTTTAAAGGTTTTTTTAGAGTATAATTCATCCAAATTTTATAATATATTTTCGTTTGAAAGAGGATAGCATGGGTTATAAGCATATAAAGATTCCAGAAGAAGGTTCAAAAATTACATTAAAAGATGGGGTGCTTCAAGTTCCAGATAATCCAATTATCCCATACATTGAAGGTGATGGGATTGGTATCGATATTACTCCAGCAATGATAGATGTAGTGAATAGTGCTGTTGAAACAGCATATAAGGGAGATAAAAAAATATCTTGGATGGAAGTTTATTGTGGTGAAAAATCTACACAAGTTTATGATGCTGACACTTGGCTGCCAGATGAAACTATTGAAGCTTTAAAAGAGTATATCGTTAGTATTAAAGGGCCGCTGACAACACCAGTTGGAGGGGGGATCAGATCATTAAATGTTTCACTTCGTCAAATTCTTGATCTGTATGTCTGCCTACGACCAATTAGATATTTTGCAGGAGTTCCGAGCCCAGTTAAAAATCCATCTCATGTTGACATGGTCATTTTTAGAGAAAACTCTGAAGATATTTATGCAGGTGTAGAATTTGAGGCTGGTTCTCCTGAATCAGATGCCATGGTTAAAGTGTTACAAGAGCAATTTGGTGTGACGCAAATTAGGTTCCCAACAGATGTTGGTTTGGGTGTTAAGCCAATTTCCAAACAAGGCACAGAGAGACTTGTAAAACAGGCTCTTGATTATGCTATTAAAAATGATAGATCATCTGTCACACTTGTTCATAAAGGTAACATCATGAAATTTACTGAAGGTGCTTTTAGGGATTGGGGGTATGAACTTAGTATGAATTCTTATGATGGAGAGTTATTAGATGGTGGTCCATGGGTAACGATTAAAAATCCAAATACTGGAAAAAATATTATTGTTAAAGATGTTATCTGCGATGCTTTTCTTCAACAAATTCTAACTAGACCAAAAGAATATGATGTTATTGCAACCATGAATCTAAATGGTGATTATGTATCTGATGCTTTGGCTGCCTGCGTTGGAGGTATTGGAATAGCTCCTGGAGCAAATATTGGAGATGACTCAGCATTATTTGAAGCTACACATGGTACTGCGCCGAAATATGCCGGTCAGGATAAAGTAAATCCAGGTTCCTTGATATTATCAGCAGAAATGATGCTAAGACACATGGGTTGGGTAGAAGCTGCAGATCTTATAATTTCATCAATGGAAGCAGCAATAACAGATAAAATGGTTACTTATGACTTCGAAAGACTCATGGATGGAGCAAATCTAGTTTCTTGTTCAGGCTTTGCCAAGGAAATGATCAAAAGAATGTGAGGATTTATATGTCTTCAGAATCATCAAATGGTTCAAATGGTTTAGGTGATACCGGTACTGTTGTTCTGGAAGATAAACCTGACTTAAAAGAGCCCCCAATGTATCAAGTCGTTCTCTTGAATGATGATTTTACTCCCATGGAATTTGTTGTTTACATACTTCAATCCATATTTGGTTATGAGCATGAAAGATCGACGCAAATAATGTTAGCTGTCCATACAAAAGGAAAGGGTGTCTGTGGTATATTTCCTAAAGAGATAGCTGAAATGAAATCTCATGAAATCAATGAGATGGCAAAAGCCCATGAGCATCCTCTCATAAGTGAAATTGAACCTTTGACTGATTAATGTTTAGTAAAGAATTAGAACAATCCATAGCAAATTTATTTGATCAAGCGCAAGATCAAAATCTTGAATATCTAACGATAGAGCATTTACTTTTAATGCTTCTTTCCGATTTTGAAGTTAGACAAGCCCTTGAAACAAACGATGTAAATATAGCTACTTTAAGAGAAAATCTTGAAGAGCATGTTAGAGATAATACACCCAGTAAGGTGGATGCTAAAAAACCTGTTCAACCAACCCTAGGATTCCAAAGAGTTCTTCAAAGAGCTGTTTTTCATGTTCAATCATCAGGCAAGGGTGTTGTGAAACCTATCAATTTATTGGTAGCTATATTCTCTGAAAAAGAATCTCACTCAGTTTTCTTACTATCCAAACAAGGTATTGGAAGACTTGATATTGTTTCTTATATTTCTCACGGTAAGCCAGAGGGAGAAAAAGCTGAGACTGATTCTGAATTATCTGATGAAGGAATCGTGACTGAGACCACAACAACCAATAATGAGTTAGAATTTTTAATTGACTTAAATGCTCTTGCTGAATCAAACAAAGTAGATCAGTTAGTAGGGCGCATAGATGAGGTTGAACGAATCATCCAAATTTTAGCAAGACGCACTAAAAATAATCCTCTGCTCGTGGGTGAATCAGGGGTTGGTAAAACAGCTATAGCGGAAGGCTTAGCACATCTAATTAACTCTAAAGATACACCTGAATTCTTGCATGAATCAAAATTATATTCTTTAGATATAGGAGCCTTAATTGCTGGCACTAAATATCGAGGTGACTTTGAGAAGCGACTCAAATCTGTACTAAAATTTTTAGATGATCAAAATAATCCTATATTATTTATTGATGAGATTCATACCATTATTGGTGCTGGATCAGCATCTGGTGGAAGCCTAGATGTATCTAATTTATTAAAACCAGCTCTTGGCAAAGGTAAGCTTAGATGTATAGGATCAACAACATTTCAAGAGTACAGAGGTGTTTTTAATCAAAACCAAGCATTATCAAGAAGATTTCAAAAAATTGATGTCTTAGAGCCGTCAGTAGACGAATGTATACAAATATTAGACGGGCTGAAGAGTAATTATGAGGATCACCATAATGTGAAATATTCAGGCGAATCTATTAATTCGGCTGTTACTTTATCTAAACGTTTTTTAAATGACAGATTTTTGCCTGATAAAGCAATTGATTTAATAGATGAAACAGGAGCTTTGTTAAATATTTCAAGGAAAAATTCAAAAAAAATAACCGTAAAACAGATAGATATTGAAAAAACTATTTCAAAAATATCTAAAATTCCTGAGCAAACTATTTCGAGTCAAGAATCGATCAATCTTCAGAAATTAGAATCTGATCTTAAAACTGTTATTTTTGGTCAAGATACAGCTATTAAGAGCTTGGTTAACGCCATCAAATTATCTAGAGCGGGGCTCAGAGATGATAATAAAACCATTGGATCGTTTTTATTCGCTGGTCCAACTGGAGTTGGTAAGACAGAAATCACAACCCAATTGGCAAACATGATGGGTATCGAGCTTGTAAGGTTTGATATGTCAGAGTACATGGAAAGGCACACAGTCTCTAGACTGATTGGGGCGCCTCCTGGCTATGTTGGATTTGATCAAGGCGGCTTATTAACTGAGGCCGTTGTACAAAACCCACATTGTGTTCTATTGCTTGATGAAATAGAAAAGGCTCATCCAGATATCTTTAATTTGCTGCTGCAAATCATGGATTCAGGGGTCTTAACAGATAACAATGGGCGCAAAGCAGACTTTAGGAACGTTATTGTGGTCATGACAACTAATGCAGGTGCTGATTTATTAGAAAAGAAAAGTATTGGTTTCAGCGATCAGTCGAATGAATCTGATGCATTGTTATCTCTAAAGAAACTATTTTCTCCTGAATTTAGAAATAGATTGGATGAAATTATTCAGTTTAACTACCTACCAATGAAAGTAATTCTATCAATTGTAGATAAATTTCTTACCAAGCTTCAAGCGCAGCTTGATGCCAGAAATGTGGAATTAATTTACTCTAAAAAAGTTTTAAACTGGATAGCTGAAAATGGCTATAACAAAGAAATGGGTGCAAGGCCCATGGAAAGATTCATTACCAACAAAATTAAGAAGCCTTTAGTCGATAAAGTGTTATTTGGTGAGCTGAGTAAAGGTGGTCAAATCAAAGTTGATTTAGTTGCTAATGAAGTAAAATTCAGCGCTAAAAAGAAAACCGCAAAATCTAAAGCTTAACGGCCTCTAAAAGTAATTCTGCCTTTTGTTAGATCGTATGGCGTCATCTCAACTTTAACTTTATCACCAGTCAAGATCCTGATGTAATGTTTACGCATTTTGCCAGAAATATGAGCTTCGATTATATGATCGTTTTCTAATTTAACTTTAAAGGTAGTGTTGGGAAGAGTTTCGATAACTTCTCCCTCGAATTCTAGATTGTCTTCTTTTGCCATATACGCATTTTAACTCATATATATAGATATTAAGCATTTATTGCAGATTAAATGTATATGTATAATTTAACATAATATATATTATGCGAAGTAATAATGTTTATGGTGATGTGAGGATCCATCCATCGTTTCCTATATCGGATATAATTTTTTCTCCAATACCCTCTTGTGCAATCAGTGACGATTTTACGTAATATTTACCAGACTCATCAATAATTCCAACCCATCTTTTTTGCTCATATTTAGATTCACCTCTAACATCTTGCGTCGATAATCTCTCTCCAGTATTTGCATCTCTCAAAATAATTGTTAAATCCACAACAGATTCTGTTCTTAGAGCTCTATTTATTATTGGTATGCTTGAAGAACCTCTATCATTGCCGGCGCTGTTTACTACAGCTTCTATAATGATGTCAGGCTCCCCATTTCTTATTAGTAGTGCTCCGCTTTTCTCTGCTTTGGCAGATACTAAATTTTCTATAAAACCCTTTGTTTTTTGCTCAACAAAACCTTTTAATTCAATTTTTACAGGCAAACCTCTTACAGTATTGAAATTAGCTCCTTTTATAGCCTGTTCACCAGCAAGTTTAAGTACGTTTTGTGCTACAACAGATACTAACCCCTCGCCTGTTGTCTTTTGAGTTGATTGGCATGCCGAGATTAGCAGCACAAATGAGAAAATAAGTAATGATGTTTTTTTGAAAGGCATGTCAGCATTTTTCATAAGTAATAGATATAATTTTTATTAAGTTTATTTATAACACTAATTTTATAAATTAGAAAATTTTATAGCTTATCAATATATATATTAAGCGAAGTAATATGATATTAAAGCTTAATACTTGTTACTACCCTTTCTTTGCTAAATGGCTCTGGGTTACCGTTTATAAAGTCAATTATTAACTGAGCATACTCGGGCCCTGCTTCTTCTTGAAGAAAATGCCCTGGTCCTTCAATAACAATTTCCTGAGCTGATGGGACTCTCTTTAACATTTCTACCATTCTAGGATTGTTACTGGTAACTGGATCGTTATCACTATTTGCTATGAGGAATGGCTTATTCCATTTTTCAAAAACATCCCTATATGCTTTTTCATTTTTTCTTAACTCACTAGGAATTAAATATGGAAAGATTTGTGCACCAGCTTTATAAGTAGCATTGGGATAAGGTGCCTCATACCCTATTCTTTCAGCATCACTTACATTTCCCAAGGTTTGCATTACACCACCAACATCGATGTTGTCTGTATATCTTGAATATCTTATCCATCCTGTGAAGCCATCACCACCAATAAATTCTTCCCATGTTGCTGGGCCCTGAAACCAGATTCCTAATTTAAATAACGGATAACTAATGTAAGTCATCAAATTTCTAAAAAAGCCATAACCAGGAGCTATTAAGCTTGTATTTGATGAAATTATCCGCGAAAACCTATCTGGTTCTTCGGCAATAACTCTAAATCCTACTAATCCACCCCAATCATGAAGATGCGCTGTAACATTGTTTAGATCTAGCATTCTTATTAATTGTGTCATTTTATCAACATGCATTTGATGCGAATAATCATCAATTGAAATATATTTATCAGATTTACCAAATCCAACCATATCAGGCGCTATGACTCTATACCCTGCCTCAGTAAGAGTGGGAATCATTTTTCTAAATAAATAACTCCATGCAGGCTCGCCATGAAGTAAATAAATAATTTCACCATCTTCTGGTCCTTCATCTAAATAATGAATGCGTGTATCACCAATAGTTAAGTAATTTTCTTTAAATGGATAACCTACAATATTGTTGAAACGCTCAACTGGAGTTCTGAGAACTCCAGGTGCAACTAAATTAAATCTATCATAATTAATATCAACATCTACATTTCTTATGTATAGAAATATTCCGGCTGCAATTATTCCTAGAAGAAATATTATTGATATAAGCTTTTTCATAAAAATTGATCTTATTAAGTCTACGATATTTCATATGATATGTATTATCATCTTAATAAATAATATTTAAACTATTTACTATGAATATCAAAAATTTACTTACTTTTACATTTATATTTTCTACTGTTTTAAATAGTGAGACCTTAATAAAACCTACTTCATACTCTAAAGATTTATATACCGCCAAAATTCTATCAAGCACATATATTAATTCAATTGATCATCCTAATAAATTTTTAGATTTCAATTACGGAGATAGAGTAGCCAATCCTTCACAAATTTCTGATGCAATTTTGAATTGGTCCAAGCAGTCAAATAAAATTAAGGTTGTTGAGTACGCAAAATCGCATGAAAACCGACCTCTTTATGCTGTCTTTATCTCATCATCAGAAAACATTAATAATCTTGAGCAAATTAAAGAAAATATTTCACAACTATCTGATGCAAGAAAAATAAATGATCGAAAAGCAAACACTATTATTGATTCATTACCTGCAATAGCATGGATGGCATATTCGATTCATGGTAATGAAACATCTGGAGCTGATGCTGCTTTAGGTATTATTTATCATTTAATTGCAAGCGATGATCCTGAGATCGAAGATCTGCTTAACAAGATGGTAATCATTATTGATCCTATGATGAATCCTGACGGCAGAGATAGATTTGCAAAGTCATTAGAACAATACCGTGGTACAGCTCCAAACTATGATGATCAATCGCTCCTGCATACTGGTGATTGGCCCTATGGTAGAACCAATCATTATTATTTTGATTTAAACAGAGATTGGTTTTACTTAACTCAACCTGAAACACAAGGTAGAGTGAGTTTAATAAATACATGGAGACCTCAAATTCTTGTTGATGGACATGAGATGGGTGCTCAAGATACATTCATGACAGGACCACCAAGAGAACCTATTAATAAAAATATTGATAAAGATCTTATTAAATGGGGAAATATTTTTGCACAAGATCAAGCTCAAGCTTTCGATAAAAAAAATTGGCGATTTTATACCGGAGAATGGCATGAAGATCTTTATCCAGGATATTCTTTTTATGTTCAATTCCGAGGCAGTCTTGGAATATTGTATGAGCAGTCAAGAATGTCAGAAGATGGCGTTAGAAGACATGAGGGAACTATTCAATCATACAAAGAATCAGTTCATCATCAGTTTGTAAGTAGCATGGAAAATTTAAAAACCCTCCAAAAAAACACTAAGTCTATGTATAGAGATTATTGGGATGGTCGAAAATACAATATTTCTAAAGATACTGAATATGCCAATCAAACTTTTGTTGTTCTGCCATCTAAAAATCATGGACGTTTAAACTCGTTAGTAGATAAATTAAAAGCGCAAGACATAGAGGTATATAAAAATACTGAAACCTTGTTTGTTAAAGAAGCTTTAAATCAATTGGGTGATATTGAAGTAAATTATGAGCTACCTGAAGGTAGCCTAATTATCCCAAATAGACAGCCTGAGGCACCACTTATAAAGGCAATTTTAGAATTTGATGCAGAAATTGATGAGTCAGTTCTGAGAGAAGAAAGACAAGAGAATCTTAGAGATGGCTCTTCAATTATGTATGACACAACTGCATTCAATTTTACAATGATGTATGGACTGCCTGCTGTAACCGTCTTTGAAAATATTGATAAAAATCTTATTGAATGGAGGCCCTCCTCTTCCGATATTGAGATAAATGATAATGCTGTAATGTGGGCAACCAATGGTGATGATGATAAATCGGTTGCATTTGCAGCAAGATTGCTCGAAGAAGATATAAAAGTTCGAATTATAGACAAGGAATCAATGCTTTCAGGCCATGAATTATCTCGTGGAAGTGTAGTGGTTATTGCTATGGATAATCCAGAAAATAAAAATTTAACTATTCAAATAAAGGAAATAGCATCTGATCTAGAAATATCTGTTCATTCTATAGAATCTGGATTTGGCCCAGAAGAACTTCCTGACTGGGGTGGCAGGCATTTTAGACTACTAAAAAAACCTCAAATAGCAATTTTCGGCCATAGTGAATATAACTCTTATGATGTTGGTGTAAGTTGGTGGTCTTTAGACCATCATCTTGGAATAAGGCACAGTCTTATTAATGGTTCATTCGCCGGATACGCAGATTTAAGACGATACAACACAATAATTCTTCCAAGTGGATATCCTGATATGAACAATAGTGAATTGGATAATTTATCTAAATGGGTAAGAAATGGTGGAACTTTGATAGCACATAATAGATCAACCAATTTTTTATCCTCAAATGATGGTCTAGGTAATGCAAAACAAATACAAGATATCTTTGAAGATGTTAATGATTACAAATTTGATCTAATGAGAGAGATTATGGCTTTAGATGATCAGATTAATAAAGAAAAAATTAATAGTAACAGTGTTGATAATTTAATTAATTACCCATGGGAATCAATTAAAATTGAAATGTCTACAGAAGAGCTTGAAATGAGAGATAAATGGCAATCAATATTTATGCCATCTGGATCATTTGTTGCTGGAAGAACTGATAAAAAGCATTGGCTAACTTTCGGTAGCCCAAATATTTTACCGGTGTTGTATTCAAATTACCCTGTTTTAATGACTGGAGATAATGTTGAAGCAGCAGTCAGAATTGGTGCACTTGTTCCAAATTTAAATTCAAACAATGCTCAACAAATAAATTGGTCTCTTATTCCATCTGAAAAAAATATAAAAGTAAGAATGAGTGGTTTAGTGTGGCCAGAAGCAGCTCAAAGAATAGCTAATTCAGCATATGTAACAAGAGAAAAAATAGGAAAAGGCCAAATAATATTATTCTCCGGTGAGCCAAATTTCAGAGGTTCGACTAGAGGAACAAATAGAATCTGGCTTAATGCAGTTGTTTATGGCTCGGGTCTTGGTACAAATGCCTTGGTAGACCCCTGAAATGCTAACAACTAAGGATTTCTTATGCTATCAACCATTTGGTCAACACTCTTAGGTGGTTTTTTGAAGAAATAACAAATACTAAATGCAACAAAAAAGTTAACGATCATACCTATAAAGCCAAATCCCTCTGGAGATATACCTAGAAACCAATTATCAGCAGAATTTAAATGGACATTAATAAACTTGTAATTAATTATGTAAGCAGAGGTAATGACTAATCCAGAGAGCATTCCTGCTATTGCACCCTCTTTATTAAGTCTTTTATAAAATATTCCCATCAGCAATGCAGGAAATATTGTTGCTGCCGCTAGTCCAAATGCAAATGCTACTACTTGTGCTACAAATCCAGGTGGGTATATACCAAAGAGTCCAGCTATAAATATTGCAACTGCTGCAGAGCAACGTGCGTAGAGGAGTTCTTGTTTTTCAGTTATTTGAGTCATGAAGGTTTTTTTCAAAAGATCATGTGATATTGAGGCTGATATAACTAGCAATAAGCCAGCTGCAGTTGATAATGCTGCAGCTAAAGCACCTGCTGCTACCAATGCAACAACCCAACCTGGTAATTGAGCTATCTCAGGATTAGCTAAAACCATGATGTCCCTATCAATATAAACCTCATTAGAATTTGATAAATCTGAATTGTTGTTAACTAGCCTTTCACCAGATAGCCCTCTTCCATTGTTAAAATCTGGTTTTACTCCATCTAATGCATTACCAGATGAATATTGAATAAGTTCATCATTATTTTTATCTTTCCAAGCAATTAATCCAATATTTTCCCAATTTTTAAACCAGCTTGGAGCTTCTTTGTATTGAACCTCTTGGACAGAATCGATGAAGTTCATTCTTGCAAATGCAGAAACTGCAGGTGCAGTTGAATATAAAATAGCAATAAATATCAAAGCATATCCAGCTGATTTTCTAGCATCACTTACTCTTGGAACTGTGAAGAATCTAACAATTACATGTGGCAAACCAGCTGTTCCAAACATCAAAGCAGCAGTAATACAAAAGATATCAATAGTAGATTTGGTATTTTCCGTATAAGCATTAAATCCAAGCTCAGTCGTAACTTTATCTAATTTATCTAATAAATAGACATCGCTGTTAACCAGAGTGTCTCCAAAGCCTAATTGGGGAATCGGATTACCAGTCATAAGGATGGAGATGAATATTGCTGGAACTAAGTATGCAAATATCAAAACACAATACTGTGCTACTTGAGTATAGGTAATACCTTTCATGCCACCTAAGACTGCATAAAAGAATACTATGCACATACCAATAATTACTCCTAGGTTAATATCAACCTCAAGAAATCTTGAGAATACAATACCAACACCTCTCATTTGACCAGCTACATAAGTAAATGAAACAAATATTAGGCATATCACAGCAACCAACCTAGCTGCATTTGAGTAGTATCTTGCTCCAATAAAATCAGGAACTGTATATTGACCAAATTTTCTTAAATATGGAGCTAACAATAGAGCTAAGAGAACATATCCACCCGTCCAGCCCATCAAGTAAACTGAACCATCTTTTCCAAGAAAAGCTATGAGACCAGCCATTGAAATGAATGAAGCAGCCGACATCCAGTCAGCAGCTGTTGCCATACCATTTGCAACAGGATGAACACCCTTTCCAGCTATATAAAATTCATTTGTTGAAGAAGCACGAGACCAAATGGCGATACCAATATATAAGGCAAAAGAAATGCCAACAAAAATATAAGTAAGTACCTGAGTATCCATAGACGCTAAAGTTTCTCCTCAGATTTATCTTTATATTTTTTATCTAATCTATTCATTAGATATATATAAATAAAAATTAAGATTACGAAGAAATAAATACTGCCTTGTTGAGCAAACCAAAAACCAAGCTTAAATCCGCCAATTTGAAGTTGATCAAGAGAATCTGACCAAATAATTCCAAATCCAAATGACACAATGAACCAAATAGAGAGAAGGATTGAAAGAATTTTTAAGTTAGAGCGCCAATAATTTTGTTTCATTTTCTATATCTTATAGGTAAGTAACTCATGATATGAATCTTCAGCCATAGCTGCAAAGTTTAATACTGTATCTGAGAACTCTTTTTGTTGAATGTTTTTTTTAAAACCTGTTGAAGAATTCACCGATGGGTACCAGTGAGATGCCCAAATTCCATCATATGGTTTAAGGCCTGCGTCCCATTGGAGCATTTTAGGATCCCAAGATATATTTAGTTTAGAGCACAATCTTGGTAAATAAGTTTCAGGGCTATCTCGCAAGTCCGCTGCATCAATAACTACTGGAGGCATGCCTGATTCATTCTTGATGTAATGAAATAAATTAATTTGATCTAAAAAGCCAAAATCTTCAAAATCAGCTTCAGGCCATTTATTTAAAAAACTTGATATAACGTCCTTTGGTTCTCTTATTAGAAAACAATTTACGCATTTTAGAATCCATTTTTTTTCAAAATTAGGGAGAATATGTTGCACCATGTGCTTTTGATAACATATACCCGTACCATCTTTTTTTAAACAATTTTCCGCGACTATCTTCCAGTTCGATTCTTGACTATTTAAAACTTCCTTATACATAGGGTGTTTTTTATTAGATTCTTTTAAATATGATGCATAGAATGGCTCATCAATTACTTCAATAATATCTTCTCTATTAGCAAAGCTTCTCATAAGAGCTGTTGAAAGATTGCGTGGACCGGACCACATAGCTAGATTGAGTCTTTCAGCCATTTTTTATTAATTGAAGATATAAACTTTGAAGTTTTTCAGTAATCTTATGCTTACTTTTATCTTCAATCTTCCTACCATCAATTTCACTGACTGAGGTAATTGAGCCTAGAGTTCCTGTTACAAAAGATTCATCAGCTGAATATACATCAACAAGTGAGAAGTTTTTTTTAAAAATAGGAATCTTGTTATTCTTACAAATAGAAATTACTTTCTTTCTTGTAATTCCATTCATGCAGTAATCACCTGTACTCGTCCATACTTCACCTTTTTTAACTATAAAAAAATTACATGAGTTTGTTGTATTTACAAATCCTAAAGGATCTAACATTAGCGCCTCATCAGCACCAGCTTTTTCGGCTTGAATGCATGCAAGGATACAATTAAGTTTTGAATGGCTGTTAAGTTTTGGGTCTTGCATCATCGGAGTTCCCCTAACTTGAGGCACAGTGGCTAAAGATATAGGGTTATTGTTTAATGAATCATCAGAGTGCTCCATGATAATTACTATTGTTGAGCCATTCATGGAATAGGATGGTTTTTGAAATGGCTTGCTTTTAACGCCTCTTGTCAACATCAGCCTAGCATGAGCATTATCAGTCATATTGTTAGCAGATCTAGTATTTTCCAAGGCAATTTTAATATCTTCAATTGTTAGCCCTATTTCAAGATCGATTGCTTTGGCTCCTTCAAATAATCTCTCTAGATGTTCATCTATAAATAACCACCTATTATTAACAAGTCGAATACCCTCCCAAACACCATCTCCCATCATAAAGCCACTATCAAAGACAGAAATCTTTGCATCATTCTTATGGAGAAGTTCGCCGTTAACATAAATCAACACATCTTTATTTTTTTCAATATGTGAATGTAATTCCTTGCTCATAGATTACTCTCTGATTATATTCATTCCTTCGGTTCTTTTTTGTTGATTGGGATCGACTTCTAATTCTCTTTCATATACCTCAAATTCAAACCATTCATTGAATTCTTTACTTCTATTTCGTTTCATATAATTCCAAACTCCCTTTCCAGCATCACTTTTCATCACACCAAGTCTTAAAGCATTTATTCTAGAGTTCAGATGTGATTCATCTACAAAGCCTTCTTGGACCTTGTCATAAACATCAAAAAGATCTACAAGGCACATCATTACAAAATGGTTAATCCTCCACCTATCAGTATGAGTTAAGTCATCAGCCGCCCAATCTTTTGCAAGAAATTCTGAAAACTCAGAATCTTTAGTTGTATTAAAAAAACGATCATATTGACGCTGTGTAAGAGAATGACCAAATTGAGCTTTAGTTATTTTATTTTGTTGATTGATTTGCATTCCAAGGTAGACAACAGAAATAACAACTCCCATTGCAGCTATAACTTGAACAATAATAAGAATCAATTCAGTCACACATCACCTCATACAGGAAATATTAAAAACACTTCCAAAAAAAAATTATATTAAATATAAAATTTAATAAATTATAGAAGATTCAAGTTTAACATCAGACATTTGCCAAATGTCATTGTGCTTTTCTAATGCCCTGTCTGATAATTCAGCATTTCCCAATGCCTTATGAGCTTTGTATAGTCCAAAATATGACCATCCATTTCTTGGATAATCTTTTAAATCCTGATTGAATACAGAGACTGCTTCTTTAAAGTTTTTGTTCAACATCAAAGCATGACCCAGTGATTGTCTTGTTGGGTAATACCAAAATTCAGGCTCTCTATAAGGAAGTGCATCTTGAACTCCTACTGCCATTTTAAAATGCATAATGGATGCATCTAAATTAGAATTCGTCATTGCAATTTGACCCATTGCAAGATGATTTGCTATCTCAAGTAATTTATCAGATGGTTGACCGGCTTTGATAATTACTTTTATTTCTGGAGATTCTTTTAGGGGTAATATTTTTTCTTGCTCAAATTTTGCTTTTTCAATATTACCCTTTGATGCAAAAGCAATAGATCTTGCATAATGATATATACCCAAAGAAAACTTAAACTCATCTATGGGTTTTTCATATGACAAAATTTCATCCCACTTTGCAAACCTTACATATGAAAGCAACGGAATCGTATGAAAGAATTCTAAAAAAGGAATTTGTTTAATCTGTTCAACACGAACATATTTTGAGACTTTTAACGCGGAATCTATGGACAATTTACTTCGCCCTTCCATGGTTGAAGCCGCCCATAAAAAATGAACGTTATGAGGATAATACAATGCTGGATAAAAACCTTGAGCATTACATTGCGCAATATAATCTTCATCTACTTTTGCGGCCTCTATATTAGCAAGTGATGCATCATGATATCTTCCCACACGCCAATAAATATGTGCTGGCATATGAACAAGATGCCCAGCACCAGGAACGAGTTTTGCTAATCGATCAGCTGGCCCTTCAGCTCTTACAGGATCTGAAGATGCTTCAACTGCATGAATATACAAATGTATTGCGAGCGGATGATTTAGATTGTTCTCTAAAACTGACTCAAGACTATCAATGACCTTAACTGTATCAGGTTTTGGATCACCATCTTCAGCCCAATAATTCCAAGGCATAGTATTCATTAAGGCTTCTGCGAATAAAGAAGCTGCATCATCATCTTCAGGATATCTGTTAGATAGTGTTTCCATAGCATTTGCATAAGCTATATCTAATGGTTCTCTATTTGTATCAGGATTTCCATCATAGCGTGTAGCTAATGCAGATATATACGCCTGCTCTTTCTCAGAAACAGATTTAGACAAGGCAATAGCTGTGTTGATAGCTTTAAAAGCTGCAAGTCTATTTTGAGGCGCCATAATAACTTTACCATCACTATTAACATTAATATTAGGACCTAATGCTAGGGCCTCGCCCCAAAAGCACATTGCACAGCTAGGATCTAGTTTTTGAGCCGCTTTAAAACTTCTAATTGATTCAGCATGATTAAAGGCAAATGCCAGGACCAACCCTTGATCAAAATATCGTTGAACTCCATAAACATTTGAGGAGATCTTATGTGAATGGTTTCCTAGACCTTTCAGCAATGGAGCGCCAGCTTTGCTTGATAACGAAGTATCAGAATTATTAACGCACCCTAATAACAAAAATACAGATAAACAAACTAAAGAAAATTTTATTTTTAACATTACAAATAACCTTTTTAAACTGAGATAAATATCATTGTTACATTTATGTAACTAAATGAGAATGATTCTCAATGTTAGTGTATTTTTTTTATACATCAAATAATTTTACTAAGCTTGATGTATCTAAATTTCCCGAATTAGTGCTTGAAAGTAATTGATATTTCTTCAATACACTTTTAGAAATAGTTAAATTTAACTCATTAGATTTTGATTGCTCAAGTGCTATTTTTAAATCTTTAATCATTAGATCAACTGCAAACCCAAAATCAAACTGATTATTAACCATAGTATTAAAACGATTGTCCATTTGCCAAGACTGAGCGGCACCGTTAGATATAGCGGAAAATACTTTAGTCATATTTAAATTAGAAGTTTTTCCTAAAGCAATTGCTTCAGATAATCCCTGAATCAGTCCAGCAATACATATTTGATTAACCATTTTTGTTAATTGACCATGACCATTTGGTCCTATTTTTACAATAGTCTTAGAATAAGGATCTATTAATTTCTTGACGATTGATAGTTTCTTATCAGGACCTCCAATCATCACAGAAAGAGATCCTTTAATGGCCCCTGCTTCTCCGCCACTTACTGGGGAATCAAAAAAAGAAATTTTCCTTTTAACAATTTCGTTGTTTGAAGTAATTAAATTCACAAGCTCAAGTGAAGTTGTCGAATGATCAATTATGAATGAATTATTTTTAAGGCATTTAAATAACTTATTTTTAATTAATAGATCGATAATTGAAGCATCGTCTTTGAGACACAATATTAGGCCATCGAATTTAAATCTTGGAAGTTTATTGAAATCAAACTTATGACCTTTATATTTATTTAACCACTTATCAACAACTTGAGTTGTTCTATTAAAGATAAAAAGATCACAATTATTCTGTTTTGAAAGATGGCCCGCCATGGGATAACCCATAGTTCCAAGACCAATAAATAAGTATTTTTTTTTAGATTTTGGCAAGTTGAGATTCAGCAGATGAAACGTCCATGGCTCCTGGATCCTCTATATCAATTGATTGAATTATTCCATTATCTACTATCATCGCAAATCTTTTGCATCGATTGCCAAGTCCAAAAGCAGAACCATCCATTGTTAAGCCTAGCTCACTAGTTAAATCACAATTTCCATCTGCCACCATATCAATTCCATCTGCATTAGATGCTTCTGACCAAGATTTCATTACGAAGGGGTCATTTACTGATATAAAGGTAACGCTATAACCCTTATCTATAAATTTTTGTAAGTTCTCTGTGTAACCTGGTAAATGTGATAGATGACATGTTGGTGTAAAAGCACCAGGAACTCCTACCAGTATAATTTTTTTTTCTGAGAAGTAGTCTGCTGAATTTATATTTTGCATCTCTCCATCAATTAAGATTCTCAATTCTTGATTTGGAAAATTATCATTTATTGAAATAGTCATTTGATCTCCTTATTTTTAATAATTTTAACCTATTTTAAACAATTTTTTATTTATTACTTTGTATAGTTGTTTTAGCATGCTAAAACATATAGAATCGCATTATGAAATTATCAAGAGTATTAAAAGAGCTAAATTCATCAAAGGATATAGAGAATTTCCTACTGGATTTGTGTACACCATCTGAAATAGAAGCCATGGAAGAGCGCTGGGAAGTTGCTAAGTTATTGTATGAAGGTAAATCTACATATAGAGATATTGCATCTAAACTTAATACATCTACAGCAACCGTAACACGAGTAGCTAGGTTTCTATTTAAAGAGACCAACCAAGGCTATATAAAAGTATTAAAAAAAGGTTAGCATTATGCAATCAAAAATAACTATAGCAATCCAAAGGAAAGGCAGGCTCTATGAAAATAGTAAAAACCTATTAATCAAATCTGGTATTAATTTTTCAGCAAATGGAGAGCGTCTTTTGGCCAGATCTTCAAATATGGATATAGATATATTACTAGTTAGAGATGATGATATTCCCTCTCTTGTGTCTAAAGGCGTGGCTGACCTTGGAATTGTTGGTGAAAATGTCTTAGCTGAACAAGCAGCTACAAATAATAATATTACTGCTAAACCATTATTAAAATTAGGATTTTCTAAATGCAAACTAGCATTTGCAAAACCATTAAATTCGAAGTTAAGGTCTCTTAAAAATAAAAAGATAGCCACCTCTTATCCTGCGCTAGTTAAAAAATATCTGAAAAAGAATTCAATAACTGCTGAGGTTATTAAGATTAATGGCTCTGTGGAGCTAACTCCTTATATTGGTATCGCGGATTGTATATGCGATCTAGTCTCATCAGGTGCTACCCTTGAAGCTAATAACTTGGTTGAATTTAATTCACTTATGGACTCTGAAGCAGTCTTAATTTCTCCAGTGACGTTAAATAAAATTAGACAAAATAATATTGTTAGCTTAATAAAACGATTTGAGGGCGTTATTAATGCTGCTGAAAGTAAATATGTTATGTTAAATGCCCACAGCCATTCAACTGAAATGATATGTAAATTACTTCCTGGAGCAGATTCTCCAACAATCATTCCATTGCAAAAAGATAATAAAGTAGCAATACATGCATTATGCAAAGAACCTGTGTTTTGGGAAACAATGGAAAAGCTTAAATCTAATGGAGCATCTTCAATTTTAGTTCTGCCTGTTGAGAAAATATTAAATTAAATGAAAATTATTAATCGCTCAGCTTCAACGAAGATAATTCAATGGTCTGCAAAAAACTCTTCAAATGATAATATTTCCGAGACAGTCCTTAGGATTAAAAATCTTGTTTTAAGTCAAGGTACATCTGCTTTTGATCAAATTAACAAAGAGTTAAATACTAAATCACCAAAATCTTTTAAAGTTAAGGGATCGGAAATATCAAAATCTGATCTATTAGTTTCTGATAAGTTAAAACAATCGATTCTTCAATCAGCAGCTAACATAAAAACTATTTGTGAAAATGATAAAAAAGGATTTATAGGGAATCCTGTAGAAACAACAAAAGGCATCAAAGTCTGGAAAGAATTCAGACCCATTGATTCAGTTGGTATCTATGTACCAGGAGGTAGCGCTCCATTAATCTCATCGTTATTAATGCAAGTAATACCAGCTACAGTAGCTGGATGTAAAAATATTATTATTTGCACTCCTCCCAATAAAAATGGTTTGGTAGCACCTGAAATATTATGGATAGCAAAAATCTATGGCATAAAAAAAATATATAAAGTTGGAGGCGCTCAAGCAATTTTTGGCATGGCATATGGAACTACAATTATCCCAAAAGTGAATAAAATATTTGGGCCAGGCAATGCATATGTTAATGAGGCAAAAAAACTCTCCTCTAACGATGTTGCGATAGATCTTCCAGCGGGACCAAGTGAAGTAATGATAGTCACTAATGATCTTGAAAAAATTTCTATTGCAGCTGCTGATGCTTTATCTCAATTAGAACATGATCCAAATTCAAGAGCCTTCATAATTTCAAACAATCATGCTCTGTTAAAAAAGGTCAAAGCTGAGATTTTAAAACAAATGAGTACCTTAGCTAGGCAAAATGTCCTCACCCAAAGTATAAAAAATGTATTACTAATTAAGTCTAAATCTTTCAAAGATTCTATATGCTTAATCAATGAATGTGCTCCAGAGCACCTTATTTTACTAGATGAAGATTATTCAAAATACCTAGTAGATATTAATAATGCAGGATCAATTTTTTGTGGGGCGTTAAGCCCAGAATCATTTGGTGACTATTCATCTGGTTCAAATCATGTATTACCAACTAATGGTCAAGCAAAAGTACACTCAGGTCTTAGTGTTAGTGATTTCGGGAAATATATAAGTGTTCAAACGGCATCTGCAGAAGGCTTCAACAATCTAAAGGATACCGTGCTAGAGATGGCTCAAGCAGAGACTTTGGATGCACATCAGCAATCGGTAAAAATACGAGAAGATATAGCATTAAAAAAATCAGTATCTAGAAGCTATAGTGAAATCAGAAAAACAAATGAGACTAATATATTCATTAACTTAAATCTTGATGGCACAGGTAATTATAATATTCAAACTGGTTTAAATTATTTAGACCATCTTTTAGAGCAATTTTCAAAACATGGCTCCATAGATTTAAATTTAACTTGTTTGGGTGATTTAGAGATAGATGAGCATCATACTATTGAGGATATTGCGATTGCCTTAGGAGCAGCAATAAACAATGCTCTTGGAAGCAGAGTTGGCATAGCTCGATATGCATCAAGTGAAATCCTGGTTATGGATGAGGTTAAGAGTATTGTGAGCATAGATTTAAGCTCTAGACGATATCTCAATTTTAAGTGTTCAAAGTTACGAGATTATGTTGGCGACTTCCCAACAGAAATGTTTGAGCATTTTTTTATATCTTTAATTAATTCCATTGCAATGACATGTCATATCGATACAACTGGTAAAAATTCACATCATTTGCTTGAAGCTACATTCAAAACCTTTGCACGATGTTTGAAGTCAGCTGTGGTGATTGAATCATCGACATCGTCATCCACAAAAGGGATTTTATGACAGTAGCAATTATTGATTGTGGAGGCGCAAACCTTCGCTCAGTTCAAAGAGCCGTTGAGCTTCGCAACATGAAAACCATCATTACAAATGATAGAAATGTAGTATCTAATGCCTCGTTTGTTATTTTGCCTGGCGTTGGATCAGCTAACAGTGTTATGAACAATCTTATAACCAACAACCTAGTCCCAACTATCAAAAATTTAACTCAGCCCGTCCTAGGGATTTGCATTGGTATGCATGTGCTCTTTGATCATTCTGAGGAACATGACACAGAGTGCATGGGAATTATTGCGGGAAATATTAAGAAATTTAAAGCTGATATTAATACCAAGGTTCCACAGATGGGATGGAATAAAGTGACCTTTATAAATAGTTGTGAAGATAAGCTTAATGATCACTACTATTTTGCTAATAGTTATTACTCTCCAATTTATGATCACACGTTAGCTGCCGCAGATTACAACCTGCCCTATTCGGCAGCTGTTCAAACAAACAATTATTATGGATGCCAATTTCATCCAGAAAAATCATCACAAGCAGGTCAAAGATTTCTAGATTATTTTTTTAATTCCAATGAAGATATTACCCGCTATTGATATACAAAACGGTCGCTGTGTTCGATTACTAAAAGGAGATTTCAAAGAAGTCACCGAATATAGTTGTGATCCTTTAGCTCAAGCAAAGATTTTTAAGTCTAATCACCTGAATTATCTGCATATAGTTGATTTGGATGGTGCTGAAAGTGGAAACCAAATGAACAAAGGTGTAATCACTAAAATTCTTGAAATTCCAGATATATCTATTCAGGTTGGTGGAGGGATTAGAACAATTCAACAGGTTGAAAATATGCTAGAAATGGGCGTGTCTAGAATTATATTAGGCACAGCTTTATTCCAAAAAAATTTTATCCAAGACCTTATGAATCATTTTGATTCAAGTCAGATAGTGTTAGCGTTAGATTTTAAAAAAATTAATAACGCCCCCACTATCTATACTCACGGTTGGCAAGATAATAGTGAAATTCCGTTATACCAATTCATATCTGATCAGCCATTTTATTCTAATATCCTTGCCACTGATATATCGCTAGATGGCGCGATGGAAGGACCCAGTTTCAGTGTTTACAAAGACCTCTTAAATTTATTCCCATCAATAAATCTTATTGCATCAGGGGGCATTAGGTCTCTTGACGATTTAAATAACTTAAAATCAATGAATATCAAGGAAGCAATTATCGGTAAAGCTATTTACGAAAAAAATATCTCACTAAGGGATCTAGATAATGATTACTAAAAGAATCATTCCATGTTTGGATGTTAAAGAGGATAAAGTTGTAAAAGGCGTTAAATTTAAAAATCATAAAATTGTTGGTTCAATTTTAGACTTAGCAGAGAAGTATTCTGATGATGGCGCTGATGAGTTAGTATTTTATGATATTTCAGCTAGTACTAAGGGAGCTATTGTTAATAGAGATTGGGTATCAAGAATTGCTGAAGTTATTAATATACCTTTTTGTGTTGCTGGAGGGATTAAGACTCTAGATGATGCTAGGGAAATATTAAACCTTGGGGCTGATAAAATTTCAATTAATACCCCCGCTCTAGATAATCCAAAATTAATAAAACAATTAAGCAATGAATTTGGCTCACAGTGCGTAGTAATAGGCATGGATGTCAAAATTATTGATAATAAAGCATACCTTTTTGCAAAAACTGGTAGTGAGAAGACTGCTTATTCAACAGATATATTAGCAACCGATTGGATAGTTAAAGTACAAGAACTTGGTGCTGGAGAGGTTGTAGTAAATGCAATGGGCCAAGATGGTGTTAAAAATGGCTATGACATTGAGTTATTACAATCACTTGAAAGCAAATGCTCAATACCAATGATTGCTTCTGGTGGAGCTGGTGGGCCAGATGATTTCATTAATGTTTTTAATCAAACAGATGTAGACGGGGCTCTTGCTGCAAGCATATTTCATAGAAATGAATTTTCTGTAGGGCAAATCAAAGAAGCGCTAAAAGCTAATAAAATAAATGTAAGGATATGAAAATGATAAATCTAGACTGGGATAAAGTTAATGGATTGATACCTGCTATTGTTCAAGATCATGAAACATTAGAAATATTGATGTTGGGATATATGAACAAAGAAGCATTAAAGCTATCTCAATCATCAGGCTTTGCAACATTTTATAGCAGAACAAGGCAAAAATTATGGACTAAAGGCGAAACATCTGGGAATAAATTAACCATTAAAAATATTCTTCATGATTGCGATAAGGATACGTTATTAGTCCTAGCTAAAAATAATGGTCCAACCTGTCATTTGAATAATAATTCTTGTTTTATTGGCGCGCCCTCCTCATCAATCATCATTGATGAATTAGAGCAAACAATAGATGCTAGATTCAAAGAGGCGAGTATTTCTTCTTATACATACCAACTTTATAAAGAGGGAATAAAAGAAATTGCTAAAAAAATAACTGAAGAAGCTGGGGAGGTTTCAATTTCAGCTGTCACAAATGATGGAAGAGTTATTAGCGAATCAGCTGACTTAATGTATCACCTCTTAGTAATGCTGCGAAAACTAAATCTTAATTACTCTGATGTGCTGGAAGAATTAAAAAATAGATCTAGATAGGTTACTTCTCAACAACATAACTAGTTACTTGCTCTTTCATCTCTTTTCGAAGAATAAACAAAGCAAATAAATTTGGTATCGTTACAAGTGCTACCACCACATAAGCAATATTCCATACGACCGTTGTATCAATAACAGCTGCTGCAATAAAGCAGATAACATAAATCATTCGATACCAAGGAACTGCATTTTCTCCAAATATATAAGCCGTAGATCTATCTCCATAATAAGACCAGGCTATTGCAGTAGAAAAAGCAAATAACAGTAACCCAATTGCAACAATGTATTCGCCATATTTACCAAGCACACCAGAACCAAAGGCTTTTGATGTAAGTTCAGCAGAATGAATTAAGGATTTTCCTTTTACAGTTACAGATGAATCTGTTATTTCTCCGTTGACTACTTCTAGAGGTCCATCAAAAGAGCTTCCATTTTTATAAAAAGTAACATCCTCTGCAATAGAATTATTATGAAAAATTGTTACATCACCTTGTAGAATCTCTCCATTTGCAATAGGTAAATTTCCAGAGAAGTTTTTTACTGCTGTTGTATTATTTGTAAATTTTCTAGCATCAAGAATATATTTACCAAGTTCCTCTACATCATTTGAATTGGATTCAGAGTATTCACCAGCAAAAATAGCCATCGATGATCTCTCAAAAGTATTTTCATATTTTTGAATCCAAGCACCACTAGATAAAATTACAAGAGCTGTAACACTACATACAACAATTGTATCTATAAATGGTTCTAGGATTGACACCATACCCTGTTCAACTGAGTGCTCAGTTTTGGCAGACGCATGGGCTATTGGTGAAGATCCCTGCCCAGCTTCGTTAGAGTATAAGCCTCTTGCAACACCTAGCTTTAAACTCATTGCAAAACTAGCTCCTAAAAAACCACCAGCAGCAGCCGATCCTGAAAAGACCTGTGAAAAGATTGAATGAAAAGAAGGAATTATATTTTGATAATTTTCTAAGACAACAACTAAGGCCCCACCAAAATAGATAACAGCCATAAATGGAACTAATTTGCTGGCAATTTTAGCAATCCTTTTGATGCCACCCGATATTATGAGCCACAACATAGTTCCCAATATTAGACCAGTAGCTAGTTTGGGTATGCTGAAAGTCGAATCAAGGACACTAGCAATATTATTTATTTGAGGCATGTTGCCTGAGCCAATAGCGCATATCATCATTAAGGCAGCAAAGAGAACTCCTGCCCACCTCTTATTAAAACTCTTTTCAATGTAATACATGGGACCACCAGAAATGGACCCATCAGATAAAGTTGTTCTATATTTATGAGCCATGGTTACTTCAACAAATTTAGTGGTCATTCCAAAAATTGCAGTTATCCACATCCAAAAAATTGCTGCGGGTCCACCAATCCAAATAGCTAAAGCAACACCTCCAATATTACCTGTTCCAACAGCGCCTGACATTGCTGTAGTAAGGGCTTCAAAGGGAGTGGTCTCTCCTTTGGCATCATCTTTTGCATATTTACCAGTAACAATTCTCCAACCATGACTAAAAAATTTAAATTGAGGAAAGCCTAAATAAGCAGTAAAAAATATACCTGTGCCAATTAAAAATGCAGGAAACCACCATGAACCACTGAGATATCCATCTAAAAGTAATAAAAAATCGTTAAAGGCAACCATAATAAACCCCTATTTTTCAACCCATTCCATTAAGTCTGTGTATCCACCAATTAATTCATCATCGACAAATATTTGAGGCATAGTTCTGGCGTTGGGATTTCTACTCATCAAAGCTTCAAAAACCTCAGAAATCTCAACATTATGCTCAACGTAACTAATGTTATTTTGTGTAAAGTAATGCTTAGCCTTATCACAAAAGACACAATTTGATTTAGAATATATTTCTACATTTTTTAACATCATAGGATTATAAGCTAAATGTCATTATTTAATTTAAAAAATAAATCATTTTTAATTACAGGCTCATCAAAAGGTATTGGTAAATCAATTGCATTTCATGCAGCCACACACGGAGCAAAAGTTATTATTTCAAGCAGGAAAATTGATGCTTGCAAGGAAACAGCTGACGAGATTAACAAGAAAGTTGGATCAGAACTAGCCTACCCGATTGCAGGTAATATTGCCCACGAATCAGAATTAGTAAATTTAGTAGAGGAGACTAATAAGCTACTAGGTAAGATTGATGTGCTAATTTGTAACGCTGCAACAAATCCATTTATGGGCTCGATGGCAGATATTCCCTCAGATGCTTTTGATAAAGTAATGAACAACAATATAAAAGCAAATCATATATTAACTAATCTAGTTACACCCCAAATGATTGAACGTAAAGATGGAGTAATAATAATTATTTCAAGCGTTGGGGGAACTAGAGGAAATAATCTCATAGGTACTTATAATTTAAGCAAAGCTGCAGACATCCAAATGGTAAAAAATATTGCTGTAGGATATGGACATCATAATATTAGAGCTAATAGCATTGCTCCAGGTCTTATTAGAACTGATTTCGCTAAAGGGTTATGGGAGAATCCTACTATACTTGAGCAGTATACAAGCACACATCCCATGAAAAGAATCGGTGAGCCTGATGAGGTAGCTGGTGCAGCAATAATGTTAGCTTCTGATGCAGGAAAATATATAAATGGTCAAACTATTATCGTTGACGGTGGAGCAACTGCTTAACTAAAAAGATTTTTAATTTTGTAAAAAAAATTATTAAGGCCAATCTGCTCATTTAACGAAGAAACTTTATTAAGATGATATTTGTAGTCAACCAATTCTTCAATTAAATCTGATGCTTGAGCAGTATCAAACTCAATATTTTCTATGGACGTAATGGCTGGATGAGATTTATAAAAATCTTGATCGATGCCTATGCATGTCTTTAAAAAAAGAATAATAGAATTAATTTTTTCATCAAAAGAAATGTTTATCTCCTTATAAAATTTTAATAAATCAGGTGTAGTTTTTTCGCCAAGGCAGTATGAGTTAAGATTTTGAGAAATATCTATATATTGACCAGCCAAATCATTGTTAATTAGATGCTCAATTTGCAATGGTGTAGAGTCAGGAGCAAAATTTAATGAGGAAAAATCAATATAACCTTGATCAGCGATCCATTGATCCAGATCTTGGGAGTCAGGATTTTTTATTGTAATTAAGCTGGAGCGGCTATATATTGTGGGTAAAAAATATTTACGTTGATTTGAAATAAGAAATATATGCTTATTTTCAGGTAATTCTTCCAAAGTTTTTAAAAGTGCGTTTTGCGCATTAATGTTCATAGAATGAGCATCAAAAACAATTGCTATTCTTTTTTCAGATACTGAATTAGTCATGGCTATAAATTCATTCAATGCTCTTATTCCTTCTATTTTATTAGAAGTTAAAGCCTCTTTCTTTGCTTTAGAATATGTATGAAGCACGCTAGAACATTTATCATTATCAAGAAAACAGTAATCAGGATGTGATCCAGCTAAAAAGTAATTGCAGGAATTACATATACCACAGGGTGCAAACTCATCCGAACATAATAATTTTTGAGCAAAATATTTAGCAAGTTGTTTTTTAGCTAAGCCTGACTCTCCTTCGATAATTGATGAGGATGAAAATGCGAGATTTTTGTAGGCTATTATTGAATCATTTAGCCAGGGAAATCTTTCAATACCCATACTAAAATAGACGCTCCACTAAAGTTTTGGTTTGCTGGCTGATTAAGTCAATAGGCTCGGAAGCATCCAATATTTCAACTTCGCTCCTATCTTTGGCCAGTTGCTGATAACCCTTTCGAACATCTTCAAAAAAATTAATTCCAGAAGATTCAATGCGATCAATAACATCATTAGCTTTTCTTTCAAATCCTGTTTTTACATCCAAGTCATATATTATTGTCAGATCAGGAGTTGGACAGTTGATACCATTTATTAAAAAATTAATTAAATCAAGCGAAAGCTTTCGACCGAAGCCTTGGTATGCAATAGAAGCATGATAATACCTATCACACAAAATAAAGTCTTCTTTAGAATCCATTAAATGATCTTTAATCATTTCAGACCTAGCTGCAAACATTAGTAATAATTCTGTATGAGCGGATATGTTAGATTCCTTAGATAAAAGTAATTCTCTAATTTGTTCACCGAAATTAGTCGATCCAGGCTCTCTGAGAAGTTTTGTAGAAAAACCTTTAGTTTTTAACCAATCCAAGACTAAATTAATTTGAGTAGATTTGCCTACCCCTTCTATTCCTTCAAAAGTTATTAATTTCATTCTTTAGTTAAGCTGATATTTTTTTACAGCTTCAAGATGCTGTTTATAGGTTTTAGAAAATTTATGAGTTCCATCGCCTTTAGCAACAAAATATAGATAATCATTTTTCATACCCAATATTACTGCTTCCAAAGATGATTGGCTAATCATTGATATTGGGGTCGGTGGTAAAGCTGAAATTTGGTAAGTATTGTATGGGTTATTCTTATCTATAAGATTCGCTTTTGTAATATCGCCATTAAAATCTGGCATTAAGCCATAAATGATTGTTGGATCTGCCTGTAACTTCATACCAATAGATAACCTATGCAAAAAGACTCCAGCAATAATAGATTTCTCTTCTTCGTTGCCCGCTTCTTTCTCTACAATGGACGCGAGAATCAAAGCATCAGCTAAAGTTGTTAATGGAAAATTAGGTTTTTTCTTTTCCCATAAATTTAGTGATAATTTAAAAAATTCGTCTTGTGACCGTTGTAAAATTTTAGATAAGGAATCCGAGTACTTATAAAAATATGTATCTGGTTTTAATGTCCCTTCTACAAAATCATAACGATCATCTAAACATTTGAAGTTACTACAATCATTATTTAAATTTGATTCTGAAAGAATTTGTTTTATCTCAAATAAATTTTTTCCAGCAGGAATTTCTAACTTGTATATAACAACATCGCCACTATTTACTGAGAGTATAAATTTTTTCCATGATTTTTTTTTAAGCTGATAATGCCCAGCTTGAGCCATGTTTATATCATTAACTCTTAGATATACCTTTAATAAAAATTTATGAGCTGGTTTGACTGTCAATTCTTCTAGGATTGAATTAAAGGATGCACCTTTTTTTACAGTATAAAATTCAAGATCATTATCAACTCTAGAGTGAGAAAAAGATTCGGACGATCCTATTAAAACAATAATAGATATAGCTATAGAAAGTACAAATAAAGAAATATTAGATATTTTTGAAGACAAGTGTAGAGTTGGTTCCCCCAAATCCAAAAGAGTTATTCATGGCAATAGATACTTTTTTTTCATTTGAAACCAGGGGTGTGTAATTCAAATCACAATGGGAATCGGGATTATCTAAATTGATTGTTGGCGGTATAATTCCTTCATTGATTGCCTTAATGCAAAAAATAGATTCTATTGCACCGGCTGCTCCAAGCGTATGACCAGTCATAGATTTTGTTGAACTTATTTGAGGCACTGTCTCGCCAAATACACTTTTCAAAGCAATGGTCTCTGCAATATCACCAAGTGGTGTTGATGTTCCATGAGCATTAATATAGTCCACTTCTGATAAATTAATTTCAGAATCGTCAATAGCATTAGTCATGGCTAAAGCTGCCCCTCTTCCATCTTCAGGGGGCGCTGTCATATGATGAGCATCTGAACTGGTCCCAAATCCGATAATTTCGGCGTAAATTTTTGCTCCGCGTGCATTAGCATGATCAAAATCTTCAAGAACTAAGGATCCAGCACCATCTGAAAGCACAAATCCATCTCTATCTCTATCCCATGGTCTGCTAGCTGCTTGTGGATCTGAATTCATAGAAAGAGCTCTGGCTGATATAAATCCTGCAATTGAAAGAGGTGTTGAGGCCATTTCTGCGCCTCCTGCGATCATTACGTCTGCTTCTCCACAGGCTATAGATCTAGCAGCCGTTCCGATACAGTGATTACCAGTAGAACAAGCTGTTACCACAGAAGTATTTGGTCCCATGAATCCATGTTTAATGGAAACAAGTCCGGATATCATATTAACAATTGAGCCAGGAACGAAAAATGGAGATACTTTTTTATATCCTCTTTCTTCTAATAAAACTTTATTTTTTTCGATAGTATCAATGCCACCAATGCCTGCACCAAAATTAACACCAACTTTTTTTAAATCAAGGTTAGAGTCTAGTATTCCAGAGTTTTCAATGGATTGATTTGCTGCAATTATTCCATACTGGATAAAAGGATCAATTCTCCTAACTTCTTTCGAGTCAAGAAATAAATTAGCATCAAAATTTTTTAAACGGCCACCAATTGTTACGGGGCTGTTAGGTAGTCCTATGTCAACGGTTGTAATACCGGATTTCCCTTCTACACATGAGTGCCACGCATCATCAACGTTATTACCTATTGGTGAAAGAATACCTAAGCCAGTAACTACAACCCTTCTGTGTAGTTGCTTCATCTAAGAGATTTTAGCTGTTTGAATTTATGTAATTTACAGCTTCTTGGACGGTTGAAATCTTTTCAGCTTCTTCATCAGCAATTTCAAGCTCGAACTCTTCTTCAAGAGCCATGACTAGTTCTACTGTATCAAGCGAATCTGCGCCAAGGTCATCAACAAATGAAGAGTCATTTTTAACCTCATCATCGCCAACGCCAAGTTGCTCACAAACAATTTTTCTTACTCTTTCTTCGATACTCACAGGGCATCCTCCGTTTAAAAAAATCTATTCTACAACATTTCTATGAAAAACAATAAAAACATCAGCTCATATATAAGCCACCATCAACAGAAATGGTTTGACCGGTAATATATTCACCTTTATCAGAAGCTAAAAATAAAGCTAAATCAGCTATATTTTGAGGGTTGCCCATTTTGTTGGCTGGAATTTGATTTAAAATATTTTCTAACTCTTTTTCTTTAAAATGATTGGTCATGTCTGTTTCTATAAAACCAGGTGCAATACAATTAACAGTAATATTTCTTGCTGCTACCTCTTTTGCTAATGCTCTAGTGAAACCCCCTAGGCCAGCTTTACTTGCTGAATAGTTTACTTGTCCAGGGTTTCCCATTAATCCGGCAACACTAGATATATTTATTATTTTACCTGAACGATCCTTAACCATTGTTTTAATAAATAGTTTAGTCATATTGAAGACACTTGTGAGATTTGAATCTATAACATCGTCCCAGTCTTCATCCTTCATTCTTAAAAAGAGTTGATCTTTGGTTATACCTGCGTTGTTGATTAAAACATTCGGAACAATATCTTCTTCTTTTAATTTTTTTATGCAGGATGAAATTTGATCTCTATTCGTAACATCCAGCGATAGATGTAAACAATTTTCAGAACCCAAAACACTAGAAAGATTAAATTCTGATCTTGAAGTTCCAATAACAAAATAACCATCGTTTAAGAAGCATTTGGCTAACTCCAAACCTATACCCCTAGAAACTCCCGTAATAAAAACTATTTTTTTATCCATAATTATTTATCTTCTCATAAAATTCAATGTCAGAAGAAGAAAAATAGTTTTCAAGTTTATTAGCTTTAAATAAGCCTGATAACACTTTTCCAGGACCACATTCAATAATTGGCAAATTCTTTGTTGCAATAAAGTTACAAGTCTCCACCCATCTAACGGGTGAATGTAATTGAGAGACTAAAAGAGGCGGAATATCTTGAGGTAGTGATACTGAATCTACAGATACATTATGAATAATTTTTGTATCTGGCATTTTAAATTGAATATCATTCAAGCTTTGTTGAAATTCATTTGATGCATTCTGCATAAGCATGCTATGAGATGCAATGCTAACTTTTAGTTTAATTGAGCGTTTCGCGCCTTTGGAAGTACACAAAACTTGCGCTCTTTCAACAGCATCATCATGCCCAGAAATAACAGTTTGCATGGGAGAATTTAAATTTGCACATTGAACATGTGAATCAGGTCCATGGGAAACACTGGCACATATCTCAGCAATAATATCTTGCTCTAAACCCATAATTGCCGACATAGAGCCATTTGGAGCTAACTCCATCAATTCACCTCGTTTTCTAACTAATTTCAAAGCTTCTATTATTGTGATTGAATTACCAGCAACAAGAGCTGAGTATTCTCCCAATGAATGACCAGCTAAATAAGTCGGGGCGATATTAATTGAATTAATTAGTTTATTAAAATGGAGATAAGAACAAAGGACTAAAAGAGGTTGAGTTATTGAGGTTTGATTGATTAATTCTTCCGGCCCCTCCTCAATCAACTTAAAAGCATCATGAGATATTAAATCACTACAGCATTCAAGAGCATATGAAAATTCCTTTGAAAGCGCTATGTCTGATATCCCTCCAGCAGATAGCATGGATAGGTGTTGTGAACCCTGGCCTGGAAATGCTAAAAAAGCAGAAAAAGACATGTTTAGTCTTGAGCTTCGCTGTCCTCTACTTCCTTGATAGGTTTTCTTAGATCTTTGATTAAACGTCCTTTGTAAAAGCCGTCTGCAGTCATTTGATGACGGAGATGCCTTTCTCCAGATACAGGATCGGTAGATAGAGTAAGATCAGATAGATGATCATGAGATCTGATCATCCCTCGTTTTGATCTAGTTTTTTTACTTTTTTGTACTGCCATAATATTTTAAAAAAAATGCATCCTATCAGATTAAATCAAGATTTAATAGTTAAATTCTTTAGCTTGGAGAGAAGTATATCAAATTGATTATTTTTTGAAGCCTCATACCTTACACTTTTGCCTTTAAGATCATAAAAAGAGATAGATGCAGCATGTAATGCCAGTCGATTGATGGATGTTTCTTTTGCAATATATTTATTTAAATCAAATAGTCCATATTTTTTATCATTGACTATTGGATGATTTAGATTTGCGCTTTGAACTCTAATTTGATGCATTCTACCGGTGCTAATAAGAATTTCAGCATGTGTAAATGAGTTGAATTTTTTTAGAATTTTAAAATTCGAAACAGCTTTTTTTCCGTCTAATGATTCTTGCACTTTATGCAGATGCTCTTTTGTTGAAATATTAATGTTTGTTTTAATTTCAATATCTTTTTTCATAACTCCTATTAAGATTGCCTCATAAATTTTTGTAACTCTGTTAGATTTAAGTTGGTTATGAAAGTGTCTCAAAAACTTTTTATTCTTTGAAATCAACAGACAGCCAGATGTAGATTTATCTATGCGATGGCAAAGATCAATTTCTAGCAAGGGAAATGAAGCTCTAGCGATGTCAATCATGCCAAATTGATTATTTGTTCCAGAATGGACGCTTAGTTCAGGATCTTTATTAACAACAATGTAGTCTTCATTTTGATCAATGATTGATGAATTGAATTCCTTAAGTCTCGAATGTGGAATCTTTAAATCAGATTCGTCGTTTTTAAAATCAATTAAATATGGTGGAATTCTTATCTCATCGTTAAGCTGCAATTTGTGAGTTGGTTTGATTCGACCAGAGTTAACCCTAATCTCGCCCTTGCGAATCATGCTATAAATTTTTGATTTAGGAAGCGATCTATAAATATTAAATAAATAGTTATCAATACGTCTTCCTGCATGATCATCATCTATTTTTAGGTTTTTGCCACTCATTAAGGTAGAATACTCGAAATTGTTAGTTTATTAATTAAAAGCTACAAGTATAAAAAGCTTATTGCGATATGTCATAAGCACTAATATAAAAATGCTGCAGTGCAGCATGATAAGAGAAAGTTAACAAAGCACAAGGGTGCTAAAAGAATAAAACAAGTTTTAAAAGCTCCATATAGAATAATGGAGTAAGTTAAAAGAGCTCCAAAGGATAAGACTCTATTAACTCTCAAAGCACTAGTGCTATTCACTTTCTCTGTACCGGAGAAAAAAATGAAAAGAATTTTGATCAACTGCTCATATTCAGATGAGCTTCGTGTAGCTTTGGTTGACGGCGCTAAACTATTTGACTTAGACAACGAGTTTAATGCTCAATCCCTGTTGAAAGGAAGTATATTCAAAGCAACTGTTTCCAGGGTTGAAACTAGTTTAGATGCTGCTTTTGTTAATTTTGGAAGTGAAAGGCATGGTTTTTTACCATTAAAAGAATTATCAAATGATTACTTTACTAAAGATGCTGATGGAAAAAAGAAATGTTCACTCAAGGAAGGCGATGAAATCCTCATCCAAGTTCTAAAAGAAGAGCGAGGAACTAAAGGTGCCGCCCTATCAAACCAAATCTCACTTGCAGGGCGTTTTATAGTTTTAATTCCAAATTCTGAAAAATCTGGTGGTGTATCAAGAAGAATATCAGGAGATGAAAGAGATGAAATTAAGAATGCTTTGAATGCACTACAAATTCCAGAGGGCATGAGTGTAATTGTTAGAACTGCAGGCCTTGGAAGATCTACCGAGGAATTAAAATGGGATTTAGATTATTTAATGAATCTATGGGGTCAAATAAATTCAACTGTCAACGAGGCTCCAAGTCCTAGTTTAATTTATAAAGATGATAAATTAATTTTAAGAGTATTTAGAGATTATTTTAGAGACGACATAGAAGAAATTCTTATAGATGACGAAACTGTGCATGCGGAAGCATTAGATTTTGCAAAGTCGGTAATACCAGATCATGCAGATAAAGTTATTTACTATAATGAAGACATTCCTTTATTTAATAGGTACCAGATAGAAAGCCAAATTGAATTAGCATTTCAGAGAGAAATTTCATTACCCTCTGGTGGATCTATAGTAATAGATCCTACTGAAGCGATGGTTTCAATAGATGTTAATTCAGCACGCTCTACCAAAGGGAAAGATATAGAATCTACTGCTTTTGCTACAAACATGGAAGCAGCTAAAGAGGTTGCTCGACAACTTAGATTGAGAGATTTAGGTGGCCTTATTGTTATTGATTTTATTGATATGCAAGATGAAAAACATCAACAAAAAGTTGAAAACACTTTTAGGTCCGCTGTTCAATCTGATAGAGCTAGAATACAGATTGCTGGAATTTCTAGATTTGGGTTATTGGAGCTATCTAGACAGCGCCTTAGGCCTTCTTTAGAGGAAACGTATGATATACAACATGTCCAGATACGTGGCACTCGTTCTTTAGGTCAATCAATTTTAAGAATAATTAGTGAAGATGCAGCCAAGGAAAATACGGGTGAAATTCATGTATATGTTCCAGCAGATGTATCAAGCTATCTTTTGAATGAAAAAAGAAGAGACATCATTGCTATAGAGAATAGCTATAAAGTAAATATTTTAGTTATCGCTGATCCGTACAAGTCAAGACCATACTATAAAGTTGCCAGAGTGAAAGCTGCTGCTGGAAAAAAGCCATTTTCATATGATATGACTCCAAACAGCCCTGAACCATCCATGGATTGGCGTGATGTGAATTCAAATAAAAAAACATTAAAGCCTTTGGTTAAAGTTTCGGTCCCACCAAGAATGCCAAAGAAAAAAAATAAAAATGGCATCTTTGCATTTCTCAAATCTGTTTTAACTCTTTCTATTTTTAAATCTAAAAAGAAAAAGACAACTAAAAATAAAAGATCAAGAAATTACAAAAAAGGTCAATCCAGGACTAATAGAAATACTAGAAATGATAAAAACCAAAATAATCGAAGCAGAAGACCAAATAACAAAACTAAGGATAATAATTCAAAAAGAAGTCAACCAAAAAAATCTTCAAAACCAGTTGTAATACCTCCAAAGAAAGCTACACAGGCAGATACCAAAGTAGCTAAAACAAATAAAGTTAATAATGCTAATGCAGAGAAAGATGGCAATAAATCAAATGTTGAAGCTTCAGCATCTACGTCGCCAGCACCAAGTCCTGCGCCTAGGCCTACGCCAGTACCAACTCCTGCACCTACGCCAGCACCTAAGCCTACTAGAGCTTTAAACGACCCTCGATATAAGAGCGAATAAGCTGACCAGAAATTGATGCATCAGGTGGAATAATTGGTAATTCATTAATATTGAACCACCTAGCATCTTCAAGCTCGTTATCGTTTAACGCTATTTTTCCAGTTGTGTATCTGCAAAAGTAACCAAGCATTAACTGAGCTGGAAATGGCCATGATTGTGACGAGTAATATTTAATATCTGAAACTTCAACATTCACCTCCTCTTTTACTTCCCTAATTAATGCTTCTTCAGCATTTTCACCAGCTTCAATAAAACCTGCAAGGGTGCTATACATATTAGCTGGAAAGAATTTACTTCTTCCCAACAATATTTGATCCTCATCATGTACTAAAGTGATAATGCACGGAGATATGGTGGGGTATTTAGGGCTAGAATTACACTCACACTCAAATGCACCCTCGATGTCATTGTACACATTGCTTTTTCCACAAATACTACAAAAGCCATTACTGGTAATCCATTTTTGAAGTATTGATGCGCGTGAGGCCAGCAAGAAACTAGATTGATCTAGGAAACTTAATATTTGTCTTAAATCAACAAAGTTTGTAGATTCAGGATTCATAAACAGACCTAAAATATTTTCACCTTTATTCACATTTAGTACATAGAAGTAGCAATCATCTATTAACGCTATTGATAAATATGGTTTTATATGATTTTTTAGATTTAAATCTTTTGGAGCAAAACTATAATTATTTTCGCTTTGATCGTATAAAATCTTACTATCGCAAAATATAATGAACTTTGAATCTTCTTTGAATGACTCATGGAGCTCTCTTATTAATTTCATGTGAACTAGGATTTAAATATGATAAATAACTTATATAAAATGTTTCTGGGTGATTCGCCTAACTGGTACAAAAATACCATCATAGCGTTTTTAGCAATTAATCCTATTACTTTATTAATTTTAAACTCCATGGAATTAAATGGTAATTTCATCGTGGGCTGGATGGTTTTATTAGAATTCATCTTTACGCTGGCCCTTGCTCTTAAATGCTATCCACTCCAACCAGGAGGATTAATTGCAATACAAGCGCTATTTCTTGGGCTAACAAATCCCTACTCCTTACTGCATGAAATCGAACATAATTTAGAGGTTATTTTATTATTGGTATTTATGGTTGCTGGCATTTATTTTATGAAAAATTTAATGCTAACAATTTTTACAAAACTTCTTCTTACGATTCAATCGAAAACAAAATTATCATTAATGTTTTGTTTTGTTTCAGCTTTCTTATCTGCATTTTTGGATGCCCTAACTGTAACTGCAGTTTTGATAGCTGTAGCAGTTGGTTTCTATAGAATATTTCATCTAGCAAATTCTGGATTAGCTTTTTCTACTTTAGCCCATGATTATCAAGATGATACCTCTCTATCTGAGGCTGGCATTGAAGATTTAGAACACTTCAAAGCCTTCCTTAGAGACTTAATTATGCATGGTGTTGTTGGAACAGCTCTGGGTGGTGTGTGCACGATTGTTGGAGAACCACAAAACTTGCTTATTGCAAATGTTGCAGGCTGGGAGTTTATTGAATTCATGATAAAAATGGCTCCAATCACCGCTCCCGTTTTTGTAGCAGGAATGATCACCTGCTTTGCAATTGAAAAACTTCGTATCTTTGGCTTTGGAAATCAACTTCCTCTTAGAATTAAAAATATATTCCACGAGTTTAATGATTATGAGCTTGCTAAAAGCACTGATGAGAGCAGACTGGAACTTTACATCGAAATGCTTGTAGGAATTTTCTTGATAATTGCTTTAGCGCTTCATTTAGCTGCAGTTGGAATCATCGGTTTGGGCGTGATTATTCTACTAACATCCTTTAAAGGCATTACTCATGAGCATGACCTTGGAGATGCTTTTAAGGAGGCTCTTCCTTTTACAGCATTATTGGTTGTTTTCTTCGGCGTGGTAAGCGTTATAGCAGATCAACAATTGTTCACTCCCATTATTACGTTTGTATTAGCTCAGGAAGCGGCTAATCAAGCTCCAATATTCTTCGTAGCCAACGGAGTTTTGTCAGCTATCAGTGATAATGTTTTTGTAGCAACAATTTATATAAACGAAATTAAAGATGCATTAGATATGAATGTTATCTCAAGAGAACAATTTGATAAGCTGGCAATAGCTATTAATACTGGAACGAATATTCCAAGTATAGCAACGCCAAATGGTCAAGCAGCCTTTTTATTTCTTTTGACATCATCCTTGGCTCCATTGATCAATCTTTCATATATGAGAATGGTTGTAATGGCCCTCCCATATACTATTGTTTTAAGTATTGTTGGTTTTATAGCGGTAGTTATCAATTTATAGTTAGATGTCTTTTAATCATAAATTCTGCATTGCTCCAATGATGCAATGTACTGATATACATGATCGATATTTATTTCGCCTAATAACTAAAAAAGCTTTTTTATATACAGAAATGGTTACCACAGGAGCTATTATTCATGGTGGATGCCTAGATCAATTAAACTTTAATAAAGAAATTGAACATCCAGTTGCGGTTCAACTTGGCGGATCAGACCCTAGTGAACTTGCGGAGTGCTCAAAAATATGTGGTTCATTGGGCTATGACGAAATTAATTTGAATATCGGCTGCCCATCTGAAAGAGTGCAAAAGGGTTCATTTGGAGCCTGCTTAATGCAAGAACCAGAACTTGTAAAAGACTGCATTGAGGCTATGCAAGAAGCTACATCAACACCTATTACTATTAAATGCAGAATTGGAGTTAATGAGAGAGACGATATAGATTTTATAAATAATTTTGTTAACCAAATAGTAAATCCAAAACTTAAAACAATTATTGTTCATGCAAGGGTAGCGATTTTAAAAGGTCTTACACCAAGACAAAATAGACAAATTCCTCCATTAAAATATCAAAATGTCTATCAACTTAAAAAAGAATTTCCAGATCTAGAGATTGTAATCAATGGCGGAATTAAAGATGTGAATGATTCAATTCAACATTTAGAGCAGGTGGATGGAGTTATGCTTGGTCGCAGCCCTTATGATAATCCAATGATTGTTAGCAATGTTGATTCTACAATTTTTGATGAAGTAGATATTGGAGATGATAGAAAGTCTATATTAAAAAAGTACATACAATATTGCTTGATCCAGGCTGATTTAGGGCATCCACTTTCCCGAACTCTTAAACATATCTTTGGGTTAAATCGAGGATTAAAGAACGCTAAGGCCTATAGATCTCTGATTCTTCAAACTATGCAAAGGAATAACTTGGAAGCCACTGAACAAGATCTAATATCGATGGTGTAAAACTTAATCAAGCAAAAAATCATCCATATCGTCAACAAAATCATCTGGCTGATCCTGTCCATTGCTTGATTCAAAAGCTTGGTACTGCATATATGAGTCTCTTATAAAAGAGTATCTGTCGCCTATAATTAAGGTTTCAACCTCAAGATATCTAGCGCGTGTCTCTAAGGCATCAAGAGCTGTAACTCCAATCCTCACATCAGTCTCCTCAATTGCGAATGTCCCTCCTAAAACTGAACTAACGCTTCGACCAGCTAAACCTCGAGGAGTAGAAGGTCCATATATAGGAATCATCAAAAATGGTCCTGAATCGACCCCCCATGATCCTAATGTTTGACCAAAATCCTCGTCATGTCTTTCTAAGCCAAAACGTGAACCAACATCAATAAAACCACCCAAACCAAGGGTTGAATTAATTATAAATCGAGAAAAGTCATTCACTGCAAGAAGAGGCCTGCCTTGTAATAACTGATTGGCAGTATTATCAAGCTCATTTAAATTTCTAAAAAAATTACTAATTCCAATTTCTATAAAATCAGGAGTAACAGATGTATATACTTCAGCCGTAGGTTTAGCAAAATTATTATCAAGAAATTCATTAAAGGCCCAAATTTTTCTGTTGTAATCTTCAAATGGATCTTCTACAGCATAAGTATTTATGCTTAGAAGAAGCGTTAGATAAACTGAAATATGTTTTTTAAATTTAATCATGTGAACTTAATAAGCTCATTATAGAGGGGCTCAAAAAAAGTTGATAAATTATTTGGATTAAAGTTTGCCAAATCTTTGGTTCTGGGAATAGAACCCAAAACTTTTAATCCGATTTCATTTTCAAGATTGATTGAGGGGAATTCAAAAATTTGCTCTTCAGAATTCGGATAGACTGAATAAGACATATTATCAACCACACCAATCATAGGGATTTTAAGTTTTTCAAACATTGTCTTTGATTTAATGGTGTCTTGAACAGCTAATTTACTCTGAGAGGTAACTAAAATAACGTGGTTTGGCTTAATCTCTGATGCTACTGTTAGGTATGCATCACCAGTACCTGGCGGCATATCAATAAATAAATAATCAAGATTGCCCCATTGGGTTAACTCTTTGAGTTGCTTGATTGCGCCACTAAGCATAGGCCCTCTCCACATTGCAGCCTTATCTTCATCAAGAATAAACCCCATACTATTTAAAAAAATATTATTTACTTCAATAGGTATGAAAGACTTTTTTCCATCTATAGTTTTAACTTCTGGTTTGGACTTGAAAACGTCAAAGAGAATATGCTGATTAGGCCCATATATATCTGCATCCAAAATTCCAACTTTAAAATCTTTAGCAAAATAAGTTGCCAAATTTGCGCAAATTGTAGATTTGCCAACTCCACCTTTTGCTGAAGCTACAGCAATTATTTGTTTGATGCCCATTGATATAATGTTTTGACTTATAATACTCGATTAGTAGTTAAATTGGGTCTCTGAAATCAATAAAACAAGAAAAATAATCGTAACAAATGCCCTTCCATACGCAAATGGTAATATCCATGTCGGCCATATTTTAGAGCATATTCAAACTGATATCTGGTCTCGTTTTATGAGGTTAATGGATCATGAGGTTTTGACCTTTTGTGCAGATGATGCGCATGGCGCACCTATTATGATGAAGGCAGATGAATTGGGCATCGAACCAACAGCATTCATAGATGAAATTAATAAAAGCCACCAAGAATCATTAGCTAAATTTGGTATTGAATATACAAACTATTACTCAACACATTCCAAAGAAAATGAAGCCCTAGTTTCAGAAATTTACCTTGATGCTAAATCTTCAGGCTATATTTACAAAAAGGAAATTGAACAATGCTTTGATGAAGAGAAGCAGATGTTCCTAGCTGACAGATATGTTGTTGGCGAATGTCCTAAATGTTCAGCAAAGAATCAGTATGGAGATGGGTGCGAAGAATGTGGAGCTACCTACTCTGCTACAGAGCTCATCAATCCTAAATCATCATTATCTGGTACCACGCCAATAACAAAAATTTCTGAACATATATTTTTTGACTTAGAAAAGGCGAAAGATGATCTGGTGAATTTCCTAGATAATTCATCAATACAAAAACCAATACTTGGAAAGTTATCAGAATGGCTTGATGGTGATTTAAAAAGCTGGGATATCTCAAGAGATGCTCCATACTTTGGCTTTCAAATACCTGATGAAACTGAAAAATATTTTTATGTTTGGGTTGATGCTCCTATTGGTTATATGGCATCAGCTGATAATTGGGCTAATAAAAACTCCCATTCACTAGCAAATTTATGGGGCAGAGAATCTGATTACGAAATACATCATTTTATTGGTAAAGATATTACATATTTTCATGGATTATTTTGGCCAGCTCTATTAATGAAATCAAAATATAAACTTCCAGATAGTATTCATGTGCATGGTTTTGTGACTGTCAATGGAGAAAAGATGTCTAAATCAAAAGGCACATTTATAACAGCTGATCAATTTGCTGATGCGTGTGATCCAGAATTATTGAGATATTATTTTGCAAGCAAATTAAACTCCAAAATTGAAGACTTGGATTTAAACCTTGAGGATTTAGCAAAAAAAGTTAACTCAGATTTAGTTGGTAAATTTTCAAATATTTTTAGCCGTTCAGCACCTTTCATTTCAAAAAATGATAACCGCCTTAGTGAAGCAGTTCATCAAGACCATTTATTACATTGCAATAAAAATATCGAAAAAATATTACAACATTTTGAGAATAAGGAATTCTCTAAAGCAATCAAGTTAATCATGGAGATTGCTGATGATACTAATAAATATATTAATGAGTATGCTCCTTGGAAGCTAGATCAATCCGAAGCACTTACTGTTGCCACAACAGCTATTAATGTTTTTAAAGACTTATGCATCTTACTATCGCCCGTTACTCCAGAACTATGCAAGAAAATGTTGTTAATGTTAAATATTGATAACCAAAATATAGAAAACCTCAAAATTGAATTAATTAATGTTGAAATAAATGAATTTGAACCTATTCTCTCAAGAGTCAAAGCATTAAATATCAAAGACTTTTACAAAAAGGATGAAAAAATGAAAGAAGAAGATAACAATATTATTCAAATAGATGACTTCATGAAAGTCGATCTAAGGGTTGCTAAGGTTGAAGAAGTTTCATACGTAGAAGGTGCAGATAAATTACTTGCTATCAAGTTAGACTTAGGTGATTTAGGGACAAAAAATGTATTTGCTGGAATTAAATCAGCATATGAACCTGCTGAATTAGAAGGCAAATTAGTTGTAATGGTTTACAACCTAGCTCCAAGAAAGATGAAATTTGGGATTTCTGAAGGTATGATTTTGGCTGCAAGTGATTCAGAGGGTGGTATTTTTGTATTGTCTCCTGATTCGGGGGCTCAACCAGGGCAAAAAATTAAATGAAAATTGAAACAGATATATTGGTTATTGGTGCGGGTCCAGTTGGTCTATTCACTGTATTTGAAGCAGGCTTGTTAGGTCTTAAGTGCACATTAATTGATAACTTAGATAAAGTAGGAGGCCAATGTTCTGAACTTTACCCAGAAAAACCAATTTACGATATACCTGGTGTCCCCTCTCAAACCGCTCAAGAGCATGTTGATGCATTGATTGAGCAAATTAAACCTTTTGAATACGACCTGCATCTTTCCCAAAGAGTTGAATCGATTGAGATTCATTCAACTGCTGATGATATGACCACCTGGTTAATCAAAACTAATGAAGGAATTGAATGTGTTACTAAAAATATCTTTATTGCAGCTGGCGCTGGCTCATTTGAACCAAGGAGACCTCCCAACATAGAAGAGCCAGATAAATTTTTAGGTAATGGTGTCAGTTATGCTGTTAAATCAAAGGACCTTTATAAAGATAAAAATCTATTTATTTTTGGTGGCGGTGACTCTGCTCTTGATTGGACGGTTGAACTAGCTAAAACATCAAAATCATTAAATTTAATTCATCGAAGAGATCAATTCAGAGGCGCTCAACACACCGAGGCGCAAATGAGAGATTTGGTAAATAGTGGAGATGTTAATCTCCTAACTCCTTTCCAGATTGAGGGCATTATAGGAGATGAAAAAGTTACAGGAGTAACGCTAAAAAACTTTGATACTAAAGAGTCTGTTACACATGAAGCTGATGAGCTTTTGTTTTTATTTGGTCTAAATAAGAAATTAGGGCCTATTCTTGAGTGGGAGCTTGAACTGGCATCTAAAAAAATTGCTGTGAATACAGAAGATTTTCAAACAAATAGAGATGGTATTTTTGCAGTTGGAGATATCAATGACTATCCTGGCAAACTTGATTTAATACTATGTGGTTTTCACGAAACAACCTTGGCTGTACAAAAAGCTTTTCAAAGAATTTTTCCTGGTGAGAGAGTTCCATTTGGATATACAACTTCAAATACAAAACTACAGAAGAAATTAGGTGTTGTTGATTAATTTTTAATGAGTAATCTTATTGAGCTTATCAATGCGGAGTTACCACAATTTCAATGTGGGAGATGCGAGACTCCTGGCTGTCGACCATATGCCGAAGAAATTTTAAAAGGTTCGCCTCACAATAGATGCGTACCAGGCGGTCAAGAAACTTCAAATAAAATTTCAGATCTTTTAAATCGAGACATCTTATTACTGGATCAAGAATATGGTCCAGACCTGAAAACTCAAGTAGCAAATATTATTGAGGAAGATTGTATTGGATGCACTAAATGTATTGATGCATGTCCTGTAGATGCAATAACTGGTGCAGCAAATCTAATGCACAACGTAATAAGTGATATATGTACTGGATGCGAATTATGTATTGAGCCTTGTCCAGTTGATTGCATAGAATTAATTGAAGTAGATCAGGATCAATCATTAGCAGCTAGAAACCAATCTGAATATTTTTTTGATCTTAAGCTTGAGCTAAAACAACGTAAAAATAAAAAGACAAAGATGAATAAAAGCATTGCAGAAAACTTAGATCTTGCAGAATTAATAAATCAAAAATTAGATAATAGAAATATTAACAAGCAGAAATCAATCAAGAAATTACAATTGGAGATGCTTGATTCGCAGAAAGGTGATAAGTATATTTCTGAATCTGATATAGAAGAATTAAAAAAACAATTATAAGCTTCGATTATTTAGAGCTTGATAGATTGAAATAGATTTATCTTGGGATTCAATCATTAGGGCTTTAACTCTGCTTGCAATATCTCTGAGCGCTTGCTCTGTTTCGGCATCATCTCTTTTTAAATAATCTTTAGTTAAGCCTATAACTCCTCCTGAGTTAATCAGGGTATCCGGAATAAAGACTATATTTTTTTCAAGCAAATTTTCAGCAATAGATGCATCGAGCAATTGATTATTCGCACCACCGGCAATAATTTTACATTTTAGATTATTGATTGAATCTTTTGTGAAAATTGCTCCGACAGCGCAAGGTGAAAATAAGTCACATTCAATAGAGAAAGCATCTTCAACACAAGTAATATTGTGATTATCAATATTACTTAATTTTGATCTATCGATGTCTGAAATGAATACATATGCCCCTGAACTGGCTAAGTATTCTGCAAGTCTTTTTCCTACGCTGCCAGCTCCTTGTATTGCAATTCTTTTGCCTAAAAGGTTCTCAGAAAAATATGTTTGTATTGCTTGCTCAATTGAGTAAAACAAGCCTTTTGCTGTAAATGGACCTGGATCAACATTGTCAAAAACATGCTCACTGTGCTCTCTAATAAAAATAATATCTTCAAGACTAATTCCAATATCTTCTGCTGAAATGTATGTCCCATTTAAACGATTAAGAAACGAGGCAAAAGATTTAAGAAGATTATTAGATTTATTTCCTTGTTTAAAAATTACAGCTTTTCCGCCCCCAAATGGAATGCCTGCTACATTATTTTTATCAGTCATGCCTTTGGACAGACGCAACACATCATTCAAACCATCTTCAAACGAATCATATTGTCTGTATCTACACCCGCCTATAGCAGGTCCCTCTTTGGTACTATGAATTGCAATTAAAGATTTTAATTGTGTTTCTTGATCTTCATAATAATAAACTTTTTCATGATTGAACTCATGGTGAGATGAAATATCTATTCCATTAAAATTTATATCTGTAATGTCTTTAAAAATCATATATGAACGAGTTTTTTCGTTTATATTATATGTGCATATTAAAGGGCTCAAATGTTAAAAGAAAGGTTTAGAAAGTTTTTACCGGTTGTTGTTGATCTTGAAACAGGCGGCTTTAACTATAAAAATAATGCCATTCTTGAGATTGCTATCCAGCTCATTGATGAAAGTGATTCAATGTTAATTTTAGGTGAATCTCATAGATTTCATATTAAACCCTTTGAAGGACTTATTGTTGATTCTGATGCTTTAGAATTTCTTAAGTTAGATTTAAATCATCCATTAAGAATGGCGGTTGATGAAAAATTTGCACTTGAGGAAATATTCAAAATTATTAACAAGCAAAGAAGCAAATTTGAGTGCTCAAGAGCAATTCTAGTTGGTCATAATGCATTTTTTGATCACAGCTTTCTTTTAGAAGCTTGTAACAGAAATAATATTAAAAAATCTCCGTTTCACCCCTTTTCATTAATTGATACTGTCAGTCTTGGCGTTCTAGCAACCAAGCAAACAGTATTAGCTAGAATTTGCAAAGAGCTAGATATCGCTTATGAGAATGAAGAGGCACATAGCGCTGCTTACGACGCAATGGTTACCGCAGAGGTATTTTGCAAGATAATAAATGATTTTGATTTCAGGTAAGTCTTATAAAGAAACTGAATCTCCGACTTCCCTGCAAACAGCTGGCATTAAATCTATTTGTTTATAAGATTCCTTGATACTCAGTAGATAACTTATAAAACCCTTTGTTCGCTTGGGGGCAATACCTGTAGCTATAAAATACTTAGCCTTTAAAATTGATTGAGCTAATTGGGCCTGCTTAAGATTCATTGAGACTTGAACTAACCCGAGGACTCTTACCATGTCTACCGTAATAATACATGCATCTACATCCTCAACTTTTAACTTAGTATTAAACATATGGGGTTCGTGAAAAACTTTGGATCTACAATCATTCAACGAGTATGAGAATGTTGTGGTGTTATAAGGTTTGCCTGCTTGGTAAATGTTTAATGTTAACGAATTAAGATCATAGGATTTATCAATATCAACAACAGTAATGTTTTTAAAACCCAATTTAAGTAAGATCTTTGAAGCCTCATGAGTGGTAAATACAGGAATGTCTTTTTGAAATAGGTTCATTGACTCAGAATCCAGATGATCTGAAAAATGAGCAGTGATTATAATATGTGTAACTTGATCTATCAGATTATGCTCCAATAAATAAGCTTCAGTGGTGGAGCTTCGATTAAGCAACCAGTTCAACCCTGGAAAAACTTGTTTTTTTGTTAACCAAGGATCAACAACAATTAAATCGCCATCATTGGAATAAACCCATGATTGGTAGTCATCTCCACGAATAATTTGCATATATATATAATTTCATAAATGAGAATAAAAACCATAGTGATAATGATTATCATTAAAAAAACACGTTAAATCAGTGCTTTACATATTATATAAAACAAAATAAAGTATCTTGAATTATTAAATTTTATGGAGAATACATGGAAATGAAAGAAATTAATTCACAAGAAGTTTGCGATATATTAAATGAAATTATGGAATATGAACTTGCAGGAGTTGTTCGTTATACACATTCCTCGTTGATGGTTTCTGGTCCATATAGAATACCTATTGTGACTTTTCTTAAAGAACAAGCAGCAGAGTCAATGCTTCATGCTCAACAGGCTGGTGAATTGTTGGTTGGTCTTGATGGTCACCCAAGTCTAAAAGTTGCAAAAATTGAAGAAACACATAGGCACTCAATCAAAGACATTCTAGAAGAAGGACTCGAACATGAGCTGCATGCATTAAGTTTATACAAAAAATTATTAACAAGTGTTGCTGATGCTTCGGTTTACTTAGAAGAATATGCTAGAGGCATGATTGGTGAGGAGGAACAGCACTCGCTTGAGCTTAAGGCTATGTTAAAAGACTATGGGTAATTTCTACGAGGCTGCCTCATTGATAATGCTCTGAAGGTCTCCAGCTTCATGCATTTCAGTGACTATGTCGCATCCACCAATCAATTCCCCGCCAACAAAAACTTGGGGAAAAGTTGGCCAATCAGAAATACTTGGCAAAGTTTGTCTTATATCTTGATTTTCTAAGATATCAACATATGAGAATTCAGCGCCGCAATTAATTAAGACCTGAACTGTTTTAGCAGAAAATCCACACTTAGGTTCATAAGGAGACCCCTTCATATAAATTAGAATTTTATTATCTTTAATCTGATCTTTTATTTTATCTTCAATTGACATTATTGCGCATTCCTTACTGTTCTGATGTATTTCATTATGGTGTCGTCGAAACCAAATTTCAATGCATCTGTGATAATTGCATGACCGATTGACACCTCATCAACACTTCCACATTCAATTAAATGAGGTAGATTATCTAAATTAAGATCATGGCCAGCATTAACTCCAAGCATAGATTTTTTTGCTGAATTGATACACTCAATAATATTGCTTTTACACATTGAAAGATTTACATGATCTTCTTCTTCTAAAAATTTAGCAAATGGTCCTGTATAAATCTCAATTCTATCAAAGCCAATTTCTTGGGCATATTCAACCGAATCTACATTAGCATCAATAAATAAACTTGTTCTTGCATTAGAGTCTTTAAGAGATCTAATAAATTTATTTAATTCATCATCTAAAAAACCTGGTTGCCATCCATGATCAGAAGTAATTTGCTGAAGATCATCTGGGACCAATGTAACTTGCTCAGGATTTGTATGAGCGCATAATTCCTGAAAGCCAATAAATTCTCCTTTGGGCATGGTGAAAGGATTACCCTCTAAATTAAATTCAATATTATTTTCTTTGCAGAGTTTAGATAAGTTGATGGCATCTTGAGATGTAGCATGCCGATGATCCGGTCTTGGATGAAGAGTAAGCCCATCAACTCCAAGCTCAATACATTTATATGCATAGTCCGTTAACGAAGGGTTATCGTTGCCTCGAGAGTTTCTAATTAAAGCAATTTTATTTAGATTGACACTAAGCTTCATAAAGGAAAAAAGAGCTAGCCTCTGTCTTTAAAATCATCCACATTAATATCAATTGAGCTGACATCGCTAGGTTGTGAAATAGATGATTCATCCCAAAAAGCTCTACCGCTTTCAATCTTACCCTCTTCATTGACAATGAAGTGATCAACAATCGCAATATCCATTCCAGAATTATCCTTGATATTTCTAACCTGCATTACAGCCTTTAAAATTCCTTCATTGGAACAAATTACAGTCTCAACGTTTGTTGGTTTAATTTCCATTCCGTCGGTATGACCGAAATCCCAAAAAGCACATATAGCCTCAATTCCATTACAAGGAGCAGTTCCTACAGGATCCTCAAATATGGCCTTATCATCCCAAAGACTTCTAAATAACTCCTTGTCATTATTTTTGTATGCTAGAACATAATTATCTAAAGCAGATTGAACCTTTTCTTTCATGTTTTTTCCTCTTTTTGAATTCCCTTCTCTTGTAAGAGAATTTTAGTAAATTTGTTATCTGAATTAATCGGCGACACCTGCTCCCATATACGATCATATTCAGAATGCTGAATTAACCATTGGCCATTAATTTTTATATAAGTATCTTCGTATAATGCGGTGCCCTGAGTAACACTGCCTAAATCAAAATTATAAAAAATGTCCTGTAGGTACCATTTGCCAGTTGCCTCGGTTTCGGAAAGTACTTCAATTTCAGGATGATGAGCTGTATGCATAGCAGCAGTTTGATTGTGAAATGCATGAGTTAAACTTTCTTTGATAGTCTCTTTGCCCTCAGACTCCCATCTATAGGTGCCACCTCGATAGTCTATTGATATATCTGGTGAAAAGACATTATCTAGCAAGTCGAAATCAGCCATATCGATAGCCCTAAAATATCTATGTTTAAGATTTTTAATTTCTTCAATATCAATTAATTTTTGCAGTTTATCCATGGTTGTATTATCTCAGATATGCCTGACCTCCATCTAACATGATCGTAGATCCAGTAATATAATTCATCCCGTCTGACAAAATATGACAAACAGCCTGACCTATATCATCTTTACAATCACCAACTCTGCCTAGTGGTATAGTTTTTAGAAATTCATTTGCCTCATCAGGATGCTCGCTCATCCACCAATCCATTCCGGTAGATTTTGCAAGAGGCATTATACAATTTACTAAAATATTATCTGGACCCCATTCAACTGCTGCGGCCCTAGATAAAGATCGAATTGACTCTTTTACTGCCGCATAAGCTCCATAAGAGTTTGAGTCAGGTCTCAATGCAGAAGAGCTTGCTAGGTTAATAATTTTACCGCTTCCTTTTAAATGTGGATAACAAGCTTTCATATAACGAAAAGTAGCTAAGGGTCCGGAGTTCCACCCATTAATAAAGGACTCATCAGTTACGTCTAAAATATTTCCTAGAGGTACTTCTTGAGCATTATTAATTAAAATATTTAATGAATTAAACTTAGACAGCGCTGCTTCAATAGAGCTATTGATTGAGTCATTACTTTTTACATCGCACTCAATAGCTATGGCTGACCCACCTGCTTTGTTAATATCATCAGCAACGGACTCAACTTTAGAAAGGGTTCTGCCTACCAAGCAAACATTTGCTCCATTAGAAGCAAGTGCTCGAGCTATACCCTCGCCTACTCCTTGACCAGAACCAGTGATCAAAGCCGTTCTGTTTGAAAAATCCATTATTAAAAATTAGAACCAGTAATATCTTTAGCAGCCAAGTAACCAAATGTCATAGCTGGACCGAGTGTTGAACCGGGGCCAGGATATGTTGGCAGTAAGGCTGTTGAACAATTACCGCAAGCATAAAGCCCTGGTATAGCTTTGCCATCTTTGTTAAGCACTCTTGCATTTGTATCTATAACTAAACCACCTGCGGTACCCATTTCACCTGGGTAAAGAACCATACAATAAAATGGCCCTGTCTCTAACGGAGCAAGGCAAGGATTTGGAGTTACAGATGGATCACCATAATATCTGTCATAAACGCTATCACCTCGATGTAGATCAATATCTTTGCCTGATTTAGCATACTCATTAACTTTTAATTGAGTTGCTAAAAGACCTTCAACATCTATACCCGCAACTTCGGCGAGCTCTTCCAATGTTTCACCCTTGGATAAGAATGATGGGGTCCACCATTCTTTAGGAACAGCTGAATCTGGCTGCATTGATGCTTGAAGAAGAGGTCCGCATGGACGATTTTTTCTGAATGTACTGTCAAATATCATATAGCAAGGAGCACATGGATTTCCTTCTGCATATTTATCAAACATATCATTTACAAAGCTGACATAATTTTGAGATTCATTAGAAAATCTTTCGCCATTCTTATTAACAGTAAAGTTTCCTGGCATTGATTTATCTACCATTGAAAGCCATCCTTTATCTTGTCCTGGAACTTTCATAACTGTAGACCACCATCCTGTATCCATTTGATGAGTATCAGCTCCTAATTTTAAAGCAGCTTTTAAAGCATCTCCTGTGTTATAGGTGTTGGCAGCACTCCACTCTATATTTGTGGGTTTAGGTAAATATTGCTCTCTCAAATTTTGATCTTTCTCGAAACCACCTGAAGCCAGAATAACTCCTTTGTTAGCTTTGATATTAATCTCAACATTATTTTTAGTGGCTTTAATACCAACAACTGACCCATTTTCATCAATAAGGTCAGTCATTGCAGTTTCAGTCCACAAATCTACATTTCTATCTTTTAAAGATAAAATTAATCTTGCAACGCCTGCGTTACCCATGGTTAAGCGTCTATCTTTCCAACCCCATTTAAATCTCATGGGTATATCTAAGATATATTTAGTAAATAACTTTGCAAACTGAGTCTTCCAACCTGGTAGTGCTCCGAGTAACAGCTGACCTTCTACCTGAGTAAAATTCATATTTATTGGCCCCATAGTAAATGCTGTTTGCGGATGCTGTTCCCTAAGTTTACCTAGATCATCTCCTAGCTCTGTACCTTTAATGGGCTCGGGCTCCATTGACCTATTTCCAGCTTTTCCACCTGGGTTATCTGGAAAGTAATCTGGATAGTGGGCTAGGTTTCTGTACTTCACTTGTGAATTTTCATGAAGATAATCAATCATTTTTGGACCTTCAGAAAGGTAAGTTTCTACAAGCTCATCTTTAATTTGACCTTCAGGTGAGACACTATTTATATAATCTCTTGCATCTTGATCAGAATCATCAACATTCTCAGCTTTTGCATACCTATTGTTCGGAATCCATACACCTCCCCCTGATGTAGCAGAGGTTCCACCAAATTGAGTGCTTTTTTCAATTACCAATGTTTTAGCACCACCGTCATGACTGCATATAGCAGATGTTAAGGCTCCATTACCAGAACCAATTACAACTACATCGAATTCATAATCCCATTTCATAATAATTTTTTTAATTTTCTTCAAATTGTAACTAATTCACTATAACCCATAGGGTATTTTTTAAAAAATAATCATATATCTTTATTATTATTGACAAAATTTTACTTGTTGATACTCCCAAATTATTTTCATTAATGTCTATAATCTAATTTTATAAATTTATAATAATTAGATGAAAACTGACATATGCAAAAAACTTGGAATTGAATATCCTATATTTGCTTTTACTCATTGCAGAGATGTTGTTGTTGCAGTTAGTAAAGCTGGAGGAATTGGAGTGCTTGGTGCCGTAGGCTACTCTCCGGAACAGTTAAAGGAAGAGCTTGATTGGATTGATGAACATATCGGAGAATATCCGTATGGTGTTGATACAGTAATTCCTCAGAAATACGAAGGAATGGATGAGAAAGATCCTGAGCAATTATTGGAATCTTTGCAAAAAATGATACCAGAGGGTCATAAAGAGTTTGTTGAAGAACTTCTGTCAGATAATGGTGTTCCTGAGGCTCCAGAAACTAATGGTCCAAAGGGAGGGCTCTTAGGCTGGACAGAGGCAACAGCTGAACCTCAAATTGATGAAGCTCTAAAACATCCAAATGTAAAACTGATTGCCAATGCATTGGGAACTCCTCCCGCTGATATGATTAAAAAAATTCAAGATAAGGGTGTTTTAATTGGAGCTTTATGTGGAAAAATTAAACAAGCTGTTGCTCATAAAGAAGCTGGATTAGATTTTATAATAGCTCAGGGTGGCGAAGGTGGTGGCCATACTGGAGAAATAGGAAGCATTGTCTTGTGGCCTCAAATTATTGATGCTGTAGAGGGTCTACCTGTTCTTGCTGCAGGAGGCATTGGAAATGGAAGACAAATGGCGGCAGCCATGTCTACAGGAGCACAGGGAGTTTGGTGTGGTTCATTGTGGCTTGCTGTTGAAGAAGCAGCAGCTCAGCCAGCTGAAAAAGACTCATATTTGAATGCAACAAGTGAAGACACTATTAGAAGTAAAGCTTGGACAGGAAAACCAGCTCGAATGTTAAAAAACAAATGGACTGAGGCATGGGAAAATCCTGAAAACCCAGACCCATTACCCATGCCACTTCAAGGGATGATCACTTTTGATGCTATGAGACGCACGTCTATATATGCTGGTTCTGGGAATACGCAAGCTGTATCATTTAACGCAGCTGGACAAGTGATCGGTCAAGTAAAACAAATTGAATCTGTAAAAGATGTTATTTATAGAATTATTAATGAGTATCTTGATTCTGTTGAGCGATTAAACTCTTTGCTACCAAAAGAATAAATTTTATTAATGCTTGAAAATCTCTTTTCTGAGCTCAATGACTTGCTATGGGGTCTTGGTATAGTTTCTTTTTCTATAGTTGGATTATTGATATTACCAAAAAAATTTTCATATAAACTCGGTCAGCATCCTTTAATTTTGGTGATTATGTTTTTTTCAATTCTATATTTAGTAATAAGAGTATTTAACTAATTGCTTGAGTTGAAGTCAGACGAAAAGTCCTCGACTAAATTAATAAATGCTTTTACTCCATTAGATAAAGCAGAATCATCAACATAAAAGTACGGCGAATGATTTGTTGGACTATCTTCGTCACCCGGCGCATTGACTCCCAAGAAAAAGAATAAACCTGGAACTTGTTTCGCAAAAAATGAAAAATCCTCAGCGCCAGTCCTAGGAACTCTTGCCTCAAAAAAATCTCCATCAGCAGCTTCGCTTAGAGATGAGGAATATTTATTAGCAAGCTCTTCGTCATTAACAGTTACTGGATAGCCCCCATATACCTGAAATTCTGCAACAGCCTTGGCGTGATGAGCAGCAGCTACATTTTCAGCAATAAGCTTAATCTCATCTCGTATTTGAGCAGCATAAGAGTCTTTAAATGTTCTAATAGTGCCTTCTAAGAATGCTGTTGAGGGTATGATGTTATTCCTCGTTCCTGCTTTCATAATACCAACTGTGACCACTGCTTGGCTGTCTAGAAGATTTAACCTTCTGCTAACAATCGTCTGAAGAGTTGTTGCTATATCGGATGCTGCAATAATTGGATCTACGCCACTCCAGGGTCTTGAACCATGTGTCTGCTTGCCTTGTACGGTTATTCTGAAAGCTTCTGCTGAAGCCATAATTGGGCCAGGCTTTGTCCAAATTTGACCATTTTTAAAATTTGATACGTGCAATCCAAAGATGGCATCCGGCTTTTCAATCTCAAAAAGACCTTCTTTAAGCATTAGCTCTGCACCGCCCTCTTCTCCCTCCGGAGCACCTTCTTCAGCAGGCTGAAAAATTAGTAAGATATCACCATTTAATTTATCTGTATTTCTAGACAGGAAACTTGCAACTCCGAGCAATACTGCTATGTGAGCATCGTGACCACACGCATGCATAACTCCAACTTCATTTCCTTGATATATAGTTTTAACTTTTGATGAAAATGGGAGATTGAGTTTTTCAGTAACCGGTAAACCATCAATATCAGCCCTAAGTGCAATTAACGGACCTGGGTTTTGACCTCTAATAAACGCGGTGACCCCAGTGATGCCAAAGTCTGTATTTGGTTCAAGACCCATCTCAGTTAATGCCTCAACTATAGATTCTTGGGTCTTATATTCTCTGTTTGAGAGCTCTGGATACTGATGAAAATGATGTCTCCAATCAGTAACCTTCGTCATGACTCCTTGCAAGTCTCTATCCAATTGAGATTTTAAGTCATCTGCTTCAATAGGACTTATAAGCACAAGCAATACAAAGAACGGAATTAAATTTTTCATCGTCTATCCTCTTTTAAAAATATTTATAAAAATGGCTGGGGTTGAATCCATATATTCTTTGAAATCAGATCGTCTTTCTAAAGAGCGTTTGTCCATCATTGAGACTGATGCAATGGCTATTAAAGCATACATAATTAAAGTGCCTACCAAAAGCCATGCAAAGTTAAAATTAGCTGCCAATGCAAAGACAAAAAGACTAAACCAAAATAATATTTCTCCAAAATAATTTGGATGACGCGAGTAATACCATAGACCTGATTTCATGGTTTTAGGCTCAGAAAGGTTCCTCCTAAAATTAAACATTTGCTGATCAGAAATAATTTGAATTATGACTGCTGCTATAGCTAAAAAAGCAGCCAATATATCTAAATTATTTAATTCATTTCCTGGATAAGCAAGAGCATAAATCATTGGGAGTAATGCCATATAAACACATAGCGTTGGAATAAGATGTATGGAACCAAAATCGACTATAAAGTATTGTAATTTGTTATTTGTTTTTCCTTTCATCATGATGTAACGCCAATCTTCATGTGAAAAGCCTTCCCACGATCTCATCCAGTTATAAGTTAATCGGATGGCCCAAAACAATAAACATGCATGCATTAAAAATGCTCGCTGAACGTTTCCTGCAGCGGCAATATCTGCCCAACACATAATTGTTAAGACAACAGGAATAACTGACCAAAAAGCATCATACCAACTAGAATTTTTGAAAATAACACTTAAAAAATATATAAAAATTGTAGCCTCAATATGACAGACGAGCACTTTGAAAATTAATGATGACTCAGAGAAGAGGTTCCAAGTAAACAGCATAGAATAAATACATGCTATGTAACCAAATAAAATAACCGATAGATGTAAAAGTTTAGTTTTCATGTGATATTAATTAATTTTTTGGGTTGATGATAATCATTGTTAATTGGGATAAGAGGTATAGACTGCAAACTAATTAAGTCTCGAAGATTACTATTTAATGAATCATACAATGTATTTCTTTGCTGTAAATTTAATCCTAGCTCATTGACGATTCCTTCAACTTCCTCCAATCGGAGTTCCTGACCAAAAGAAGCACCGGCAGATCTTGTAATAGATTCATTCATCAATACTCCTCCGATATCATTTATCCCAGAAGATAATAGAAATTTTAGCCCAGGAAGACCCATTTTAACCCAAGAACCTTGAATATTATTGATCTGGCCTTGGAACAAAATCCTTGCAACAGAATGAACCAAAATTGTTTCTTTAAAAGTAGGCCCAGGTCTAGCTTGGCCGCGCCTATATATTGGAGCCTCATCTGCAACAAAGGGCAAAGGAACAAATTCTGTTATGCCATTAGTTCTCTTTTGAAGGTTTAAAAGCTCTAATAAATGATGAGCAACATGATCAGTTCTCTCTATATGACCAAACATCATCGTTGATGTTGTGGGCAATCCCACAGAATGAGCAGTTTCAATAATTTCGATCCATTGCTTGGTGGTAAGTTTATCAGGGCAAATAATTTCTCTTATATCGTCATGCAAAATTTCTGCAGCCGTTCCTGGGAGTGAATTCAAGCCTGCTTTTTTTAACTCTAGAAGAAACTCTTTAGCAGAGATATTTAAAGTTTTTCTACCGTGATCAATTTCTAAAGGAGAAAAAGCATGAATATGAATTGATGGTGAGCATGATCTAATTGCTCTTACTATCTCAATATAGGTTTCACCAGAATATTTTGGATGTATTCCACCTTGTAAACAGACTTCTGTAGCACCTCTTTCAACCGCTTCTTTTGTTCTTCGAATAATCTCTTCATGTGAAATATTATATGGCTTGCCTCTAAGATCATCGTGTCCCCTGCCTTTTGAAAAAGCGCAAAAATTGCATTTGAAAGAGCAGATATTTGTATAGTTAATATTCCTGTTAACAACAAAAGTAATATCTGATCCATGCATTTGTGATTTAACATCATTGGCATAATCAGTAACATATTTAAAGTCATTATCTGACGTCTCAAGGAGTTGCTGTATATTCTCAATAGATGGATTGTTTTCAACTTTATTGATCGATTGACGAATACTAGAATTAAATACAGCCTCAGGATAAGAGGGTATTTTAGTGCTAATTCCTGATCTCCAGAAATCAGACCGAATGAGAGACTGAGAATCAGTTATTTGAAGAAGTTGAGAGGATATTCTAGGTGATGAGAAGCTATCAAGATCATTAAAATACTTGGGATATAAAGTTGCTCTTGGTTTTAAAGATTGGTTCGAAGTTGATGTTATTTTATTTAACTTTTCTATTTCGGGCCAAGGTGCCTCTGGGTTTACATAATCCTTGGTGACTGGTGATATTCCGCCAAAATCATTTATTCCAGACTGAGATAGCTGTTTTATATTATCTGAATTTAAATTAGGCGGGACCTGCAGACTAATATCACCAGGCAAGATCAATCTGGCCATTGCAATTGTCCACATAAGCTCATCGAATGATGGCTCACTAGCATTTGCCATCAATGTATTGGGCTTTGCTCTAAAATTCTGCACTATAACCTCTTGGATATGATTGTATGTGAGATGCAATTCAGATATTTTGTGTAATGACTCTAAGCGCTCTAACCTTGTTTCACCTATTCCTATTAATATTCCAGTGGTAAATGGAACCTTTTGTTTTCCAGCTTCCTCTAATGTCTTCATTCTGAAAATAGGATCTTTGTCTGGAGATCCGTAATGTGGTTGGCCTTTTTCAGTCAACCGAGTAGATAAAGACTCAACCATCAATCCCATAGAGCCACTTAGGGGTTTAAGTTTGGTAATTTCATCAGCGGTTAAGCAACCAGGATTTAAATGAGGTACTAAGGATGTCTCATTTAATACAGCTTCAGCACATGCAGCCAAATAATCATTTGTTGTCTTATATCCATTTTCTGACAACCACTCTCTTGCAGCTCTGTATCTCAATTCTGGCTTATCACCCAGTGTAAATAAGGCTTCATAACAACCGTGAGCCTCGCCCTCTTTAGCAATTGAAATAACTTGGTCAATTGATAAATAAGGTGATTCAACTTTTTTAGGAGTTTGAGCAAAGGTACAGTAATGACAAACATCTCGACATAAAAATGTTAAAGGGATAAACACTTTGGGAGAATAGGTTAATAAGTTTTTGTAATGTATTGTTTTCTTTTCGTAGGAAGCTTTTATCAAAGCATCAGATAAACAAATATTAGCTAAAGAACTTAGATCAGAAAATTCAATTAATCCAGAAGCAATTAATCGCTTTAAGGTTTGGTTTGACTGTTCTTGAATTTTCAACGATCTAACTGTTAATGTATTTAATTAGTTTGAAGTAATCTTCCTCGGAGTCAAGGTCATCTTGAAGGCTTTCAATCGAAATATCTTTAAAATTTAATCCATTATTTTTAAATTCGTCCATAAAAAGATTGTAACTATTGAATCCAAATTTTAGATCAAAGGATATTGCTGAATTAAACATCAAGCAGTTTGTTCCCTGGCTCGAAAGATCAGAAATAATACTTACTTTTTTCATGTCAAATGAATGAGCTAACTCATGAAGATCTCTTTCATTTATTTTAGGAAGATCTGCATGCATGATTAAAACAGCATCATTTGTTGTTTGTGCATAAATGGCTTCATTCAAAGCATCATTTAATGATGAGTTTGTAAAATATGAAGTTGAATAGTCTAAATGTAAGTTACTGTCATTAGTAACAACTGTTATTGAGTTGCAGATTTTAGAATTATGCAAAGTATCAATAGTTTTTTTTGCCATTGAGGCAGCTAAAATTTCCCTTTCAGATGAGCTAATAATATTTGCTAGTCGATTCTTTGAAGAGGAAAACTTTTTGATCGGTATAAATGCAGAGACATTCATTTATTTTGATTCGAGCTCATCAATGATTGTCTTAGCTAGTGCATTTTTTTTATCAAGACTGTTCATAATTAAATCACCAATATGTACCTCATATCCTAGCGCATTTAATTCATTGGACTCAGTTACATCAGATGAATCTATAAATATTCTTTTAGAATAATTCTTATAAAATTTAGCGATAGTTTTTACGCTTACTTCTTGATCGAGCTCTTGCATCATTTTTGCTGTTGGCCCTTTTAAAGACTGAGCATTAACAATTGGGCTGATAGTTGTAACTTTATGTGAAAAATCATGTAAATAATTTTTTAGTTTGGGTAATTGGAGCATTGGATCAATGCTTACATAAGGATTTGATGGACATATGATGATTTCGTCATAAATTGATAAATCAAGATCTTTGTTAAAATCAGCCTTATCAAGCCCCTTGAAAACAAAATCAGTTACAGGTGGCTCGCATTTCAATTTAACAAAATATTCTTGAAATGAAAGCAACCTATTTTTTGTTTGTATATAAGTTTCAACAGATTGATTGCTCATTGGAAAAATATATTTCGGCAGATTGAATGAATCACATAAATTATGTGTTGCTTCTGTAAGAGATTGACCGGAATTAATTAAATATGTTCTTTGAATATGGGTTGCTAAATCTTTGTCTCCAAGCTGAAACCATGTTTCTCCCTTCATAGCAGATAACGCTGAAAGCATATTCCATGATTCATTTTTTCTACCCCAGCCCTTTGATATGTCTGATTCACCAGCGAGGGTATACATCACCGTATCAAGATCGGGACAGATTCTTAAACCAAGATGTGTAAAATCATCTCCAGTATTGACGGCAATAGTTAAATTGTCTGGATCGATTGAATTTTTAAATCCTAGGGCAAGCTTGGCTCCACCAACACCTCCACACAATAATAAATAATTTTTCATCTAAACAAGTCCTCTTCTTCACTTCTAATTAAAGATCGAGAGTCGCTAATATTATTTTGTTTAAATTTATATCCCTTGATTAACACAACAGGTTTTTTTTGTGCAGCCTGCCCCATCAATAATGATGAAGCTGCTGCTAATTCGTCAGCAATACCTATTTGAGTTACCTTTAACTCATTATCATAAAGATCTTTTTTCCCTCGTTCATCTAAAAGACATTCAATGTTATGGCTCCCTATCGTAAAACCTACTATTCCATTTCTAAAAGGTCTACCCATGGTATCGGTAATAATTACAGATATATTTTTTTGAAAATGTTGAGATATAGATTCTGAAATCTTCTTTGCAGATTCATCAGGCTTTTTTGGCAGCAACAAGACAGTGTCTTTAAGTTGATCGATGTTAGATCTATCAATTCCTCCATTTGCATGAATAAATCCTAATTTATGCTCAACAATTAGCACCCCCATTCTATAGCGGACCACCTTTTGTGATTCATTGAGTATTGCTTGAATAAACTTTGGATCTTTATCAATTTTTGTAGATAAGCTTATTGCCTCCTCAGAGGGGTTCAATTGTGAGATGTCCAGATATCTATTTTCTGATTTAGAAATAATTTTTTGAGCTATTGCAATGACATCTCCATCATCAATTGATATTGATTCAGAGGTTATAGCATTGATAATTTCTTTAGATACATCTTGTCCTGGCTGGATAAGCGGAAGTGTCTCTAAAGCAATGAGGTTGATGGAACTGATAATACTTCTCTTGTTAGTGGCCTGTAATCTTTATGCCTGAATGTGCGAGTGAATGTTTTTTATTGATCGCAATTAATATTGACGTTAGAGCTTCAGCAGCTACTGAATTGCATAATGGTCCAGCATGCCAGCCTGTCAGACCAGCATCAGCTGCTAACTCAATTACGGTATTTCTAGCATCAAGAAAATCTCCAGCAACCAAAACATCACAATCAATCTCAGCATCGGTCTGTAGCAATTCAGCTGAAATATTTTGAAAAGCAGATACTACAGTAGTTTGTTCACCCAAAATTGATTGGGCATTTAATGCCGCAGAACCTATTTCAGGCAATTGAACTCTCATAACCTTTGGAGGCATAAGTGGAACAGTTGCATCAATCATTATCTTATTTTGCAAACCATCATCAATGCTAATTAAAGTTGATTCTTGATGTGCAAATGGCACAGTTAAGCATGCAAGTTCACAGATTTTAGCAGCATCAATATTCAACATTCCAGACGAACTTTCCAAGCCTAATTGCACTGCAATTTCTTGAGCCTTAGGTAAATCACGGCTGCCAATAAGCACGTCATGTCCAGCCTTAATCCATCTTGAAGCCAAACCTTTGCCTAAGGATCCTGTCCCTCCTAGAATAGCTATTTTCATTCAATATCTCCTAATTAATATTTAATAAATATTATACAAATTCACAAGCCAATCAATGGGTATCTTCAAGAATAAATTTGTAAATATAAATTTAGCTTACATGTTCTATAATTGATTAGATCAGATCAGCAAAAATACTAAAATGGTAAATTTAAAAAATAAATCTATAGTTGTAACTGGAGGCACAAAAGGCATAGGTATTGAGATTACTAAATCCTTTTTAAAACAAAATGCTAAAGTCTTCGTTCTAGCAAGACAGAAACCAAAAAGAATCATTCAAGCCAAAGGGAATAAAGCTGTATTTATTGAATGTGATATCAGAAATATTGATTCTATAGATCAAGCGGTAAAAAAAATTAAAGGTTTGTCAAAATCAATTGATGTTTTGGTAAATAATGCTGGTGGAGCTCCCATGGCTAATGCTCTAAGTGCTTCAAATAAATTCCATGAAGCAATCATTGATCTAAATCTATCTGCGCCGTTAAATGTAAGCCAAAGATTTGCCAAAATTATGATGAAACAAAAGACTGTTTCAAATATTATTAATATATCCAGCGTTACTGCAACTAGGCCTACACCAGGAAGCGCTGCTTATGGAGCAGCCAAGGGAGGTCTTGTAAATCTAACTAAAACCTTAGCACTTGAGTGGGCTCCCAAAATTAAAGTTAACTCTATAATTGTAGGTTATATAGAGACAGAAAATTCGATACTTCATTATGGCAGTAAAAAAGAAATCAATAAAATTGCTAAAACTATTCCAATGAAAAGAATGGGTAAGCCAGAAGATATTGCAAAAGCATGTATATTCTTTTGCTCTGATTTAGCTGATTGGATAACGGGTGCAGCTCTTGAAGTTCATGGTGGTGGTGAAAAGCCAATTTACTTGGACGCAGCTAAGCCCAAATAAAATTAGCCAAAAAGTTTTCTTACCAATCTGTTGCCCCAAAATATTTTTAAAGCCCCTTTTAGTTGCTCAAATGATTTATCTGTATAAGGGTAAGCTGATGCTGACTTTTTACCTATAATAATCGGCATTGGATGAGCATATGCTAACAAGCCCTCTTTTCCATTCACTACGCCTAGCCCACTTTCTTTAACTCCACCAAATGGAACTTCATTAACTCCATAGCTCATTGCCATATCATTAACAGAACAAGCTCCTGTTTCGATTGATTTAGCCAGTCTTTGACCCTTTTTTAAATCCTTGGTCCAAACATTTCCATTCAATCCATAATGAGATTGATTGGCTAGCATTAATGCTTCCTCTTCTGATTGAACTTTCATAATTGAGATAATGGGCCCAAAGGTTTCATCTTTCATGATCTTCATCTCGTGAGTAACTTCCACAAGAACGGTTGGTTCAAAATATAAGCCTTCAAAATTTGGATTTCTTTTCCCTCCAACCAATACTTTTGCACCTTTAGCAACAGCATCATTAACATGATCCTCAATAATATTGACTTGCTTATCCCAAAAGGTAGGACCAACATCACCCTTGCAATCATTTGATTGAATGAGTGACTGAGTTATGGAAACAGCCTCAGCAACAAACTCATCATAGACATCATCCATAACATAAATTCTTTCGGTACCACAGCAATACTGACCTGCATTCATGCATGAGCCTACAACTGCTCCACTTGCAGCATCTTTAATATCAGCATCAGAACAAACAATCATGGCATCTTTGCCGCCAAGCTCTAAGCTGAAGGGAATTAGCATTTCACCGCACTTTGCTGCAATCTTCTTTCCTGTTGCAACACTGCCTGTGAAAGAAACCTTATCTGGAGCTTGATCAATTAATGCGGCTCCCGTTTCACCATCTCCAATGACAGTCTGAACTAGATGTTGAGGGGCTTCTGCTAGTGCAAAAATCTCCTGAACCAATGCCCCAGACATAGGAGTAACTTCAGATGGCTTTACCACGACGCTATTTCCACAAAGAATAGCTTGAATTACTGGGTTAATGGATAAAATGAATGGACCATTCCAAGGAGTAATGACTGCTACCACACCTCTTGGCTTATATATAATTATTGTTTTTTTAAGGAACTGCATAGGACCATGCATCTTAATTTTTTTGTCTGCAAGCCACTTTTGAGCTCTTTTAGCATAAAAGACCAAAGAATCTACAGCTGAAAATACTTCCATGGCCATAGCTTCTTGCTCTGGTTTGCCGGTCTCTCTCATGACAACATCCATAATTTTATCTTGCTGCTGAATTACTACGTCAGCAACCCTATGCATTAATTCAACTCTTTCTTTTAAAGTTGTTTTCTTCCACTCACTTTGCGCAACTTTAGCTTGAGTCATTATCGTTGCAATCTCATCCTCTGATGTGCATTCATACGTATCGATATGAGAAAGATCAACCGGGCTTTTTAAAGTTAATAGTTTTTTGCCGCTTTCAGAATGAGAGATAGAAAAAATAGCCATTTTTATAACTCCTTGAGTTTAGCTTCAAGCATGGGCGTTACATGATTATTGATATGCGCATTCATTCCCATAGGCATAATCTCGTAATGCTCTAGTTTTCTCACAACCTTAACCATAATAACGGTAAATTTATATAGAGCTAAAATATAATAATAATCAAAATCGTCTGCACTAAATCCAGTTAAAGCTTCCCATTTAGCAATGGTTGCAACAGGACCTGGAAAACCGCTTAATCTCTCAACATGCACCCCTTTTGAATTACAGTCATCAATAGCTATTCCCCAAGCAAGATCCATACAGGGATCTCCAAGTGCTGCCATCTCCCAATCTAAAACAGCTGAAACTTGCCCATCTGGATCATACATAACATTTGCACACCTACAATCTCCCCAAAGAATAGAAGATTGAGTAGGTTGAGGTTTATTAGCTTTGAGCCATTCACGCGCTTGATCCGCAACTGGATGAGCCTCACCATCCATGGCCCAGTCATGAAAATTAAAGTAATAATTTAGCTCTTGATCAAGATAATCTTCTGCAAGGCTTGGTCTGTTGAGGAATTCAAAATCTCCATTCGAGATATCTACTTGATGAATTTTAGCCATTTGCTCAACCCAGCCCCACCAAATTTTCTCTCTAACGTCTTCAGAGGAGTCAGCAACCCATCCCTCTTGATGAAATGGAGGATTATCAGAAGGAGCATCACCGCTAGCCATTTCCATAACATAAAAGGAGGTACCAAAAACCTCATCACTAGATTCATACCAAAGAACATTAGGCACCTTAATATCATGTTCAGATAATTTTTGCATAATCAAAAATTGTTTATGAATGTCATAGTCAGGAAATACAAAAAACCCTTCAGGATAAAAACGAAGAACCATTCCAGTCTTAATCTTTGCACCTTTTAATTCATATGAGACATTGAAACTTAGCGTTTCGTTAGAAAAACCTGTATTTTCAGGCCCTCCTAATAACTTAACATTTAGGTCAGTAGCTCCATCTAATTGTGTTTTGAGCCAAGAACTAAAAATAATTTTAGTTTGGTCTAAATCTCTCTCTTGTGGCTTTGGCATTGCATTGCTCTATTCATTGATTAAAGATCAACCTTAATATAAATTTAATCAATTAAAAAGAAAAACTATGGCTGATTTGTTCAAAGAAAAATGGGATGTATTTTGCGAAAACCTCAAAGATGTTGGATCGATAATTGAATCAGAATCTTCCCTCAGCGAAACTGACCAAGCTGAAGGTTACAGGTACTTGCTACGTTTAATGCGGTTGTCATTAGAGATGAATTTAGAGCATTCAAACCCATCCACGCCATCTTTCTATAACCTTTCTCATGAAACTGCAAAAATAGGTGCGGATAATCCAGACAATATTTATTTAAATGCAAATATAGTCGGAGGACAGTCTTATGAAGTCTATGGAAATGTTGGTGAATCAGACTACTTAAGTTTTGGTCTTAAAGAAAATAGGTACAGCAAAGATGGCACCATGATATCTTTAGGAGAAATTGATTTGAGAGATATGATGGTTGATAGTGCAGGGAATTTTATTTTATATCTTGGCGGGGACACTAATTCTAAAAATTTTTTGCCGCTTCCTGAAAATGCAAATATGTTGATAGTTCGCCAGACCTACAAAAATAGAATTTCTCAAACGCATGCAAAAATTAATATTAAAACTGTTAGCTCAACAGCTGCTCCTGAACTTTTAACACCCTCAATACTTGAGACTCAACTCAACCAGTCACTTGCATTCGTTAAAGGAACTGCATCAACCTTTATAAAGTGGGTGCATGAATTTAAGACCAATCACAAGAATCAATTACCCTTAGGTGATCAAGCTTTTTTTCAAGCAGCCGGCGGTGATCCCAAAATTTGTTACCTTCATGGATATTATGACTTTAGTAAAGATGAATATATGAAAATCACTACAGATATACCTGAATGCGAGTATTGGAATTTTCAGTTGGAAAATTATTGGATGGAATCTCTTGATTATCGGCATTTCCCTATACATATCAATGAATCATCCGCCATTGTAAATGAAGATAAAACTTTAACTATCAATGTCAGCCATCATTGCATTAATAAAAAAAATAATCTTATAACTGAAGGTCGCAATAATGGAGCTATGCTCCTTCGATGGATAGGCGCAAGCGCTCATCCAATCCCAAAAGTAGAAATAAAAAAACTTAATTCTAAGGGGGCTAGCTAATGCTTGATTCTACAAAGATTATAAATGAGGCTAAAAATCAAACTAATTTAGATAATTTTGGTAATCCATTATTTTTGGAAGGGTTTGAAAGTCTTGTTCAATCTATCAATCATGAAGCTGATTTAAATAATATTGGCTTAGATGCACAAAAATATAGATTAACTGGTGTATTAGCCAATTTACTAATGATTGAAGAGGCATGCATTAAGCACCCAGAAATACTGAACGAAGAAATCAATTCTCCTGTTGTAATTGTTGGGCTTCCAAGAACAGGAAGCACTATGACCCACAGGCTTCTTGCATCTGATCCAAACCATACCGCTATGCTTTGGTGGGAGGGAAGATATCCAGCAATGTTAAAAAATGAATTGCGTGGTAATCCAGAAGAACGAATGGAAATGGGAAAAGCTGAAGTTGAAGCAGTGATGCAAGCCTCGCCAGAAGCCCTCACCATCCATCCTTGGGATTACAAAGGTGCAGATGAAGAAATTTTGCTTTTAGAACATACATTTTTTAGTACTGTACCAGAATCATTTATGCGCCTGCCCTCTTATTCTAAGTGGGTTGAATCGCAAGATCATATTCATGCATATGCCCAACTTAAAAAAATGCTTCAATATCTTCAATGGCAAAATCCTGGAAGAGAAAAAAAGAGATGGGTTTTAAAGTCACCACATCATTTAGGTTTCATTGATAAGTTATTAAATATTTTTCCTGATTCTAAAGTTATACAGACTCATAGGGACCCATTAAAAACTGTGCCGTCGTTTTGTTCGATGTGTGCAAATTTATTTGAGCCCCTAACAAATTCATATGATAAAAATGAAATTGGTCATCATTGGGCCCATAAATTAGCTAAGGTATTGAATCATTGTATGAAGATTAGTAATGCAAATAATGGCAATTTCCTTAATCTTGAATTCAATAAAATGATTCAAGATCCAATTCTTGAAATGAATGAAGTTTATAACTTTATTGATGAAGATTTTACTGATCAAGCAGAAAATGCAATGAAGGCATGGAAAGAAGAAAATCAACATGAAATGGGGGCTCATCAATACTCACTTGAAGAATTTGGACTAGAAAGTTCATTTATTGATAATCACTTTCAAGAATACATTAAGCAATATATAAAATAGGAACTGAGATGTTATTAAAAGATAAAGTAGTAATTGTATCTGGTATTGGACCAGGGCTGGGTCAAGAGCTTGCGTACGGAGCTGCTAGAGAGGGTGCAAAAATTGCTATAGCGGCTAGATCTTCAGATCTATTAAATAAACTCAAAGAAGAGATTGGAGAAAAATCTGAAGTGATCGCAATCCCTTGTGATATTACTAAACCAGAAGAATGTAAAAATTTAGTTGATGAAACAGTTAAAAAATTTGGAAAGCTTGATGGCTTAATCAATAGCGCTTATCGTGCAGGAGATTTCAAGGAAATTGAAGAATCTGATTTTTCTGATTGGCAGGAAACCATGAATACAAACTTTTTTGGAACCATGAACCTCACAATGGCTGCAGTTAAAGAAATGACTCCAAATAAACAAGGTTCAATCGTCATGATAAATAGCCTGATAACAAAAAAACCTTTGCCAACTCAAGGTGGGTATGCCGCATCAAAAGGTGCCCTAGCCACTGCAACTAAAATTCTTGCAAAAGAGCTAGGCCCCAAAGGAATCAGAGTCAATGCAGTCTATATGGGTTGGATGTGGGGTCCACCAGTTGAAATGTATGTAAATTTTACAGCTGATTCTATGGGTGTTGAGCCAAAAGATATAATAGATGGAGTGACCAAGGATATTCCGTTGGGCATCATTCCAGACGATAGTGATTGTGCCAATGCTGCATTATTTCTAATCTCAGATCTTGCAAAAGTTATTACTGGGGCTAATTTAGATGTAAATGGTGGAGAATTTATGTCCTAGACGTGTATCGAATGATATTTATTCGTCAAGTTAAATAAAAGTATTCTTCGTTTTTTTTAAAAATAAGAATTTCCATGTAAATATTGTTTAAAATCAGCTTATGGCAATTAATGAAGACATCCATACTATCGATCTTATGCTTGGCATCCCCGAGCAAGAAGATAGATCTGATTGGTATAAATTCATGGAACCTTTGCTTCGTGATGAAGAATCAAAGTCCATGTTTAAGATGCCTGCTCAATATATGTTTAAAGATATTCCTGAAACTGGATCACACGATGACTTTATTCAGTTCACCATTGAACAAATGGATAAATTTCATATTAATCAAGCAATGATAGGATTTCATGAAAAATCTGAAGTTAAGATTGAGGCAGCAAAAAATCATGCAGATAGATTCTTTTTTGATCTACCAGTCAATCCTAATATTGAAAATGAAGCTGAAAACATAAAAAGGCATCATGAGACTTATGGCATAAAGGCGGTAAGTGCTTTCCCATCCGGCATGTATCCACAAATAGCTATCAATGATCCTAAGTGGCATCCAATCTATGAAATGTGTGTAGAGTTAGATCTTCCCTTTTTTTGTTGCGTTGGAGTGCCTGGTCCTAGGATACCAATGGCACCTCAGAAAGTTGAGCTGGTTGATGAAGTTTGCTGGTATTTTCCAGAATTAAAATTTGTTATGCGACATGGCGCAGAACCATGGACAGCTTTAGCCTGCAAATTAATGTTGAAATATCCAAACTTATACTATTCAACAAGCGCTTTTTCTCCGAAACATTACCCTGAGGATATAATTAATTTTGCTAATACTCGTGGGATTAATAAAATTATGTATGCTGGCTATTTCCCGATGGGCTTATCATTAGATAAAATATTTAGTGAAATGGATAATGTACCATTTAGAGATGAAGTGTGGCCTAAATTTTTAGGTGAAAATGCACAAAGACTTCTTAAATTATAAACGGTGAAGGAATGAGTAATAAAAAAAGATATCCCATGCCAATTCCATTTGGTTGGTATGTCGTTGACTATGCAGAAGACTTGAATTCTGGCGATGTAAAATCTGTTCGTTACTTTGGTCAAGACCAAGTTTTATTCAGAACAACCAATGGCGAAGTCAGCATGCTTGATGCCTATTGCCCTCATCTTGGTGCCCATCTTGGTCACGGAGGCATAATCAATGGTGAATGCATTGAATGCCCTTTCCACGCATGGAGATGGAAAGCTGATGGCAGAATAGGAGAAATACCATATGCAAAAAATATTCCTCAAAAAGCAAAAGACACTCAGATTTTTAAATATCCGACTGTTGAAAGAAATAATTTAATTTATGCTTGGTACCATCCTCATGGTGATCAACCACATTATGAAGTAGAAACCTACCCAGAAGTTAACGATCCAGAATGGGGAGATGAATTTGAAAAATATGAATATGAAATCAAATGTCATATTCAAGACATGGCGGAAAACGCAGTTGATGCTGCTCATTTTATGTATGTTCATGGTGTTGTATCGTATCCAGAGTTTGAAGTCAGTTATGACAAACAAAAGAGGTTTTTTTCACAACAAGCAAACATGGAAACTCCAAGAGGAGTTGTTCAGGGAAAAATTTCAGGAGCTTCAAATGGTCCCGGTGATAATTTTACAAAGTTTGAAGGTATTTGCGACACACTTCTGTTAGGTTCTACAACTCCAACAGAGAATGAAGAAGTGATTACAAGATTTTCTTTTCTTCAGAAAAAAGTTGATGGAAAAGTTCCTTCAGGCGGTGTTGGCGCAGCGATAATTGCTGATATTAACAAACAAGTTAAAGAGGATATTCCTGTTTGGGAAAATAAAAAATATGCTTCTAAACCTGTATTGTGCGACTCTGATGGGCCGATTGCTAAATTCAGAAAACATTTTGCAACTTTTTACACTGAATATAATGAAGCAGAAGCAATTGAAGCTTTAAATATTGATCAATGATCAACCTTTACAATAACGAAAATCTAAAATGGAAACGCTTTCAAGAAGGCGATGATTTTGACTATCAGATAGATTATTCGGCAGCTTTATTAAATGCAAATGATGATGGTCATGTAGATATTCTTTATAAGTGGGAGCCAGATTGTTACTGCCATTTTCATAGACATACAGCTGAAGTTTCATCTACTGTTCTTGAGGGAGAGTTACATGTCATTGATATTGATTTAGCTTCAGGAGAAGAGATTGGAACCAAAATCAGAACCGCCGGTGATTATGCGCACAAGGAACCCGGAGATGTACACATGGAAAAAGCTGGGCCTAATGGAGCTTTGGTTTTGTTTAATCTATATGCTCCTCAAGGCGTTTTAGCTGAATCTTTAGATATGGATGGCACTGTTATTAGACAAGCAACAATAGATCAGCTATTGAAAAAAGCATAAAAGTTATTTATTTAAGATAAATAAGAGATTTTTTTTTAAACTTACAGATACAAATCCAATCCCTTCAAGCATTATCTTTGGGGTTTCTTCTATTCTTCCAATCTCTATTTCATCTTTATAAAAAATGATTGTGGGAGTCCTTTTAACGCCTAACATTTCGCCCCTATTAAGGGGTTCTTTTTTATCATAATCAAGGCCAATTAAAGAAATCTTTTCAGGCTTGAGATTAATATCTTCCAGTATTCTTAAAAGCTTTGGTATTTCTCTTTGGCTGTCATGACACCAAGTACCAAATAAAACTCTCACGCTAATACCTTCTAAATCAATAATTTCATTGAATTCATATGGCTCAGTAGAAAGGTAGTTTTTATAGAAATTATTATCCTTTAAAAATAATTCGTCTTTTGTAAGATTACCAATTAATGGTGAGCTGTTGGTAGAAAAAATTGGAAGACTTATAAAAAAGACTATAAATAAGTAGATGAATCTTTTCAAAATAAAATTCTTTATTAAGATTCTATGAGCTCAAAATCAAACTTACTTACACCACAATCTGGGCAAACCCAATCATCTGGAATATCTTCCCACAAAGTACCAGGCGCCAATCCGTCATCAGGATCGCCCAATTCCTCATCGTAGATATATCCACATATTACACATTCATATTTTTTGTAATCCATAATTAATTTTGTAAATTGGCTTTAATTCTTGCATGCTCTTCCCTGCTCAAAGAGTGAGAAAATAATAAATATGCAGCAATAGAGTAACTAATAATTGGTACAAATGTATAGATATAAAAAATGGCCATTTTTGAAGATTTACTATTTTCAATTCCTATGCTGATATCAAATCCCCAAAGCATCTCTAAGATCAAATACGGTATCACAGCCGCTAAAGCAAAGCCTACCTTAGTTAAGGTTGTTAAATATGAGAACACGGTGCCTGAAATATTTTCACCCACATCAAGATTTAATTTATCCGAGATATCAGCAACAATTGCATTAATTAACGGAAGCGGTCCAGAAAATGCAAAACCATATAAAACTATAAAAGAACCAACTGCAAAAAGTTTTGGGAGATCTGCAAGATCTTTAATAAACCAGTACCCAATAAAACCAAAAGTTAAAACTACAATTGCATAAATACAGGAAATTCCTGCAGCGAAATGTTTAGATGTCTTAATACCAAGATATCTCCATAAAGTTAAACCTAGGACACTCACAATGTAATATGCAAGCATCAACCTGGATGAATACTCAGGCAATTCAATTACAACCTCCATCCATATTAAATAAAGCGCTCCATTCAGACTCATACAAAATGCTATCAAAACAGCTGCTATAACAATTTTATTTAGCATTTTATTTTTAAATAGCCCCTTAAAATCTTTAAATGGGTTGGTTAGAGTTTCTTTAGAGGTTGACTGAACTGAATCAGGCACATTTTTAAGCGCATTGAAGGTAATTAATGGAATAACTAATAAAATAAATATTCCAATTGCATTGACCTTGGCTTGGAGAGAAGGATCATTAATTTCAACAAATGCTGGTATCGCTATTACAGAAAACATGCCCAACAGAGCCATCAACTCCCTAAGAGTTAAAAGTTTGGTTCGGTCATCATAGTCTGGAGCAAGAAAGGATGCCCACGACAGCTGAGTAATACTGCTTAATGTAAAAGCTGAATAAATTAAAAATAGACTACCAAAAAAATATAGGCCTGTTGGCTGATCAGTCATTGGCAAGAAAATTAAGTAAGTAGCAACCATAAAGACTGGCGCTGATAAAAATACCCATAATTTATGTTTGCCCCACTTTGAAGGGAATTTATCAATTAAAACTCCCATCACTGGATCAGTTAGAATATCTGTGAACCTACCTAAAAAGAAAATGACGCCAACAATAGATAATCCTAAACCAAGATCATCCGCATAAAATGGCAATATAAATATAAACATTGGCATCCCAGCAGCAGATGTTGGGAAATTTAATGCGGTAAAAGAAAGCCGCTGAAATAAATTCATATGGGGATAGGGATTTAAGCTTTAAAAACGTCTCTCATTGAGATTATACCGACTAGGTGCTCTCCAGAAAAAACAGGCAAATGCCTGATCTGATTTTCAAGCATAAGTTTTTTTGCTTCTGAATTAGAAGTATCTGGACAAGTAAAAATTAACTTCCTTGTCATTACATCTTTTACAGTTTTAGATTCTAATTTTTGAGCGCCGCCAGACAAAGCATATACGAGATCTCGCTCCGTTAAGATTCCAACAACAGATGATTTTGAAAGATGATCTCCTGAATCAGACTTACTTATCATCAAAGCCCCAATCTTATTTTTATTCATTAAAGTAGCTGCATCAAATAAATTTGAATCCTCAGAAATGGTAAAGATGTCCCAATACTTCTGCTCATTTAAATGATCTTTAACTTTTTTCATATGTTATATATTGTGGTAGTTTTGTAACAATTCTGTGAAAGATATTAACACCCAAACTGATTTCTTGGTAATATAAAGGTACAATAATGAACGTTAAGACATTAATTTTTTATTTTTAACTATAACAATAAAACCAATATGAAATCTTTAAATACCCTCTCAGTGTTTGTTTTTGCATTTTTACTTGCTGTACCGGCTTTTGCTGGTGATAAGGGATATGTTGGTGAAGAAGGTACAGAAATCGAAGTAACTCGAGTTTCAAGCCCTGCTCCTGAATATCCAAGAAGAGCTATAAGGCTTGGTGTTGAAGGCTCTGTAAGATTAGAGTTTGATGTAGACACAGATGGCTCAGTGCTCGATCCATATGTAGTGGAAAGTAGTCCAGCTGGAGTATTTGATAGAGCTGCTATCAAAGCTGTTAGAAAATTCTTATATCAGCCGCCTACATACAATGGCACGTCGGTTAAAGTTAATAATGTTCAAATTGACCTTACTTTTAAACTTGCTAACTAACTTTTAGTTTTAATATAGCCTAAGCATACCTATGCCCATAAGACTCCAGTTACTTTTATTTGGGGTCATTGGCAATGTTCTTGTCGCTGCTATATTTATATTTTCATTTGGGTATAGAGAAAATATTCAAGAAGATTCATCAAATGAGTCTCTCCTAACTCTTTATGAATCCGCATGGTATCAAACCTACAATAAATCTTTTGATGTCATGTCAAAATGGCTTCCAGTAACTGGAGAAAATGCATCATTCTGGGACCCTGATTCAGAAATTTTCTTAGATGAAGTGAGCTCCAGCAACAATTACACCAATCCTCTTCTAGATACTATTAGCGCCAATAGAATTGGAGATGCTCAATATTTAATTGAATTATTTTTTGAAGAAGAGCTTGATTATGGAAACTTGAGTTATGTGATGGCTTATTTTCCATCTGGTGAAAGAATTTATTGTGGTAGTGCTTTAGATTTACTGGGTGTTGACCCCTGCTCTCCAGCAGCACGTCCTGACTTTTTTAGTTATCTAGATTCATTTCTTCAAGATGCCTCGAGCAGACCCAGACAGTCCATTGTAAAAATTAAAGATAAAAATGAAGAGCAAGCGTCTACATTAAATCAAGCCTTAAGTTTTCCAATTAAAGTGGAAGGCGAAACTTTGGCTGTAATAGCACTAGGTGTAGATATCAGGAAAGGTCTAGAAGTTTTTGAAGATGAATTTGAAGTTAGGACTGCAATTAATACTGACTCTGGTTTGATATCACTCAATGATTATTATCAACAATTTGGCGATACGGAAGATGATCTTTTTGATATTGAAAATTTTAACAAGCTAACTGACAAAGCAGCTTCATTCAAGGCGGTAAATGGTTCTAGGCACTCAGAAAAAGATACTGAACTTGGAACTTCAGTTACCCTCCTGCCTTTGAGTACTTTTTTATCAGCAGATGAAGCGCAATTATTTATTTTTAAAGATGAGCGAGAAAATATACTAAGAGCAGCCAATGTCTTAAATGTAACTTATGTAGCTGCTATATCATTTGTAATATTTATTATTTCACTTATAGCATTTATTACCACCAGAACTTTTGGTGGGATCACCAAAGCCATTGAGGTTCTAGAGGGCCTAACAAAGGGTGATCACACTCAAGAAATGCCTGTGAGAAAAGGAATCCTTGCATCTGAAAAAGATGAAGTTGGGCAGCTCTCTGCAGCTCTAGGGACTTACAAATCTCATTTAGTAGAAATGGAATCTATTAGGGAAGAACAAGCAAAACGAAGACACGAAAGAGATGAAGTAATTATTGAGAAGATGACAGCACTTGCAGATCAGCTTGATGGAAGTGCAAGAACTCTCATTCTAAATGATATTAAGAAGATGAATGAGCTTGCTGATAATGCTGATAGAAATTCAAGCGAAGAAGCCTCAGTCGAATTGATGCTAGTTGCTTTTTCAAGGATGTCCGACGAAGTCAATGGTTTGATAGATGCAAGAACTAGCGAAATGGAAACTGCGAGAGATGAGGCTAGAGATGCTAGTGATCAAAAAACAAAATTCTTTGCAAACATGAGTCATGAATTAAGAACTCCATTGAATGCCATTCTTGGTTATGGAGAAATGCTGTATGAAGACTGCGAAGACTTAGGTTATGACGACTTGCTTCCTGATCTGAAAAAAATTACCTCATCAGGCACCCACCTTCTATCATTAATTAACAATATTTTAGATCTTTCAAAAATTGAAGCTGGAAAAATGGAGCTATTTGTAACTAGTTTTGAAATTGAAAATATGGTCCAAACAATTAAGGATGTATCTGAACCTTTAGCTGCGAAAAATGACAATGGCTTTGTAATTAATCTTGATGGTGCTATGGGCTCTATGTCTCAAGATGAAACAAAGCTCAGACAATGTCTTACTAACTTTCTCAGCAATGGTTTTAAATTTACTAAAAACGGTACTGTTACATTAGATGTAAAAGCCAGGCTGGAGGGTGACGTAGAATTTGTAGACTTTGCTGTTATTGATACTGGAGCAGGAATGAGCCCAGAAGGTGTTGCTAAGGTTTTTGAAGAGTATACGCAAGCTGAACGCTCAACATCAGCAAATTATGGTGGTACTGGCTTGGGGCTTCCAATCTCAAAGAAATTTGCAGAAATGATGGGTGGCGATGTCATAGTCACCAGCGAGGAAGGTGTTGGCTCAGTCTTTACGATGTCTGTTCCTAGAGAATGTCCTGAATACAATGAAGATGAAGTCGAAGGAAACGTAATTAATCTAGACGATCAAGATAATTTAGTGGTTTTGGTTGACGATGATGTGGCAATGCATGATTTAATCAAAAGAACAATTTCTAAGTTAAATCTTACTTTGCTTGGTGCGACTAATAGCGAAAAAGGAATGGAGCTTATTCGAGAAGTGAAGCCAAAACTTATTTTGCTTGATGTGTTAATGCCAGGTCGAGATGGATGGTCTTTACTCAAAGAATGCAAAACAGACAAGGATCTTAAAGACATTCCAGTTATTATGATTAGCCAACTCAATCAATCAAACCTTGCCTCCTCTCTTGGAGCAAATGATTATCTAACCAAACCAATCGATAGAACCCATTTCATCAATACGCTTAAGAGAATATTGGGTACAGATACACAAAACCAGAAAGTATTGGTGATAGATGATGATAAAGATGTAAGGGAGCTGCTTTCAAGGCTGTTAAAAGATGCCGGCTATAGACCAATCGATGCCCGAGATGGCAAAGAGGGTCTTGAGAGAACTAAAGATGAGCCAGCATTGATAATTTTGGATTTAGAAATGCCTAGAATGGATGGGTTTGAGTTCTTAGATAACTATATTAAAGATGTGCCAGAAGAAAAAAGAGCTCCTGTTCTCGTGTTCTCTGGGAAGGATTTAACCGATGTGCAGGAAGATCTTTTAAAGGAGAGAGTGATTGGACTAGTCAAAAAAGATGATGTGTCCATGGACAAACTTTCACAAATGATCCAAGGAATTGTTAAGAGCTAAGATCCTACAAAGGCCTCAATTTTTCCAAGCAGCCTTTTAAAATCAACAGGCTTGGTATCAAAATCATCCGCCCCACATTCTAATGCTTTCTGCTTATCTGACTCTAAGGCATGTGCAGTCAGAGCAATAATTGGTATAGAGCTTATGGAGTCATCAGCTTTTGCCTGAATCGTTGCTTCCCAACCGTCTAAAACAGGAAGACCCATATCCATCAAAACTAGATCGGGAGATTCGGTTCTCATCATGTCTAAACCCGCTTGACCATCAAATGCCATAATAATTTCATAGCCTCTTCGTGAAAGCCTGCGAGATAACATGTCTCGATTCATTTCATTGTCTTCAACATAAAGTAATTTTGCCATTGTATTAGTCTCCTACTAACTCACTATCAATTAATTTAAATCTATTTCTACCATCTTTTTTAGCCTCATAAAGTCTTTCATCAGCTTTGTTAGTCAAATCAGCAGAGGTTTCAGTTTCTGTCGAAAATGCTACTCCGCCGCTTGAGCTAACCTTAATATCTGTGCCATCAAAATTAACAACATTGCTATTAATTTTTTTGATCAGTTTTGTACAAAATTCCTTTGCTTGATCTGGGTCAAGATAAAGAATCGCTAAAAACTCTTCTCCCCCTATTCTACCAACTATGTTAGGCGAGGAAATCTCTGTCTGTAACAATTGTGCAAAAGATATCAATACTGCATCCCCTCCTGCATGACCATAGTTATCATTCACTTGCTTGAAAAAATCAATGTCGAACATTATGGTTGCAAATTGACGATCTTTTGATTGTTTTGAATTGTCCATGGCTTCATCTAAAGCCTCAAAAATTACTCGACGATTATAAATACCAGTCAGTTGATCTGTTGTTGCCTGAATATGTAATTTATTTACCAGTTCTTTTTCACGTTCACGCCAAAATTTTCTTTCTAAAGCAGCTACAACTTTGGCAAGTAAAATAGTTCCATTGATGGGTTTAGGAAGATAATCTTGAGCGCCTAATTGAATACATTTAGAAATACTATCAACATCATTAAATGCTGAAACCATTATCACGGGCAATGATTCCGAGTTATGCTCTTTTCTAAAAGTTTTTAACAATTCTAATCCATTGATATCTGGCAGTATCACATCCAATAAAATAAGATCAGGTGTTTTTTTAAAGACCTCAGCAATTGCAGTATTTCCATCATAGGCTGTTCTGCATGTGAGGCCCTGCATGGATAAACGCCTTTGTAGTACCTCACAATTTGTTACATTATCATCAACAATTAGAATATCTGATTCTTTGATCTCATCACCAAGAGTAATGGAATACTCTATGTCACCCAGAGATTTAAAAAGAGCTTCTGCTGATTCAAGCTGATTAGAAGAATTATCATTCTTAGGATCAATTGCTTCACCGCGAATGTAATCTACAAAGTTTTCTATTGCAGTTTCAGTCTCTCTTGCAAGATTTATAATTTGCTGAAAATCCTCTAAAGTGCTTTCTTCAAGATCATCCTCATAGTCTTCCATTAATATTTCACTGTAACCAATGATTGCATTCAGGGGAGTTCTTAAATTGTGACGAAGTTCTGAATATTCCTCTGGTGATTTCTTAGAGGCGTCTGCATTTGCGCCAGTATTTTGCACAAAAGCAACCTCATACTGATCTATTAACTGAGAGCAGGATGATTTTATTTGCTCGATTTCATCATCAGATTGAAGATCAGCTTCATGCAGAACTTTCTCAACCATGTCTACATAATCAAAAATTGCATTAGCAGGCGTAATAAAGTCTTGCTTGATTTGAGTAAGAACAATCTCTTCTGCACCTTTGGATGTTTCTTTTGGAGTAAGCTTATCCATCATCTGGTCTCCTTAGTTTTAAATGAATCCAGAAAATCTGGACGATGCATCAAATAGCCTTGGCCAATTTTGCATCCCAGATCTAACATCATTTTTTTATCATCTTCAGTCTCTATCCCTTCACCTATCATTTCCAATTGGAGGTCCTCGCATACTTCTGAGACAAAGCTAATGAGTCTAGCGGTAGACGCATCAGAAACATTAAAAGTAAAATGCTTATCTAATTTAACGACATCAATAGGAAGATCTCTAACGTATTTCAATGATGCATAACCAGCACCAAAATCATCTAAAGCAATTTTAATACCTTTGCCTTTTAAAATACGCAATGATTCAGAAGCAACATTAATATCTGCAAGCTCAGCAGTTTCAGTGACCTCAAGCCCAAACTGATTAGGAGCGAGCTGATGTTTTTCTACAAAATCTGTGAATATTGAACAAAACTCTGGATGCATGATGGTATGAGCTGAAACATTTAAATATAAAGTTGCTTCTTTAAATCCTATTTCTTCTTTAATTTCAAAGAATTTTTCTAACTGAACAAGTGATTCCAAAACAACTAAGGAAAAAAGGCTTTCTCCCTCTATTTGAGGAATTATTTGATCATTTGGCAAATATCCACCTTCGCCATCCTGCAGTCTTAATAGAGCTTCGATTCCAGTTACTTCATTTGTCTCAAGATTGACTTGCTTCTGATAAGCCAATTCAATGCGCTGATGCTCTATACAATCGATAGTTTTTCTCAATGCATCAAGGCCCGATCTTGAAGAACACAATAATTCTATCAACATGATGCCGTTTGAAATATCCACGGGAATCATGTGCACTCGAGTACGCATAAAAAAGTTAATTTCCCTCAGAGAAATCTCTATGGGTGTATCGTAATAAAGAGCAATAGAATCTAGATCACCAAAATTATTGGTAATTTTTTCATCAATTTTTACAACTGAGAGCTCACTTAATGAATCTAAATTAAAAATATAGTTGGCTGCAATATTTGCCCAAGCAATTGAACCATCTAGCTCATAGATAATATATGGGCTTGGGTGGTGTTGTAATGATTTAGTTAAATAATTTAGCTCTTGATCAGAATGCATGCGTATCAACCGTATAATTTACTTTGTTTTATTTGCTCATCTACTAATTCAACAAAGTCTTCTGCAAATGTAATTTTTATAAACTCCCAAATTTCAAGATGTTTTGGTTCTTTAAAAAGTGTTTTGAATGAAATTAACATAGCGGTCCACTCGTCCTCATCGAGCATACCAATTTTAAATTGGTAAAACTGATTCTCTCTTGCTCGAAGCATCACGCTAAAATAGGTTAAATAAACTGCATTCTCTTCTTTGGTTAATTCCTCATTATTTCTGAGCTTTATTTTGGTATCTACCAAAATAGGTTTCATGCCAGCTAAGGCAACTTTTTGATGGGAATCAGCAATGTTCTGTCTTGCATTTGCTCTGGCAACTCTATTTTGTTCTTTTAATTCAGTCACCAAAAAATAAACGGTTACCAGTACTGTAAATGGACCTACAGTCTGGAGAATCAGAATAATATTTTCGAAAGTCACTAGTAAGCTATATGTGTATTTTTATTACTTTAATATAAGGTTTTTTTAGAAGTCGGTAAAGAAACTTATGGATATAAAAAAACATTTCTCAAGTATAATAATCGCGTGCGCCCGTAGCTCAGCTGGATAGAGTACTTGGCTACGAACCAAGGGGTCGGGAGTTCGAATCTCTCCGGGTGCGCCAAATATTATTTAGGATTATAAAACTTCAACGTTGAATCTTTGATTGAAAATAATCTGACTAAAAAAATATCTTTTAAGTAATTTTGATATTGACGCCATGGTGACTTCTTGCCTTGTTTAGGCAATCTATCTAGAGCTCTTTGGACATACCCAGAGGTGAAATCAATATATTCATCATCTACAATTGCGTTTGGATCTTCCTCAGGAAGACAAGTGGTGACTCCCTGCTTATCCATTTGATTTAAAAGTCTACAAACATATTCGCATGTAAGATCTGCTCTAAGCGTCCAAGAAGCATTAACGTAGCCAAAAGAAAAAGCAAGATTTGGCACTCCACTTAACATCATTCCTTTGTATGAAAGTTTGTTATGTGGTTCAACTTTAATCTGATCAACGGATACCTCTATGTCATTTAAAGCATTAATTTCTATTCCTGTTGCTGAAACAACAATATCTGCATCTATGACCTCTCCAGATTTAATTTGAATTCCATCCTCAGTGAATCGATCTATATGATCAGTAACTACAGATGCTCGCCCCGCTTTGATTGCATTGAACAAATCGCTATCAGGAACAAGACACATACGCTGATCCCACGGGTTGTATCTTGGTGTGAAGTGTTTCTCCACATCAAACTCATCCCCTAACTCTTCACGAACTAAATTAATCAATCTTTCTTTAACTTTTTCAGGATATTTTCTTGATAGGTAAAAACCTAGACTGGTTCTTAAAACATTTTTCCATCTGATTAAAAAATAAGTTAAACGAGTAGGTAAAATTTTATTTAATGCTTTGCTCCATGAATCCTCGCCAGGCGCAGAAACCACATAACTAGGAGATCTTTGTAACATGGTTACATGCTTAGCTTTCTCAGCAATAGCAGGAACTAATGTTACGGCAGTTGCCCCGCTTCCAATGACTACAACTTTTTTATTTGAGTAGTTCATGGCTTCATCCCAAAACTGTGGATGAATGAGCCTGCCCTTAAATTCATCTTGAGAAGAAAATTCTGGCATGTAGGGTTTGTCATAACTGTAATAACCACCGCATAGAAACAAGAAGTTACAAGTCATGGCTAATTGCCGGCCATTACTATCAATCGTTAATTCCCATATTGATTTTTCTGAAACCCAATTAGAAGCAATGACTTTTTGATTAAAAATAATCTTTTTTCTCAGATCATACTCATCAACTGTTTCATTGAGATACTCTAAAATGGAGGGACCATCTGCAATTGATTTCCTATGAATCCAAGGCTTAAAACGAAAGCCAAGGGTATGCATATCGGAGTCAGAACGGATACCAGGGTATTTAAATAGATCCCAAGTTCCTCCAAGCGATTCTCTGCCTTCTAAAATTGCAAATGATTTATCCGGACAGCTTTTTTGTAGATTATAGCCAGCAGCTATGCCAGAGATTCCTGCTCCAACTACAATGATATCTTTATGCATTAATACTTCTCATTTACCAGATCTAGATGCATCTCTAATTGATTTAAATTCATTTCCTTCATACCAATTAGGCCATTGTGAGCTATTTGCTAATTCTTTGCTAATATTAAATATCACATCAATTGATTGGTTGAGACCATCAAGATTCCAAGATTCATCATATTCATCAGCAACACCATGATAAGCATCAAGACGATATTGCTCTTCAATAACAAAACCAGCCTCTTTGCCGCCATCCACAAGATCAAAACCACCATCAGCATAAAGAACTGGAACTCCCCTTTTTGCAAAACTTATATGATCTGATCTATAAAAATATCCTTTGTCAGGGTTCGGATCAGGATTTATATATCTACCAGATTTACTCAACTCATCTTCTAATAGATCTTCAAGCTCAGAGGCCCCGTAACCAACCACGACCATGTCGTTCGTTAAACCAGTTGGCAAAATAGCATCATAGTTAAAACCCGCAACTATATTTGATAAATCAATGGGTGGGTATTTTGCAAAATACTCAGATCCCAACAATCCAGATTCTTCTAGGGTAACTGCCAGAAACATAATAGATCTATCCGTCTCAATCTCGGAAAATCTTTTAGCGAACTCAAATACAGCTGCTACGCCTGTTGCATTGTCAACGGCTCCGTTAGCAATTTTATCATCACCTATTTGAGCGCCTTCCATAAAGCCTAAATGATCCCAATGTGCCATAAATAAAATATATTCGTCTGGTTGAACTGATCCCTTTTTAACCGCAGCAATATTATGGGATTGAAGATATCTTACTTTGTTATGAATTTCAGAACTAAGGGTTAAACCCCTCAATGGAAAAGGAGAAAAAGTTTTCTCAAGGGCTATTTCCTTCAAAGATTCATAATTAAAACCCGTAAAGTTAAGCACATCAGTTAAAGTACTATCTCTTATCCAGCCCTCTAAAATTACTCTGTCTGCACCCAAATCATCTCTCTGCAAATCCAATTGGGGCCCTTGCCAGCTATTTTCAACCACAGACCAAGGGTAAGCAGCAGGCTCTTCTTCGTGAACAACTATTGCAGCTGCAGCACCTTGGCGAGCAGCTTCTTCAAATTTATAGGTCCATCTTCCGTAATAAGTCATTGATCTGCCATTAAAAAGTCTTAGTTTTCCGGTTGCAAAACCTGGATCATTTACGAGAATGACTACCGTTTTACCCTTAACATCAATACCCTCATAATCATTCCAATTGTATTCAGGAGCAACAATTCCATAACCAACAAAGACAACCTCACTATCTCTTATTTTTCTATATTCTCTAGCTTGTTTGGTCCAAAAGACTACCTCATCACCTGTAATCATTTTTCGATCATTACCCCTAAAAGATAAAGTTAAATAAGAAGAATCTTTTAAAGTAATTTCTGAAGTCGGCACATCTAAAAAGTAGCTATCATTCACAGGATCTAAATTTAAATCTTGAAATGTTTTGGAAATAAAGTTTTTAGTTAATTGACCTCCCTGAGTTCCAGGCGCCCTACCTTCAAATTCATCAGAAGAGAGAGTTGAAATCCAATATCTCAATCTGCCATCAGTGGTATCGCTTAAAGAATCTGAGCAACTAGTTATAAAAATAAAGATTCCTACAAGAAACACTAAAGAATGAGTTTTATTAATTTGCATGGTCATATGTATATTCAGATAACTAAAGTATAAAATATATTTTCAATTCAATGGGATACAGATCAATGAAAATATTCTTTAATGCTTTAATACTCAATTTTATATTTATTCTTTCAATGCAAGCCTCCTTGCTAGAAGACCTTCCTGAGATTAAATACGAGTCGTTCAAACTTGATAACGGCTTAACTGTTGTTGTGCATGAAGATAAAAAAGTTCCTATGGTTGCTGTCAATGTTTGGTATCACGTTGGCTCAAAAAATGAAAAAGCTGGTAAAACTGGTTTCGCTCATTTGTTTGAGCATTTAATGTTCAATGGGACAGAAAACTATAACAGTGAGTATTTTGAACCTTTTGAAAAAATTGGTTCCACTGATCAAAATGGAACTACCAACTCTGATAGAACAAACTACTTTCAAAACGTTCCAACGAATGCATTAGATTTAGCTTTATGGATGGAATCTGATCGCATGGGTCATTTGCTTGGCGTGGTTGATCAAGAAAAACTAGATGAGCAAAGAGGCGTTGTTCAAAATGAAAAACGCCAAGGCGAAAACCAACCTTATGGCAAAGCATTTACAAGAATCGCCGAGGCTGCATTTCCAGAAGGACATCCTTACTCATGGTCTGTCATAGGTTCAATGGAAGACCTGGATGCTGCTTCACTTGAAGACGTTCAAGAATGGTTTAAAACATATTATGGTCCCAATAATGCTGTCTTAGCCTTAGCTGGGGATATTGATTTAGAAACAGCAAAACAAAAGGTTAATGAGTTTTTTGGAGATATTCCTGCTGGACCTCCTCTTGTCAAACCTGATATTTGGATTGCTAAAAGAGGAGAAGAAAAACGCGACATTATGTTTGATAATGTGCCACAAGCTCGAATTTATAAAGCTTGGAATGTCCCTCCACGAGATACAGAAGCCGCTGCCCACTTCGATCTTGCATCTAGTGTCCTGGTCGGTGGAAAAAATTCTCCGCTCTACAAAGAATTAGTTTATGACAAACAAATAGCAACGAATGTATCAGCCTTCTATTACGATAGAGAAATAGCAGGAATGTTCTTTTTGGTAGTTGATGTGGTTGCGGGTGAAGATCCTGTTGCTGTTGAAAATGCAATGGATGAGGTGATGGATGCATTTATAAGAAAAGGGCCAAATGCAAAATTACTCAAAGCCGAGAAAACAAAAACTTTGGCTGGATTCATCAGAGGCATTCAACGCATTGGTGGGTTTGGAGGCAAGTCTGATTTACTTGCTACCTGCCAGACTTATACAGGCAATCCTGGTTGCTATAGAGAAAATGCAAGATACCTAGATGAAGTAACTCCTGCAAAAATGAAAGCAACGTTTGCAGAGTGGATAGATGACACTCCTTATGTGCTGACTATTTTGCCAAATGAGAAACTCGGAGTTAACGAGACAGGTGTAGATCGATCTAGCGGCGTACCCTACCCAACAGAAAAAGTTTCATTTAAATTTCCAACCTTGCAAACAGCAACCTTATCTAATGGTGCAAAGGTCGTGCTAGCTCAACGAACTGGGGTTCCGTTGGTTGAACTAAATTTTCAATTTAGTTTTGGTTACGCCCAAGAAAATAATAATGAGCTTGGATACACAAACTTCATGATGGACATGTTGAATGAAGGAACTAAGAAATATTCCTCGCTTCAATTTGATGAGGTTCTGGATTCTCTTGGGTCTAATTTAGGTTTTGGTTCTGGTCTCGATACATCATATGCAACTGTATCAAGCCTAAAAACCAATTTAGAAGAAACCTTAGATCTAGCTAGAGAGGCGCTAATTCATCCTACTTTTCCACAAAAAGAAATAGATAGAATTAAGAAACAAACTCTTGCATCAATAGTTCAAGAGGAAAATAGGCCAGCGGCTATTGCATATAGAAATATTGGTAAATTACTCTATGGAGATAATCATCCATATGGCAAACCTCTAACTGGTAGTGGTATTTCAGCAACTATATCTGATATTACACGCGAAGATGTTATCGCAGTCCATAAGAGAGCCATCAATCCAGCCAATCTAACTTTTGCAGTTGCTGGAGATATTAATTTAGACGAGTTAGTTGAAATGCTCGAAGTGAAATTTGGAAATTGGTCTGGTGACTCTAACCCAGATTTAAAAATACTTAGTAATGTAGCATTGCCAGCCACCAGAACTGTTTACCTAATTGATAAACCAAATGCACAGCAATCATATATTGTTGCTGGACAATTATTGCCGCCTTCTGCGACTGATGAAGAGATAAAAATTAGCTACATGAACTATGCCATCGGTGGAAGTTTTACTGCAAGGCTTAATATGAATCTTCGCGAAGATAAAAGCTGGTCTTATGGAGTGAGAACTAGACTATCAGATGCTAAAGGCCAAAGAGCCATGCTGGTAACGGCGCCTGTTCAAACTGATAAAACATCCGAATCTATTACTGAAATAGTAAATGAATATGCGGCCTATTTAAGCACATCACAAACGACTGAAGATGAGCTGGCGAAAGGCAAAGCCTCAAAAACATTAAGGCTTCCAGGTCAATTTGAAACCCTTGGTGCACTCAAAGGCGGAGTGTCCGATATTGTGACTTATGACAGAGATCTAGATTATTTAAATGAATTGCCGCAATTACTAGACGAGCCATCACTGGAGGATGTTCATGCCATGGCACAAAAGTATATTAAACCTGATCAATGGACGTGGTTAATTGTTGGTGACCTAAGCAAAATTGAAGGACCAATTAGGAAGCTAAATCTTGGTCCTGTTGAGGTATTAGATTAATGAGTGAACCTATATCTATAAGCAATGCAATTGCTAAAAAAACCTTCAGTTCAAATGCTCATCCACCTATTAATAACTTTAAATCAGATGTTAATTTCACTGATCTAGATGTTTTTACACAAGGACAACCGTTTGATCACTTCAAAAAAATGCGAGAAGAAGCACCTGTTTTTTTACATCCTCCATTTTTAAATGATCCAGAACCTGGCTTTTGGTCATTAACTCGTCATGAAGACATTTTAAAGGTCTCATCTAATCCTAAGATCTTCTCATCCCAAGCAGGTACTGGCACCATGATTACTCTTGGTAGTGAAGAAAGAAGACATCCTAAATTGTGGCGATCAGCGGTTGATCACATGTTAAATCTAGATGGCGATATGCATATCAATCTAAGGCGTGAGCACATGCCCTTCTTTAAGCCAGATTATGTATCCAATTTAAGAATCAAAGTTAAAGCCAAGGTAACAGATTTATTGGATGCTATTAACACAAAAGAAGACTGTAATTTTGTGACTGCTTTTTCACAACAACTTCCCATTTTTACCTTGTCTGAAATTCTTGGCATACCTGAGGCTGATCGACAAAAATTAGTCACCTGGATGGAATTTCTTGAACTGGCCCAATACATTCAAGTTGAGCAACTCAAAAAAGAATTTGATGCCGAACAGTCTAACGAACCGGTGAATACCGAAATGATCGATATGTTCAATGCCATGGTCGATGAAATGTTTGAATATGGCAGAGATATATTGAATGCTAAAAGAAAAGATCCTGCCGATGATTTACTTTCTGCAATTGCCAATGCAGAGTTAGAGGGTCATCAATTAAGTCCTGAGTTCCTTGATGGTTCTTGGCTGCTGATCATTTTTGCCGGCAATGATACAACGCGTAATACTCTTAGCGGAGCCATTAAGCTGCTAACTGAAAATCCTGATCAAAAACAAAAACTTATAGACAACCCAGACCTCATGCCTAATTTCTTGCAAGAATGTATTAGGATGATCTCACCAGTCATGCATATGCGCAGAACCACAACATGTGAAACTGAAGTTGGTGGCCAGCTGATGGGTCCAAATGAAAAAATTGTCATGTGGTATGGAGCTGCAAATAGGGATCCATCAATCTTTCCTAATCCCGATCAATTTGACATTGCAAGAGCTAATGCAGATAAACATTTAGCATTTGGTATTGGCAGGCATACTTGCATTGGAAAACCTGTTGCTTTGATGCAACTAGAAGAATCCTACAAACAAATTCTGACACGTTTTCCAAATATTCATATGAGTGGAAATTGGAAAGTTGCACCAAACAACTTTGTGCATGCCATACAAGAAATGCCCGTTAAATTTTAAATTAACTGCTACCTTCTAGCTGCTCATTTAAATTTAACCAAATCTGTTCCACCTCTTCTATTTCAGCTTTAAGCTCGGTTTGATTTCTAATAAGGTCATGCAGATCATCTTGAAAGTCACCATCATAGGTCTCGGGTGATTGCAGGATTCCTTCAACACCGGCTATTTTTTCCTGCAATCGTTTTAATCTTTTCTCTGCAGAATGGATTTCAGTTTTAAGTTGTTTAATCTTTTTTTGTTCAAGTTGTCTTTGAGCGCCAGGTGATTGCTCTTTGGTATTAGAGGATTTACGAGGGTGAGATTTATTTAAATTTTTTAAGATTCTTAGACTGTAGTCATTTAAATCACCATCAAACTCTCCAATCGACCCATCCTCAACCAGCAAAAATTGGTCCACATTATTGGCAAGCAAATGTCTGTCATGTGAAATGAGTAATATAGCGCCACCAAAGGATTGCAAGGCCATGGTGAGAGCTTGTCTCATTTCCATATCTAAATGATTGGTGGGCTCATCCATCAACAGCAAATTAGGTTTTTGATAAGCAATAATAGCCAGTGCCAACCTTGCCTTTTCACCACCTGAAAATAATTTTATTGGATCTTTGACTTTGTCATTCTTAAAATCATAGCCGCCCAAATAAGTTCTAACTTGCTGCTCTGTTTTTTCAGGATCAAGTTGTTGTATACATTGATAGGCTGTTTTGGATAAATCTAAATCATCTACTTGATGTTGAGAAAAATAACCTAGCTTCAAATTACCGCCTTCAAACCTATGTCCATCAATCAGAGGAATGCTAGCAACCAAACTTTTCATTAGCGTTGATTTACCTGCGCCATTAGGTCCCAGCAGTCCTATTCTATCGCCAGGATGTAAACTGAGATTGATATTCTCCAGAACAGCTGATGAATAGCCAAGGGTAGCTCCATCTAGTGTAAGCAATGGATCTGATATCTTATCCGACTGAGGAATACTGAAATGAAAAGGTGAATCCACATGAGCAGGTGCAATTACTTCCATCCGCTCTAGAGCCTTAACTCTACTCTGTGCTTGTCGGGCTTTGGTAGCCTTGGCTTTAAAACGCCTCACAAAGTCTTGCATGTGAGCAATCTCTCTTTGTTGCTTCTTAAATGTTGCAGCCTGCTCAGCCAATCGCAAAGCTTTAACCTCCTCGAATTGTGAATAGTTGCCTGTATAAAGCTCAATTGACTGACGATAGATATGTGCGATGGTATTGACACATTCATCGAGAAACTCTCTGTCATGCGAAATAAGTATGAGGGCTCCTTTAAATGATTTGATCCAATCTGCTAACCAGACTATTGCATCTAAATCCAAGTGATTGGTTGGTTCATCAAGCAAGAGTAAATCTGATGGCTGCATCAAGGTTCTTGCTAAATTGAGTCGAACGCGCCACCCACCTGAAAAATCTTTAACAGTTTTTTTTAAATCTTCTTGCGAGAACCCAAGCCCTATCATGAGTTGCTCAGCTTTGGATAAAGCTGCATGACCATCCATAGAATTGAAAATTGCATGAAGCTCACCTAGCTCATCAAAGCGTTCATTTTCTTCAGCCGATCTAATTTTTTGTTGTGTTTCAATGAGTTGTTTGTCGCCCTCTAAGACATATTGAACCGCCACTTCATCGGTTCCTGGAACTTCTTGAGCAAGATAGGAAATTCTTAAATCATGAGGATAATCCAGATACCCTTCTTCGACATCTAATTCACCGGTAATCATTTTAAACAAACTTGTTTTCCCAGCTCCATTGGCACCAATTAAGCCAACTTTCTTATCTCGATGAATCACAAATGATGCATCTTCAAATAAAAGATTGGGGCCTCTGCGCAGAGCTAGATTTGTAAATGAAAGCATCTATGGTGTCTTAAAAAAATGTAAGTGTAACAAATACTCTTGCTCTTTTATTAACACAACATTCATATAAAATACTCACATGTCAAAATCTATCTGGTTTCAACCTCTTTCCATTGAAGAGTTTAAAGATTCATCCATCAACATGGACAAACACCTTGGTATAGAAATTGTAGAAATTGGTGATGATTTTATTGTTGGCAGAATGCCAGTGATCGAAAAAACCAAACAGCCATACGGAATTCTTCATGGAGGTGCATCCTGCGTTCTCGCTGAAAGCGTTGGCAGCACAGCTGCAGCACTTTCAATGGACAACACCAAAAAATACCCTGTTGGCATTGAGATCAATGCGAATCATATCTCCTCACCAACCGATGGCTATGTTTACGCTAAAGCTACTCCAGTGCACATAGGTGGATCAACTTCAGTGTGGAATATTGACATCACTAACGATGCTGGTAAACGCGTGGCTTTTTCTAGATTTACTGCCATGCATAAAAACCATCCTGAGACTAAATAGATTACTTTTAAGCATCCTAGTTCTATAATTTAGGAATGGATTACGTACCCTACGCAGTGCCATTTTTTTTGCTTGCCATTTTAATTGAGCTTGCCTACGGCATTATCAAAAAAAATAATACCTATCGACTCAATGACGCTATCAGCAGCCTTTTTATGGGTTCGCTTCGCTCTGCAAATAAACTCATTATTATTAGTTTTGGCGGCTATATCTTTTATCTGATTGAAACCCATAACGGCCTATGGCGAATGGATGCAAGTTCACCTCTGGTATGGATATTTGCCTTTGTTGTTTATGATTTCTTTTATTACTGGTTTCATCGCATGAGTCATGAAAGACAATTGTTTTGGGCATCTCATGTAGCGCACCATCAAAGCGAAGATTACAACTTGAGCACTGCCTTAAGGCAAACTGGAACTGGGGCTTTTGTAACTTGGGTCTTTTTTATCCCAGTGTTTTTAATCGGCGTGCCCTCTTATGTTTTTGTCAGTGTTGCTTCAGTCAATCTTATCTATCAATTCTGGGTCCACAGTGAACATATTCCTAAGCTCGGCTGGTATGAGAAATTCTTTGTGACCGCATCAAATCACCGAGTACATCATGCGCAAAATGAAAACTACATTGATAAAAACTATGGGGGAGTCTTTATTATCTGGGACCGAATGTTTGGTACCTATAAAGAGGAAGAAGATCATGAAACTCCTATCTACGGCATCAGAAGCAAAATTAATACCTTTAATCCTATATGGGCGAATCTTCACATCTACGTAAAAATGGCAAAAGATATTTGGCATGCACAAAGCTGGAAAGAAAAATTCTTTGTGCCCTTTGCAAGAACGGGTTGGCAACCTGCTTCATTATCTATCCCAGCAGACAAAAATGACTTTGATCCAACTACATTTAAAAAATATAATCCTGAGGTTCCAGCCACGATTAAATTCTATGCATTCATACAGTTTTTCACGTTAAGCCTGGTGGGGTTAGTGTTATTGGAAAGTGGAACACTAAATTATCAACAGCTTTGGGTTACCATCAGCATGATGGCATTTACCATGTACTGCACTTCACTTTGGCTAGATGGCAAAGAAGGCTTTACTATGGAAATCGCCCGACTAGTCTTGTGCTTAGCTCTTGGTGTCTATGCTTATATAGAAATGAGCATTGCTGCAGTGGCAGTGAGCTTAATGATTTACTCAATCCTAAATATACTAGCGCTACCTTGGATAAATAGGCCTCAAGTTATCCCTGAGGCCTAATAGCTTTAACTAGTTGTCAAAGTCTGTCGCAACCGTAATGTGAACTCCACCAAATTGAGCTGGTGAATAATGCGATGTTTTTACAACCCACTTACCTTCTTCTTTCACCCAATTTTGACTAACTCTGGTTCTATAATCTGATGAAATGGAACCATTTTGAGCAATGCCCTCATAGTAAAACCTTACATAGACAACCCCATCAGAGATCTGACTAAACTCAGGATAGTAAGTGTTCAAAGAGCCTAACTGACCGCTTGCTCCCCATTGAGCAGCTGTTGTTTTAGCTAAACCTTTATGAAAGCTACCATCAGAATTGGTATTAAATGTGCCTGAAGCACTTTCCATTGCGGCCACGGTATCCCAATCTTGTTCAGACCTTGCATTAAAGTATTCTGCAAACGCTTTAGCAACTTCTTGCTCAGCCTTAGTATGGTTATCTGCTTGGATAGATGCCATAAAAAATAGGCACATAAATATTGATAAATTACGCATTGTTTCTCCTTGTTAAAAAATTAATGGTAACACCAAGAATATGAAAAAAAATTATTAATTAATGGAGTTCTCGATCCAAATTTAATATTAGCTTCATTTGATCTCGATAACTTCTTCGAAAGGCTATAAAAGTTCCATCTGCCTTAGGTTCTAATATCTCAAAATAGGCCTCTTCATTTTCATCTTCTGGAACGTACATCAACACTTTATTACCGCAATCTGCGCAATGAACATTATCTTTTAAAATAAAGTTGAAAGATCTATGAATGCATCTTATTTCATTAAATTTTTTCATTATTCTCAGAACCAATTATCAGTGCTGTATTCAATCTTAAATTCATCACACATATCTCTTAACTCTCCAACATTCAGTCTATCTTTAAAAGTAAAACCTTTCCAAAAGGCATATAAAATAAATCTTGCGACATCCTTTTGATGAACCATGAAAAAATATTCATACTCATCTTCCCCCCAAAATCCCTTCACACCCTCTCCCAGATCATGCTCCATAAAATGTAGGTTGCCTTTGTCATCCCAATCAACATGGACAGAATGATTAATTTTGCCGTCTCTGGTTTCAAATTCACTGTCAAATACTTTCATAATTTTCTCCATAAAATACATGCCCTGAATTGGGAATGTGGAATGTATGTAGGGAAGTCGAAAACAGGAAGTTATTTCTATAACTACACTGATTTATATAAGGTTTTTTTACAGAAATTCAAGGTTTAAAAAATGACTATTCCAGAGCTGATAAGAAGAAAAAAGAATAAAATTACATACATAAACTCCTGGGTATAAGCGAACAGCATTAAAGGCACCAATGATGGCAATAAGCCTCCTAGAGCATAATCATTAAGCTTGTTGGCAGTTTCTGCTGTGTAGTCTATAAAGTCATTTGAATGCTTCACAATGGATTCCATGGCGGCATCTGCTGCAAAAATAGCAGAAGGAACCAGCGACGCAGTAGAGGCTACAATTCCAGTACTTTTAAGAAAATATCTTCTTTGCATAATCTAATGATAACCCAATGGATTATATTTCTCATTTTCCAGGTCTAACAACTCAGCAAAAGCTCTAAACCACTCATCAAGTAATTTCTTTTCTTTGTATAGTGAAACTAAATTTTGTTTTACTCGTTTTTTAAGATGGTTCCATTCTTTTTCTATGCGAAAAAACTCAAGCTGAACCAGTCCATTTTCATCTAACAAATTGAGTTCAGGCTGTTGATCCATCTCTAGTAAACTCAGATGATAACGATAGATATTTCTTTGAATTTTCTTATATTCTTTAACATTGAGCGGGTATTGGTCAACAAGATCTTGAGACATAAAGCTCTCAAATAACTCAAGTTGCCCCTGCCGTTTGTTTTTAGAAAATAATGGATGAGGGTTCATTAATAAAAATTAGCTTGCTTGAGAAGCTGGTTTATTACCCAAAGCAAGATCCCAATGCTCATATGCCTTGGTTGGTATGTGTGAATTTACATGAATCAAAGACATAACGTCCCGATGAAAGGATTCTGCCTCATCACGCGAGACAAGCAGCATTAGCGACTTAATAATTCTGGTTATACGTAATTGATTGTGATTATGATGACGCTGCCATTGATCATTGCGTAAGAGAAAGCCTAGAAAAAAATTCTTAGAGGCTATTAAATTATTTGCAATTGTTGGATCAATCCTTATCCGCTCAATTAATGCAGGATCTTTAATATAAAATTTATTCAGGCTCATAGCGCTTGGTTCATTTAATGGAAATAGCCTTTGAATAAAGTCATGAGTGCGCTCAATTTCAATATCAGAGAAATTCCATATTTGATGAATCAACCTTCCTTGATCATCTGGCTCTAAGCCTTTTAAAAACTTATAGATATCCATTAATGAGTAACCTTTACAGGCAGGTTATTCAGATAATTGTATGAATTTGATTTAAGGATGCTGGAGAATTCTTTTGGCGGGAATAGCATCTCTAAATCATCGATCTCTTGACCAGAAGTTATTAAGTTAGAACGAAGCATCAAAAGAGCTGATTCATTGCGAGTCGCGGCAAAATCAGGCATTTTTTCGCAAATTAACTCTATGGTCTCACCTATATTATCGAGCGTTTCATCTGAAGTAGACTCATCGACATCAAGGGAAGAAACATAAAATAATTGTTTTAATAGGACATTCTCTTGATAGCAGCTCGCAATATAAATTTTGTGTAAATCTTGATAATGCTTGAAGGAAAGATGCTCTTGGCGACGGGGATTTAATGAGATGGTTAATGCATCATATTCTTGGCGCCTATATGATTCTTCATCAACCGACTGATAGGCTCTTTCAAGCATATCCAATGCTGATTCAGTGAGCTCCATGCTAAGTTTAGTATTGCCTGAAAGAATGGTTTCGCCTGCTATGAAGCAATCCGTAAATGCTTTAGAAGAAAGCTTGGCTGATTCATAAAGAAAAAATTCATTGTGCTTCATGGGCAGATAAGCCTGCAATGCATCAAAAAATCTATATGCGGTTTCAATAACATCTAAAGTTTCTTTATCAAAAATACCTAACTCATCTGAAGTCTTCAGAGTTTCATTAAAATCTTTCAGAGTGACATCATAAAACCAATTTAGATAATCAAAATGTAATTTAAAGGGTTTATGGAAAGCAGTATTACTCGAGAGATAATGATTTCTACTTTTTAGAATTAAGTCTCGAATATCATGGAATCTCTTTTCTACTTGAGAAAATTTTGAGGCTTTGGTTGGAATATCTGTATAGAGTAAAAAGTACTCAATATCAGATAAAAGGAATGCTGAGTATTCTAAGTAAGCGTTGGAAACTAGGTAATTATTAAGGTTTGTCGGCGATTCTGTAAACAATATATTTCTCTCGGTCAGCAAAATAGTATATATACATACAGTATTAATTTAAACCCCTAAAATACAAAAAAACAGTTTAATATTAGTAAATGAAAGACATCCTAATAATTGTTGTCGGATTAGCAGCAGTTTTCTCATTAATGTATTTCTTGGTATATGAACCAGATAATGAATTAGAGATATGGTGTGAAAACTTTATGGCTCAAGATGACGGTTCTATAGATGAGCCATTGATGAAAACCTTGCGAGAGACATGCAAATAAAAAAGTTAAAAATGTGAATGGGCATCAATCTAGAATATTAGATTAAAGACCTTTCCTAAATTCTTCATAAAATCCATCGCACCAATCTGACTTATGTTGTGTATAGCCTACGGCATGAAAATTAATTAATTGCAGACCAACGATTATTCCTACATAAAAAATATGTAACCACCATTTTTTCAAATCTTAACCTGCTTATTTGTCGCTCTTAGCATGTGACCTGAGTTACAGATTTGTTGGGCTTGATAAGTAGATTCTTTTAAACCCTCTAAAACATATGTTTGATTCTTTATCCCAGCGGTAGGTTGAAACTTCACATCTACTATGGAAGCACTAAAAAAAGATGGGAAGTCTCTAAGTGCAAACCAACCAATTCTTTCACCCTTAGGTGAATCCACCACGAACTCAAGATTGAGTTTAGCTTTTTTGGGTTTCTTCTTATCCACCACCATCTTGGCATAGACAATGGCTCCTTGATTCATTGCCTCTGGTACTTCTGTCATTAAATACGGATAGTTGGGGATACAGTGAGGTCGTTCAATATGAAAACCCAATTGAGTTCCATTGTTTATATCCTCTGCTTTCTTCGCTACAGACAGCTCATTCTCACTTACATCATCAATCCAAAAATTATCAAGGGTTATGATGTTGACCTCAGCATATGACAAGGTACTCAACAGCATCATAAATACAACAGACTTACCTTTAAACGAATTGCTTTGCCCAGAAAAGGGTCCTAAACGCATGACATGGATTTTCTGGAGTTTAATTTCATCCACTGGTTTTGGTTTTCTAAGCTTCCTAACAAACATAAAGGTCGTTAAAGCAAGTAGCCCTATTATTGATGCTGCGAGTATCTCAATCATTCATCCCTCCTTAGGATAGTTATTAAGTGGTCTTAATACTTAAACGGAGGACGTGGGAGTTTGTGACAGAATTAGTTTAAATAACTTTCAACCATTTGCTGAGCAGTGGCTGGGTCTATCATTTGGACTAAAGCTTTATCAGGTTTTACAAAGTCCTTGTCAGCTCTTATAGAGGTTAAGTCACCGCCAATAAAGGCATTGGTGTTAGCTGCAAAGACTCCGTACATCACCTGATAAATTGTTGCATCCATTTCATCGGTCATGGATGAAGCCAGTGACCATACAGTATTCACTTGGTAGTTCTTAATGGTTTGTGGCTGTGGAATAGATGCTGGGATATTTACTTGGATATTAGACATCGCAGGTGTTTCAGTGACTGGAGCCATAAAGGGACCGAAGGTAATGAGCATTGCAACAGCTGCCATCATAAAGCCTGATGCAGGGACCCAACGAGTCCAGAAAGTATCTTTAGGCTCTAGGGTGTCGTCAATAAACTTGTGTAGCTTATTATTGGTCTTATGCATCTCTTTGGATTGGAAGAAACTCTCTAGACGTTTATTGGCAAAGAGCAATTTTTCATAAAACTCTCTAGCTACATCCGATGCATCAACAATACTTCTGACTTCAGCAGAGTTAGAGTAATCCATCCCATCATCCACATATCCTGCTAATTGAAGTTTGAGGCGTTGATTCATTTCTGCTTCCTCCCCAGACAATCTGCTAATAAAGCTCTGGCTCTTTTGGCTTTGGTTCTTAGATTGCCTTTAGAGATATTGCCGATGAATTTTTGAATCACATCATAATCATGCCCTGCCCCTTTCATTGCTAGAATGGTTCTATCAGTTTCATGTTGTTGCTTGAGGCAATTCATAAGCTCTTGATGCTCATAGGATTTGAGTTTGTTCTCATCTATGAATGGTTCAAGATTTAATTCATCAAAGGAATCAACCTTAGAATCTTTTCTGCATTTATCGATAAAACCATTGCGTAATATCGTCTTAGCATAAGCAAGAGGATATTCAGCAAATAAAAATTTATCTTTGTTCTCAATAAGTTTGAGTATGGTTGTCTGACATAAATCTTCAGCATCAGCCATGTTGCCACTAAGACTCAAAGCAAAAGGCAGAAGTTTTGGACTAACAATATGTAAAGCTTCTTTCAGTGAGGGTGGATTGAGTTTGGGTGGAGTAATGACTTCATCAACACCAGTCTGTGTTGGGGTAAATATATTGAGTGAATTGGTTGCTTCCATGTCCTTAATTAATATTACCTAATTCTTTAACCATAAGGGAATAGATCAGATGTAAAAAAAGTTAATATATTTTGTAACAACATTAAAAGTTAATCGTTAATCAAGAGACTTAATAAAGTTTAACTTTTGTACAATTTTCAATAAAAAAGTTAATATCATTTATAAATTATTTTTACGTTATGAATAAAAAAGTTACAAATATCAAACAATATATTCCAAGTACAAAAATAAATTATGATTTAATTCGATCGCCTGATTTAATTCCAAGAATTAATATAAATTCAATTCGTGATAACTTTCATTTATCAGGTGTCTCAGCAAAAAATTTTAAGAGCCTTGAAGACATAGATAATATAGATATTAACAAGATAAATTTAATTTATGGTCAAAACTCAGCCGGAAAATCATCATTAATTCAATCCATGCTTGTTTCGAAAAGGAATGATAAAACTCTCGGCTATATGTTTGATGAATTGATTCCTAATCTAAACTTTTTAGGAAATACATTTGATGTAGGCGGATTTGAGCACTGTGTTAAAGATCATGATTTAACTAAAGATTTAGGTATTGGTTCTAAAATTTCAAATTCAAGCGGAGGGCATCAATCTATCAATTTTTCTTTCAATAAGGAAAAATTAAAATCTTTAACTATTTCTTTTGAGGATTCAAATTTAGACGCTTCTGAGGTGAAGCTTGTAGAAAAAAAACCCACTGTAACAAAAAGACTTAAAGTCAGTTTCTCTGGAAAGCTTACTTTTAGAAATATCTCCAAAAATGGATCAGAGGCTAAAAAGATTATGCAAAAAATGGGTGCTGATAGAGGTGAAAAAAATCGCTTCAAAGAGGATGAGTACTATCTTTTGAAATGCTTGAATCCAAAAATTTTAATAGAAATATCTCCTAAAAATAAAAAATCAAACCGCAAAGAGATATTTCTTAAATATCAAAGCTTATATTTATCAATTCCATCAAATACAAAAGTTATGCCATATGTCCCTCGGTTGCTTCAGGATTATATGATTTTATATGGTGTACAAAATAAAAAAGTTTTTTCTGGAGATAATCTATCTTCCTACTCATCATCACTTGTAAGAATCGGAGAAAAAATAGAAAGAAATGCTAAATTAAAGCTTCGAAAGGATGCCAACTTAGATTTACTATCATCAGCAATAGTTCATGCCTTTGTATTTCAAGGCAGAATAAACTTAACGCATATTCCTCCAATACGAGGTATACCGGGTCGAGGATCAATACAAAATAATAGAATTGCTGATCCAGCTGTAAAATATATGGATGATATTTTTTCTAGAGATCAAGGCAAGTTATATACAACAGAAATTAAAAAGATAAATGCCGACCTTCAAAAATTGGGCATGAACTATATGGTTGGAACCTCAGAGTATTTTCAGCTTGGCAGAAAACAAAAAGCATTAGTCCTCAGGGAGTATGGAGGAAATATTGATCTGGGATTTGCCGATGTTGGAAAAGGCGTTTCTCAAGTGCTTCCTATATTAGTGGCATCAGGGATAGAAGAATATGAAATTATTTTAATCGAACAACCAGAAATACACTTACATCCAAAACTTCAAGCAGATGTGATTGAGGTAATTTCTGATTCAGCTATCAAAAGAAATAATAGATTTATTATTGAAACACATAGTGAAAATCTTTTACTGCGACTTCAAAAAAAAGTTCGAAAAAATGAATTAGACCCTAATGATATTAATATTTATTATTTTGAAAAACTCAAGAATAATAAAATTAATCTAGTAAATATTAAAATTTTAGAAGATGGCTCTCTATCTAATGACTTTCCAGAAGGATTTTTTGATATAGCTTTGAGTGAAATACTTGATTAATGCACTTTAAATTTTCGGTTCAAGATGAAGTATTAGATCTGGATGATTATGAATCTCAAATTTTTACCTCAAAAGCATTTACTAAAAGAGCAATATTTGTAAGACCAAAAAACTTCATAAATAAACTTAGAGGTAAAGCTTCAAGTAGTTTATGGAAGAGCATTCTTATAGATAGACCTGATAGTCTTAAGCATATTCCATCAGAGATTGAAATTAAAAATATTAATGCAATAACTGATATAGAGGACTCACTAGAAAAGAACTCTCTTGATCTTCTTTTGCTTGAAACCACGTCTGCGAGATATTGTTTAAGTTCTGAAAATCATTTTATTCATAAGCACAAAGACAAAGAAGCATGCGCGCCAAGATTTTCAAGCGTAGAAAATACAGAAATATACAAAAAGGTTAATTCTTACTATGAATCTAAAAAACTAACAGAGCATGGAGATTTGAAGTGGGCTAATCACATCAAACCCATCCTAAATTCTGCAACTACCCTATTTGTTGTTGAGAGACATTTAGCAAGTTATTTATTCGGAAAAACATCTCACCATAAAAATAAGCATGGCATTATAAAAAGAAAAGAAATTATCCGTCTGTTAAAAGAATTCAAAGAACTTGAGAATCTTAAAGAAGTTTATTTCTTTACAGAATACGTTGAAAAAGATTTTAAAGATAGTGAAGTTAAATTTTCTGATGTCCCAAATAAACTTAAAGGTCTCGGAAAATTTCTACTAAGAAAAAATTTAAAAATTAATTTCTTTTTAGGCCCGGCAAAATTTTTTCAAGCCGGTTACAGCAGTTCTAAAATTTTTTATGACAAGGAAAATTGGATCTTTATCGATCATTTTGGAAATACTTACTCTGAACCTGAAAAAAATAAAGATTTTTCCACTGGAAAAACTTCCTTAGATGAAAAAATAGAACTTCAGCAAATTATCAATTCTTCAAATAATAGTCCCTCCGAATGGAAAACAATCCTGCTTAATGGGAAGCTATAAAAATTATGTAAATTATGATCAACTCTGATAATAGCTATTCATTTGAAAAAAATGATTACTTGGAGTGTGTAACATTTGCATACAATTATCATATGTTTGAGGGAAAAGGCTCTAGAGGAAGAACTAATCAAGGGAAAAGAGGGTTTGGAGGTGAGCTTGATGAGTTTGTCCCTGGCAAACTATGTGAAATAGCTGTTACTAAAATTTTAGAGCATTTTTCGGAGTCTAAAAAAAAATTTATTATTGATAATGACATATACCCTGATAATGATGAGCGGGTTAAGAGTGATCCAGACATTGTTAGCGTCGTTGATCTTGGCAAAAAAAGAAAACCAAATCTTTTTATTGAAGTAAAAAGAATCAGTCCATCAGATAAGATGGTTGGGATAAGGAAAAGTCAGCTTGATGAGTCAGTAAAAAAATGGGAGGGTAATATTATTGGTGATGAAAAAATATTTATTGTTCATGCAGAACTGTATTTTGAAGACGAAAATAATAAAAAATCAAATGATATTACTGGAATGATTTTAAAATACCTAACCGAAGATAATAGCACTTATAGTTTTTCAAAATTTACTGATTTTTCTTCATTGCGGTGCAAAATTAATCATATTTATAACATAAAAAATCTTAAAGAATACGGTCGAATATTTAAGCAGGGAGAGATAATACCTAAAATACTCTTCTTTGATGGTGAGAGTTTAAGAGACAAAAATCCTTTTTATGTTCTAGGTAGTGACAAGCTTAGAAAAGGTTTTCATATAGTTAAGACTTTTCAGGGTGAAACTATTCTAAATCCGTTTGTTTGGGGCTCACAAATTAAACTGGATTATGGGGAATGCAAATTTATAGGTGAATTTAATTTAATCGAACCTATCAAGAAAGATAAAAATAATCGTCAGATAATTCAATGTATATCTGATGTAAAAGTTAGTAATAGTTTTTTCGGGAATTATTTTTTAAAAAAAGGAAAAGAATTTCAGTTCAATCTAGAAAATGCTTTGGGTAGCGTAAGCGATGTAAAAGGAACGGATGACATGTGGATGTCTATCACAAAACTAAAGCAATTAACTAATGCAAATCTAATACAAAAACCTGAGATTCTCCTTAAACATATTAGTATTAATATTTAGTTTGCTTAACTAGGAATATTTATCTTGAAAATTCCAAAAAATCTAAATAAAGATTTGATAGTTTCATTTCCTTTTTGCTTGATGCAACAGGAGTCTCGAGTTCGGTTGAGGCAACAAGTATTGCAAGGCTTTGAGCCCTGGAAATTGCTACATTCAATCTATTTGGATCAAATAAAAAACTTAATCCCCGGGGTGAAGCCATGGCATTGCTTGAGGCCATAGAAATAATCACAATTGGAGCTTCTCTTCCCTGAAATTTATCAACTGTTCCAATATTAAAAGTTGGGCCTAAATTATCAGAAAGTAAACGTACCTGATGATTGTATGGAGTGACAATTAAAATATCCTCTTTGGTAACCTCGGTTTCATTTCCATCTCTATTGATTTTTGTGGATTGAAGTAAAGATTTAGTGATCTCTTTAATTTTGATAACTTCTTCGATGCTAGCTTGCTCATTTCCAAAGTGCTCCAAAGGAACGTATTCGATACCAAAGCCTTTTTTAATACTGGAATTACTTACATGCTTAATTATTCTTTTATCGTTTGATTCAATAGCAGTAATTCTATTTTCATAAATGCGACTAGAAACAAAATTACATATATGCGAATGCATTCTGTAGCTATCAGGCAAAAGAACCCCCTTATCAATTGGTATCGTTGGTAAATCTTGTAATAAATACTCTAAGCAAGAATCACCCGATAGCTCAGGGTGAATGCCTTGACTAGGATTGGCTAATTGCATTTGGTCACCAATTAAAACAATATTCTTACAAGAAGCACTCATGCCAATCATATTAGCCAAAGAAACTTGACCAGCCTCATCAATAAATAAATAATCCAGCTGATCTTTAAAATGATCATTGGAAAATGTCCATGCTGTTCCCCCAGTAACTGCTACATCATCAATTGGCACTTCATCAGGTCTCTTTTTTAAAATGATTCTTTCATTGTCGTATAAAGGATCGTCACTTTTGTTGTGAACTTTGCAAACCAACTCATTGATATTCTCTTCATTCATATTCTCAATGACAGCCTCAAGCATGTTATTTATTGCTTTGTGGCTATTTGAGGCAACCCCAATTCTCTTACCTTGATTTACTAAAGCGTTGATAACTCTTGCGCCTGAGTAGGTCTTGCCTGTTCCAGGCGGGCCCTGAATACAAAAATAACTCTCATTCAATTCGCTCAAAGCAAGAATTAATGACTCAATAGTAGAATCTTTCCATTGAGAAATATCATCTCCGTATTCATTTTTGAATTCTGGTCTTTGCCTAAGAAGGAAATGCTCAACGCAAGTCTTTAATTCACCATCCATCAAATATGCATTCATAATTTCCTCTATTCTTAGAGAAATAGGCTTTGGCGAAATAACTGAGCAAGGTATTAAGCTCAAAATAGATGGTAACTCTTTTGCTGTTGATTTTAAGATGATTAGGCCTTCATCAGGATCTATATCATGAATAGATATATTAAGATCAATATTCTGTTTAGCTTTTAAACCTTTATCACCTTTATTGACTTTAGATTCCTGGGCGGCATCAAATGAATATTCAAAACCTGTTGATCGTGCAATTTTTTCTTTATTGCCCGTAGCAATAAGTTCACCTAAGCAGTCTAGATCATCAACTAGATCAGCATCGGTTTTTTCTATTCGATCAAACAATCTCCACCAAACTGGTTTAGCTTCGCGCTTATGAAATAAACAAAGATTGGTAAGTATTTGTAGATGAGGTTTTGCATCAATCAAAGCCTGATTTGCTTGAATATTCATAATCTCCTCTTGAAAAGAAGTCACTTCCTCAGCTGGTTCAGTCTCAGGTATACCAATGAATTCATGCGAAGAAGACCCTTGGATATCTCTCAACCAATCAACTAAATCGATCAATGAAATACAATCAATTCGATTATATTCCCAAATTTCTTTTAGTAATGCACTGTCTTCATGTGTTGAAGTTTTACCGGGACTTGCTACCCATGCCTCATAAACAACTATTGAATCACCTCCACTGGCAAGCTCTTCTTTTCTTTCAGACATATACAAAGGCTCAATTTTTTTTAGTCCATAACCTGCAGCACCTATACACAGTGATTGTTTAACCACTCTTAATAGATCAACGAAAACATTATTTCTTAATAAAAAATCAACTTCATGTTCTCGAGTACCAAAAAGGCCCATAAGGGTTCTAATGGCAGTAATTTCAAACTGGCCATAATGATAAACATGCATGCTTGGATCGGTTTGTCTTTTTTGACACACCCAGTCTATAAAATCTTCAAACACTATTTTCATCTCTTCATCAGAATGAGCCCACCAAGCTTTAAAGTCTTTATCAGGACTCTCATAAGCAGCTCCCCACAAATAATGAAGAGGCATATCCTTATGGAATGGATTACTTTCTATATCAAAATAAATATCTAGCGAGGATTTAGGTGGAAGTGAATAAAGACCTAGGCCTTTTTCACAATCCTCTAAAACCTTGTATTGGATCGAGCCTGCATTCTTAGTTTCATAATGCATCTCAGCTTGATTTTTTAGCCTGTTAAAAACATGCTGATCTATTCCAGGAACTCGGTCAATTTTGGCATCAAGCAGATTGCTAATGGTCATAATTTTTGCCTGATGCAATTTCTTAATCTGAGTTTGTCTTATATCTGGAAGCTGAATGAGGTGATCGTGTTCTTGGAAATAGGATTCTGCATAGCCAGAAAATGCACCCCATTGAGTAAAATTATCTGGTAATGGAGGCTCAGAAGTATCTGATTCCATATCAGCAATAAAAGAATTTTTAATCTTTTGATAAAAAACATAGAAATCATTAATCATGATATCTTCATAAGAATTATCACCAAGATAGATTTGAGCAATCTCAGGAATATTCCCTTGAGTATGTTCAAGTAATTCTGAATAACAGCATAGTTGAATGACATACTCAGGCTTGATATGTTTTGCTAGCTTAGCATCAAGAATTTTATATTTATAATCACCAAATAAAGATGAGCCCTCAATTTTAATTAAGAAATCTGGTTTACCAAAAAATTGATTATTGGAAAGAGTTGCTTGATAGATTAGCTCAACTCCAGATTTCATAGCTAATTGAGTGGCATGAATCATAATCTCGGGTTTATCATTTTTTATTGCAATATGATTATGATATTCAGATTTCAGCTCTTTAAATAATTGAGCTTCATGTTCAATGCCTTTTTCGGCTATAAGTTTTAATAAAGGGTCATCAGGATCATGTTTGATTTGAAGATCTTTGTTTTGTTTGATGGCCTTCTTCATCAATACTTCAAATGGACTAACAAAATAGCTCATCAGTTCAGATGGAGAGTAAAGTTTAGGGCTCATTAGTATTAACTACCTAGTATTAATAAAATGCTGTTAATGCAAACTAATATTGTTGCAAGCTGAACGAAGCCTAGTTGAATAGTGTCTAACTCAATCTCAACAGTCGGCGTTCTTTCAAATTGAAAAAAAAGATATACAGCTACGCAGAAAAAAACTACTGCAGGCATAATTAAGCAAATAACTGACAGAATATATAAACCCATATTCCCATTAATTAAATAAAGTATTGATGCAATAACTGATGCTAATGGTATTGAGGTTGAAAAATTACTGCTTAAAAGATTATTCAATTGCTTTTAGAATTGCTTGAGCCAATTTCTTTATCATGGGCACTGTTACAGCATTGCCTGCTTGCTTGTACAAATGAGAGGTAGCTAATTCATTAGGCAACTTAAAACTTTTTGGAAAACCTTGAAAATTAAAGCATTCTCGAGGAGTTAACTTTCTGAAACCCTCGTCAGTAACAACAAGCGGTACATTATGACCGCCTGTTCCCATATTTGCAGTTAATGTTGGACATTTATTATTTTTATTCTCTCGTACATATTGTCTTCTCCATTGATATAAAGTATCTGGGGATTTCATAGTCTTTCTTAAATGCGGATACATGTACTTGTCTTGTCGATAATAGAATTTTTCGTCAATTTCAGAATTCTCTAAAAATTTTTGAATAGGATGATTGGATTTAATTTTTTTTGGAGGAAAAAAATCAGCGAATTTTTTACTCATTAAATTTTTTTTTCTTGAAAACTCCCAGTCCTTCTCATCTCTAAAACAAATTAAGAAAGTCCTTTCTCTGTTTTGAGGTATTAAAGTGTAATCACATGTATTTAAGACATCAAAAAAAATAGAATAGCCATTCTCTTCAATAATATTTATAACTTTTTGAAATGTTCTCCCCTGATCATGACCTTTAAAATTTTTTACATTTTCTAAAAATAAAACTTTTGGCTTTTTCTTTAGTTCGTTGATAAGACGGATTATTTGAAAAAAAACATTGCCACGCTCGTCATCAAACCCTTTTCTATATCCAGCTATTGAAAATGCCTGGCATGGAAAGCCTCCACAAAGAACATCTACAGGTTTTAAATTACTTCCCTGTAAATCATTAATATCTCCTTCATAGAGTTGATGATCAAAATTTTTTCTGTATGTAATACATGAATTCTTATCAATTTCATTAGCCCATGAAATTTTGAACCCAGCTTGTTGAAAGCCTAATTCAATTCCGCCGACACCTGAAAAAAGACCGCCAACTGAATATTGTTTTGTTTTTTTTAATTTCGATTTCATTATTTTTAATGTTAACTTAAACGGATGTATATCAAAACAAAAAAAATAACGCTAGACAACCAAGAAGTACATGCTGAACTGCAATACTTTGAAGAAACTGATAAGCAAAAAATCAAAGAGATTTATCAAGGAGTTATCGAGTTAAATCTAAAAACTCAAAAATTAGGTGGAAGAAAAATTAATATCCCTGAAATAGTATCTGAAGGATTATTTTGCTTAAAGAAAAACTCAGCAAGATTTCTAAAATGCACTGGAAAAATATCTTCTTCATTTGATTGCTTGAATTTAGATAATTATTTGAAAATACAGCTTAAGGCATGCAGTGTAGAGTCAGATTTGACTTCATTTGGCCCTAAAAGTAAGTGGGATGAGTTATATCTTATGCACTTTTTTCCAAATCAAAAATATGATGGTTCATATAAGGTCTATAAGATTCCAAACGATTTAATATATTCACAAAAAGTTAATAAAACTGAAACATTTAGAGATCAACAGAAACAAGGTAAAAGGCCAAGATTTAGCTTGATGAACGATATAATTATTCCAGAAAATATCGAGCCGGACTTCGAAGGCAATATTTTAGACTATTAATATTACTAATTAATATCTAGCGCGTATTCTCTCAGGATTTTTAAAGGGACTAACTCTAAGGTTTTTTCATGAGTTTTAGTTAAGTAAATCTTTGGTGCACAGTTTGCTTCATAGGCTTCAACCCATCTGGGTGCACACAAACACCAGTCATCGCCCTCCCTTAAACCAGGAAATCCATACTCAGGCATCGGAGTAGATAGATCATTGCCCTGAGCTTTTGAAAAGGCTAAGAATTCATCGGTCATATGAGCACAGACAGTGTGGATGCCATGATCTTGATCCATGGTTTCACAAGAGCCTGAACGAGTGAACCCTGTCATAGGATCTTCACAACAAATTGGTAATGGCTCACCAAAAACATTTAATTGATTCATGGATTAATTATAAGACTTATTTGGTGAGTTGGAGAATTTGACCAGGCTTTGGAGATATGAAGAAATCAGGTGCTAAGTTTTGTTCTTGAAGCGCTGTTTTTAATCTTGCTGGAGGCTCAAGCACAGGTTCATCGGTTAAGGTAAAAGTTCCCCAATGCATTCCAAAAGAATATGGCGTCTGTAAATCCAAAGCAATTTGAACAGCCTCTTCTGGATTAACATGAGAATCTTTCATAAACCATCTCGGATCGTAAGCTCCAATAGGTATAAAAGAATAATCTGGTGCTCCTAAGCGCTCATAGGTAGTTTTAAAGTCGCTGGAATACCCTGTATCACCTGCATGGTATAAGGCTAAATCATTTGATTTTATAAACCAGCCACCCCATAGACTTTTATTGCGATCAAAAAGACCTCGCTTTGACCAATGCTGGACGGGAGTAAAATGAAAAGTTGTGTTACTGAAATTAAAGGCTTCCCACCATTGCATTTCATATACATTTTTTAATACCAGCTTTAATTAATTTGAGCCTGTCTCCAGCCGGGACTAAGAAAATAGTTTCAAGATTAAGCTTATATAATTTTTTTAAAGACCAAATATCCAAATGATCGTAATGATTATGGCTCACAACAACAACATCTATCTTCGGTAGGTCATTTAGAGTCATGGCTGGTGGAATCATTCTCTTTGGCCCAGCAAAACCAATGGGTGATGCTCGCTTTGAAAATATTGGATCAGTCAAAATGGTAACGTCGCCATTGTTAATCAGATAGGTAGCGTGCCCTATCCAAACAGCATAGTTAGTTTGATCTGGGATTAATTCTTGCCACTCAGTCGAAGTTTCAATTTCTACCTTCTTTGGTCCTTTCTCTCCATCAAAAACCCAAGTCATTAACTGACCAAAGGTCTTACCGTTTTGTTGATCATTGGTGTTTTTGTAGGTTTGTGCGCCAACATCGTTTAAACAAAAAAATGTGATAACGACAAACGCTAAAAAGTGTTTCATGGGTTCTATGTTTTATGGAATATAGTGGATGGGTGATGACCAAACGCGTTCTTGAATGGTTTTAGGCATATCAGATCTTGGTGCAACGTTATTTCTAACTGCATCCCATGTACTCCACCTACAGGTAGGATTCTCCAGTGCCCTGACATAATAAAAAGCTCTTTGATGAACTTCAAAATTAGGATCGCTCCAAAATGTTTTTAGTTCAGCCGCTCCAACATCTTGAGAAAATGCGCAGTTAGAGATATCAACCTTTGCATTATTATCTGGACATCGATAAGTTTCTGGGTCTGGTACTCCCCCATCAGAGCATGCAACATCAAATACTTGTTCTTGAGGATCTCCATTTTCATCAACATAACCTTTGATAATTTGAACTCTCTGCAAGGGGGCTGTAAATGTATCTCGAACAGCCCAAACAAAGAAACTAGGTGTTTGCTGATCAATACCATCTAGATCCGCTCCCATGGTTTCAGCGTTGGTATATAAGTATTTAATTAAATCATTGTCATTGATCTTATCTTTGTCTAAATCATAGCCAGCAAAAAATCTCACTGTCATTCTGGGTCCAGATGTTGCAAATGATTCTTTGCGTCGAAAAGCATCATAAATGCTATTCCTCGTATTTTCCTCAGCCCATACACCAGCAAGACCAGCTGCACCCCATGTAATAGCAGATGAATTCATGTATTGATTGCCATCAACCTCTTCAAAAGACTGACCTGAGGCAAGCATGGCTGGATCGGTTACAGGTATAGAACCTCGCAAGGCAGCACTAGAATCAAGCAAACCTATTTTAGAAAAGAAATTATCTTCTTCTTGTGAAGAAGCGGCAGTATGAGTATCACTGGAGCCAATTAACCCAAATTTATATGGGTTGAAACCTTTTGTTTGCTCCATCTTAATACCTTCAAGCAAAGCATCTCGAACATAACTCCCCTTCGGTTCTGAAAAACTTTGAGTAGCAACTTTGTATGGCATGATTTCAAAATCTGCCCATTCATCATTGGTAGAAAGAACTGGATGTGTGTCTGAAGTACCTTTGACTTGAGTGATCTCAACTATAGGTTCATTTCGCATGCGCAGTTCAGCATATTCTTTGGTTAATGGCTTACCAAATGAGTCTTTTAATGCAAACATAAAGCCATCTGAACCATTGGAATTATGCGGAATAGCTAAACTTTCTATTCCATCCTCTCTTAATCTATCCATCCATTGCCATAATCCTTCAGGATCATTTGAATTAGCTCTGCTGTAAGGTACTGATGGGATGCGATTACCATTTCCCTTAAAAACTACGTTTCTATGAAGGTTACCCATATCTGCTGTTGAAGCTGTGTATTCATAAGCAATGAAAGTTGTGAAATTACCTGGGTCATTGTGCCTTTGTGCAGCAGCAACTGTATCAGCCCATGCTCTTCGACTGACGCTATCTGCGTATCTAATATCTAGCTTTCTATCTCTAAAAGCAGCAACTGTGTTAGCTAAAAAACCTCCAAAGGCCTCTGTTCTTCTTGGGATAGTTGAGATATTTAAATTTTCCGGGCTATTAATGTCATTCACTGGGGCGCTAGATGGTGCTTCATAATAAGGTGTTCCTGGTGTGGCTGCCTCTTCAACATGCCCTAAAAACGTTCCATGATCTGTCACACCATAAAAGTCTAGCGGTCTATCCAAACTGACATCAAAACCTGCAGGATGCTTAATAGATTTGCCCTTAGCAAATTCGTATGCGTCATCAGGTGTTGCCAAAGTACCAAAAATATAAGCATCGAATGAATAAGTGGTATGTACATGCAGGTCACCAAATAAAGGTACTCTGGATGAACTGAGCTTGGGATTCATATTCATATAGGGGTCTATGGCTTGGGAGTCCCAATCTATGGGTTGCTGGCTAGCAAGACCAACTCGCGCACCTGCTATATTTAGAAAACTATCAGACTCAATTTCTTCCACAGGTTCTGAGCAACTAAAGACAGCTATAAGGATGAATAATAAACCTAAATTTTTATACATATTGTTTCCCCAAATGTATGTATCGAACCCATTATGTTTACCTTCTCTTAAATGTTCAAGGCTCATAGAATTATTTCAAATGTATTCTTGAGGTAATAGGAAATTCAGGAATATGTTTTTAAAATTTCAACTATAATCAATATATAAATGCGCCCGTAGCTCAGCTGGATAGAGTACTTGGCTTCGAACCAAGGGGTCGGGAGTTCGAATCTCTCCGGGCGTGCCAATAAGAAATATAATAGACTCATTAAATATGATGAATAGAGCACTTGGATTTATACTTTTACTAACTATGACTACCTCAGGATATGGATACGATAGAATCACTGGTGAGAAATTTGCCAGTCGATCAGAAGTCATAGGTGAAAATGGCATGGTAGCAACCAGTCATCCACTTGCCACTCAGATTGGTTTAGACATTCTCAAGCAAGGAGGAACAGCTGTTGATGCGGCGATAGCTGCAAATATCGCCTTAGGACTCATGGAGCCAACAGGCAATGGCATTGGTGGAGACTTATTTGCAATTATTTGGGATGCTAAAACAAAAAAACTTCATGGTCTTAATGCCAGTGGGCCTGCTCCAAAAAATCTATCCATAGAATATTTTCAACGACAAGGTCTCAAAAAAATACCATCATATGGTCCATTACCGGTAACAGTCCCTGGTGCTGTTGATGGTTGGGTAAAACTGCATGAAAAATTTGGCAAGCTTGAATTTGCATCTTTATTTGAGCCAACAATTAAATATGCAGAAAAAGGTTTCCCAGTTACAGAAACGATCGCCTACTACTTAGATCGATCGCAGAAACGCTTTGAAAATTACCCTAACTTTAACGAGGTATGGGTGAAAAATGGAAAAATGCCACAAAAAGGAGAAATTTTTAAAAACCCTCAACTGGCAAGCACACTTAGGACTATTGCAGGAAAAGGCAGAGCAGGTTTTTATGAGGGCAAGATAGCTAAAACAATGGCAGATTTTGTTCAATCTCAGGGTGGTTTCTTGACCTATGATGATTTAGCTGGATTTCATTCTGAGTGGACCCCGCCTGTCTCATCGAACTATCGAGGTTATGACGTTTGGGAATTGCCGCCTAATGGCCAGGGAATTGCTGCCTTACAAATTTTAAATATATTAGAAAATTATGATTTAAAAAAGATGGGTTTATATAGTTCTGAATATATTCACTTATTTACAGAGACTAAAAAAATTGTGTTTGCTGATCGGGCAAAATATTATGCTGATCCAAATTTTACTGACATTCCAGTCAATGAATTAATCTCTAAATCTTATGCAAAAGAGCGCGCTAAGTTAATAAATTTAGACAAAGCATCGAAAACAGATGATGCTGGAATTTTAAAATCTGGTGATACTATCTACCTCACAGTGGCAGATAAGTTTGGCAATATGGTTTCTTTGATTCAAAGCAATTATCGAGGCATGGGATCAGGCATGATGCCAACTGGACTAGGGTTTATGTTGCAAGACAGAGGTGAGTTATTCAGTCTTGATAAAAATCATAAAAATGCCCTAGAAGGAGGCAAAAGACCTTTCCATACCATCATTCCAGCATTTGTCACCAAAGATGGTGAGCCATTTATGAGTTTTGGTGTTATGGGTGGTGCTACCCAACCTCAGGCGCATGCCCAAATAATTATCAACATGATCGATTTTGGTCTCAACTTACAAGAAGCTGGAGATGCACCTAGAATTGTTCACAGCGGATCTTCGCAACCAACAGATGAAGTAATGCTAGATGGCGGAACTTTGAGCATAGAAAGTGGCTTTGGAAAAGCCATTGAGGATGAATTAGCCGCTATAGGCCATGCCATTAAATATGAACGAGGTATCTTTGGAGGTTACCAAGCTATCATGCTAAAGAATGGCGTCTATTATGGTGCCTCAGAAACCCGAAAGGATGGCCAAGCAGCTGGCTATTAAAAAATCTAGGCCAATCTTTTTAAGACACAGATCTTATTCCCAGAAGGATCTTTTAAGTATGCAAGATACATTTTGACTCCCATGCCCTCTCTTGTACCTGGAGGATCTTCACAGTCTGTACCACCATTTTCGAGCCCAATTTGATGCCATGTATCTCCTGTTGCTTCGTCTGGAACATTAAAACCAATAGTAGAACCATTACCATGAGTTGAAGCATTTCCATCAATCGGCTCAGAAATTAAAAAAGTACCTCCATCGAGAAAGTACATGTATCTCTTTTGACCAGTTAAATTCTCGGACAATAGACCCGGTTTCGCACCTAACACTCCTAAAATTGCATCATAGAAAACTTTTGATGCCTCGATATCATTTGATCCAACCATAACATGACTAAACATATGCACTTCTCCTGAATTAAATTAAAGACTGTTTTTCAGCCCCTTGATCTAGGATATCTTGAAATCCTACTAAATTAAAAACTTTTTGATACCCAACTTTTTTTAAATTATATCCAGCAATAGCTGATCGAACTCCTACAGCACAAAAAACATAGACCGAAGTATCAAATGAAATCTCATCATTATTATTCAATCGAAACTCTATAACACCTTTAGGAATATGGATTGCTCCTCCCACTGTGCCCGATGCTTGTAACTCTTCGTGCTGACGAACATCTATCATTACTTTTGAATTTGAGTCATTGTTAAAATCTTCTAATGTGACTCGTGGAATAACTGCGTCTGCTTTTGAAAGCAATTCTTCTATGTAAGTCATGCTAATTCTCTTTTTTTTGTCTTAGGCAAAGTATTTGCAAAGTACATACCCATCATAACAAATATGAATCCACCAAAAATTATTAATGTTATTTGCTCTTGAAGAAAAATCGCACCCCATATAATGCTGAAAACCGGAAGCAAATAGGTCAAAGTTGATGTTTTTACAGCACCTATTCTATCAATGAGTCTTATATAGCCAAGATAACCTATACCAGTTGAGACAACAGCAAGCCATAGCAATGCCAAAAATGAATCTGTATTTGGCATAGAATCAGGCAAGTTAAATACAGCAATAGGAGTCATAAACAGGCCTCCAAATAGCATCGACCAACCTATTAAGACTTTTTTGTTTGATTTTGAATGAAATTTCTGAAGATAGTTACCATTGAAGGCGTAACAAAGTGAGCCAATTAATGCGCACATGCTTGCAATAATGGTGCTAGATCCATTCGCAGGATTAACAAGGATAATGACACCCAAGAAACCAAAACATAAACCGATGATCTGCTTTGAGGAAATTGATTCATTGAGCCAAAAATAAGCAATCACGGTTGTTAAAAAGGCAGTGGTACCATTCAAAATACCCAGCATGTTTGATGTCGCCCCAAGTGAAGCAAATGCAAATAATGTAAAAGGTAATGCATTACTAAAAATTGCGATAATAATAATTCCTGGTAAGTGAGATTTAAATAAAAGTCTATATTTTTTTCTTAATAGCAAAGGCATAAAGACTAAACCAGCAATTAATAGTCTTAAGGTCACTAACAGAATTGGTCCAAAATCTACGGCGGAGATTTTGATAAACATAAAAGCGCTACCCCATATAGCAGCAAGCGTAGTTAACAAAAACCAGTCTTTAGATTCCATACAATAAATTAGCCTAATAAAAGTTGATGAATTTTAAACTAATAAAAAAGCTTTAGGTTGATAATTTAGATATAAATTATCTAAAAAAAGAAGCCTCCCGAAGGAGGCTTCAAACTATCAGAGTTAGATAAGTCTGATAGGCGAATTCGGTAATTCACCTCTTGTCAAAAGGCGAACCCTCCGTTTCCTAATTTAATATAAATACTAATAAGATCACCTCCTGCGCAAGGGTATTAAAACAAGCATAAACAAATCCCCTTAGTAATCTGTATGTGCGACATCTAATTAAATTATATAGGTATATCCTTTAAAATAAATACTGTTTTAATTCGAAAAATATAACTTTAGTGCAATAATTCTGGTTGATAATATTCTGCACTTTCGACTAAGCTAAGATTGATAGATAAGTCCTCTTTTGGCTCTTGTATATAGTTAAGATCTAAATATTCAGTCGCTTTTTGTATGTCTGCACCGAAATATTTAAATGCTATTGTCTTCAAGCCTGCGCTTTTGTCTACAAAAGCCTCATACTCATTAAAGATTGGATCTAAAGGGTTTTTATGTATTAAATTATTCATAATATTATTTTACTGTATATTTATACAGTATTTAATAACATTATTAAAACTAAGTCAACTATTGGCTAAAAATGATTAATCAACCAAAATAGTTATAAATGAAAAGTAGCGCTAACATCAGCGAAAGAATTGAATCAATTCTGGCCATAAACACAATCAAAAGTTTAAAATTTAAATATTGGAATGCCTGCGATTCAAAAAAACCTGCCGATATCCTAGCCTGTTTTTGGACGGATGATGTGTATATAAATTTTGAAGATTTTGGTATCTTTTCTTCAGCGCAAGACATGGTAACCAAATATGAGCTTTATTCATGTCATGGTCATCTAATTGAGCAACATACAGGCAAAAATCCAATTATCAAATTGTTATCAAGAAACAAAGCCTTTGGATTTTGGTCTATGTCCTATAATTTAATAGATACTCTAAAAAGTATTAGCATAAGTATCTCAGGTACCTATGAAGATTTATATATTCGAGGTAAGAACGAAAATTGGTTGATTAAGGAAACCGTTTTTAAAAAAAGAGCTAGCATGTATAGATCATTAACTTCTGGTCAATGCTCCAATCCAAGGATTGGAAAAAGTCTAACAAGCAAAAAGACTGTCTAAGTTTTGAAAGGCCTTAAATTCTAATGCGTTTCCACTAGGGTCTTGAAGAAACATTGTTCGCTGCTCACCTGGTTGACCTGCAAAACGAACTTTAGGTTCAATTATAAAAACTTGGTTTTTATTTTTTAATTTCTGTGTAAGAGTGTCGAACTGATTAAAGCTCAGGATAACTCCAAAATGTGGAACTGGCACTTCATCCCCATCAACTGGATTGGAGTTTGCTCTTTTAGTTTCTTCAACCAGATGACAAACGAGCTGATGACCAAATAAGTTAAAATCAATCCAGGAGTCACTTGCCCTGCCTTGCTTACACCCAAGAGTGTTTTCATAAAAATCAGCTGCCTTAATTAAATCATTGACAGGGATAGCTAAGTGAAATGGATTCTTCATGCCTAAATCGTTGGTTAAATGCTAAAATCAATATACTACATTAGGCAAAGGAATATTATGAAAAAATTATTGAAGTATGTTGGCTATCTTGTCCTAAGCGGGCTTGCGGTTGTGTCCCTGTATTTAGCAAATTTATTTTTAATGAAGCCACATTCAATTGATCATTACCTAGCCAAGGAGCTAACTTTAAGCTTATTAGATTCGCCTGAATTTATGACATACATTGGAATTTTCGATCCATTCAATGCAATTTTAAAACACAATCAAAAGCTAAGTATTGATAGCCTTGAAGATGGTGATGAGGATTATCAGGACACTTTAAAACATCTTGAAATGCTCAAAAAATATAATTCAGATAGCTTAACGGATGTTCAAAGGGTGACACAGAAAATAGCTATTTTTGATACTGAAAATAATATTGATAGATTTGAGAACTTCAGGTTTCATTCCTATCCATTCAACCAAATCAGCGGCAATCATCTTAATGGCGTTGAGTTTATGACGGATACTCATCCAATACGAAATTATAGAGAAGCTACAGACTACATTAAAAGAGTTAGTCTTTTTGATGATTCAATGAACTCAGATTTGCTTTGGTTGGAAGAACAGAAAAAATTAGGGATTTTTGCTCCTGAGTTTGTATTCGATCATGTCATTAGACAACTTAAAGAATTAATTGCATACACAGATGATAACAATCCATTGATGCAGGTATTTATAAGAAAGGTTGATGAGTTAGATATCTCAACAAAGAAAAAAGAAGCTTTGTTTAGTGAATTAAGTGAGATTATTCAATTTAATGTAAAACCAGGCTACGAGTCAATTTTGCAGTACATGGAGAGCAATTACGATCAGGCAAATAAGCATCATGGTGTTTGGTCTTTGCCCAATGGTGATGCCTTCTATGCATCACGTCTTCGGTCTTACACCACGACAGACTATACAGCTGAAGAAATCCATCAGATTGGTCTTTCAGAAGTTGAAAGGATTGGAAATCGAATGAAGGAAATCTTTATTTTGTTAGGCTACGAAGTTAATAAGCCTGTTGGCGAAATGATGAATGAGTTAAATGAGAATCCAGAGTTTCTTTACGCCGATACTCCAGATCGAAAACAAATTGTTATTGCCGATTACAATCAAATGGTAAAGGAGGCAGAAGAAGATGTCAGACCTTACTTTGAAAGATTCCCGGTCAGCCCTGTAGAAGTCAGAGCGATTCCTGAATATTCTGAGCAAACTGCTGCTGGGGGTTATTATCAGGCTCCAAGCTTAGACGGATCACGTCCCGGTGTTTTTTATGCAAATTTGTATGATATTAAACAAACACCAACATTTGGCATGAGAACTCTTACATTTCATGAAGCTGTTCCAGGCCATCATTTTCAAATTGCTTTGAACCAAGAGAATGAAGACTTAACACTTTATAGAAAGATGGGCTATAGAACCTCTGCATTTACTGAAGGCTGGGCCTTGTACTCAGAGCAACTAGCTGTAGAGGTTGGCATGACTAAAAATCTATATGATGAGCTGGGAGTGCTACAAAGTGAAATGTTCAGAGCCAATAGACTTGTTGTAGATACAGGCATGCATTTTAAAAAATGGACCAGAGAAGAAGCCATGGATTACATGAAGAGAACAACTGGCATGTCAGACACAGAAGTTAGAGTTGAAATTGAGCGATATATTGTTTGGCCTGGTCAAGCAACTAGCTACAAAATGGGAATGCTAAAGATTCTAGAATTAAGAGAAAAAGCCAAACAAGCTCTTGGAGAACAGTTTGATATTAAGAAGTTTCATACAGTGGTTCTAGATCAAGGAATTGTTCCTCTGTTTATTCTTGAGGATATTATTGACGAATGGATTATGAGTTATTGATTTCTTGCCTGCCTTAAAACTGGTTTTAAGATGTAAGCTAAGAGTATAAAGACTATAGTTGCTCCAAGAATATCGCCTATCAAAAATGCAGATACTTGTTCGATATCTGTAATGGCGCCAGAAAAACTTAAATTGTTTCTACTCAGGTATAAATTTACTAAAAGCGCATTAAAGCCAGCCGATATAAAAGTAATTAAAAGAATGTGTTTATAGTTTCTTTTGTTTAAAGGGCTTGCTCTTGTTTGTCCTAAAGAAAAGCCTAATGAGTTTAGCAAAGCCAAGGATAAAGGAACTGATATAACGCTTATGAGGCTTGGTACGAATATAGAAAAAGAATACATTCCAGGATCAATTACATTAGGCCCAATCAGCTCACCGAGATATAATGCAGGTATTGCTTTCCAGCCAAAATACACAATACATAAAACCCTTGCAGCATGAGGCAAATAGAAAAGACCACCCTTACCTGCTAAAAATAATACATGGGTATCTATAAAGTGCCATAACACCCATAAAACGCTTGAAAATAAAAAGCTAGTCAAAGAGAGTGAGAAAAAATTTTTCACTAGGGAAGTGTGTATGTTTAACTATTTAAAACAACAATAGATTCGCGGCCATCTTCTTCAGATTGATGTAAATTAATAATCTTTTCTAAGGATAATTTTTTCAGAGTTTTATATACAGTTGAGCGAGACATTCCAGAATTTTCTACTATATCTGTAATATTGGAGCCATGTTCATTATGGGCAGCACGAATAATGATTGTATAAAAGACTTTTAGTTCATTTTGACTTAAGTGCCTAATATTTAGATCTTGTTCCAACCCGTCAAGCATGCTCAATGCATCAGAAATATTTTTATAAAATTCTTTCATAAAAAGTGTAATATTTTTCATTTAACTTTAAATGATCGTTATTAATTTGTCACTTAAATGTTACTTAAAATAAAAGATGTGGGTTGAAGAGCATTGGCGGAGAGACGGGGATTCGAACCCCGGAACCAGTTGCCCAGTTACTACCTTTCCAAGGTAGCGCAATCGACCACTCTGCCATCTCTCCGAATTAATGCTGTAGCATTTTACATGAACTAAACCTAAGAATCTCTCAAAGTGATCATAGGCGAAGCATAAATACTTTTTTTAATAGAGATGACGCCGGCAAGAAATATAAAAGTAATCGCAAGAAAAAAACTTAGCCCAAGAATTGATAAATTTGGTGAGTAAGCAAGATCAAGAAATTGATAAAAAATTACAGATGAAAGTATTGTGGAGAAAATAATTGCCGTGGTTGCAGATAACATGCCTAATATAAAAAATTCCGATGCGGCAGATTTAAAGATCATTGCCCTGCTGGCTCCAATTGCATGCATGATTGCGGTCTCTTTGGTTCGTTGATCTCTGTTCGAGTATATGGATGCAATCAAAGCTAGAATTCCCGCAATCAATGTTAATAAAAAAATGTATTGCACAGCCAAAGAAGCGCTTGAGATTGAGCTTTTAGCCTGATCTATAATTGCCTCTAAATTTACACTTGTAATAGTTGGAAAACGTGAAATAAAGTTACTCATCAACATTTTAGAATCTTCAACCTTAATGCTCGTAATGTACGAATTGGGAAGGTCTTTGCCTGCAGCTGGAGATAAGATAAAAAAGAAATTTGGAGAAAAGCTTTGCCATTCAATCTCTCTAAAACTTGTCACAGTTGCGCTGAATTTTGTACCGCCAGCAGAAAAACTAAGCACATCCCCAATTTCAAGATTCATTGATGCTGCAATCTCGCGATCAACCGAAACCTCTGCAACTTCTTCACCATTGGTCCACCATTCACCCTCTACCAAGGCATTACTTGGTGGCAGAAGATTCCGCCAAGTTAAATTAGCCTCTCTTTCCATAAGATTGTCAAAATTGACTTCTTCAGACCCAGGGCGGCTTGCAGATAAAAGTCTGCCACGAATTAAAGGAGTAAAATCTGGGATGATATTTGCTTGATCCTTTAAATAATTTGAAATGGGTTTCAAGTTATATTCTTGAATGTTAAATAAGAAATAATTAGGCGTATCTTCGTCAAGGGTTTCACTCCATGAATCGACTAGATCAGTTCTTGTCTCTGCAAGCACGACAAGAAACAACAAAGAAAGCCCGAAAATAATTACCTGCAATACACTATCGTTACCTCGCTGTACTATATTCTTCAGACCCAGCTTCCATCCTGTGCCATTAGAAAATTTCATAGAGGAAAGAATGTAAATCAATAATTTTCCTATCAAAAACAAGGCAGATGTTACCAAGATCAATGAAATAACTATGTATAAAATTAATCTAATATCTTGAAATAAAACTCCGAGAAATCCAAACATTGTAAAAAACGCAACTAGGTAAATCATAAGGTTGCTTGATAGCTTGATATTGAAATCATTTCTCAAGATTCGTATTGGCTCTGTTTCACTCAGAATTTTTAAATATGGGGATGCAGTCGCAAAAACGACAAAAGCTGCTGTAATAAAGCCAAGCAAGATTGGTCGAGATGAAGGAGGCGGTAAATTAGCATTGATGATTCCCTGCAAAGTAGATAGCAAAAGATGCTGTAATGCATATCCAAAAATCAATCCTAATATCGATGCAATAATAACTAATAATACAAGCTGCATCATTTGATGACCCAAAATAAACGACTTAGAAGCACCAAAAACTTTCATCAATGAAGTATGAAGAAGATTTCTGCTTGCATATCTTTTAACTGCCATCATAGCTGCAATAACAGATATGATTATGGTGAAAAGACTTGCCAAATTAAAGAAAGTGGTTGAATTAGCTATATCCTCTCCAAGATTATCTCCAGCCTCTAATGCATTTTGAACTCTAATGCTGGCTGGAATTGAACCAAGAGATTTTTCATAACGATCAAGGTTATCCTGAGTGCCTGAAAAAAGTTTTCTATAAACAACTCTGCTGCCAGTTTGAATCACTCCCATCTCATCAACATCATTAATATTTACAATTGCAATAGGATAAAAACCAACAAAGCTTGAATTTCTATCTGGATAATCCTCAATAATGCCTTCAACGATTAAGTTTTTATTACCGATAGAAACTTTATCTGACTGGTTTAAACCTAAAGAGTCAGAGAGTTTTTTTTCCATCCAAATGAAACCTGAAGGGGGTGATCCAGAATGCTGAATTGGAATGCCATCAAAATTAATCACCCGCAATTCTCCCCTGAGTGGATATGAGTCTGTTGCAGCCTTAATGGAGGCTAACAGATTGTCATCATCTGTTAGCACCATACTTAAAAATGTAATTGTCTGAGCCGAATTTAGATCATTTACTGCAGCCAAGTCTAAATATTTAGAATCAATTTCAGACGCTGAACGCAATACAAGATCTGCACCTAAAATACTTGAAGCTTGCATTTGCATGGAAGATTGCAGCCTGTCAGCCAAAAATCCAACACTAGAGATAGATGTGACAGCTAAAACAATAGAGAAAAACAATATGAGTAAGTCACCACTAAAAATTTCTGACCTAAATTTTTTTAAGCCATATATCAAGCCTCTAATCACAATAGACGACCTTCATCGAGCTCATAAACTTCATCACACTTTTCTGCCAAAGATAAATCATGGGTCACTAAAACTAAAGTTGTGTTTATCAATGCATTTAATGAAAATAAAAGATCGGTTATAGAACCTGAGCTTTTTTTATCTAAGTTACCGGTTGGCTCATCAGCAAATAAAATTTTAGGTTTATTAACAATAGATCTTGCAATGGCAACACGCTGTTTTTCACCACCACTAAGTTGGGTTGCAAAATGCTTTGCCCTTTTGGATAACCCAACTTGCTTCAGGGCTTCTTGAGCCTTATCCATTGAATAAGGATCCCCTGAAATCTCGAGAGGCAACATCACATTATCAAGAGCTGTTAATCTTGGCATTAAATGAAATGACTGAAAAACAAAGCCAACGTCTTTACCTCTGATTTGCGCCCTTTTATCTTCGTCAAGTATTGTAATTTGAGAGCCCAACAGAGTGACAGTTCCAGAGGTGGGTAAATCAAGTCCTGCCATAATGGCTAAAAGTGTAGTTTTTCCAGATC
>CABXFU010000003.1 GCA_902511575.1 uncultured SAR86 cluster bacterium
AATTGCGATGGGGTGACGGAGAAGGTTAGGCTAGCACGGCGATGGTTGTCCGTGTTCAAGGTTGTAGACTTAGATCTTAGGTAAATCCGGGATCTTTTAAGGTCGAGAACTGATAACGACCACTCTTTGAGTGGGAAGTAGTTGATACCATGCTTCCAGGAAAAACCTCTAAGCTTCAGATTATAAGGAACCGTACCCGAAACCGACACAGGTGGATAAGTCGAGAAGACTAAGGTGTTTGAGAGAACTATGGTGAAGGAACTAGGCAAAATGGTACCGTAACTTCGGGAGAAGGTACGCCACCATTGGTGATAAGACTTGCTCTTTAAGCTGATGGTGGTCGAAGAAACTAGGTGGCTGCGACTGTTTATTAAAAACATAGCACTCTGCAAAATCGTAAGATGACGTATAGGGTGTGACGCCTGCCCGGTGCCGGAAGGTTAATTGATGGGGTTAGCTTCGGCGAAGCTCCTGATCGAAGCCCCGGTAAACGGCGGCCGTAACTATAACGGTCCTAAGGTAGCGAAATTCCTTGTCGGGTAAGTTCCGACCTGCACGAATGGCGTAACGATGGCCACACTGTCTCCACCATAGACTCAGTGAAATTGAAATCGCTGTTAAGATGCAGTGTACCCGCAGCTAGACGGAAAGACCCCGTGCACCTTTACTATAGGTTCACACTGGACTTTGACTTTATTTGTGTAGGATAGGTGGGAGACTTTGAAGCCGAGACGCTAGTCTTGGTGGAGTCGTCCTTGAAATACCACCCTTGTAAAGTTGAGGCTCTAACTTAGGTCCGTAATCCGGATCGAGGACAGTGTGTGCTGGGTAGTTTGACTGGGGCGGTCTCCTCCCAAAGAGTAACGGAGGAGTACGAAGGTATCCTAAGCATGGTCGGACATCATGCAGATTGTATAAAGGCATAAGGATGCTTGACTGCGAGACCGACGGGTCGAGCAGGTAGGAAACTAGGTCTTAGTGATCCGGTGGTTCTGAATGGAAGGGCCATCGCTCAACGGATAAAAGGTACGCCGGGGATAACAGGCTGATACCCCCCAAGAGTTCACATCGACGGGGGTGTTTGGCACCTCGATGTCGGCTCATCACATCCTGGGGCTGGAGCAGGTCCCAAGGGTATGGCTGTTCGCCATTTAAAGTGGTACGCGAGCTGGGTTTAGAACGTCGTGAGACAGTTCGGTCCCTATCTGCTGTGGGCGTTGGAGATTTGAGGGAAGCTGATCCTAGTACGAGAGGACCGGATTGGACGAACCTCTGGTGTTCCGGTTGTCACGCCAGTGGCATTGCCGGGTAGCTATGTTCGGAAGGGATAACCGCTGAAAGCATCTAAGCGGGAAGCCTCTCCCAAGATTAGATCTCCCATAGACTTCGGTCTACTAAAGAGTCGTCATAGACTATGACGTTGATAGGCAAGATGTGTAAGCGTTGTGAGGCGTTGAGCTAACTTGTACTAATAACTCGTGAGGCTTGATCATGTAACCTTAAAAAAGGTTCCATTGTTCAGGAATAACATATTTGTAGTGAAAAAGAATTACATACCAGTTTGCCTGATGACAATAGCAGTTTGGTACCACCTGATCCCATCTCGAACTCAGAAGTGAAACGAACTCACGCCAATGGTAGTGCAAGGTCTCCTTGTGTGAGAGTAGGTAATCGTCAGGCTTTTTTCTTTGAAAGGCTCTCAGATTTATCTGAGGGCCTTTTTTTTGTATTAAAATAAGTAAATGGATATTACTGAAATTTCAGATCGCATGGAGCTAGAAAAACTTGTCACTGATTATGCAACAGCAGTTGATACTAAAAATTTTGATGAGTTCAATACATTGTTTACAAAAGACGCTCACATTGATTACACAGCAGTCGGTGGAATAGCAGGTAGTCTTCAAGAAATAATTCATTATCTAGAATCAGCATTGGATCATTTTCCTAATTATCAGCATTTAATTTCCAATATTTCTCTCACTTTAGATGGTGATACAGCGTTTGGAAAAGTAATGTGCTTTAATCCTATGCAAACAGAAGATGACCAAGTTTTCTTTTTAGGTATGTGGTATCAGGATACTTATCAAAAAATTAATGGGAAATGGTTTATTTCCTCCAGAGTTGAGGAGAGCTCTTGGGCGCACAATGTTCCAAGTTACATTAATACCAAGCCTAAAACATGATTATTGGTCTAACTGGTGGTATTGGCTCCGGCAAATCAGCAGCAGCAAATTTTTTTCAGGATGAAGGCATCAATGTTATAGATGCTGATAATCTTGCTAGAGAGGTAATAGCTCAAAATACACCAGGATTTAAAAGTGTAGTAGATTATTTTGGTTCTAATATTATTGACGTTGATGGTTCAATCAACAGATCCAAGTTAAGGAATGAAATTTTTGATAATGAGCAGAAAAAAAAGGTTTTAGAATCTATTACTCATCCACTTGTAAGAAATTTAATGGCAGAAAGGATTGAAACTTCAAAATCCCCATATTCAATAATTATGGTGCCCTTAATTTTCGAAACTAAAAGCATGGGTGCCTATAATAGAATTTTAGTTATTGATTGTGATCCTGAACTTCAACTTAAGAGAGCGACCTTACGAGATAATAATTCAAAAGAGCAGATCCAAAAAATTTTAGATTCTCAATGCTCCAGAGAAGAAAGGCTAAGCATTGCCAATGATGTTATACCCAACAATGATTCATTGGATGATTTAAAAACTCGATCTTTATCTATGCACAAATTTTATCTAGGCCTGATTAAAAAATGAAAAAAGCTTGTCCTCAATGCAAGAAAGTTGCTGACCTAAGTTCATCTAATATTTATCGTCCTTTTTGCTCTGAGAAATGTAAATTAATAGATTTTGGTACTTGGACCAACGAAGAGAAGTTAATTAGTAGGCCTATTGAGTCAGAAGATTTCTATGAGGATTAAATTATTTTCCACTCGCCAGTCTCGATCAATGGCTTGGCCTTTTTGTACTTAAGTTCCTGAGTATCTTTGCCATTGGTAATTTTTACCATTTCATTCCTTTTTAATTTTGGTTCATCCGTTTTAACTGTTTCGACTTTAGCCAATTGTTCTGGTTCAACATTCTGATCATTTCCTATTACAGGTTGAATTTGCTCTTGCTGAAGTTTCATTTCTCTATTCTGCTGGGCTTCACGAGATCTTGCTTCTAATTCTTGGATTTCCTCCTCGCTTGCAAGCTCAATTCTGAATAGAACTTTAATCGCTTCACTATTAATTTCGTTTAACATTACTTCAAACATCTCAAATGCTTCACGTTTATATTCATTTTTAGGATTTTTTTGAGCATAAGCCCTAAGACCGACGCTCTGTCTTAGGTGGTCCATTTCTGCCAAATGATCTTTCCAATGCACATCAAGTATTTGTAGCATCACCTGCTTTTCGAGTTGAGCTAAATTATCTTGAATCTTCAGGTATTTATCTTTGTATTTATGCGCAGCGCTTTCAGCAATATAATTAGCAATTGTATTTGGGGTCAACTTTTGATCATTCTTAACCTTTGTTGCAATATTTTCTTCGATGAAATAATGATCTAAAAGATATTTATCTAGTTCTTCCAGCCTCCATTGACTTTCAACTGAATCCAGAGGTACGAAATCATTAGAAACTGAATGCATCTCCTCATTAATCAAGTCATTAATTGCTTCAGATATATTGTCCTCATTTAAGAGTTGATTTCTTAATGAGTAAATTGCTTGTCGCTGATCATTTGCAACATCGTCATATTCCAGCAAGTTTTTTCTTATATCAAAGTTTCTACTTTCTATTCTTTTTTGAGCATTCTCTATGCCACGAGACAGCATCTTGTGCTCAATATGATCATCGCCCATCCCAATTCTTTCAAATAGACCTCTTCTGCTATCAGATATAAATAACCTAAGCAAATCATCTTCTAGAGATAAGAAAAATTTTGAATAGCCTGGATCCCCTTGTCTACCTGACCTACCTCTTAGTTGGTTATCAATTCTGCGGGATTCATGTCTCTCAGTTCCAAGAATATGCAGTCCGCCAGCATCAAGAACAGACTGATGTCTTTTTTCCCATTCACCATCACCTATATTTTCTTTTCCTCCCAACACTATGTCAGTACCTCTTCCAGCCATATTTGTTGCTATTGTTACCACACCAGGACGCCCAGCATTAGCAATCACTTCGGCTTCTTTTTCATGTTGTTTTGCATTAAGTACTTGATGGGAGATATTTTTTTTATTTAGAAGTGCTGAGACAATTTCCGATGACTCTACAGAAGCTGTACCAACTAGGATTGGCGCATCTTTTTTGCGTAACATTTCTATTTCTTCGATTAAAGCTTTAAATTTTGCTTCTTGAGTTAGAAAAACCAAATCATCATTATCCTCTCTTGCCATTGGTTTATTCGTTGGAATAATTGAAACATTTAGTCCATATATTTCTGCAAACTCGGCTGCCTCAGTATCAGCGGTGCCGGTCATTCCAGAAAGTTGATCAAACAGTCGGAAGAAGTTTTGATATGTTGTAGATGCGAGAGTTTGAGATTCTCTTTGAATGGGTGCATTTTCCTTGCATTCAAGAGCCTGATGAATGCCTTCACTCATTCTTCTGCCTGGCATAGTTCTGCCAGTGTGCTCATCAATCAAGAGAACTTCTTGCCCTCTAACCAAATAGTGAATATTTTTTTTGAATAAGAAAGCAGCTTTTAACGTTGCATTTACATAACGCATAATCTTTAAGTTACTCACCGAATATAAGCTGTCTTCTGATTGCAGTAATCCCAACTCTTCAAGATGTCTCTCAACAACCATATATCCATCATCAGTAAGTTCTATTGATCTATTTTTTTCATCGATAAGATAATGACCTATCTCGTCCTCTGTTAGAGGCTCATCTTCAGTTCCTTCTCTTAACTGTGCTTTTAAATTCGGGATAATTTTTTTAATTTGAACATAGTAATCTGCACTTTCATTTGAGGGTCCAGAAATGATTAAAGGTGTTCTAGCCTCATCAATAAGGATTGAATCAACCTCATCCACAATTGCAAAATCTAGCGAACATTGAACTTTATCTTCGGCCCGAAGGGCCATATTATCTCTCAAGTAATCAAAGCCTAATTCGCCATTCGTGGCATAAATAACATCGCATTGGTATGCTAATTTTTTTTCCTCAAATGATTGATTTGAATAAATCACCCCAACTTTCAAGCCAAGCTTTTCATATATTGGTCTCATCCAATCAGCATCTCTTTGGGCTAGATAGTCATTCACAGTAACTAAGATAACTTTCTTATCATTGACCGCATTAAGGTATGCTGGAAGGGTAGCAACTAAAGTTTTCCCTTCTCCAGTTTTCATTTCAGCAATATTTCCCTCTGAAAGAGCTATCCCTCCAAGCATCTGAGCATCAAAATGTCTCAGACCTGTTGCTCTCACACTTGCTTCGCGGGTTGCGGCAAAGGCATGAGCTAATAAATTAAAGCCAGAATCTTTTATGGATTCTTTTAATTTGCTTCGCAGCTCAATCAACTCCTGGTCACTTAGTTTTTGATAATCTAATTCCAGACCATTGATTTGATAAACTGATATTTGCATGCGCTTTAATGCGCGTTGATTGCTGCTTCCAAATATTTTGGTTAAAAATGACATGAATTTAATTGCTAATAGTTATCTTATTTACTTAGAGCTCTTCAGCATCCCCAAAAGGAGCTCTAGCATATGATATGGGGGCAATTGATGAATCTTCAAATGTAACTACTTCCCAAGCATCCTCAGATGCTAAAATTTTTCTTAATAATTCGTTATTTAGTGAGTGACCAGATTTATACCCAGAAAATTGACCTATCAGATTATGTCCAAGCAAGTATAAATCACCAATAGCATCAAGCATTTTATGTTTTACAAATTCATCATCAAATCTGAGACCTTCTTCATTAAGAATGCCTTCTTCGCCAAGCACAATCGCATTATTAGAGCTTGCCCCTAGCGCCAATCCTTGCGATTGCAGGGCATCTTTGTCTTTTACTGATCCGAACGTTCTTGCTCTACAAACTTCTTTAACGAATGAGGTAGAAGAAAAATCAATCGATGATTTTTGTGCATGTTTTTGAATAGTCGGATCGTCAAAGTCTATTTCAAATGAGACTTTGAAACCATCAAATGGTTTTATGGCTGCATATGTATCTCCGCGCTCCACTCTAACTTCTTTTTTAACTTTAATAAACTTCTTTAATTTTTCTTGTACTTCCAATCCAGCTGATTGAATCAAAAATACAAATGGGCTTGCGCTACCATCCATAATAGGTATTTCGGGACCATCAACTTTTATAATGCAGTTATCAATTCCCAGGCCGGCAATTGCTGATAGTAGATGTTCAATGGTTCCAATCTTGTAGCCTTCTTTAAAAAGAGCAGTTGAAAGAGTGGTGTCTCCAACGTATTCAAATTTGGCTGGAATGCTTATTTCAGGTTCTAAATCAGTTCTTATAAAGGTAATGCCAGCATCTATTGGAGCAGGCAAAAGTTCCAATGTCATATCTTTGCCGCTGTGTAGACCAACTCCAACAGCTTTAATAGGATTTTTTATAGTTCTTTGGTTAAGCATTCAAAAAATTCACAGATTTAAATAATTCCTTGCATTGTAAATGAATTTTATATTAACTTCTGCCTAGCAATCTCAAAAAGTATCACTCCGGTAGCCACTGAAACATTTAAACTATTGATTGTTTTGTTCTTTGACAGGGTACAAATTTGCGAGCATTTTTCTAATGTTTTTTCTCTAACACCATCTTCTTCAGAACCCATAATTACTAAAATAGGCATGTTGAGATCTAATTCAGTATGTAATGATTCTGCATGTTCACTTGTTCCCAAGACTGTATATCCTAGCTTTTCAAAATGCTTCAAACTATTAATTAAGTTGGTCACTGTAAAAATCTGAATTGCCTCAGTGCCTCCAGCAGAAACCTGTCTTACCAATGGAGTGATTGGCGAGCAATGATGTTTGTTAATAATGACTCCTGCAACATTGCTCGCTGCTGCAGATCTAATGCATGCTCCAAGATTGCGAGGATCTATTACATTGTCGATAACCAAAAATGTTGGATTTTTATCTTGAATAGTTTCTTCGTACTTTTTTAAATCAGCTAGCCCAAGGCTTACTTCATTTTTAAGAATTGCTTCAGGATGTTGCGCTAAACTTTTCTTTCTTTCCACAGAAACTGATAATTTCTCAGCCATAGCGATTAAATTAAGAGCTCGATCATCATTTCGATTGGCCGGGATAAAGATTTTTTTTATGTTTTCAGGAGAAAGTTTTAATAGCATCTCAATACTATGGAAGCCCACTCGAAGATTTTCAGAATTCTTATTTTCCATTTGAAATTACCAAATTAATCTTTCTTTCCAAAGGAAAGATAGCAGTAATCTTCACTTTTAGTCTTTGTCCAAGCTTATAAATACCACCTCTTCTTTTTCCTTTCAGGGCACTGCGATCTTGTAAAAAGTGGTATCGATCGTCAGGCAGGTCAGATACATGCAATAGACCTGAAATGAAATAGGGTTCTAAATTAACAAACAAGCCAAAATCTGTCACACCAGTAACAACCCCATCCATTGAAGAGCCTATTTTTGTTTTTAGGTATGAGCAAATTAGGACTTGCTCTACTTGCCTGGATGCTTTTTCTGCTCGCCTTTCAAGCATAGAAGAATTCTCACATTCATCTTGAAGCTCATTTTGTCTCATACTTAGTTTTTTATGAGCCAAGGAAGTATTAATCAGTCTATGAACTAATAAATCAGGATATCTTCTAATGGGTGATGTGAAATGGGAGTATTGTTTAAGCTGCAGGCCAAAATGACCCAAGTTATTTGTTGAATACTCTGCCCTTGCAAGGGTTTGAAGGACTAGAATTTGACCAGTATCATCTTTCTTCTCATGAGCTTCATGCAGACATCTGTTGATCACCTCTAGGGGCGATAATTTTTTTGCAATTTGAGTAGGAATTTTAAAATGTTTTTTTAATGTCTCAAGTTTGCTTGGATCTGGATCTTCATGAATTCTATACACCCCTAAATCAAGACGCTCTTGCATAAACTCAGCCGCCGATTCATTTGCGAGCAACATAGATTCTTCAACAAGCTTATGAGCAAATAGAGTCTTTTTAATAACTATATTTGTTACTTCTTTGTTTTTACTTAACTTCAAAATTGCTTCTTTTGGATTAATTTCCAGAGCTTTCCTCTCATTGCGAAGTTTTAATCTAATATTGGTAAGATCAAAAAGATGCTTTATTGATTCACGAACTATTGCTTGTTTGATATTAGCTGATGTTTGAAGATGTTTTTCGACTTGGCTGTAAGTAAGCCGAGCTTTTGAATTTATTAAACCGCTGTAAAATTTATATTTTTTTCTTGTGCCATCAAGAGCAATAGACATTTCACATATCATTGAGCACCTATCCTCATTGGGTCTTAGTGAGCATATTCCATTTGATAGATTTTCTGGAAGCATTGGGATAACAGTTTCTGGAAAGTAGATGGAGGTGCCTCGTTTTTTTGCTTCTTTGTCTAATTTTGAGCCAGGCTCAACATAGAAAGAGACATCTGCAATGGCGACGTAGAGCTTATATCCATTGCTAGTTTTGACACAATAAACAGCATCATCAAAATCTTTAGCATCCTCACCATCAATTGTTGCAAAGGGAAGCTTTCTTAAATCTTTTCTGTATTTTGCGACTTTTTTTTTCTTAGCTACATGCTCCGCTTCACTTAAGAGATCTGATCGCCACTTTGATGGAAGCTCATGCATTGAGATCGCGTCTTGGATTGCTTCTTTGTACATTCTATTTTGCAGCTATTGTAATTTTAATGTGATGCTATACTATCGCTCTATGAATTTTGGACTAAAAAGCAAAACTATCTCATTTATTGGGTTATTTTTTCTTGCAAGTATATCACTGCATTCGTTTGCACACATTGATGATGCTTCCTTAACTGAGGGTCCGGAGCTTGAATGTCTTACTTGTCACTATGAAGTATCATCAGACATTGAAGTTTTTGCTTTTTTTCCAAAAGAAATTTTTCCTCAACTTGTAGATCAGGAGCACTTTAAAGGCATTTCTCTACAAGTAAACAAACCTTTTAATTCACAAGCACCACCAAAAATTAATATTTAACTTTTTTTAAATTTTAATTTTTCTTTTTAGGAGGTTCTTATGAAAATTAATAAATTTTTCTTTTTACTGCTAGTCACTTTTTCAATCAACAACTTGTTTGCTGATGAAATGGATGAAGTGGTTGTAACTTCAGCTCTCATTGATAAAGCTGCCAGCGAGTTAGCTGACCCAATTCATATTTTAAGTGGCGATGATATTGCAACTGAAGCCACTCAAAGTCTAGGCGAAAGTTTAGATGATTTGTTGGGTGTTTCTTCGGCAGACTATGGTTCTGCTGTCGGTCAGCCAATCATTAGAGGTATGTCAGGCACAAGAGTTAAAGTCTTAGACAATGGCATGGTTAATCGTGATGTTTCAGGCCTTGGTGCTGACCATCTTAATGACGTTGACATGAGTAATGTTCAGCAAATTGAGGTTGTTAGAGGCCCGTCTTCTTTACTCTACACTAACGGAACAGTTGGCGGCATCGTCAACGTTGTTGATAACTCTATAGCCATGAAAGATGTAGAGCGATTATTTAAAGTGGGGGCTGAGTCACAATCTGTTAATGATGGGGACAGCCGAAGTTTCTTTTATCAAGATAATGTTGGTGGTGATATAAACATTAGCCTCGCATATAAAAATACTGCTCTTGGAAATTTTGATGTTCCCAATGGAGCAATTATGCATGAAGAAGAAGAGCATCATGATGAAGATGAGGATCACGATGAAGATGAAGAGCACGATGAGCATGAAGAAAATTTAGGCTTCTTGGCTAATTCTGATTTTGAATCTGAGTCATTTAAATTTGGGGCATCCACTACCGGCGACTGGGGCTATTTAGGAGTTTCATTGGCAAGCATTGAAAGCATGTATGGTATTCCATATCACGGTGAAGGTCATGACGAACATGGTGACGAACATGGTGACGAACATGGTGACGAAGAAGAAGGGCATGATGAGCATGAAGGTGAAAGAATTTTTAGTACCACTGATTCTGAAAAGTTTGATATTAGAGGATCTTTCAATCTTGCTGGAAACTTAGTAAATAAAGTTGATTTTTTCATGCGAGATACAGATTACTCCTTTACTGAGCAACATGCTGAAGAGTCTCATGAAGAAGAGCATCATGATGAAGATGAGGATCATGATGAAGATGAGGATCATGATGAGCATGAAGGTCATTCTGAAGGACCAACTACTTTTACAAATGATGCAATGGAGGCAGGGGCTATTTTTGATTTTTCAAATTCTATAGTCTCTCAAAAATTTGCAATTAACTTTGTGAATGAAGATACCTCAGTGATTGGAGCAGAGGCATTTATGACTCCTGCATCAAGAGACGAGCTTACATTTGGTTACTATTTGAGCCGAAGTTTTGATTCTTTCGATTTAGATTTTGGAGTGAGATATGACATGATTGATAACGAAGGGTCTATTGTATCAATGCACGAAGAAGAACATCATGACGAAGATCATGACGAAGATCATGACGAAGATCATGACGAAGATCATGATGAGCATGAAGCAAATGAAGTTGCTTATTACGACAAAGCTTTTAATAATTCTAGTATTGCTTTAAATATTTCAAGAGAGCTTAACGACTTTCTCAGCGTTGATTTTGGGTTTTCTTCAGTAGAAAGAGCGCCTTCAACCACTGAAATGTTCATGAATGGAGCGCATTTAGCAACCGCTAGATTTGAGGTTGGTAATGTAAATTTAAATACAGAAACATCTAACAATATAGATTTAACACTTAATATGAAAAATGGTAGCTTTTTTGCTACAGCTACTGTATTTATGAATGATGTTGATAACTATATTTATCTTCAAGATGAAACTGAAGAAGAGCATGAAGAACATGATGAAGAGCATGAAGAGGGTCATGATGATCATGGAGGTTTAATTCTTGCAAACTATCTTCAACAAGATGCTGAATTAGATGGTTACGAGATTGAATTTGGTAACTCCATGGATGTAGGTTCTGGTGAGTTAACTCTATCATTTGGAAGAGATGAAATTTCTGGGGAGTTCTCTGGTGGTGGTAATATTCCAAGATTAAACCCAACTAGAAATATCTTTAAATTGAAATATTCACAAGATAATACAATCTTTGGGTTGATGTTCAAAGATGTAGAAAAACAAAATGATATTGGCCTTGCTGAGACTAATACAGATGGCTATCAAATGTTGAATGCTAAATTATCTAGAAGTTTTGATCTTGGCGGTCAGGGAGACTTAACAGTTTCATTATTCGGAAACAACTTACTTGATGAAATTGCTAGAAATCATTCCTCATATGTAAAAACTCAGGTTCCTTTACCTGGAAAAAATTATGGTATTAGGTTTAACTTAACATTCTAATTATTTCATATAAATAGGCTTTAAAAACCGGGAACTATTATCAAATAGTTTCCGGTTTTTTTATGTTTAAAATACGTATAATCTTTTAAAAAATTATTAATTTTCAGCCAAATGAGTTATAGAATTTTACGCACATTCTTCATTTTTTCTTTTGTAATTAATTTTATCTTTGCTCAAGAAACTGAAGAGATCATTTCAGTAGCTTCATATATTGAATCTAGTGAATTGAATGCCTCGCCAGTAGAAGTGATTTCAGCTGAGGAGTTTAAAAATTTGAGAGTATCTACTGTTGCTGAACTTAGCAAATATCTAAGTATTGCCTCGGGTTCTAACTTTCAAACCAATGCTTTGGATGGTATAGATCAAGGAATGGCGAACATCACTTTGCGTGGAATGGATCATGCATCAACCCTTGTGCTGATTAATAAAAAACGCCAGACCCACTCTGGGACACCCTCCAACGAAGGTGAGGGCTATATTGATATAAATATTATTCCTGAAATAGCTCTTAACAAAATCGAGATCTTAAAAGATGGAGCCACTTCACTTTATGGCTCTGATGCTGTGGCAGGAGTTATTAATTTTCAAACATACCAAGAGTTTGATGGCATGCGCATAGCGCTTGGCAGTCAAAAGACTAGTAATTATGACCAAAGAGATAATTCTGTAGGCGCACTTTTTGGAGGCGAGGCTTACGGAGGAAACTATGTTTTTGCACTAAGCTTTTTAAATAAATCCCCTTTAAATGCTTCAAGAATTCCCAGATTTGCTGAATTGGGTCTTAGTGGTCTGGGGAATAGCTTTAAAGTAACCGAGGTAGATTCAGTAGCTTCTGGCATATATGCTGGAAGTTATAATAAAAATCAAACAGTCCCTGATCCAAATTGTGTTGAAAATGGAGGCGTGTTGGCTGGACCAAGATGTAAATTTTTATATGGCGAAAGGTTCAACATAGTCAATGATGAGGATCACCTAAAAGGGTACCTACACTTTACAAGATCTAGTTCAAAGTTTGATTATTCAGCCACTGTGCTGATGGCCAAAATTGATGTAAATGACAATCCACAATCCCCATCTTATCCAGCTTTATCATATTTATCTAAGAAAATTTTTCCAGGACAGGGGGGCAGTCCATTCAACGTACCAGTGATTTGGTATGGCAGACCTTTAGGTTCTGCATTCCCATCACCCAATTCAACTAAGGCCATTTTTCAATATCATTTTAGTAATAGATTAATCTTTGATATTTCTCAAAATTTAGATTTTGAATTGTCTTTAACTGTAAGTGAACATGAGAATAAGCACAATCGACCAGATACCATTGAATCAAGATTCGAGGCTGCAATTTTGGGACAAGGTGGCCCAAATGGTAATGAGCAGTGGAATATATTTTTACCTTTAGAAAATTCAGCAACTTTAATTGATTTCATAAAAGGTTCTGAAACTTCAACCAAGACTGGCAGTCTTATATCCTTGGATGGAATTTTGAGAGGTCAAAAGAATGGAGCGAACTTTGCTCTAGGTTTTCAATTTAATTCAGAGGATTTGCAAATCAATTATTCTGAAATGAGTAGAGTTGCATTTGATTCCTCTGGAAAATTAACTAAAGGGGCAGATTTATTATTTCTGGGTGGCGGGACAAACGTTCGCACCAGCAGAAACAAGCAAGCTGTTTTCTTTGAAGCAAATAAAAATTTTGGTGATGCATTGGACTTAATTTTATCTGGTCGCTATGAAAGACTGGATAATGAGTCATCATTTGATCCAAAATTCTCATTTAAGTATTCAGTCTCAAGAGATTTTTTATTAAGGGGTTCTATCGGTACTTCTTTTACAGCTCCTTCTATGGCTCAAATGTTTTCCTCTGAGATTCGTCTTGGAAGTGTAAGAGATATAGATGATTCTCCATTTGTTCGTTTGGCAGTTTTAGGAAATCCCAATTTAAAGCCTGCAACTTCAGAAAATATTAGTTTGGGATTTGTATGGAATATTATTGAAGAAGTGAATCTAACCATTGATTATTGGTCTATTAACTTTAAAGATCGAATTGAAGCAGAGAGTGCTCAGGTTTTATTGAATACAAATCCTTTTGCATCAAGCATTACAAGAAATCAATTTGGAGAATTGATAGCGGTTAGCACTTCATATTTTAATGAGGAAAAAACAGAAATTAATGGCATAGATGCAGAGATAAATTTTTTTAAAGTTACTCAATATGGTGACTTAAACTATTCGATTAAGGCAACTCAATTTTCTGAATTTTTAACACCTGAGGATATTGAGGTAGGGGATCAGGGAGTTCGCTCAATTATGGTCAACAGAGTGGGCAAGTTCAACTACGATGCCCATACTCATTCATTGCCAAAATTGCGATTGAATACATTTTTAAGCTGGACAATTAATGATTTGGTGCTGGGCATGAATACAAGGTATGTCGAAGGGTATTCAAATGAGCGTCAGATCCCAGCTTCTGCAATTAGTCTTGGCTACACTAATTATGTCAAATCATTTTTAGTGCACGACTTTTCAATAAAAAAATCTTTTCAGTTTTCATTGGGTGAAATGGAGATAGGTCTGGGAATTATCAATGCTTTTGATAAGAAAGCCCCATTATTATATGACGCTCCTGACTTTAGTTTTGATACCAAAGTACATGATCCAAGAGGGCGACTAATAAACCTTACTGCAGAATTCAATTTATAAGAAAACATGAAGGGTCTAATTAAAGACCCTTCAGCATTCTTAGGGGGAAAAAGTACGCTAAGCATTTATATGAATTTGTATTCAACTTCTATTTGGGGGAAAAGAATGAATGCTTAGCGTACACCAATATATATGCAATTCTTATGCCAAAATGCTTGTTTGAATTTGAGCCAAAAATTTTTAAAACTAATATCTGATATTATTGTTTAATGGGAAATGATAATGAGATTGAAAAAGAATTTAAAAAGGCAAGATATATCTATGCCTCTATCTACTTTGGGTTGATAATTCTTTTATTGGCAGTATTTTTTTAAAGAAATCCTGATGGGTAAATCTATAGCCAAAATTTTAATGTATCTTACTGGCACCTATGCGCTGCTTGGTTATGCGTTTCTCTCAATATGGTTCATTGGCATTATGCTGAACCTAATTTTAGGCGAGATATCTTTTATGCCTGCGCTGCTACAAAATACAATCTCTCTAATTGAAACATTGATGATTAGTGGTTTCGTTGGATTAATTGTAGCTCTGATTTTTGTTGGTCAGTTCTTTTTTGCCTACCATGCACATAACGTATTTAATAGGCTTAGCAAGATTGAAGTAGCCTACACAACAAATGAACGCGAGGAATATATTACCTATCTTATCCTGGTCATTCTTTTTCTTATTTATTTACTATAAACATAAAAGAGAATATGGTGCCGGCACCAAGAGTTGAACTCGGGACCTGATGATTACAAATCAACTGTGTATACCTTTTAAGACTTTAGATACAACGTTTATGCCTGACTACAGAAAAATATCTGTAGTCAATATTGGTTAATCTGACTGCTATATGACTACAGCAATCTCTTTAATCATTATTGATGGTCAATAAAAATGCTGATAGAGTAAAAATATGAAAAATAAACCATTTATCTTTATTGCATTTTTTGTTTTCAGCTGTGCAACTCCAGTAAATAATTATTATGGTTTAGTCTCTTCAGAGACAATTCAAAAGAATCTTGTTGAAAAGGGCTCTATTTATAGTGCATCTGCTAATGAAATTTTATTTTCTTCAGAAACATATAAGGAAGACACTACTTTAAAAAGCTTCAAGGTAAGAAATGACTTTAACTTAAAGGGAGGATTCTTTAATTTAGATTTTTCAAGAGGAGAGCTTATTCCTATTAGATCAGCATTTGGCGATTCATATCTATTGGCTGTCTCTGCAGACTGTGGGAACTGGGGAGCTCAATCCTGCATGATGGTTGCAAGAAATGGTGAGCCTAATACAGGAATTTATGATTCTGATAGAAATAAAAATGCTTTCTTTAGTTGGCAAATAAATGCTTCTAGTTATCCATTGCTTGAGCCAAACTATGAAAAGGTTCAGGTTAGAGACTCAAGCTCGCCTAAAATCTCATATATTTTTATTGGCTATGTTGATGGAGATGTAGTGTTTAACAAAAAGAAATCTGATTCATATGGATCAGTTTTGAGTTCAGAGACCATTAGAGTTAGCCCAATAAATGAACTTCTTGCTGTGGATGGCTTAACTCTTAAGATTAACTCAATCAGCTCATCAAACATCATTGTGCAGAGCCTTTAAAATTTTTTAAAGTCAAAAATAAAAATAAAAAATGCATAAAAATATCCTCTTAGCATTTTTGCTCTATGGCATTTGTAGTTGCGCCTCAACATCTAATTCGCAGGGATATATTGCGCCAAGCGAAATAAAAAATTTTTCAAAGATAGTGATTACTAGGGAAGATGCATTACTCTATCTAGGCGTTTCAGCAAATATCAAGCTTAATGGAAAAAAAGTAGGCAGTCTTGCAAAAGGAAGTACCGAAATCTTTTTTGCACCAGAAGGTAGGAATTTTATTTCAATAACAGGCACAGGCTCACCAGGCGAATCCACTCTATCTTTTAATACAAAAAAAGGAGAAACATATTCTCTATTGATTAGCCCAAGAGGCGGAAATACTTTAGTGGGTGGGATACTAGGTGGAGCACTATATATGGCTATTGAGGCGGATGGTACTTCTGGAGGACTATTTTCTTTAAAATTGAACTCATCATCAGAAGAACAAAACAAGACTGTATCAGATAATGAAAATCGCCTGCTTGAACTAAAAGATTTATATAACAAAGGTTTAATTTCTGTCGAAGTATACGAAAAACGTCAATTAGAATTACTGCAGTAAAGTGTATGAGTAATTTACAAGTTCACTGAAACTGGTGCCGGCACCAAGAGTTGAACTCGGGACCTGATGATTACAAATCAACTGCTCTACCAACTGAGCTATACCGGCTTAGAAAGATCAGAATTTTACATCAATAATTTCAATGTTGGAAGTTGCTCTATTCAGCCAAAATATTTTTGTATAAAGGTGTATAGTTAAAAATTATTTATTCACTGGAGAAAACTATGAAAAAACTACTCTTACTTTCCACTCTGATTTTTAGCTTTGATATGAGCGCAAATAATTTGCCAGAAAATTTTTCTATGTATCAATCTAATTTTCTATTTAACTGCCCAGAACCAGAAAAATGTTTTGCAGCTTTTGATAAATATATGTCCTCGCCAGAGGTAGCTGCAGAAAAATTTGAAGTAGACTTTTTTGCAATTAATCAAAATGGTTGGGACGATTCAACACACGGCATTAGCTGGTATTTTTTAGATGAAGATCAATACGTAAAATCTGGTCAAATCTACACAACCTCAGAAGCCGGAAGAGAATTTAGAAAAGCAATGAATGATATTGGTGCTGAGATAATTTCAGACACACTAACAGTACATTCAGTCGGAGTGGTTCTTGCAGAAGATACAGCTTCAAATGTTGTCACGCTTAGGTGGAGTCATGAGGTAACCAACCCTGAAAAATTTGTTCCTTTATGGGCTAAGTTTTCTAAAAGCATTGAAAACTATGATTGGTCTGCAAATGCATATGGTCTTCAGTCTCATTTATTAGGTAATAATGGTAATGGTATTACCCATGAAATTTGGGCAGGCTTCAGCTCACCTCAAGGTGCATTAAAATTTCTTAGCGGCATGTATGGCTCAGACGAATTTGCCAAGTTCTCGCCTCAAGCAAATAAGTACTCTAAGTTTAAAAGATCTTATATGGAAATTAGTTTGAAGCAATACAACCCAGACTAATATTATGATCCAACTTAAATGGCCTCTGTTGAGGCCATTTTTTTATATTTTAAATTCACAGCCTGTGCCACCTATCCCGCAATATCCATTTGGATTTTTGTCTAAGTACTGCTGGTGATATTCCTCCGCTAAAAAATATTCTTGGTTCATTTTCAATTCAGTAGTAATTGATCCTAAATTGGATGCTGAAAGAGTACCCTGATATTTTTCTAAACTAGCCTTAACCACATTCAATTCTTCTATCTCTTCGCAGTAACATACTGACCTATATTGAGAGCCGATATCATTTCCCTGCCTCATTCCTTGCGTTGGATCATGACATTCCCAAAAAACTTTAAGTAAATCGACCAAAGAAATCTGAGATGGATTATAGTCAACCTTTACAACCTCGGCGTGAGATGTAACTCCTGCGCAAACCAGTTCATAGGTTGGGTCATCATGATCGCCACCTGCATAACCAACTGATGTCATTACAACTCCTGGCAACGACCAAAACTTCCTTTCAACCCCCCAAAAGCAACCAGCACCAAATACTATGGAATCGATTGAATTCGAATGATTGTGATTAATTTCTGTTTTAAAAATAGTATGAATCATTGGTTTAATATATCCCTTTAATTGAGCATTCGCCTGAACTAATTATTTTAAGCCCTCTTTCTGTTTGAAGCAGCATCTTCCCTTCTTCATTGATGCCTTTAAAGATACCAATATCAGTATCTTTTTGATTGTTTGATAAGGCCTTTAACTCGATGCCTATGTGCATGCATCTTTTTTCCCAAGCATCTTTCCAGTTTTTATAGCCATTTTCTTTATAGTCAATTATGTTTTGCAAAATGCTATTCATTAATTTTTCTCGCGGAAGGATATCTGCTAGCTCGCCAATTTCTCCCCACCATGATTCTTTTTTTGGCAAAGAATAATTAATCCCAATGCCAACTATGAATTCAACCTCATCTGCATTCATTTCAGATTCAATTAAAATTCCACATATTTTCTTTTTGTTGATCAATAAATCATTTGGCCATTTAAGCCCCGCATTAATTTTTTGACCTGAGACTGAATCCATGGCCTCTGATATTAAAAGTCCAATAATTAGGCTAAGTGGGGCAGGGTTTTTGTCTTTAAATTTTATAGTCATATAAATATTTCCTGCATTTGGGCTATACCATTCTTTGCCTTGTCTTCCTCTGCCTGCAGTTTGCTGTTCTGAGATTACAACGAGATAATCTTTGTTTAGTAATTTTTCTTTTGCAAAAGTATTTGTTGAATCCACTGTATCTAGTAGATAAAAGTCTATATTTTCTAGATTTAACCCTTTAAAAACTTCTTTTTGTGTTAATTTGTGCAAGTTATGAATAATCTAGTTGACTTCAGCTCATTCTAGAACAAAAATAGCACCCTTGAAATGGAGGAGTGGCCGAGTGGTTAAAGGCGGCAGACTGTAAATCTGTTCTCTACGAGTACGTTGGTTCGAATCCAGCCTCCTCCACCATTTTTTAATAGAATATTTACTGCAAAAAAGGTTGAGTTTATCAATTTTTAAGGGGATAATACGCCACCTTAAATTTGGATACTGTAATTCGGGCTCATATAGCTCAGCGGTAGAGCACTTGCTTGGTAAGTAAGAGGTCACCGGTTCAAGTCCGGTTATGAGCTCCATTTTATAGGTAAATTTTAGAGTTAATTTCATAAAAAGAGAGGCAAGAAATGGCTAGAGAAAAATACGAAAGAACGCTACCCCATGTAAACGTGGGAACAATTGGTCATGTTGATCATGGTAAAACTACATTGACTGCTGCTTTAACAAAAGTTGCATCCGAAGTATTTGGTGGTGAAGTTGTTGACTTCGCGAACATTGATAATGCTCCTGAAGAAAGAGAGCGTGGTATTACTATTGCTACATCGCACGTTGAGTATGTTTCAACTACAAGACATTATGCTCACGTAGACTGCCCAGGACATGCCGATTATGTAAAAAATATGATTACAGGTGCCGCTCAAATGGATGGAGCTATTTTAGTAGTAAGCGCTGCAGATGGTCCTATGCCTCAAACAAGAGAGCACATTCTTCTTGCTAAGCAAGTCGGTGTTCCAAAAATTGTCGTTTTCTTAAACAAAGCTGATCAAGTTGATGATGCAGAGTTACAAGAATTGGTAGAAATGGAAATTAGAGAGCTTCTAGATACATATGATTTCCCAGGTGATGATACGCCTATCATTACTGGTAGTGCTTTAAAAGCTTTAGAAGGAGATACTTCTGATATTGGTGTGCCGGCTGTAACAAAATTAATTGAAGCATTGGATTCATTTGTAGAAGAGCCTGCTAGAGAAATTGAAAAACCTTTCTTGATGCCTGTTGAAGATGTATTTACTATTTCTGGTCGAGGAACAGTTGTTACAGGTAGAATTGAACAAGGAATTGTGAAAACTGGTGATCCTCTAGAGATAGTTGGAATTCAAGATACCACTACTACAACTTGTACTGGTGTAGAAATGTTTAGAAAATCATTAGATGAAGGTCGTGCTGGAGAAAACTGTGGAGTTTTATTAAGGGGTATTGAAAGAGATGCTGTAGAAAGAGGTCAAGTCTTAAGTGCTCCTGGATCTATTAATCCTCATACAGAGTTTGAAGCTGAAATTTATGTACTAAGCAAAGAAGAGGGTGGAAGACATACCCCTTTCTTTAGTAACTATAGACCTCAGTTTTACTTTAGAACTACTGATGTAACTGGTGCATGTGTCCTGCCTGATGGTGTTGAAATGGTTATGCCAGGAGATAACATCAAGATGACTGTTACTCTTATTGCTCCTATCGCTATGGAAGAAGGTTTGAAATTTGCGATTAGAGAAGGTGGTAGAACAGTTGGAGCTGGCGTAGTCGCTAAGATTATTAAGTAATTTAACAATTTTACAATTTTGCCGAGATTAACGCTCGGCATTTTTGTCTCTTATAGGAGAAAAATTTAGGCCAGTAGCTCAACTGGTAGAGCGACGGTCTCCAAAACCGTAGGTTGGGGGTTCAAGTCCCTCCTGGCCTGCCAAGGAGCTGGTTTAAAATAGAAATATGGCAAAAGGTAAAGCATCAAACATTGCCGATAAGATCAAATGGCTTTTGTCCATAGGCATCTTTTCAGTTGCTATTGTAGGTAATGGCTATTACACAGAAGTCGCATTTTTATACAGGGTACTTGCAGTTGTAGCTCTTTTTATCCTTGCCCTCGTTATTCTCGCAACAACAGTTTTTGGAAAAGGAGCAGTTTCTTTAATGCGAGAATCCAGAACTGAAATGAGACGAGTGGTTTGGCCAACTCGCATGGAGACAACTCAAACTTTTATGGTTGTTTTTGGATCTATCATCGTTCTTTGCTTGTTTTTTTGGGCACTAGAATCTCTTCTAAGCTGGTTAACAAAATTAATTTTAGGATAGTTATAAAGTGAATTGGTACGTAATAATGGCATATTCTGGGTACGAGCTTAAAGTTAAGGCCGCACTCGAAGAGCGTATTGAGCTTGCAGGTTTAAAAGATCAATTTGGTGAAATATTAGTTCCAACAGAGTCAGTGGTTGAGCTCAAAAGTGGTGCTAAGAAAAAAACAGAGCGTAAATTTTTTCCAGGCTATATCTTAATTGAAATGGAAATGAATGATGATACTTGGCAACTTGTTAAGCACACTCCCAGAGTCAGCACATTTGTTGGTGGTAAAAAGGATAAACCAGCTCCTATTTCAAAAAGCGATGTAGATAACATTATTAACAGAATTGAAGTTGGAGAAGAAGCTCCAAGACCTAAAACATTATTTGAGCCTGGTGAGGTTATAAGAGTTTGTGATGGTCCATTCAATGATTTTAATGGAGTTGTTGAAGAGGTTGATTATGAGCGCAGTAGCGTGAAAGTTTCTGTTCAAATCCTAGGTAGATCAACTCCTGTTCAATTAGATTTTATACAAATAGAGAAAACATAATGGCAAAGAAGGTAGCAACAATTTTAAAACTACAAATACCTGCAGGAGCAGCAAATCCAAGCCCTCCGGTTGGACCAGCTCTTGGCCAAGCAGCAGTGAATATTATGGATTTTTGTAATGCATTTAATGCTGAAACTCAAAGCATGGAAAAAGGTTTACCACTCCCCGTTGTTATAACTGTATACGAAGATAAATCCTTTACCTTTGAGGTTAAATCAGCACCAGCATCAGTTCTTATAAAGAAGGCTGCAGGAATTAGCAAGGGAAGCGGTGAGCCAAATAGAGAAAAAGTTGGCTCAATCACTAGAGATCAGTTAGAAGAGATTGTTACAGCAAAACAAAAAGATTTAAATGCAAATGATATGGATCAGGCGGTCAAAATTATTGCAGGCACTGCAAGAAGCATGGGAGTAGAAGTTAAATAATGACTAAGCTTACAAAAAAGAAAAAACAACTATTAGAACTCGTTGATCCTGAGAATACCTACTCATTAGAAGAGGCAATGAATATATTTCAAACCGTTAAGTCTAATAAGTTTGATGAATCTGTGGATATTGCGCTCAGATTGGGTATCGATCCAGGAAAATCTGACCAGAATGTCAGAGGCGCTATTACACTTCCCCATTCTCTAGGTAAAACGGTTACTGTTGCGGTTTTTGCTGATGGAGATCAAGCAAAGGAAGCTAATGATGCAGGGGCAGACTTTGTTGGCATGGAAGATCTAGCAGAGAAATTCAAAAAAGAAGAAATTGATGTTGATGTGGTAATTTCCTCACAAGCCGCCATGAAGATAGTTGGCCAATTAGGCCAAGTTCTAGGACCAAAAGGGCTTATGCCTAATCCTAAGACAGGCACTGTTACTGAAAAAGTTGGTGAAGCTATTAATAATGCTAAATCAGGTCAAGTCCGTTTTAGAACAGACAAAAATGGAATATTGCATGGATGCATAGGAAAAGTTTCATTTTCATCCAGCCAAATTCAAGAAAATGCAGCTGCTATGCTCGAAGAAGTAAAGAAGTTAAAGCCAGCTACTGCTAAAGGTTCATATATTCGAAGCGTTGCTTTGAGTAGTTCTATGGGACCAGGAGTCAAAGTTACTCCTGCATCCTTAGTTGTATAAGTTTTAGGGTCTTTTTTGACCCTAGATTGTTGCGTTAATCGCAGCCGTCAAAGACCGTAGGTGCGAAAGCTTAATTTCCTACGTAGGTGGTGTTCAAATTGCGTAGGCGGTTTGTCACCGATTAGCCGAAAGGCATTAATAGGAGAATTGCTGTGGCGTTAGCTAGAGAAGATAAAGAGAGAATAGTTCAAGAAGTGAAGGAAGTTTCGGCTTCTGCATCTTCGCTTGTGATTTCAGATGCAAGAGGCCTTAAGGTTTCTGAGTTAACTGAAATTAGAAAACAAGGAACAGAATCTGGAGTTCATATTCAGGTTATAAAAAACTCTCTTGCAAAATTGGCATTTGAAGGCACTGACTTTGGTTGTACTGATGAAGTGTTAACAGGTCCATCACTTTTTGCTTTCTCATATGCTGAACCAGGTGCAGCAGCGAAGATGTTAAAAACTTACGCAAAAAACTTTGAAGCTCTTGAGATCAAAGCTTTGGTTGTGGAAGGGCAACTTCTTGATGGGTCACAAATTGATGTTCTTGCATCTTTACCATCCCGAGAAGAAGCACTAACTCTTATTGCTGCAGTGCTTCAAGCGCCTATAGGTAAATTTGCAACACTTCTGAATGAAGTGCCAAGTAAATTGGCTAGGGTACTTTCTGCAGTTCGAGACAACAAACAGGCTAACGCCTAAATCTAGGAGAAAAAAATGGCAATATCTAAAGACGATATTCTAAGCGCGATAGAAGAAATGTCCGTGATGGACTTGGTTGAACTTATTTCAGCTATAGAGGAGAAATTTGGTGTTACTGCAGCTGCTGCTGTAGCCGCTGCTCCTGCTGCTGCTGGCGGTGACGCTGGTGAGGCTGCTGAAGAGAAAGATGACTTTGATGTAGTTTTGACTGCAGCTGGTGATCAAAAAGTTCAAGTAATTAAAGCTGTGCGTGCTATTACTGGACTTGGATTGAAAGAAGCTAAAGATTTGGTAGATGGCGCTCCTAACACTTTGAAAGAAGCTGTTAAGAAAGCTGATGCTGAAGAAATGCTTAAGCAACTGACTGAGGCAGGAGCAACAGCAGAGCTTAAATAATCTTTCAATAAAACATTTTTAAAGGGCGACATATGTCATATAGCTATACAGAAAAAAGAAGAATTAGAAAAAACTTTGGAAGGCTTCCAAAAGTTATGAAGCTTCCTAAGTTGATTGAGACTCAACTTGAATCTTACACACAATTTCTTCAACAACATGTTGAAGTAGGTGCAAGAGAAAATAAGGGTCTTGAAGAAGTTTTCCAAACTCTTTTTCCTATCACTAGTGTGTCTGGTAATGCTGCCCTTGAATATGTTTCATACGAATTAGGAAAACCTGGTTACACAGTTCAAGAATGTTTAATACAAGGCCTTAGTTACTCAGCTCCTCTTCGAATTGTGGTTCGTTTAGTGATTTATGATCGAGACACGAATTTCCAAGAAGTTAAAGATGTTAAAGAGGGAGAGGTCTTCATGGGTGAAGTCCCATTGATGACTGAAAATGGCTCTTTTGTAATTAATGGAACAGAAAGAGTTGTAGTTAATCAGCTTCATAGATCTCCAGGTGTCTTTTTTGATCATGATAAAGGTAAAACTCATTCATCAGGTAAAGTTCTTTATTCTGCTCGCATCATTCCATATAGAGGCTCATGGCTAGATTTTGAATTTGATCCAAAAGATAATCTATTTTGTCGAATCGACAGAAGAAGAAAGATACCAGCTACTATAATCTTAAAAGCCATGGATATGGGCACTGAAGAAATCCTTCAAAATTTCTATGAAGTTGATACTGTTCAAATAGAAAAAGCTGGAATAAGTATTGAATTAATTCCATCTAGATTGAGAGGTCAAACATTACCAGTTGATCTAAAAATTAAATCAAAAGTTGTGGTTGAAGCCAACAAGAGAATTACTGCAAGGCACGTTCGTGAGCTTGAGCAAGCCAAAATGAGTGCACTTAAAGTTGAGGATGATTTTTTAATAGGGAAAGTTCTTGCTAAAGATATATTTAATCAAGAGACTGGAGAAGTTTTAGTCCCATCAAACACAGAAATAGATCAATCAATAATTGAAGCTATAAGGGAAGCAAATATAACCGAACTTCATACTTTATATATTAATGAGCTTGATAAAGGCCCATATATATCTACAACTCTTAGGGCTGATCCTACATCAAATAGGCTAGAAGCTTTAGTCGAAATATACAGAATGATGAGACCTGGCGAGCCACCAACCAAGGATTCAGCAGAGCAACTATTCCAAAATCTATTTTTTAATCATGAGCGCTATGATCTTTCTGAAGTTGGAAGAATGAAATTTAATCGTAGATTAAAAATAGACACAGCAAAAGAAACACCTGGCATTCTGGATCTTGATGACATCTTGGGAGTTATGAAAGGAATCGTGGCCATCAGAGATGGGCATGACACCGTTGATGATATTGATCACCTAGGTAACAGACGCGTTAGATCTGTTGGAGAAATGACTGCTAATCAATTTAGAGTTGGTTTAATTAGAGTAGAAAGAGCTGTGAGAGAAAGATTGAGTATGGCTGAGGCTGATGAGCTTGGCCCACAAGATCTTATTAATGCAAAACCAGTCACTGCTGCTATTAAAGAATTTTTTGGCTCTAGTCAGTTATCTCAGTTTATGGATCAGAATAATCCTTTGTCTGAAATTACTCATAAGCGAAGAGTTTCTGCTCTCGGACCGGGTGGTTTAACAAGAGAGCGTGCAGGTTTTGAGGTAAGAGACGTTCATCCAACCCATTATGGAAGATTATGTCCAATTGAAACACCAGAAGGACCAAATATTGGGCTTATCAATTCATTTGCATGTTATTCAAGAACCAATGCTTTCGGATTTATTGAAAGCCCCTACAGAAAAGTTATCAAAGGCAAGGTTACCAATGACATTATCTATCTTTCTGCAATTGATGAAGGAGAGCATATTATTGCTCAAGCAAATGCGGTACTAGATAAATCAGGAAAGTTTGCAGACGACCTTGTGCCAGTCCGACATAACGGTGATTCTGCATTGATGAGCCCTGAAAGAATCGATTTAATGGATGTGGCTCCTCAGCAGGTTGTTTCTGTTGCAGCCTCTTTAATTCCTTTTCTTGAACATGATGATGCTAATAGAGCCTTGATGGGTTCAAACATGATGCGTCAAGCTGTTCCAGTCTTAAAGCCTGAGAAACCACTTGTTGGAACTGGTTTTGAAACAATCGTTGCCGGTGATTCTGGTGTCTGTGTAGTAGCCAAAAATAATGGTGTTGTTGAAAATGTCGATGCTGCAAGAATTGTTGTTCGTGTGACTGATTCCAAGAACTCAAATAATGCTGTTGATATATACAATCTTACAAAGTACACAAGATCTAATCAAAATACATGCATTAATCAGAGACCTCTAGTTTCAGTTGGGGATAAAGTTAAATTTGGAGACATTCTAGCTGATGGGCCATCAGTAGATAATGGTGAGCTAGCATTAGGTCAAAACATTCGAATTGCTTTTATGCCTTGGAATGGATACAACTTTGAAGATTCTATTTTGATGTCTGAGAAGGTTTCAAGAGAAGACAGATTTACTTCTATTCACATCCAAGAACTAACTTGTATTTCAAGAGACACAAAACTTGGTTCAGAGGAGATTACAGCAGATATTCCTAATGTTGGCGAAGGATCACTTGGAAAGCTTGATGAATGCGGCATGGTTTATGTCGGCGCCGAGGTGAAAGCTGGTGATATTTTGGTTGGTAAGATTACTCCCAAAGGCGAAACTCAATTATCGCCTGAAGAAAAACTATTACGTGCAATTTTTGGAGAAAAAGCTTCTGATGTGAAAGATACATCATTGAGAGTTCCATCAAGTATTAATGGTACCGTAATTGGTGTTGAAGTCTTTACCAGAGATGGTATGGAGAAAGATGAGAGAACTCAATCAATTGAAGCTGATCATTTATCTGTTGCGAAAAAAGATGCCGATGATCAAATTAAAATCATCAATGATGCAACAAGAATTCGTCTCGTAGATATCATCAAAGGATCTAAGATTTCAAAAGGTCCAGGACTCAAGAAGGGCTCTACTCCTTCAGCTGATGATTTATCAGAATTGAGCTTGGATGATTTATTGTCAGTCAGAACCTCTGATGACTCTGCAAATACTAAAATTGAAGATGCTGAAAAAGCTTTAAAACAATATCTCAAAGATATTCAAGAAAGCTTTGATGAGAACAAGCAAAAGATTACTAGAGGCCATGATCTTGCGCCTGGTGTTATTAAAATTGTCAAAGTTTATCTTGCTGTAAAGAGAAGAATTCAGCCTGGAGACAAGATGGCTGGTAGACATGGTAACAAAGGTGTTATATCAGAGATTATGCCAATTGAGGATATGCCATATGACAATGATGGAAATCCTGTTGATATTGTCTTGAATCCTCTTGGTGTTCCATCTCGAATGAATGTTGGACAGATTCTTGAGACTCATATGGGATCAGCTGCAAAAGGAATAGGCGAGAAAATTAATAAAATGATTAAAGCTAAAGCAAAAGCTGACGAGCTTAAGAAATACTTAGATGTTCTTTATAACAAGAATGCAACCATTAAAGAAGACCTCAACTCCTTTAATAATTCTGAGATTCAGTCTTTGGCTAGCAATCTCACAGAAGGCTTGCCAATTGCAACTCCTGTATTTGATGGCGCCAAAGAATCCGAGATCAAAGAATTGTTAAAGCTTGCTGATCTTCCTGAGTCAGGCCAATTGACTCTCTTTGATGGAAGAACTGGAAGACAGTTTGAGCGACCAGTAACCGTTGGATACATGTATATGATCAAACTAAATCATTTGGTTGATGACAAAATGCATGCTCGTTCTACTGGCTCATATAGTCTTGTTACTCAGCAACCTCTTGGCGGTAAAGCTCAGTTTGGCGGTCAAAGATTTGGTGAAATGGAAGTATGGGCCCTCGAAGCATATGGTGCCTCTTATACTCTTCAAGAAATGCTTACAGTTAAATCTGATGATGTTCCTGGTAGAACTAAAATGTATAAGAATATTGTTGATGGAAACTATGAAATGGATGCAAATATCCCTGAGTCATTCAATGTACTCACAAAAGAAATTCGATCACTTGGAATTAACCTAGAACTTGATTCTGAAAATTAGGAGAAATAATTGAAAGATTTACTAAATTCGTTAAAGGCTAAGCAAGAAGATTTTTCTTCAATTACTGCTGGGCTCGCTTCTCCTCAGATGGTCAGATCCTGGTCATTTGGCGAAGTTAAAAAACCCGAAACTATTAACTATCGTACTTTTAAACCAGAAAGAGATGGTCTTTTCTGTGCCAAAATTTTTGGTCCAGTAAAAGATTACGAGTGTGTATGTGGAAAATACAAGCGTATGAAGCATCGTGGCGTTGTGTGTGAGAAGTGTGGAGTAGAAGTGACTTTAGCAAAAGTCAGAAGAGAGAGAATGGGGCATATTGAACTTGCTGCACCTGTTGCACATATTTGGTTTTTAAAATCACTTCCTTCAAGAATTGGATTGCTGCTTGATATTACGCTTAGAGAAATTGAAAGAGTTTTATATTTTGAAAGTTATATTGTTACTGATCCTGGTTTAACGGAATTGGAAAAATGTCAAATCTTAACGGAAGAAGAATTTGTTGAAGCCTTCGATGAGTATGGAGACGAATTTACAGCTTCCATGGGCGCAGAAGCTGTTCAAATGCTATTGCAAGAGATTGATTTAGAAGAAGAGATTAGAATCATCCGCGAGGAAGTTCCACAAACTAATTCAGAAACTAAACTTAAAAAATTATCTAAAAGATTAAAGCTTCTCGAAGCATTTAATGAGTCTGGAAATAAGCCAGAATGGATGATCATGAATGTCTTGCCCGTTTTACCTCCTGATCTAAGACCTTTGGTTCCTTTAGAGGGAGGTCGCTTTGCCACTTCAGATCTTAATGATCTTTACAGAAGAGTTATTAATAGGAACAACAGATTAAAGCGTTTATTAGAGTTGAGTGCTCCAGATATTATTGTTAGAAATGAAAAAAGAATGCTTCAAGAGAGTGTTGACGCGCTTCTTGATAATGGAAGAAGAGGACGAGTAATTACTGGAACTAATAAACGACCACTGAAATCTTTAGCTGACATGATTAAAGGTAAAGGAGGCAGATTCAGACAAAATTTATTAGGTAAGCGTGTCGATTATTCAGGTAGATCTGTGATTGTTGCAGGTCCAAATTTGAAATTACATCAGTGCGGACTGCCAAAAAAAATGGCGCTTGAATTATTCAAACCATATGTATATGGAAAGCTTGAGCAGAAAGAACTCGCTACTACAATCAAAGCTGCTAAAAAATTAGTAGAAAGGGAAACTCCTGAAGTTTGGGAAATTTTAGAAGATGTAATTAGAGAACATCCAATCCTTTTAAACAGAGCGCCAACTCTCCATAGATTAGGAATCCAAGCTTTTGAACCTCTTTTAGTTGAAGGTAAGGCTATTCAGTTGCATCCTTTGGTTTGTGTTGCTTTCAACGCAGACTTTGACGGGGATCAGATGGCTGTTCATGTTCCTCTTTCCATTGAAGCGCAACTAGAAGCTAGAGCTCTCATGATGTCTACAAATAATATTTTATCTCCTGCAAATGGTGAGCCAATTATCAATCCTACTCAGGATATAGTTCTAGGTCTTTATTACATGACTCGAGATAAAGTAAATGTTAAAGGGGATGGAAGAGTATTCAGTAACCCTGATGAAGTATTAAGAGCATATGAGTCCGAGACCTTAGATATTCACGCAAATATTAAAGTTAGGATTACCAATGCTGATAAAGGAACTTTCCTCGAAGATACAACGGTAGGTAGAGTGCTGGTTTGGAGAATTACGCCTATTGAGGTTGGCTTTGATAATGTAAACAAAACTTTAGATAAAAAATCTGTTTCTAATTTAATAGATATTTCATATAGAAAGGCCGGTCTAAAGGATACTGTGATCTTTGCAGATCAGCTCATGTATCTTGGGTTTGAACATTCAACACGTTCTGGGTCCTCAATTGGTGTAGATGATTTCGTTATTCCAGAAGAGAAGCCAGCTATTATTGACGCTGCGGAAAAAGAAGTTAAGTCGATTGAATCACAATATGAGTCTGGCCTTGTTACCCAAGGAGAAAGATATAACAAAGTAATTGATATTTGGTCTCGTGCAAATGAAAAAGTTGCAAAAGCAATGATGACAAAAATTAGCACAGATCAAGTTGAAGATACCGAAGGTAAAGAGGTTGATCAGGCATCATTTAATTCTGTATTTATTTATGCGGACTCAGGCGCTAGAGGATCTCCTGCTCAGATAAGGCAGCTATCTGGAATGCGTGGCTTAATGTCTAAGCCAGATGGTTCTATTATTGAAACTCCAATTACTGCAAACTTTAGAGAGGGATTATCTGTCCTTCAGTACTTTATCTCGACTCATGGAGCTCGAAAAGGTTTGGCTGATACAGCCCTTAAAACAGCTAACTCAGGATATCTTACTAGAAGGCTATGTGATGTTGCTATGGATTCTGTTGTTGTTGAAGATGATTGTGGGACTGATCAATCAATTGTTGTTTCATCAATTGTTGAAGGTGGAGATATTATTCAACCACTTACAGAAAGGATTCTTGGCAGAGTAATTGCTGAACCAATCTTTAATGCAGATGGAGAAGAGGTTTATCCAATTGGCCATCTAATTGATGAGGATTCAGTGAAGAAAATCGATGAATTGAATATTTCATCACTAAAAGTTAGATCGCCAATGACTTGCGAAGCCAGTTATGGTGTTTGCTCTAAGTGCTATGGTAGAGATTTAGCCAGAGGTCACCTAGTTCATAGGGGAGAAGCTGTTGGAGTTGTTGCTGCTCAATCAATTGGTGAGCCAGGAACCCAATTAACAATGCGTACTTTCCACATTGGTGGAGCTGCGTCTAGCTCATCAGAAGATAATGCAATTGTTGTTAATAATGCTGGAATGATTAACTTTTCTTCAGACATGAAAACAGTAACTAACAAAGATAAGCAAGAGGTTGTTGTCTCTAGAAATAGCCAAGTTACTTTGACTGATGAAAAAGGAAAATTAATTGAGCAACATAAATTAATTTATGGAGCTACTTTATTTGTAAATGATCAAACAAATGTTGAGCCAGGACTGAAAATTGCAGGCTGGGATCCATATACGCGCCCAATTATTAGTGAGGTTGAAGGAATTGTTCAATTTACAGACATAGATGATGGTGTAACTGTCCGCTCAAAAACTGATGAACTTACTGGACTAAGTAGTATTGAGGTTATTGATGTAGCGGAAAGACCTTCTGCAGGAAAAGAGAAGGTTCCATCTATCGCCCTTGTTGATGCAAAAGGTAAGCCTGTTCCATTAGGCGAGCATAAAACACCAGCAAATTACTCTTTACCTGCTAAGGCATTAGTTAATTTGAAAGATGGTAAAAAATTGCACGCAGGTGAAGTTTTGGCAAGGATACCTTTAGAAGGATCAAAAACTAAAGATATTACAGGTGGTCTTCCAAGGGTTGCCGATCTTTTTGAAGCAAGAAAGCCTAAAGATGCGGCGGTGCTTGCTGAAGAAAGTGGAATTATTGCTTTTGGAAAAGAAACCAAGGGCAAGGTTAGACTGGTTATAACTCCCGATGGAGCGACTAAGAAAACTCAAAATGTTGAGATGCTTATTCCTAAACACAGAATACTAACAGTGTTTGAGGGTGAGAGAATCGAAAAAGGTGACATTATATCCGACGGCCCATTAAGCCCACATGATATATTGCGCTTAAGAGGAATCCCTCAGCTAACCAACTTTATAGTTAATGAAATTCAAGATGTTTACAGGCTTCAAGGCGTACTAATTAATGATAAGCACATTGAAACTATTTTGCGTCAAATGCTTAGAAAGGCATTAATTGTTGATGGCGAAGATACTAAGTTTATTCAAGGCGATCAAGTTGAATATGCTGAATTGGTAGAAGAAAATGCTAAAGCTGTTGCAGCAAACAAAGAACCTGCACGTTTTGAAAGAGTTCTTCTTGGAATCACTAAAGCTTCCCTTACAACTAATTCATTTATTTCAGCTGCTTCTTTCCAAGAAACTACACGTGTTTTAACAGAAGCGTCTGTAACAGGTAAAGTGGATTACTTAAGAGGCTTGAAAGAAAATGTTGTTGTAGGAAGATTAATACCAGCTGGTACCGGAATGGAGTTCCACGATCAAATGGCTGCTAAGAAAGCAAGTGATTCTTCTGAATCAATGCTATCTGAGGACGACATTGAAGCAGCATTACGACAAGAATTACAAGAAACTGAGGAATAATGTTGACCGTAGTGAATCATGTCTATAAAATCGCGTCCAACTATTAAATTATGGCTACAGTAAATCAATTAATCAGAAAACCTCGCAAACCTAAAGTGAGGAAAACTGACGTCCCTGCATTGGAGAAATCTCCACAACGAAGAGGTGTGTGTACCCGTGTGTATACCACTACTCCAAAGAAACCAAATTCAGCTTTAAGAAAAGTATGCAGAGTTAGGCTAACAAGCGGATATGAAGTAACTTCATACATTGGTGGCGAAGGCCATAACTTGCAAGAGCACTCTGTTGTTTTAATTCGTGGCGGAAGAGTCAAAGATCTTCCTGGGGTTAGATATCATACTGTCAGAGGCTCATTAGATACCTCTGGCGTAGCGAATAGAAAACAACGTCGATCTAAGTATGGAGCCAAGAAAGGTAAATAAGTATGCCAAGAAGAAGAAGTCCTGAAAAAAGAAAAATTCTACCTGATCCAAAGTACAAAGATATTATTGTTGCAAAGTTCATGAATCACATCATGAAAGATGGAAAAAAATCTGTTGCAGAAAAAATAGTATATGGTGCTTTTAATAAAATTGATGAGACAGCAAAAACTGACCCAGTAGAGTTATTTAAGAAAGCTTTAGATACTATTGGTCCAATGGTTGAAGTTAAATCAAGAAGAGTTGGCGGTGCAACATATCAAGTTCCAATAGAAGTTAGACCATCTAGAAGACAGGCGCTTGCAATGCGTTGGTTGGTTGAAGCTGCAAGAAAAAGAAGCGAAAAGTCTATGGATCATCGATTGGCTGGCGAACTGGCGGATGCTGCAGAAGGAAAGGGATCTGCAGTGAAGAAAAAAGAAGATGTTCATCGTATGGCTGAGGCCAATAAAGCTTTTTCACATTTCCGTTTTTAATTAGTAACATTTCATAGGTTTTAATATGGCTAGACAGACTGAACTTAGTAAGTACAGAAATATTGGTATTTGTGCTCATGTTGATGCGGGCAAAACTACTACTACGGAGAGAGTCCTTTTTTATACAGGGCTATCTCATAAAATTGGTGAAGTTCATGATGGCGCAGCAACCATGGATTGGATGGAGCAAGAGCAAGAAAGAGGTATTACTATTACCTCAGCAGCAACTACCTGCTTTTGGTCAGGCATGGAGCAACAATTTCCTCAACATAGAATTAATATCATCGATACACCCGGCCACGTAGATTTTACTATTGAAGTTGAAAGATCTTTAAGAGTTTTAGATGGAGCAGTAGTTGTATTTTGTGGAACTTCTGGTGTTGAGCCTCAATCAGAAACTGTTTGGCGACAAGCAGATAGATATGAGGTTCCTAGAATTGTTTTTGTAAACAAAATGGATAGAGCTGGTGCAGATTTCTCACGAGTAACTGATCAAATCAAGGATAGATTAAAAGCAAATGTTGTTCCTATGCAATACAACATTGGAGCAGAGGAGAATTTTAAAGGTGTAGTTGATTTAGTTAAGATGAAAGCTATCTTTTGGAATGAAGATGACCAAGGGCTCACTTTTGAAGAGCAAGAAATTCCAGCAGATATTTTAGATACATGTGAATCTCTAAGAGAGTCCATGGTTGAAAGTGCAGCAGAAGCAAATGAAGAATTAATGAATGCATATTTAGAGAATGGTGAATTAAGTCCAGAGCAGATTAAAGAAGGGATTAGAGTTAGAACTCTTGCAAATGAAATAGTTCCTGCTTTTTGTGGTTCAGCATTTAAAAATAAAGGCGTGCAAGCTGTCTTAGATGCTGCGATTGAATATTTGCCTGCTCCAAATGAAGTTAAGGCCATTAAAGGATCATTGCCTGATGATGAAGAAGTTGAAATCAGCAGATCATCATCAGACGAAGAGCCATTTTCAGCACTGGCTTTCAAAATTGCTACTGATCCCTTTGTCGGGACCTTAACATTTATTAGAGTTTATTCTGGAGTGCTTTCTGTTGGTGACGGTGTAATGAACTCAACCAAAACAAAGAAAGAAAGAGTTGGCCGAATGGTGCAAATGCATTCAAATGATCGTAATGAAATTAAAGAGATACGTGCTGGTGATATCGCTGCATGTATTGGACTTAAAGATGTTACTACTGGAGATACTCTTTGTGACTTAGGCGATCAGGTTGTGCTTGAAAGAATGGATTTTCCTGAGCCAGTAATTTCAGTAGCCGTAGAGCCAAAAACAAAATCAGATCAAGAGAAGATGGGCGTTGCTCTTGGCAAGCTTGCTCAAGAAGATCCATCATTTAGAGTTCATACCGATGAGGAGTCTGCTCAAACAATCATCTCAGGAATGGGTGAACTTCATTTAGATGTTCTGGTTGACAGAATGAGAAGAGAGTTTGATGTAGAGGCAAATATTGGTAAACCACAGGTTTCTTATCGTGAAACAATCAGAGAATCAGTTGATATAGAAGGAAAATTTGTTAGGCAAAGTGGTGGTAAAGGGCAATATGGCCATGTTTGGCTGAAATTAGAACCACTTGGGTTAGATGATGAATACGAGTTTGTAGATAAGATTGTTGGAGGTGTAGTTCCTAAAGAATACATACCAGCTGTTGATAAGGGTATTCAAGAGCAAATGAAAAATGGTGTGATTGCTGGCTATCCTCTGCTTGCGCTGCGGGCAACTTTATATGATGGGTCATTCCATGATGTTGATTCGAGCGAAATGGCTTTTAAAATCGCTGGATCTATGGCATTAAAAGAAGGATGCCTTAAAGCACGCCCAGTCCTCTTGGAGCCAATGATGGCAGTAGAAGTTGTGACTCCAGAAGAGCACATGGGTGATGTTGTCGGTGATTTGAATAGAAGAAGGGGAATAATTTTGGGAATGGATGAAATCCCAACTGGAAAAACTGTCAGGTCAGAAGTGCCTTTATCGGAGATGTTTGGATATGCAACAGATTTAAGGTCTGCAACTCAAGGTAGAGCAAGTTTTTCTATGGAATTTCTTAAATATGCTGAAGTTCCAAATAACATTGCTGAGCAGTTAAAAACTTCTTAAAACAATACACTGATAAATACCCTAAATTTGTTGACATTAAGGGCTTTAGAGACATAGAATACGCAACATTTTGCATAAAGCAGAAATATAGGAATTAAATAAATTGGACAATCAATCAATAAGAATTCGCTTAAAAGCTTTTGACTATCGTTTGATTGATGCTTCAACTAAATTAATTGTTGAAACTGCAAAAAAAACCGGCGCGATTGTGAAAGGACCAATTCCTTTGCCAGTAAAGAAAGAAAGAACCACAATCCTAACATCTCCGCATAAAGATAAAGATGCAAGAGATCAGTATGAGATAAGAACTTACAAAAGACTTATGGATATAGTAGAACCTACAGATAAAACTGTTGATGCTTTAATGAAGCTCGACCTTTCATCTGGGGTTGATGTGCAAATTAGCTTAGGCTAATTTGTTACTTTTTTAACGCTTAGCGGCCATAGAGGGTTATAAGCCCCGTATAAAAGGAGAGTAAATTGAGCATTGGCTTAGTTGGAAAAAAATCAGGCATGTCGAGACTTTTTCAAGAAGATGGCACCTCTGTTCCTGTAACAGTTATTTCAGTTGCAGCAAATTTTGTTGCTGATATTAAGACCCATGAAAAGCACGGATACAGTGCAATTGTGGTGTCTAAGAATACATCTAAGAATTTAACAAAATCATCCACAGAATTCTTCAAAAAACAAAATATTTCTAATGGAGAATTATTTGAATTCAGAACTGAAGAAACTGATGAGATTAAGATTGGTCATCATTTAACTGCTGATATTTTTGAAGTTGGAAAAATGGTTGATGTGACTGGTACCTCAAAAGGTAAGGGGTATGCCGGTGTAATTAAAAGACATAACTTTGCAATGCAAGATGCTACTCATGGTAATTCCTTGGCACATAGAGCTCATGGTTCAATTGGTCAGTGCCAGACACCTGGAAGAGTTTGGAAAGGAAAGAAAATGTCTGGTCATATGGGTCATGAAACAAAAACTATTCAAAGTTTGGAATTAATGGGTACAGATGTACAAAATAATCTTCTTTATGTTAAGGGTGCGGTTCCAGGCTTTAATGGCTCAACACTAAAAATTACCCCTGCGGTGAAACAAAGATGAAATTAGATGTATTAAATACCGATAATAAAAAAACTGATGTTCAGATTTCTGAAACAACTTTTGGAAAAGAGTTTAACGAAACACTTGTTCATCAAGCTGTTGTCACCTATCTTGCTGGATCTAGACAAGGTTCACATAAACAAAAGACAAGATCAGAAGTTAGGGGCGGCGGCAAAAAACCATACCGACAAAAAGGAACTGGTAGAGCTAGAGCTGGAACAATTAGGAGTCCTATATGGAGGGGCGGTGGAGTAGCTTTTGCAGCTACGCCAAGAGATTACTCTAAAAAAATTAACAAAAAAATGTATAGAGCTGCAATCAGTTCTATATTTTCAGAACTGCATAGGCAAAATCGTTTGGTAGCTATTGAGCAGCCAAAATTTGAAGCACCTAAAACAAAAGAAATGAATAGTTTTCTTCAGCAGTTTGATCTTAATAATGTACTTATTATCCTTGATGAAATGGACACAAATTTATATCTTTCAGCTCGAAATATTCCTCATGTTGATGTTGTGACCGTGAAAGAAATCAATCCAGTGATTTTATTAAGATCTGAAAAAGTAGCAGTCACACCTGCTGCATTTAAGCTAATTGAGGCATGGGTCTAATGAACAAAGAAAAATTGCTCACATTAATTCATTCTCCATATATCACTGAGAAAGCTACATCTGTTGGAAGCTTGAATCAGGTTGTATTCAAGGTAGATTTATCGGCATCAAAATCAGAGATCAAAAAAGCTGTTGAGGACTTGTTTGATGTAAAAGTTGATAGTGTTACCACATCAACCCAAAAAGGAAAAACAAAAAGAAACAGATTTGGAATTTATAAAAGATCTGACTATAAGAAAGCCTTTGTTTCATTGAAAGAAGGCTCTGAGATCCAATTTGAGGGCATTAGTTAATATGGCAGTTATAAAAGCAAAACCAACTAGCCCAGGCAGAAGAGGCGTTATTTCGATCAAATCCGATCTTTATAAAGGTCGGCCTCATAAAGCTCTGCTAGAGAAAAAATCAAAAAATGGTGGACGAAATAATAACGGTAGAATAACTGTTAGACATCAAGGCGGTGGTCATAAGCAGCATTACCGAGTCATAGATTTTAAAAGAGATAAATTAGACGTCCCTGCTGTTGTGGAGAGAATTGAGTACGATCCAAACAGGTCTGCGCATTTAGCTTTGCTTAAGTACGCCGATGGTGAAAGAAGATACATTATTGCTCCAAGCAAAATTAAGGTTGGAGATCCAGTTCTCTCAGCAGACCAAACTGAAATGAAGGCAGGTAACTGCATGAAATTAGCAAATATTCCCCTTGGAACAACAATTCACTGCGTAGAAATGAAGCCTGGCAAAGGAGCGCAGATCGCTAGAAGCGCTGGAACATCAGCCAGATTAGTTGCTAAAGAGGGTATTTACGCTACTTTAAGATTGCAATCTGGTGAAATGAGAAAAATCTTGTCAGCATGTAAAGCAACTTTGGGTACTGTTTCAAATCAAGAAAATAACTTACGGTCATTGGGTAAGGCGGGAGCTAAAAGATGGAGAGGTGTAAGGCCTACAGTAAGAGGTGTAGCCATGAATCCAGTTGATCACCCTCATGGAGGCGGTGAAGGTAGAACTTCTGGGGGAAGACATCCATCAACGCCCTGGGGTATACCAACCAAAGGCTATAAAACAAGAAAAAATCAACGGACAGATGATCTGATTGTTAGAAGAAGAGCTAAAAGGAAATAAATAATGCCTAGATCACTTAAAAAAGGACCATTTATTGATTTATCACTGCAAAAAGCTGTGGATAAAGCAATTAGTGAAAATAGTAAAAGGCCAATCAAAACATGGTCTAGAAGATCCATGATCAGTCCTGCAATGGTTGGTCTGACTATATCTGTTCATAACGGAAGACAGCATGTCCCTGTATACATTAATGAAGACATGGTTGGACACAAGCTAGGTGAATTCGCCATCACAAGAACTTTTAGAATGCATTCAGGTGATAGGAAAACAAAATAATGGAAACAAGAGCATATTTAAAAGGAACTAGATTATCTGCTCAAAAAGCGGGACTAGTCGCTGATGTAGTAAGAGGTAAATCAGTGCATGCCGCAATGGATTTTCTTACTTTTCATAAGCAAAAAGCATCAGCTGTAATTAAAAAACTCTTAGAGTCTGCAATTGCAAATGCTGAAAATAATGACAAGGCAGACATTGATTTGTTGGTTGTTAAGTCAGTCATTGTAAACCAAGGAATGAGATTAAAAAGAATGAAACCTCGTGCGAGAGGCAGGGCTGACAGGATCATTAAGCCTACCTGCCATATCGAAATCATATTATCGGATCAGGAGAAGTAATGGGTCAAAAAGTTCATCCAACAGGCTTTCGACTTGGTGTTATCAAGAAGCATAATGCTTTGTGGTATGCAAAAGGAAAATCTTATAGAGAGAATTTGATTGAAGATCTTAAAGTTCGAAATCATATCAAAGATAGATTGAGATTCTCTTCTATTAGCAAAGTGGAGCTAGAAAGATCTGCTCAAAATTTTGTTGTAAATATTCATACATCTAGACCTGGCATTATTATTGGAAAAAAGGGTGAAGAGATTGAATCCTTGAAAGCCTCAGTTCAAAAAATTGTTTCTTTGCCAGTTCAAGTCAATATTAAAGAAGTTCGCAAGCCAGATCTTGATGCAACAATTCTTGCCGAAGGAATTGCCCAACAGTTAGAACGAAGAGTTCAGTTTAGAAGGGCCATGAAGCGAGCTGTTCAAAGTGCCATGAGACAAGGCGCTAAAGGTATTAGAACTGAGGTTTCTGGCAGATTGGGTGGAGCAGAGATTGCAAGGGCTGAATGGTACAGAGAAGGCCAAGTACCTCTTCATACTTTAAGAGCAAACATAGACTATGGGGTAGCAGAAGCTGCAACCACATATGGATTAATTGGCGTAAAGGTCCATGTATATACCGGTGAAGTATTAGGCGACCCTTTTAAAGATGAGGATCAAGGAAGTTAATCATGTTACAGCCAAAACAAACAAAATTTAGAAAGATGCATAAAGGCCGAAACAGGGGCCTTGCTCAATCAGGCAATACAATTGCATTTGGTGAGTACGCTTTAAAGGCAACAACCAGAGGCAGGATTACAGCTCGCCAGATTGAATCTGCTAGAAGAGCGATGACAAGATCTATTAAACGTGGTGGTAACATTTGGATTCGTATATTTCCTGACAAACCCATCACCAAAAAGCCATTAGAAGTAAGAATGGGTAAAGGAAAAGGTAATGTTGAATATTGGGTAAGCCTTGTTCAGCCAGGAACAGTTTTATATGAAATGGCTGGGGTATCAGAAGAAGTTGCTAGAGAAGCTTTCAAATTAGCAGCAGCTAAGCTACCAGTCAGAACCACATTTATCAAAAAGGCATTATAAAAATGGCAAAGTTAACAAGTGATCTTCAAGACCTTCGCAAGAAAGACGTTAAAGCTTTAGAAAGTTTAGTTTTAGAAATTAGAGAAAATCAATTTAAAAATAGGATGAAGCATAAAACTGGCCAGCTTACTGAATCCCATTTATTGACTGTTGATAGAAAAAAGATTGCTCAAATAAAAACTATTATTAATGAAAAAAAATCTGAGGAAGCATCCGCATGAGTACTAATCCAAGGCAGCTGACTGGTGTAGTTATTAGCGATAAAGCTGATAAAACGATAACTGTAAAAGTTGATCGCAAAGTTAAGCATCCTACATACAGTAAAATTATGAAGCGTTCTACAAAAGTGCATGCTCATGATGAAGATAATATGGCTAAGATTGGTGACGTGGTCACAGTGCAAGAGTGCAAACCGTATTCTAAGTCTAAAACTTGGAAACTGCTTTCTGCAAATGACTCTGTTACATCTGAAGTCGAGATTCAGGAGAGTCAATCATGATTCAAATGCAATCTATATTAACTATAGCTGACAACAGTGGAGCTAGAAGTGTAATGTGCATCAAAGTCCTTGGTGGTTCAAAGAGACGATATGCCAATATTGGTGATGTTATTAAGGTAGCAATAAGAGAAGCTATTCCAACTGGTAAGGTAAAAAAAGGTCAGGTTGTTGATGCTTTGGTGGTTAGAACTAAAAAGGGCGTTCGAAGAAGAGATGGGTCATTAATTAAATTTGATGAAAATGCAGCCGTTTTAATCGGTGGTAACAAAGCCCCAATTGGTACAAGGGTTTTTGGGCCAGTCACTAGAGAGCTTAGAGATGGCAAGCACATGAAAATTTTATCACTAGCGCCGGAAGTTTTGTAATGAAAAAAAATAATGAAACAGTAACGAAATTGAGAACCGGTGATGAGGTTATTGTTATTGCTGGAAAGGATATTGGAAAAAAAGGAACTGTCCAAAAAATTTCTAAATTTAATAATAAAGCAGTAATTACAGGCATTAATATGATGAAAAAACATACTAAGCCTAATCCACAACTTGGAGAAACAGGTGGCATAGTCGAGAAAGAGGCTGCAATAAATCTATCCAATGTTGCAATTTGGAATCCAAAACAAAAGAAAGCTGACAGAATCTCATTTCAGATAGATGGAGAGAAGAAATTAAGAGTTTACTCATCAGACAAAAAAGAAATTAAATCATGAATTTAAAAGAAACCTTTAATAAAGAATTGCTCCCTCAATTAAAAGAGAAATTGGGAATTGATAATGTTATGGCTGTGCCAAAACTTACTAAAGTAGTTATCAACATGGGTGTTGGGGAAGCATTAACTGATAAAAAGCATCTAGAGTCTGCAGTTAACGACCTAGAATTAATTGCTGGTCAGAAAGCTGTAATAACAAAAGCAAAAAAATCAGTTGCAAGCTTTAAATTGCGAGAGGGATGGCCAGTTGGATGCAAAGTCACATTAAGAGGCGACAGAATGTATGATTTCATAGAGCGCTTAGTGAATATAGCAATTCCCAGGGAAAGAGATTTTAGAGGTCTAAATCCTAAATCTTTTGATGGTCAAGGTAACTACAGTATGGGCATAAAGGAGCAAATTATCTTTCCTGAGATTAACTATGACAACATAGACAAGATCCGAGGAATGGATATATGCATCAATACATCAGCTTCGAATATGGAAGATGCAAAAGCGTTGCTAGAAGTATTAAATTTCCCATTTAAAAAATAAGGTAAAAATAAATGACAAGAAAATCAGTAATAGCTCGAGATGTCAAAAGACAAAAAACGGTAGAACGTTATGCAGTAAAAAGAGCTGCATTGAAAGAGGCATTTTTAAATCCTGAAAATTCTTACGAAGAAAAGATGGCAGCTTTTGAAAAATTACAAAAGCTTCCTAGGAATGCAAGTCCCTCAAGAGTTACCAGAAGATGCTCTTTGACTGGCAGGCCGCATGCTGTCTATAGAAAATTTGGACTTAGCAGAATTAAATTACGTGAAGCTGCAATGCGCGGCGACATTCCTGGATTGGTTAAATCAAGTTGGTAATATTATGAGTTTTCAAGATCCTACATCAGATTGTTTAACAAGAATTAGAAATGGCCTCATGCGTGGTAAAAAGGTCGTAGACGCACCTTTTTCTAAATTCAAGCATGAGCTAGTATCTTTGCTTGTGAAAGAAGGCTATTTAACTGCTTGTGAAAAAATTTCATTAGATGGCAAAGATTCATTAAGTATTTCTCTTAAATATATTAATGAGGCTCCTGCAATTAGAGAAATTAAAAGAATCTCAAAGCCTAGCTTAAGAAGATACTCTTCATCTTCAGATCTTCCAGAAGTAAAAAATGGACTAGGCATGTATATTCTCTCGACTAACAAAGGGTTAATGAGTGACAAAGATGCAAGATCACAAAATATTGGCGGCGAAGTCATTTGTGAGGTTTTTTAATCATGTCTAGAGTTGCTAAAAATCCAGTCTCAATTCCATCAGGTGTAGAAATTAAACTCGAAGATAAAATGATTTCAGTTTCAGGGTCTAAGGGTAAGTCCGACTTTACACTACCAGAATCAGTATCTGCATCTCATGCGGATGATGTGATTACAATTTCGTATGACGAATCTTCATCAGAATCAACAGCACTTGCTGGGACAGCCCGCTCTTTAATAAATAACATGGTAATTGGAGTTTCCGAAGGTTTTCAGAAAACACTATTACTAGTTGGTGTCGGTTATAGAGCTAAAGCTAGCGGCAAGAAACTAGAATTAACTTTAGGCTTTTCTCATCCTGTCCATTATGACCTTCCTGAGCAAGTTGAAGTTGAAACACCATCTCAAACAGAAGTTGTTCTCAAAAGTCATGACAAGCAAGTCTTAGGTCAAGTAGCGGCAGAAATTCGAGCATTCAGACCACCAGAACCATATAAAGGCAAAGGTGTGAAATATGCTGATGAAAATATTCGAAGAAAAGAAGCTAAAAAAGCAGCAGGAGCATAAGCAATGAATTCTAAATCAGACTCTAGAATAAGACGCGCAGCAAAAACTAGAATCAGGATATCTCAGCAGGACAAACCTAGATTATCTGTTTTTAAGTCATCCCAAAATTTATATGCACAAGTTTTTGATTCCACTGGATCAACTGTATTGGCTTCAGCTTCTACCAATGAGAAAGAAGATAAAATGCCATCAAACAATCTTAGTTCTGCTAAGGCTATTGGGCAAAAAATAGCCGAAAGGGCAATTGAAGCAGGCATCAAAAAAGTGGTCTTCGATCGATCAGGTTATAAATATCATGGCCGCATAAAAGCCATTGCAGAATCAGCTCGTGAAGCTGGATTGGAGTTTTAAAAAAAATGAATCAACAAAATAATAGTTTGCAGCAGCAAGATGCACTTGAAGAAAAACTTGTTCAGGTAAACAGAGTTGCCAAAGTTGTAAAGGGTGGACGTATTTTCGGATTTACAGCTTTATGCGTTGTGGGTGATGGTAAGGGAAAGGTAGGTTTTGGAAGAGGTAAGGCTAAAGAGGTCCCAATTGCAATTCAAAAAGCCATGGAAAATGCTAGAAGAAATATGGTTGACGTTAGTTTAAATGCCTCCACTCTATGGTATCCCGTTAAGGCAAAACATGGTGCTGCAAAAGTTTATATGCAGCCTGCTGCAGAGGGAACAGGAATTATTGCTGGGGGCGCAATGAGAGCTGTGTTAGAGCTTGTTGGCGTTCAAAATGTTTTAGCAAAATGCTATGGATCAACAAATCCAGTTAATGTTGTGAGAGCAACTATCAATGCATTGAGCTCAATGGAATCTCCAGAAGAAGTGGCTTTAAGAAGAGGCAAAAAGACAGCAGAAATATCATGAGTAACAAAACAATAGATATCAAACTTATAAAGAGCAGCATTGGCAGACTGCCCAATCATAAGAAGTGCGTTAAAGGTCTTGGTTTTAGAAAGTTGCAGCAGATTGTGACTGTTGAGGACACACCAAGTAATCGAGGCATGATCAACAAAATAAGAGATATGCTGGAAGTTATAGAGAGCTAATAATGGAAAATTCAGAAATAAACAATTCTTTGGGATTAAATACTCTTACTAGCACAGGCACAACTAAAAATAGAAAACGTGTTGGAAGAGGTATTGGTTCTGGAACTGGTAAAACCGCTGGTAGAGGCCACAAAGGTCAGAAATCTAGATCAGGCGGCTCAATTGCAAGAGGTTTTGAGGGCGGCCAGATGCCATTGCAGCAAAGAATTCCTAAGTTTGGTTTTTCATCTAGAGTAAATAGAAGTTCTAAAGAAGTTAATCTTAAAAATATAGCTTCTATGACTGAAGTTAATTTAGATACCCTTAAAGCTAATAGGGTTATTTCTCAATCAACTAAAAAAGTAAAGATTTTTGGTATATGTGAGATCTCTCAACCAATGGCTGTAACTGGAATTCTAGTCACTAAAGGCGCTAAGGAGTCAATAGAAAAAGCTGGCGGAACAGTTGCGTCCCTTGAGGCAAAACCAACTAAAGAAAAGTTTGTTAAGACTTCAAAGAAAACAGACAAAAAAAATCCTAGCAATAAAGAGGAGTCTCCTGAGTAATTTATATGGCTGACCAAAATAAAGGAATGAGTGACTTATGGAGAAGGCTGAGATTTGTCTTTATGGCCATTGTTGTTTATCGCCTTGGAACTCATATACCGATCCCTGGAATAGATCCTGCTAGACTTGCTGCTTTATTTGATCAAAACCAAGGCACTATTCTTGAGATGTTTAATTTATTTTCTGGTGGTGCTTTAGAGAGGATGAGCATCTTTGCTCTTAATGTAGTTCCATACATCTCTGCTGCGATTATCATGCAGTTATTCTCTAATTCAATCCCATATTTACAAGAGTTAAAAAAAGATGGTCAAGCGGGACGAAATCAAATCACTCAATACACAAGATATGGAACAGTTGTGCTTGCATTTGTTCAGGCCTCAGCTCTTGCAGTAACATTAGGAGCAAGCGGCTTAGCATATGAGCCAGGAACTTCTTTTTTTATTTCAGCGGTCTTTAGTGTAGTAGCAGGAACAATCTTCTTAATGTGGCTTGGAGAGCAAATTTCAGAGCGAGGAATTGGTAATGGAATTTCTATCATAATTGCTACAAGTATTTTGACTGGAATTCCTGGCGCTATTGGTCAAGCTTTGGAGCAGGCACGTCAGGGCGATTTAAATATTTTATTACTTTTGGGTATTGGGGTTTTAGCAATGCTTGTTATAGCGATTGTCGTATTCATCGAAAGAGGGCAAAGAAGAATTACAGTTAACTATGCGCAAAGACAGCAAGGCAGAAAGCTCATGCAAGCGCAGGCTAGCCATTTGCCATTTAAAGTTAATATGGCAGGTGTAATTCCCGCAATTTTTGCTAGTACTTTTTTGCTATTCCCTGCTTCACTGTCTACATGGTTTGGTCAAGCAGAATCTTTTGGATTTTTGCAAACAATTTCATTGGCATTAAATCCAGGACAGCCTTTATATATCCTTACGTTCTCAGCCCTCATTATTTCATTTTGTTTTATCTGGCTAGCTTTAACTTTTGATACAAAAGAGGTGACAGATAATCTAAAAAAATCAGGAGCATTTGTTCCTGGTATTAGACCAGGCGAGCAAACAGCAGCATACGTTGATAGTGTTTTAGCAAGACTTACAGTATTTGGTAGCTTATATTTAACGCTAATTTGCTTACTTCCTTTAGCTTTAATTAATTTTGCAGGAGTTTCTTTCTATTTAGGAGGAACATCGGTATTGATTATTGTGGTTGTACTGATGGATTTTATGTCTCAGGTTCAATCGCATATGATGTCGAGCCAGTACTCATCCTTGTTAAAGAAAGCTAATTTAAAAAACTATAATAGATAAATATGAAAGTTAGAGCATCAGTAAAAAAGATCTGTAGGAATTGTAAAACAGTTAGACGTAAAGGAGTTTTGTATGTGATATGCAAAACAGATCCTAAACATAAACAAAAGCAAGGGTAATAGAATATGGCTAGAATCGCAGGCGTAAACATACCAGAAAATAAGCATCTTGAGATTGCTCTCACTCATATTTATGGGATAGGGAAAAAAACTGCTCAAGATATCTGTACCAGCGTTAAGCTGGACTATTCTAAGAAGGTTTCAGACCTCTCTGAGGAGCAAATAGAAACTATTAGAACAGCTGTTGCAGAATATACAGTTGAAGGGGATCTTCGTCGATCAGTCAGCACAAATATAAAGAGACTTATGGATCTTGGGTGTTACAGAGGCATCAGGCATAGGAGAAAACTTCCTGTGCATGGACAAAGAACTAAAACTAATGCAAGGACTCGCAAGGGACCTAAAAAACCGATGAGGGCTTAATCGATGGCAACTGGCAAAAAAGTTAAAAAAGTTATTTCAGATGGCATAGCTCATATACATGCATCTTTTAATAATACGATTATCACAATTACAGATAAACAAGGTAATGCAGTTTGTTGGGCTACGTCAGGCGGCTCTGGTTTTCGTGGTTCTAGAAAAAGCACACCATTTGCTGCTCAGATAGCAGCAGAAAAAGCAGGAAATGCAGCAAAAGAATTTGGAATGATAAATTTAGATGTCAAGGTAAGAGGTCCAGGTGGCGGCAGAGAATCTGCAATTAGATCCTTGAATTCTTGTGGTCTAAAAATTAAAAGTATTACGGATGTGACACCATTGCCTCACAATGGCTGCCGTCCTTCAAAGAAACGTAGGGTATAGGGGAAACAAATGGCAAGATATAGAGGTCCATCATTAAGATTATCTAGAAGAGAAGGCACAGATCTTTTTCTGAAAAGTGGTGCAAGATCAATTGAATCAAAATGTAATATGGAAACAGCTCCAGGCGTTCATGGTTTAAGAAGAGGCAGACTTTCAGATTATGGTGTCCAGCTTCGTGAAAAGCAAAAAGTTAGAAGAATGTATGGTGTTCTAGAAAAGCAGTTTAGAAATTATTATAAAAAAGCATCAAAATCTAAGGGTAATACAGGAGAAAATCTTCTTAGTTACCTTGAGCAAAGATTAGACAACGTTGTTTATCGTATGGGTTTTGCGGCAACACGGGCTGAAGCCAGACAATTGGTATCTCATAAAGCCTTTCATCTCAATGGAGCTACAGTAAATATTCCATCATATCAGGTTCAGCCAGGTGATGAATTAGAGGTAAGAGAAAAATCTAAAGCACAATTAAGAATTAAAAGTGCACTAGATCTCGCTAGTCAAAGAGAAGCATGTGAGTGGCTTGAAGTAGATTCTAAAACTCTCAAGGGTGTATTCAAATCTGTACCAGACAGAACAGATTTAAGTGCTGAAATTAATGAAAATCTCATTGTTGAGCTTTATTCAAAATAATACTTAAAAACGGAAGGAAATTATGGAAACATCAGTAATAGATCTTTTAGTCCCAACTGACATTCAGGTTGATGACATAGATAACAATACATCTAAAATTACACTAGAGCCATTAGAAAGAGGCTTTGGCCATACTCTAGGAAATGCACTTAGAAGAATTCTTTTGTCTTCTATGCCAGGCGCAGCAATAACTGACGTAACCATTGACGGTATTTCTCATGAGTATTCAACTATTGAAGGCGTTAGAGAAGATGTCATTGATATATTGTTAAACCTTAAGGATATGCCTATTAGCTTAATTGAAGGTACCAGTGCTGTTATAAAATTAGATGTCTCTGGTCCATGCGAGGTCACATCCAACTCTTTTGAAGTACCAGGAAACGTTGAATTACCTGACGCAGAGCATCATGTTGCTTCATTGGTTGATAAAGTCAGTTTATCTCTCACCGCAACTGTTAAAACTGGAAGAGGCTATGAGCCAGCTGATTCAAGAGGTGAGGAAGAAACTGCAGTTGGTGCTTTAAAAGTTGATGCATCTTTCAGCCCAGTTCGAAGAGTTGCCTATACAGTTGAAAATGCAAGATTTGAAAAAAGAACTGACCTAGATAAGCTGATAGTAGAATTAGAAACTGATGGTACGTTGGATCCAAAGAAAGCTATAGAACATGCCGCAACTATTATGCAACAGCAATTAGCTGCATTTGTTGATTTAGATGCTATTGCTGAACAAGAAGCGAAGAAAGATCAGAACGACTTTGATCCATTCCTAATGAGGTCAATTGAAGAGTTGGAACTTACAGTTAGATCAACAAACTGCTTGAAAGCTGAGAGCATTTTCTTGATCGGAGACCTTCTTCAAAGAACAGAGTTTGATTTATTAAAAACTCCTAATTTAGGAAAAAAATCTTTAAACGAAATCAAGGATGTCCTTGCATCAAAAGGCTTTTCTCTAGGCACAACATTAGAGAATTGGCCGCCAATGGGTTAATAAAATGAGACATAGAAAATCAGGCAGAAAATTAAATAGGAACTCATCTCATCGCAAAGCGTTGATGAAGAATCTTGCTATTGCATTTATTGAAAGAGAGCTTATTAAAACAACAGTTCCAAAGGCCAAAGAACTAAGATCTTTTGTTGAGCCTTTGATTACAATGGCCAAAGACGACTCTGTTGCAAATCGAAGAAGAGCATTCAATAAACTTAGGCTTGATTCTGCTGTAAATAAACTCTTTACTGAAATTGCTGTTAAGTCAAAAGATAGACCGGGTGGTTATTTAAGAATTATCAAGGCTGGTTTTAGACCAGGAGATAAAGCTGACATGGCTTATGTTGAGTGGGTTGATAGGGATTTAGATGGCTCAACAGAAATAGCTGAGCCCGAGCTCAAAGAAGGCTCTTCAGCAGCTTAGCTTTTTAAAACCTCTTTAAGGTACTTGCCTGTATAAGACTTTTTAGACTGAGCAACTTTGCTTGGAGACCCTTCAGCGATTATTAGTCCTCCGTCACTCCCTCCTTCTGGGCCAAGATCTATTATCCAATCACTTGATTTAATCACATCTAGATTGTGTTCAATTACTACTACGGTATTCCCTTGATCAGACAGTCTTTTTAAAACTCCCAGAAGTAACTCAATATCATAGAAGTGCAGACCTGTTGTTGGCTCATCTAAAATAAACAATGTTTTTCCAGTACTTCTTTTGGAAAGTTCTTTTGCGAGCTTAATTCTCTGTGCCTCTCCTCCAGAGAGCGTAGTTGCAGACTGTCCAAGGGTTATATAGGTCAGACCCACATCAGCCAGTGTTTGAAGTTTATTTTTGATTGCTGGGATGGCTTGGAAGAATTCAAGAGCTTCTTCTACAGTCATACTTAAAACCTCAGCAATATTTTTGCCCTTATATTTAACTTCAAGAGTTTGCTCGTTGTATCTTTTTCCATCACAGACATCACACTTTACATAAACATCTGCTAAAAAATGCATCTCTACTTTTATCATCCCATCGCCTTGGCATGCCTCACATCTTCCTCCCTTAACGTTGAAGCTAAATCGACCTGGTTTATATCCCCTTGTTCTTGCTTCTTCAGATTGAGAAAATAAGTCTCTAATATGCGAGAAGAGACCTGTATAGGTTGCTGGATTAGATCTTGGAGTGCGGCCAATAGGAGATTGATCTATCCCAATTACCTTATCTAGGTGTTCCAAACCTTTAATTTGTTTGCATTTAATTTCTTTATTGAGATTAGCTTTGTTAAGTAAAAAACTACTCATTGGCATCAATGTCTGATTGATGAGTGAGGATTTACCCGAACCAGAAACGCCAGTAATACAAGTAAAAACTCCTACAGGAATTTTTGCAGTTACATGCTGTAAATTATTTTCATATGCGTCAACTATCTCAATAAATTTATCAGGCTTTTTAGCAGTTTTAGGGAAATTAATTTTTCTTTCTCCAGAAAGGTAGGCAGCAGTCATAGATTCTTTACTTTTCAATATATCTGTTAATTTTCCTTGAGCACAGATCTCTCCACCATGTTTGCCAGCCCCAGGTCCAATATCAATAATGTGATCTGCACATCTAATTGCTTCTTCATCATGCTCAACAACTATTACGGTATTTCCAAGACTTTTAAGGTGATAAAGAGTTTTAATGAGACGTTCATTATCTCTTTGATGAAGTCCTATTGAGGGCTCATCAAGAACATAAGTCACCCCAACCAGACCAGAGCCAATTTGACTAGCTAGCCTGATCCTTTGAGCTTCTCCTCCTGAGAGAGTTCCAGCTCCTCTATCCAAGGTTAGATAGTTCAGCCCAACATCTTCAAGAAACGTAAGGCGTTCCTTAATTTCTTTTAAAATCTTTTCAGCAATCGTTGCTTTTGCACCCTCAAGCTCAATATTTTGAAAAAAGGATAATGCCTCTGATATTTTTTGATTTGTAATATTTTGAATGGGAGTCTCATTAACAAAAATATTCCTCGATTCTTTTTTAAGTCTAGATCCTCCGCAAGCATCACAGTGACTATCTGAGAGCAACTTTGCCAACTCATTTCTAATAAATTCTGAGTCTGTTTCTTTGAATCTTCTTTCAGTATTGGGAATAATGCCCTCAAAACGATGTTGCCGTACTATTTTGCTGCCACTCCTAAAACTTTTAGAAAAGTTGATCTTATCCTTAGATCCCCACAAAAGGATATTCTGGATTTCTTCAGAGTAGGATTCCCATGGAGTATCTAAATCAAAGTCATAATGCTTGGCCAAACACTTTAATTGATGAAAATAGAATCTATTTCTTCTATTCCATCCCTTAATGGCACCTTCATTGATCGTTGAAGAATTATCCGATATCAATTTATTTTGATCAAAGTACTGAATGACTCCCAGGCCATCACATTTTTCACACGCTCCAAAAGGATTGTTAAAAGAAAACATTCTTGGCTCTAACTCAGTCACGGAGTAGCCGCATTGAGAGCAAGAAAAATTTGAAGAAAAAAGCAGCACATCTGATTCTTCATCAAGAACTTCTATCTGAACAAGGCCATCTGAAAGATTGAGAGCAGTATCAATTGATTCAGATAACCTAGATCTGTTATCGTCATCCTTTTGTAATTTCAGTCTATCAACAATAGCTGAAATATCATGTTTTTGATTTTTATTTAATCCTGGAAACTCATCTAATGGATAAACAACGTCATTAATTTTTGCCCTAACAAAACCTTCAGCTTTCAAATCTTCATAAACACCTAGATGCTCTCCTTTTTTGCCTCTGACCACAGGAGCCATGACCATAATTTTTTTATCATAGCCAAGTGCATATATCTCATCACATATCTCACTAACTGTTTTAGCCGAGAGCTCTTCGTCATGATCTGGACAAATTGGAACCCCAATTCGTGCATATAATAATCTTAGATAATCATAAATTTCTGTAACAGTTCCTACAGTTGATCTCGGGTTATGTGAGGTAGATTTTTGTTCAATAGATATTGCAGGGGAGAGGCCATCAATTTGATCAACATCTGGCTTTTCCATCATAGATAAAAATTGTCGTGCATATGCTGAAAGAGATTCGACATAGCGTCTTTGGCCTTCGGCATAAATAGTATCAAATGCCAAAGATGACTTTCCAGATCCTGATAACCCAGTTATCACGATTAATTTTCCTCGAGGAATATCTAAAGAGATATTTTTAAGGTTATGCGTTCGGGCACCTTTTATAGAAATTTTTTCCATTTATTTGCAGAATTTTTATCCAGCTGATTTGTTTCGAGTTAAACTTAAGTAATTATAAGAGGTAATTATGGCTAGAGGAGTAAATAAAGTAATTTTGGTAGGTAATTTAGGACAAAAGCCTGAAATGCGATATACCCAAACGAACACAGCAGTTGCTACACTTTCAATTGCGACTTCAGAATCATGGAAAGACAAAGATTCTGGAGAACAAAGAGAGAAAACAGAATGGCACAGAGTTGTCTTTTTTGGAAAACTGGCAGAAATTGCTGAACAATATCTTGATAAAGGCTCTCAGCTTTATGTTGAAGGCAAATTACAAACTAGAAAATGGCAAGATAAAGAAGGCAATGACAGATACACTACAGAAATACTTGGCAATGAGATGAACATGCTTGGCGGTAGGCAATCTTCCGGTGACGGAGGTGCTTACGATCAATCACAGCCAGCCTCTCAATCAGCTCCATCTCAAGCGTCTCAAATCTCAGAGGAAGATATACCTTTCTAGATTTCGGTGACTTACAAAACAATTACAATAGAACAGCAAGAAAATCTCGCTGTTCTATTCTTAAATAGACCAGAAAAATTAAACGCTTTTACATTTCTTATGATGGAAGAGCTAATAAGCGCATTTGATGCTATAGAAGCAGATGATAATTTAAAAGCAGTAATTATCTCGGGAGCAGGAAGAGCTTTTTGCGCTGGTGCTGACCTAAGCAGTGGCAAAGATACATTTAATCCATCTTTTGATAATTTTGCAGTTAAAGAGGATGATTTTAGAAGAGATTCAGGCGGCATTCTTACTCTAAGAATGTACAAATTTTTAAAGCCAATTATATTTGCATGTAATGGTCCTGCAGTTGGCATTGGAGCATCCATGCAACTCCCAGGTGATATTCGAATTGCCTCTGAAGATGCCAGATTCGGATTTGTATTTAACAACAGAGGGATTGTCCCAGATGCATGCAGTAGCTGGTTTCTTCCAAAAATTGTAGGCATTTCTAAAGCTTTAGATTTAACATTTTCTGGGAGAATCATTGAATCTAAGGAAGCATTAGATATTTCATTAATTTCTAGCATCCATAAACCAGAAAACCTCATCGACGACGCAATAAAAATAGCTCAAGAACTCACAGAAAAATCTGCACCAATCTCTATAGCTATTACCAGACAAATGCTTTGGCGGTCATTTGGTCAAAGTGATCCTTATGATGCTCATGTAATAGAAAGTAAGGCTATTGATTCTAGGGGAGCATCAGATGATGCAAAAGAGGGAGTAAATTCCTTTTTAGAAAAGCGTCCAGCAAAATTTAAGAATATTATATCCTCAGATATGCCTGACTTTTTTCCATGGTGGGATTACAAGGAATAATGATGAATGATTTAACTTGGAAAGAATTTGAGAGAGTAGATGTGCGTGTTGGGACTATTCTATCTGCCGAAGAATTCAAAGAGGCAATCAAGCCTGCAATAAAAATGACTATAGATTTTGGAGAAGAGATAGGTATTAAAAAATCATCTGCTCAAATCACAGATCATTATAATCCAGAGTCTTTGGTAGGTATTCAGGTTGCAGCAGTCATTAATTTTCCTAAAAAACAGATTGGGCCATTCATGTCAGAGTGTCTCGTGACAGGATTTACTCAACCGGATGGAAGTATTATTTTAGCTGTTCCTCATCAAGGAGCTTTAAATGGATCTCGATTGGCTTAATTTATTTACTAAAAATTAAACTTGCGTTGGTTCCACCAAAACCAAATGAGTTACTCATTACAGAGTTTAATTTTTGCTTCATCATTGATTGACAAATATTTAATCCTTCTGCTTCCTCAACCAAGGTTTCTATATTAATCGATGGAGCAATAAAATCATGTTGCATCATTAGGATGGAATAAATTGCCTCTTGAGCTCCAGTTGCCCCTAATGAGTGGCCAGTCATTGATTTAGTAGATCCAATTACCGGAGCATTTTTACCAAATACTGATTTTATTGCACTAAGTTCTGCAAGATCTCCAACAGGAGTACTTGTGCCATGGGCATTAATATAATCTACATCAGATCCAAAAGCTTCGATTGCTTCACTCATGCATCTTGTAGCCCCTTCGCCTGAGGGAGATACCATGTCATAGCCATCAGAGTTTGCACAATAACCCTTTAGCCTTGCAATGATAGGTGCATTTCTTTTAATGGCATGCTCTTCTTCCTCGAGTATTAGCATTCCTGCGCCACCGGCAATTACAAATCCATCTCTGTCTATATCAAATGGCCTCGAGGCTTTTTCAGGGGCATCATTATATTGTGAGGAGAGAGCGCCCATAGCATCAAACATGGAAGATGAGGTCCAATGCTCTTGTTCTGCACCACCAGCAATAATAATATCTTGTTTACCTAATTGAATAAGTTCTGCTGCGTGGCCAATACAATGAGCACTAGTTGAGCAAGCAGATGAAATAGAGTAATTCACCCCTTTAAGCTTCAGCGTAGTGCCTAAAATAGCTGACACTGTGCTGCCCATTGTTTTTGTAACAGCATAGGGTCCTATTCTTTTTGGGCCTCGCTCTCTTGCAGTATCTGATGCCTCTATTTGAGCTGCTGAAGATGCTCCGCCTGATCCAGCTACTATTCCAATTCTTGAAACATTCATCTCTTCAAGGTTTAAGGATGCGTGATGAATAGCTTCTTTAGCTGCGATGTATCCGAATCCTGAAGCTTCACTCATAAAACGAAGAGTTTTTCTATCAATTAATTCAGCTAAATCAAGGTTTATTGCTCCAGAAACATGACTTCTAAAATCCATTTCTGCATATGTGGAGTTTTTAGAAATGCCTGACCGTCCTTTCTTCAAACTATTTAAAACTTCTTGAGTATCTGAGCCTATGCAAGAGACAATGCCTACACCAGTTACAACTACATTTTTCATTAGAATTCGCTAGTATCCTTAAACAGACCCACTCTTAGTCCGTCTGCTGAATAAACGTGACGATCATCAACGAACATGTTTCCATCAGCAAAGCCAACCACTGCTCCTCTGTTAACAACTCGTTTTATATCAATTTCATACCTAACAATTTTTGCACTAGGAGTAACTTGACCAAAAAACTTTACTCTATCTGAACCTAGTGCTCTTCCATAGCCAGGCAACTCAAGCCAGCAAAGATAGAATCCCAATAATTGCCACATAGCATCTAAGCCAAGACATCCCGGCATTACTGGATCAGATTTAAAATGCACTTTAAAAAACCATAAACTTTCCTCAATATTGAGATTAGCAATAATTTTTCCTTTGGAATATTTGCCTGATGTTTTGTCGATTTGGTCAATTGAATCGAACATAAGCATTTCGTCTGCTGGTAAGCGACCATTGCTTGGACCAAATAGATCACCATTTCCGCATGCCACTAAATCATCTTTTGTATAACTTGAGGCGGGTATAAATGTCATATTTTCCTTATTTTGGAGAAGTTTATTAACTCTAGCATCTCATTGTAGCAGGCATGATGCTTTAATTTATTCAGATGCCTTAAGGTTTCTTTTGTATATTTTTCTAACAAAGCATTTATTTCTTTTTGAGTTTTATCATTTTGTATTAATTGATAGATTTTATTTTGATCTTTTTTTAATATTTTTGATTGACCAAGTTGGCCCATAATAAAATTTTTATCTTTTGTATTAGCCTGCTGAAGAGCAAAATACAAAGGAAATGTAATTTTTCCTTCTTTGAAATCTTTCAAGGCTGGCTTTCCCGTGTCAAGCTTTAACGCCTCATAATCCAAAATATCGTCTTGAATCTGAAATGCAGTTCCTAAAGCCTTTCCTAGCAACCCAAATGTTTTAATTTCTTCTGCAGATCTGCATGCAAGCATGGCCCCGGTTTTTGCAGATGCCTCGAAAAGTCTCCCCGTTTTTAAATAGCTAACCTTGAGCAAGTCTTTAAGCTCAATCAGTTGTTTTTTTTCAAAGAGCTCTAATTGAATAATTTCGCCTCTAGCTATGTCATTGGTCGCTTTTGCTAACTCATCTAAGACAGCAGGGATCCCAAGCTTTACCATTAAAATAAAGGCTTTCGAATATATAAAATCACCCATCAAGACGCTGTATGAATTTGTCCAGACTTGATTTACAGATCTGGTACCACGTCGAAGTTCAGACTCATCCACAACATCGTCATGCACCAATGTTGCTGTATGTAAAAGCTCAATAATGCTAGCTAAATTAATTCTAGTATTAGATTTGATGTCTGATGCTTTAGAGGCAAGTAAACATAGCAAAGCTCTTGTTTTTTTACCCTCTGCATTAAAAATATATTCATAAATTTCTTGAATTATTTTTTCGCTAGCAAGCTCTTTTTTGATAGTGGATTGAACTCTTCTGAGTTCAGCTGAAGTGGTTTTTTTGAGTACGTACATCTTAAATAATTAGAAGCCTAAAATTATACATAAGTATTGATAATTTCTTTCAGAAAGCGTATATTTTGCCACCTTTAGAGATAACTATGTACGCAGTAATAGAAGCAGGTGGAAAACAACATAAAGTCGAGTTAGGACAAGTCCTAGAAGTCGATTTAATGCAAGAGGAATCAGGAGTAGATCATGCTTTTGAGAACGTTATGCTATATGTTGATGGAGATGATGTTCAGATAGGGCAGCCATACATAGAAAATGCCAAAGTTGTAGCTGAGATAGTTGAAGAAGTAAAAGGTGAAAAAGTTTCTATTCTTAGGTTTCGTAGAAGAAAACATAGCATGAGAAAAATTGGACACAGACAGAGATATACTCAGATTAAAATCAAAGAAATCAACTTAGGTAAATAGAAATGGCACATAAGAAAGCAGGTGGTTCCAGTAAAAACGGCAGAGATTCCAATTCCAAGAGATTGGGTGTCAAGCGTTTTGGCGGCCAAACTGTAAAACCAGGTGAAATTATAATACGTCAACGTGGCACCAATACCCACCCAGGAGAAAACGTTGGCATGGGTAAAGATCATACTTTATTCGCGACTTCAGCCGGTCAAGTGCAATTCACTTACAAAGGCATCAAGCAAAAAAAGACAGTCAACGTCATTTCTCAGTAAATCATGAACTTCATCGACGAAGCTCTGCTGGAAGCAAGAGCTGGGAACGGTGGTGCAGGTTGCACAAGTTTTAGAAGAGAAAAATTCATACCTCGTGGCGGGCCTGATGGCGGTGATGGCGGCAAGGGTGGAGATGTTATCTTTAGAGTTGATCCCAATCTAAATACTCTGGTAAATTTTCGAAATCAAAAATACTTGATTGCTAAAAATGGTCAATCGGGTGCTGGTAATAAAAGAACAGGTCAAGATGCCGAAGATCTGGTCGTTATGGTCCCAAAAGGTACTGTTATCTTTGATTCTATATCTAATAAACTTATATATGATTGTTGTGACGAAACAATAGATTATCTTGTTGCTAAAGGTGGCGAGGGGGGAGCTGGAAATTTTAGGTTTAAATCCAGCACTAATCAGGCACCAAGACGCCATACTTCTGGTTGGCCTGGTGACGAATTTTCAATTAGGCTCGAATTACGTTCTCTTGCAGACGTTGGCTTGGTTGGATTTCCCAATGCCGGTAAATCTACTTTTTTAAATAGTGTCTCAGCAGCAAGACCAAAGATTGGAGATTATCCCTTTACAACACTTCGCCCTAATTTAGGCACTGTCCAAATTTATGACACCTCGTTTATTATTGCTGATATTCCAGGATTGATTGAAGGAGCATCTGAGGGAGCTGGCTTGGGTTTAAACTTTTTAAAACATATTTCTAGAACTGGTCATTTGCTCATTTTGTTAGATCCCCAGAATCCAGAAAGGTCAATTGAGGACCAACTTGCTGTCCTTCTTCATGAGTTAAAAACTTATGACCCAAGTCTTTTGGATAAAAGCATATGGCTTGCTATTAACAAGCGAGATACTCTTGAAGAGGAAAAACAAGAAGCGCTCATCAAGCTCATTAAAAAGAAAATGTCTTCGATCAATCTCAAAAACGAGGGGGTAATTGCTATTTCTGGATTTACGGGAGATGAAACTGGGAAGTTGTTGGGCATGATTGCCAACAAGATGTCAGAAACTCAGAATTAACTTAGTCCTTTTACTGCTTTAACTAAGCGGCTTTTTGTTCTAGCAGCAGCATTCTTATGGATTACTTTTTTTGCAGCGGTTGAATCTAATACTTTTTGAGCAGTTTTGAGTAATTCTACTGCTGACTCTTTGTTATTTTCAGCTATAGCATTACGAACAGCTTTAACGGCTGTTCTAGCTTGAGATCTTTGAGAATGCTTTAACTTGTATCTGTCAGCATTCTGACGAGCTCGTTTGATTGATTGTTTACTGTTTGCCATATCTTTAAATATTAGATGCGCTAGTTTAATGATCTTAAATTAATCTGTCTACTTTTATTTATCTCTTCCTTTACGTGTAATTTTAAAACGTTGTTATAATTGATTGATCAATCATACAATGTCAAGTAAACTTTACAAATGAAAAACTCCATATTATCAATATTTCTTTTATTAAGCTTTAATTCATTTGCTGATCTAGGCGTCAGCGAAGATTTTGTAGAAAGGTTTAGCTCTCTGCCTTCATACACTAATGTAAAAATCTCACCTGACGGCAGGATGATCAGCGTTCTCACTAAGATGCCTGATAATAAAAAAGGTATTTCAATTTTTGATGCAGAAGATTTAAGTTTACTTAACGCCATTACTCTTACTAAAGAGGAAGAGGTTGCGAGTTATTACTGGGTCAATAATGAGCGTTTGTTAATACAAATTGGATATTATGATTCTTGGGGTAGAGGCTCCATAGGTGAATATTTTGCAATTAATTATGATTCTAAAAAACCTGCTTATGTATTTGGTATGAGAGCAAGAACCTCAGGAGCTAGAGGTAAAGTGGTAGACAAGTTTTCTTATGGTTATGTAGAGAACATCCTAGAAGATGATAAGAAGCATGTGCTCTTGTCTGTAAGTGGATTTGGAAAACAAAATAATGGCGGTTTTGCTGATGCTATTAGATTAAACGTTTATAACGGTCAGCAAAAAAGACTAGGTAAATCTCCATTAGCTGGAGGGCAATTTGTTTCAGATAGCTCAGGCACACCAAGATTTGCTGTTGGAAGTGACATTGATAATAACACCGTCACTATGTACCGTGCTTCCAAGAAAGATGATTGGCAAGTATTAAGCAAAACACCATATGGAGAAGGCGAGATTTATCCTGTTAATATTGCAAAAGATGATTCTACAATTCACATTGTAGACAGTACAGAGACTTCAACTTATCAAATCAAGGAGATCGATACCAAAACCGGAGAGACTCAGGTAGTCTTTCATCACCCAGAGTATGATGCTTATCCGCAAATCATAGATGATAAGGTTCTTGGTGCCACAATTAATCCAGGATATGCAAAAGCTTATTGGTTTGAGAATGATGACCCATTGCAAAATTCAATCATGCAAGCAGTCCAAGCCTTCAATGGAAATATAGAAGTTTTTGATAAGAAAGAAATTGGATTAGTGGATTTATCTAAAAATAGAGACAAATTAATTATAGCCGTAGGCGACTCTGCATCTTCCTCAAAATATTACTTATATGATCTTAAAAAAAATCAAGTTAAATATTTGCTTACTATGTGGCCTGAAATTGATGATCAAGGTCTAGAGCATGAGGTGCCATTCAATTTTATAAACTCTGATGGTGTGAAGATTCATGGGTATTACACCCCAGCAAAGAATCAGCAAGATGGCCAATCAGCTCCTATGATAGTTATACCTCATGGAGGACCTCATGCCAGAGACTCATGGGGTTTTGATCCAGATACTCACATTTTTTCTCAAGCTGGTTATGCTGTATTGAAAGTTAATTTTAGAGGCTCAACAGGTTATGGAAAGGAGTTTACTAAGATGGGATTTGGGGAATGGGGAGGAGATACTCAACAAGATATTATTGAGGCAACAGAATGGGCCATCAATCAAGGAATAGCTGACCCTGAAAGAATTGGAATTTATGGTGGCAGTTTTGGAGGATATTCTGCTGCAATGGCTCCAATGCTCCGTCCAGATCTCTATAAATCATCTGTTGCATATATTGGAGTATTTGATTTAGAAATGCTTTATGACGAAGGGGATATTAAAACCATAAAATGGGGTGGTAAATATTTAGATAAAACTCTTGGTCAAGATCCTGCAAAAATTAAAGCAATGTCACCTGTGCAACAAGCCGACAAACTTGAGGCTCCAATTATTATTGTTTCAGGCAAGGAAGATCAACGAGCGCCTATAGAGCACGCCTATGCATTAGCTGATGCTTTAGAAGAAGCTGGTAAAGAGCATGAATTGATTATTGTTGAGAAAGAAGGGCATGGCTTTAGAAAGCCTGAGAATAGATTGATGCTATACAAGAAAATGCTAGAGCACTTTAACAGGACTGTATTGAAATAAAGATGGTGGAGGCGGCGGGAATTGAACCCGCGTCCGTTAGTTCTTCAACCTGACTTCTACATGCTTAGCTCATTCTTTTTGTTTCACCTCAATGACCCGAAGAGCAGGGTATTAAAGGCTAGTCTAAATTATGTTTCGCGTTGCTGTGTTAAGACTCCACAGCAAAACTAGACTATGTATTTTGCCAATGCTTCAAACCATAGACAATTCTTGCATTGGTTAGCCAATTAAGCGGCTAAAGCGTAGTTGTCGTTTTCTGCAACTAATTTTTTTGTAGTATGTTTTACAAGAGTTACCACAATCTTGGCATGCGCTTTGGAATCCAATAAAAACGTCGAACCCAATTCGCCCCCATGGGGTGGAAGATTATATATGAAAATGCCTAACGATTTGAATTTTTTAAAATTCTTTGTTTTTCTCTATCCCAGTCTCTTTGTTTAACATCTTCTCTTTGATCATAGGCTTTCTTTCCTTTGCCTATTGCAATATCACATTTAATTTTATTTTCTTTCCAATAGATTGATGTTAAGACACAGGTAAGACCTTGTTGACCTATAGCTTCTAAAATATTATTTATCTCTCTTTTATTTAAAAGTAATTTTCTAGATCTTGTTGGGTCTATCTGATCATTTTTTAGGGATGGAGGCGGATCAATTTTTAAACCGATAACCCAGGCTTCATTATTTTTAAGAGTTACATATGAATCTTTAACATCAACCTTGCCGTTTCTTAAGCCTTTAACTTCCCAGCCTTCTAAAACTAAGCCAGCCTGATATTTATCACTCAGGTGATAATTTCTCGCAGCATTTTTATTCTTGACGATGATATTATTATTTTTAGCATTCATAATGATTCTCACAATTATGAATCTGTTCAAACTATTTGCAAATTTTGAGGGTATTTATGCAAAAGACTAAAGTGACTTTAATTTACTGGGGCTTATGCTTATTTATTTTTTTAGCTTTAATTCCATGGATTTTTCATCAAACTCTAGCAATTCATTCTATTCAGTTTCTAGCAATATATGGAGGCATTGTGATTGCTTTTTTGGGTGGCATGATCTGGGGTTGGGAAGATCCGCAAGTTACATCAAAAAACCTTTGGTATGCAATTGGATTCTCTCTTTTAGGTTATGCAGTAGCATTAGTTTCCTTTGTAAATCTTTCAGCAAGCCTTATTTTGTTGATTATGTCGCTACAGCTTTTCTTAAGTTTTGAGAAAAAGAATAACTCTTATTTTCAAGCCAATATAAAATATGCAAATGCAAGAACTTTGATAACAAACTTAGTTACAATATGTTGCATAACCTCTTTGGCATTTTTATATAATCCTTATACCTAAATAATATGAACGGAAATACTTCTTCAAAAATCAATGAAACAGTCTCCTGGGTAGGAAAGTGGACATTCGTGCTTGCAGCAGCTGGATCAGCGGTCGGCTTAGGTAATATTTGGGGTTTTCCGTACAAAGCTGGAACTGAAGGCGGCGGGGCTTTTGTATTAATCTACCTTCTCTGCATCCTCGCAGTTGGCCTGCCGATCATGATGGCTGAGATAATGATTGGAAGACGTGCTAGGAAAAGTCCAGTTAATGCTATGAAAACCGCGGCAATAGACTCAGGGCAAACAGGTAAATGGCAGGCTGTGGGCTGGGGTGGCTTAATTTCAGGAATTTTAATTCTTTCTTTTTACAGCGTAATAGCTGGCATTTGTTTGAACTATATAATCATCGCTGCTTTTCCTACACCTGATATTTCTTCCTTAGAGCAATTTAATATAGTTACTGCATCTCCATCCCGATTATTGTTTTGGCATTCAATTTTTATAGCTTTGAATATTATTATTATTTCAGCAGGCGTTATTGGCGGGATAGAGAGAATGGTCCGATTGTTAATGCCAATGTTATTTATTTTGATGATGGTAATGGTTATTAACGCAATGATTAATGGTGATTTTGCCAGAGGTTTAAACTTTTTATTTGCCCCAGATTTTTCAGAAGTGGATGCTACAACCTTTTTAAGAGCTATGGGACAAGCATTCTTTAGTTTAAGTTTAGGCATGGGTTCGATAATGTGCTACGGATCCTATATGCCTCAAGAAGAAAATATATTCAAAACCTCACTAACTGTTGCAGGCTTAGATACTTTGATAGCTATATTGGCTGGCCTTGCAATTTTTCCAATTATTTTTGCATATGGTCTAGAGCCAGGCGCTGGGCCAGGCCTTGTTTTTGTAAGTCTGTTATCTGCTTTTGTTGATATGCCTTTAGGCAATATTATCGGGCCAGCTTTCTTTGCACTGTTATCAATTGCTGCATTAAGCAGTGCAATATCTCTCCTGGAACCAAGTGTTGCATATTTTGAAGAAGAAAATATTGTGTCGCGGTTTTCTGCTGCTTTAACCTTAGGGCTTTTTGCATGGGTAATTGGTATAGGCAGCGTACTTAGTTTCAATGACTGGTCTGATATATCGTTTATTGGAGATCTTAATTTCTTAGATTCAATAGATTATTTGGCTAATCAGTTTCTGATGCCCATTGGAGGCATGATGGTTGCAATTTTTGCTGGATGGTTTCTTAAACCTGACCTTGCTCTAGATGAATTTTCGGGCATTGACCTTACTATATTTAAAATTTGGAGATTTTTTATTAAATTTATCTCTCCGGTTCTGGTTGCAGCAGTTTTCATTTACCAACTCGTAAGTTAACAATGTCGAGCAGCTTTGAGGGTTCTGAAATATTTGAAGCACCTCCAGAAAGAATACTTGCATTGGTCAATAACTTTGAGTCCTATAAAGACTTTTTACCTGGTTGCCTAGAATCGTCCCGTCTTGCAGATGATGAAGAGGGTTGCGTCATGGGCAGATTAGTTTTTTCATTGCTTAACAAAACCTATGCATTTGAATCGAACAATCAAACTAACGGTCAAGAGATTAGCATCACCCAATCCAAGGGCCCTTTTTTAGATTTTTATGCGCTATGGACTTTAGAAGCAATTAATGAAAATCAGTCAAAGGTAGAATTTAAAACTAAATTTACCCTTCCATTTGTTCTGAAAATTATTGCTACTCAATCTATGATAGATAACATTGGCCACAAATTCATAAATGCTTTTGCAAATCAATTGTTAAAATGAAGATATATGTGTCTATTCAAAATGGAGCTGATTCTACTTTTTTAGAGCTTGATGTTTCAGAAAGTATTACTGCAAAAGAAGTTCTAGAATTGTCAGAGGTGAAAGAGATTCATAAAGAAGAAATCAATTTATTAAGAGTTGGAATCAATGGGGAGGAATTAGATGGAAAATATAAGGCCAAGCCAATTAATCATAGGATGTCTCAAGGGGAGAGATTAGAAATTTATAAATCACTTTTTCAAGACCCTAAAGAAAGAAGAAAAAATAAAGCGAATTTAGAAAAAGATTCTTAGTTATCTGCCAGGGTAGTTTCTTCAAGCACCCATGTATCTAGTCTCTGATTAATATCAAATGACAATGACAATTTCTTTTCACCAACAACCATTTCACCAACTTTAACTGAATAAAAATAATCCCATCTATTTTGATGAATGGGACTGTTAAGAAGAGGAGTTCCTAGTAGATATTGCACCTGATCTTTTGAGAGACCTTTTACAAGTTGCTCTACGTCATCATCTTCAATAATATTGCCTTGCAGGACCGCAACTTTAAATGGGGCTAAAGATGAGCAGTTCGATACTCCACCAAGAGACAAAATAATGATTAAAAAGGCTTTTGTTAATTGCTTCATGAGATGATTTGATTATACTTTGAAAGAGGATACATCGAAAAGTTCATGAGTAAAGAAAATACTGAATTAAAAAAAGCTGGCTTAAAAGCAACCCTTCCTAGAATACGAATTTTAGAAGCACTGGAATCTAGCGATAATCGTCACTTAAGCGCTGAAGACATATACAAGCAGCTTATTACTTCTGGTGAAGACGTAGGCTTGGCGACTGTATACAGGGTGTTAACTCAGTTTGAATCTGCCGGAATAGTTATGCGGCATAACTTTGAAGAAGGACATGCAGTCTATGAGATTACTCCTGATGATCATCATGACCACATGGTATGTTTAGAAACTGGTAAGGTAATTGAGTTTCATGATGAGCTGATCGAAAAACGGCAAGAATCAATTGCTAATGAAATGGGCTATGAAATAGTTGATCACAGCATGGTTTTATACGTAAAACCCATTAAATAAATTATCTTTTAACCCTTGAACTCATCATGGGTCATCCCAATATATTGATTAATTGGATATAAAGATGGCTAAAAAACAAAAAGCAAAAGATAAAACTGATCTTAAAGATGAGTCTATTGATACAGAGGACACTTTAGAAGAGGATGAATCGATTGAAGAAGATATAGATTCTTTAGATCAAGAGGCTGATGAAAATCAGAATGCAGAGGAAAAAATTAAGGATCTTGAAGAGGCATTGCTTAGATCAAGAGCTGAACTTGATAATGCCTTCAAAAGGAATACTGCTGACATTGAAAAAGCTCATAAATACGGCGTAGAAAGACTGCTTAATGAATTATTGCCTGTTGTTGATAATCTAGAGCATGCACTTAATAACTTCTCTAAAGATTCAACAAAAGAAGATAGAGAGGGGGTGGAGTTAACTCTGAAATCTTTTGAATCAGCCCTTGATAAATTTGGCATTAGACCCATCTACCCAGTTAACGAACACTTTGATCCAGTAAAGCACGAGGCTGTAATGACCTCACAGGATCCAAAGAAAGAAAATAATGAAATTGAAAATATATTTCAAAGGGGTTGGGAGCTTCATGATCGGGTTGTGAGACCTGCTAGAGTTTCCGTAATTAAAAATTAGGAAAAGATTATGTCAAAGATTATAGGAATTGATTTAGGAACAACAAATAGTTGTTTAGCTGTCGTAGAAGGACAACAACCAAAGGTTATTGAGAATGCTGAGGGAGGTAGAACAACTCCATCAGTAATCGGTTATTCAGATGACAATGAGGTTTTGGTTGGCGCTCCTGCAAAAAGACAGGCTGTTACAAACCCAGAAAAGACTTTATATGCGATCAAAAGGCTTATTGGCAGAAGATTTGATGACGATATAGTAAAAAAAGATATGGATATGGTGCCTTATGAAATTATGAAGGCTGATAATGGAGATGCTTGGGTCAAAGTAGATGATAAAAAATTAGCCCCCCCTCAGATCTCAGCAGAAGTCTTAAAAAAACTTAAGAAAACTGCAGAAGAGTATTTAGGTCATGACGTCTCAGAGGCAGTCATAACTGTGCCAGCTTATTTTAATGATTCTCAAAGACAAGCAACAAAGGATGCTGGCAAGATAGCTGGTCTTGAAGTAAAAAGAATAATAAATGAGCCAACTGCTGCAGCATTAGCATATGGCTTAGATAAACATACTGGTGACTCGGTTGTTGCTGTATATGATCTTGGAGGCGGTACTTTTGATATCTCAATCATTGAGATCTCTGAGGTAGATGGCGAACATCAGTTTGAAGTATTATCCACAAATGGTGACACCTTTTTGGGCGGAGAAGACTTTGACCTTAAATTAATAGATTATTTTGTAGATGAATTTAAAAAAGAATCCGGGTTTGACTTAAAAAGCGATCCTATGGCTCTCCAGCGTTTAAAAGAGGCTGCAGAAAAAGCAAAAATTGAACTTTCTTCTTCCGATCAAACAGAAATTAATCTGCCATATATTACTGCTGATAGCTCAGGTCCAAAACATTTTGTTCATAAGATTACGCGAGCTAAGCTTGAATCTCTAGTTGAAGATTTAGTAGATAGAAGTATGGCTCCGCTGAAACTTGCATTAGAAGATGCCAAGCTTTCAATCAGTGATATTAATGATATTTTGCTTGTTGGCGGGCAAACTCGCATGCCAATGGTTCAGCAAAAAGTAAAAGATTTTTTTGGTAAAGAACCAAGAAAAGACCTTAATCCCGATGAAGCTGTTGCAGTAGGCGCTGCAATCCAGGGGTCAGTCCTATCTGGTGATACCAAAGATGTGCTCTTGCTTGATGTAACCCCTTTAACACTTGGGATTGAGACATTAGGAGGGATTGCTACACCATTAATTGAGAAAAATACAACCATACCTACACAGAAATCTCAGGTCTTCTCAACTGCCGAAGATAATCAATCTGCAGTGACGGTTCATGTAATTCAAGGCGAAAGAAAACAAGCAGCTCAAAATAAATCTTTGGGACAATTTAATTTAGCAGATATTCCCCCTGCAGCTAGAGGCACACCTCAAATTGAGGTATCTTTTGACCTGGATGCTAATGGTATTCTTAATGTTGCAGCTAAAGATAAGAATACTGGAAAAGAACAGTCGATTGTTATCAAGGCTTCTAGTGGATTGTCTGATGATGATATTGATAAAATGGTAAAAGATGCTGAGGCTAATGCAGAGGACGATAAAAAATTTGAAAGTCTAGTTCAAGCAAAAAACAATGCAGACATGCTTGTTCATGCAACTAGAAAGTCTATTTCTGAAGCTGGAGAAAATCTTACTGATGAAGAAAAAGAGGCAGTGGAAGCGTCTACCGCGAAGCTAGAAGAAGCTATCAAGCAAGATAGTTTAGAAGCAATTGAAGAAGCTACTAAAAACCTTAATGAGGTTTTAACTCCATTAACTCAGAAACTTTATCCTCAAGCTGAGGAGGGCTCCTCAGATGCGGCAGAAGAGACTGCTAGCGATGAAAATACAGTTGATGCTGAGTTCGAAGAAGTTAAAGAAGAAGACAAATAAACAATGTCACAGAGAGACTATTATGAGGTCTTAGGGGTCTCTCGAACTGCATCAGATGCAGAATTAAAAAAAGCTTTTAAAAAACTAGCAATGAAATATCATCCAGATAGAAATCCGGATGATCCCGCAGCTAATGAGAAATTTAAAGAAGCTGCAGAGGCATATGAAATCCTCTCTGATTCAGAAAAAAAATCAGCTTATGATCAATTTGGTCATGCGGGTGTTCAAGGCATGGGCGGAGGTCAAGGAGCTGGATTCCAAGATTTTAATTTTGGAGATATCTTTGGAGATATCTTTGGAGATGTCTTTGGAGGGCGGAGCTCTTCAGGTAGGACAGCGCGAGGCCAAGATCTCCAATACACACTAGAACTATCTCTCAAAGAGGCAATTCTAGGTGTCAAGAAAACAATAAAAATACCTGTAGATAAATCGTGTCATGATTGTTCTGGATCTGGGGCTAAACCTGGCTCATCTCCTGTTACCTGTAGTCAATGCAATGGCGTTGGTCAGGTAAGAATGCAACAAGGCTTTTTTTCAGTTCAACAACCCTGCAATGCATGTAGAGGTGAAGGAAGGATTATTCAGGATCACTGTAGTTCATGTAGGGGGGCTGGAGTTAAGCAAGAAACAAAATCCCTTTCTGTAAGTATTCCATCTGGCGTAGATAATGGAGACAAAGTTAGGCTCACAGGAGAAGGGGGCGCAGCAAGAGGGGGGCATACCGGCGATCTTTATGTTGCTATTCAGGTTACGAATAATGAAATTTTTGAGAGAGATGGAAGGGATTTATATTTTGAAGCCCCTATCCCATTTGAAATTGCTGTATTAGGAGGAACGATTAACGTTCCAGGTCTTGAATCAAAAATTGCCCTTAAAATACCTTCCTATACTCAAACAGGTAAGATTTTTAGAATCAAAGGCAAAGGTGCGGCTTCAGTTCGAGACTCGCGAAGAGGTGATCTTTTATGCAGGGTGATTGTTGAAACACCAGTAAACCTTTCAAAGGCTCAGCTCAAGATTTTTGAGGAATTTTCTGAATCAATAGCTGGCGAAGAACATCATCCGATAAAACAATCTTTTAAAAAAGCTTCCGACCAATTTCATAATAAATAGAATATTGCATATTTTAATAAATGGCTTCAATGGAAATATGGGTCAGGCAATTCAAGCTCAATGCAAACAGTCTGACTTGAAAGCCGTGGATTTTCATTCTCAAGAAAAAGATTTAAATAATATCTCTGCTGTAATAGATTTTTCTTCTCCAGATGGCTTCATCGCTTGTGCCAATTATTGTATTGAGAATTCGATACCTTTAATATCAGGAACTACAGGCCTTTCAGATGAGCATTTAGAGATAGTCAGCACTGCAAAAAAATCTATACCCATATTACTTGCTTCAAATATGTCACTTGGAATTGCAAATTTGAAGAGCTCAATAGAGCAGTATCTATTATCAATTAGCGCTCCTTCAAAGTGTCAAATCATTGAGATTCATCATACAAATAAAAAAGATTCTCCTTCTGGAACAGCGATAGAAATTCAAAGTTTCTTAAAAAATTTGCCTGGAAGTAAAATAGATGGCCCTATTGAAGTTCAATCTCACAGAATTGGCGATATCTTTGGAATTCATAGAATTGTTTTTAAAAATGTAGAGGGAGTTACAACTTTTCAACATATCGCAAACTCCAGAAATGTTTTTGCCAGAGGTGCTTTGCAAGCTGCCAAGTGGATTCCTGCCCAAGAAATTGGAGAGTATAGCTTTGCTGACTTCTTGAATAAAAAGCTTTAATCTATTCCAACTTTTCTATAGAATACACGAACTTTAAATCCCGAAGGTACCAAGAGAATTATTGTTGGGGTGCTCATGAAAATGAGTCAACATTATGAGGTACCGGAGTAATAACCCCGGAGGAAATTGTGAGTATTGTTTCTATAAAAGACCTGTTAAATGCAGGCGTTCATTTTGGCCATCAGCAAAGGTTTTGGAATCCTAAAATGGAATCCTTTATTTTTGATACTAGAAAAAAAATTAGCATCATTGATCTTGAGATGACTCAAGAATGTCTTAATGCAGCTGCATCAAAGGCTGAAGAGATTTGTTCTAAAGGTAACAGAATTTTATTTGTTGGCACTAAACGCTCTGCATCTAAAACCATAAAAGAGTCAGCTTCTTCTATCGGCTTACCTTATATTGATAAAAGATGGCTTGGCGGAACCTTAACCAACTGGAAAACGATAAGAGGCTCAATTAGACGTCTTTTAGATATTGAAGAGCTGCAGTCATCAGGAAGAATCAACAAACTTTCAAAAAAAGAAGCTGTAGATATCACAAAAGAATATGAAAAGTTAGATGCAAGTGTTGGTGGTATTAAAGATATGAAAGGTCTGCCAGATGCTTTATTTGTAGTCGACGTTGCATATGAAAAAATAGCAGTTACAGAAGCTAAGAAAATGGGCATTCCAATCATTGCTCTTGTTGACACTAATTCAAATCCAGAAGGAATAGATCACATTATTCCTGGTAATGATGATGCAATTAGATCCATTCGATTAATCACAAAAGTTATTAGTGAAGCTTGTGCCAGAGGTCTGGCGTCTTCTCAAGGCGGAGCTCTAAATATACAAACTGATGATGAGGCTCCAGCTGTGAAAGTTAAAAAGGCTGCAGTTACCTCTGGGAAAGCATTAAATCTTGTTGAAGAGGCTGAGTTAAGTGAGCCAGAAGAAGATTTGCCAATTGAAGCAGACGAAGCAATTGAGGAATCTACAGAGGAAACGGTTGAGAAAAGTGATGAATCAACGGGCGAACCTGATGAAATATCTGCTGAAAAACCAAGCGCATCAGAGGATGCTGCCGAAGATTCTGAGGAAGAAAAATGAGTATTACGGCAAGCCAAGTTAAAGAACTAAGAGAGATGACTGGCGTAGGCATGATGGAATGCAAAAAGGCACTTGTTGAAACAGATGGTGATCTAGAAATGGCTGTAGATCTTCTGAGAGCAAATAGCTCACTAAAGGCCGAGAAAAAAGCTTCAAGAGTTGCTGCTGATGGCGAGGTAAAGATTGCAGAGAATTCTGAATACACCAGTCTTGTAGAAATTAATTCAGAAACAGATTTTGCTGCTAAAGATTCTCAGTTCAAGGATTTTGCCAACGATGTTTCTGAGTATCTTGCTAGCAATCAAGTAAATGATATTGCTGATTTGAACTCGGCATTTGAAGAGAAGAGGCAATCATTAATTCAGTCTATTGGAGAGAATATCCAGTTAAGAAGACTTGAAACGCTTCAAGTTCCATCTGGTGGTTGTATTGGGTCATACGTTCATTCAGACGGAAGATTGGCCGCTTTAGTTTCTATTGATTCAGATAATAAAGAATTGGCAAAAGATTTAGCTATGCATGTATCTGCAACAAATCCGAGCTGCTTGCAATCAGATGATATTGATCCTGAGCTACTTGAGAGAGAAAGATCAATATTTTTAGCCCAAGCAGAGGAATCTGGAAAAGACGCATCCATTATGGAAAAAATGGTTGAAGGCAAGGTTAAGAGATTTCTGTCTGAGGTTACCTTAGTTTCTCAAGGCTTTGTAAAAAATCCAGATCAATCAATCGAAGAATTATTAAAAGAAAACAGCACATCAATTATATCTTTTGCTCGCTTTAAAGTTGGTGAAGGGATAGAGGTTGAGGTTAAAGATTTTGCAGCAGAGGTAGCTGAACAACTCCAACAATGACATCACTCTCCTATAAGCGCCTTCTCGTAAAATTTAGCGGAGAGGCTGTTGCTGGAGATGATGATCATGGAATAGATCCTAAAATATTAGACCAAATGGCTCAATCTGTTAAAGATTGCAAAGAGCTTGGAGCGCAGATTGGAATTGTCATAGGAGGAGGAAATCTTTTTCGGGGTGAAAAATTAAGTAAAGCCGGAATGGATAGAGTCGCTGGTGATCATATGGGTATGCTAGCAACTGTTATGAATGGTATTGCTTTAAGAGATGCTTTAGAAAGGGCTGGAGTCAAGACTAGAGTTATGTCAGCCATTTCAATGTCTGGTGTTGCAGAGCACTATGACAGACGGCTAGCAATTCAACTTCTATCTAATGATTTCGTTGTTATTTTCACAGCCGGAACGGGCAATCCATTTTTTACCACTGATAGCGCAGGGTGTCTCAGAGCTATAGAAACAGAAGCAGACATTATGTTGAAAGCAACCAGGGTTGATGGAGTATATTCTGCTGATCCTGAAAAAGATTCAAATGCTACATTTTATTCATCTCTTTCTTTTGATGAAGCAATTCAAAAAAACCTCAAAGTTATGGATGCAACGGCTCTAACTCTAGCTAGAGATCACAGTCTACCCTTGAAAGTATTTAACTTAAATCATCCAGATGCTTTGAAAAGAATTGCTTGCGGTGAGGAAATTGGAACATTAATATCATAGTTATGAAAGAAATTATTGATCAAATTAAACCTAAGATGCAGAAAGCTATTGATTCACTAGCTCATGAATTTAATAAAATTAGAACAGGTAGAGCCAATCCCAGTATTCTTGATTCCGTTAAAATTGATTATTATGGAAATCCTACTCCAATCAATCAAGCTGCAAATATTTCTGTAGAGGAAGGAAGAACTTTGGCTATTTCTCCGTGGGATAAATCTCTTATTGGAGAAATAGAAAAAGCAATTATGGCATCCGATTTAGGTTTAAACCCAAGCACAAGTGGTGATTTGATTAGGCTGACAATGCCTGCTTTAACAGAAGAGACTCGTCAAGAGTACATCAAACAAGCAAGAAATGAAGCTGAGAATTCTAGAATTTCTATAAGAAATACTCGAAGGGATGCAAACAATACTGCAAAAGATCAACAAAAAGCTGGAGATTTTTCTGAGGATGATCTCAAGCGGATCGAAGATCTAGTTCAAAAGGAAACTGATCATTTTATAGGCCTTGTTGATGCAGAGCTAAAACAAAAAGAAGAAGATTTAATAGAAATTTAGTTATTTCATATCCAGCCAGAATGGCAGAAAAGAAGCAATCATCACTCAAACTTCCAGGGATTAATGCTGCAATTATCATGGATGGCAACGGAAGATGGGCCAAAAAGAATGCTTTAAATGTTACTTCGGGACATGAAAAGGGTGTTGATGTTGTTAGAAAAATTGTTGAGTCTGCGGCAAAAGCTCAGTTGGAGTCTCTCAGTTTATATGCCTTTAGTACTGAAAACTGGTCGCGCCCTAAAAAAGAAATTCTTGGAATTAAAAAACTAATTATTAGCGCGATAGATTCCCAAGTTCCAGAATTAGTTAATCAAGAGGTAAGATTAAATTTTTTTGGAGACTATTCCTCTTTTGGAGATAATGTTGTTGGTGCGATCGAAGAAGCTGAAAGAGCGACTGCATTTGAAGATCCAAGACTTAAATTAAATATTGCACTTGGCTATGGAGGCCGTGCAGATATAGTTGAAGCAACAAAATTAATCGCAAGCGATATTAAATCAGAAAAACTTTCTGAAGAAGATATTTCAAATGAGATTTTTTTTAGATACCTAAAAGCGCCTATTAGTGAACTAGATTTATTAATTAGAACTGGTGGAGATCACCGAATAAGTAATTTCTTGTTATATCATTTAGCTTATAGTGAGATTCAATTTACAAACACACTCTGGCCAGATTTTACGGAAGAGGAGTTTATAAAGTGCTTAGAAGCATTTTCAAATACGGAGAGGCGTTTTGGCAAACGAACTTTATAAAAATATCCTTCAAAGATTGCCCGCTGCATTAAGTTTAGTTTTCTGTATATTTGGAGTCCTATACTTACAAAATATTTTCCTTATTTTGACCCTTGTAATGGCTGCTGGATTTCTGCTGATCAAAGAATGGCTTATGCTATCTGAGTTAAAAATAGATTTAAAGCAAATCATATTTTTTGTAACCCTTGTTCTGCTCTCTATTTTTTATACAAAAGGCTTTATAGATTTCTTTCTTTTGATTATCTCAATTTTCTGGTTTATATACGGCTTTTATTTGATAACAAATAAAAGTTCAACATTCTTCAGTTTTGATAATAACTATTTAGGGTTTTTATTAGTACTTGGTTTTGTGTATGGCCTCTTATATTTAATAGTATTTTCAGAATTTAATAATATAAATAAATTTTTTGTACTTTTTGTAATCTTATTTAATACTGTTTTAGCTGATGTAGGGGCCTATCTAGTTGGCAGCAGCATTGGTAAAACTCCATTATTTCCAGAAATTAGTCCAAACAAAACCATCGAAGGTTTGTTGGGTGGGATTGCATTTGTCGCAATCTTTGTATCAGTAATATTTTTCTTTAACTTAATTTCATTTGATTTAGTAGTAGCTTCATTAATTAGCCTGCCTTTTGCATTTATTGGTGACTATTTTGAAAGTCAGCTCAAAAGAGACAAGTCCTTAAAAGATAGTGGATCGTTAATTCCTGGTCATGGCGGTATTTGGGATCGTTTAGATTCACATATTGCCGTCGTGCCAATTTTTATTGTATTAACCAAGTTAATGGCATGAAGAATATTGTTTTATTGGGAGCAACGGGCAGCATTGGAGATAGCTGCCTAAATGTAATAAGGCAAAATAAAGAACATTTTCATTTATTTGGTATTGGACTTGGAAGCAACCTTGATAAGGCTCACCAAATAGCAAAAGAGTTTAGTCCAGATCATATTTTTATATCTGAATCTCATCCTGATAAATCACATGATTTGTTGCAATCACATTCAAATATTCTTAATACTGAAAACGAATTACAAGCGCTCATTCAAGATCCAAGCGTTGACATCGTAATTTCAGCAATCTCTGGATTTGCTGGTTTGAAAGCAAGTTATTTTGCTATTGATGCTGGTAAAACTATTCTTATCGCAAACAAAGAAAGCATAGTTGCCGCTGGTGATATTTTAATGCCGCTTGCTCAAACCAAAAATTCAGAAATCATTCCAGTTGACAGTGAGCATAATGCTATCCATCAATGTTTTCCTCCGCATAGAGATCTAAAAGAAATTTCTAAAATTATGATCACTGCGTCAGGAGGTCCATTCAGGGAAAAGACATTTAAGGAGTTGAGCGGGGTGACATTACAAGATGCCTTAAAACATCCTACCTGGAGCATGGGCACCAAAATTACGATTGATTCCGCAACCTTAGTCAATAAATGTTTAGAATTAATTGAAGCTCATTATCTTTTCCAAATTCCTGAATCTCAAATCGAGGTTGTGGTTCACCCCCAAAGCATTATTCATTCAATGGTTACATTTATTGATGGGTCTACCATAGCTCAGATGAGTAATCCAAATATGGAAGTGCCAATTGCAAATGCACTAGGTTTGGATCAAAGGCTACCCATTAATTTTGAAGCAATTAATTTTCCTGGATTAAATTTATCATTTGAGCCAATTTTAGATGGAAGAGATGTTATTTTTGAGATGGCTAGAGAAGTCTGCAATAAGAAAGGAAACCTAGGGGTTATTTTCAATGCTTCCAATGAGATTGCGGTAGATGCCTTTCTGACTAAAAAGATTGATTTTGTTGATATATATCAAGTTATTCAACGAACTTTTAATCACTTTTCATGTTCTAAGGTGAACACATTAGACGATATATTCTATTATGATAAACAAGCACGCATTCAAGCAGAGAAGGTGATAAAATCCATACACTAAATTTTCAATAATATGATTTATCTACTTTCAGCAATAGTATTACTAGGTGTTCTCATTGCCATACATGAATTTGGGCATTTTATTGTTGGAAGGATGTGTAACATTCATATCTATCGCTTCTCAATAGGTATGGGTCCAGTTATCTATAAAAAACTCGATAAGCATGGCACTGAATTTGCTCTATCTGCACTTCCCTTGGGCGGATATGTAGCATTTCATACAGAGAAAGCGGCAGTAGAGGAATTAGAACTTCAGCAACCATTAACTCCTGAGCAAAATGAGAATACTTTTGAAAGCAAGCCGAAGTGGCAAAGGGCACTCGTTATGCTGGCAGGACCAGTTGCAAATTTTATTCTTGCTATAGGTATTTTATCTGTAATCTTTGTTAATTCTGTTGAGCGTCAATTTATCCCGGAGGTATCTAATATTTCCTCTCAATACCTTCAGAGTAATTCTTCGCTCAAGGCGGGGGATATCCTCATTTCTATTAATGAAAAACAAGTTTCTAGCCTTCAGGATATTAGACTAGAGTTGCTTTCATTATCAGGAACCAATGGAATGATTAATTTCAATTTTATCACTGGCTCACGCGCATCTGAATATACGGTGTCTGTTCCTGTAGAAAATTATCTTTCAAATCCAGACGAGCAAAATGCACCAGAAAATTTTATGGGTTTTGATTTATCCATGAAATTACAACCTACTGTAGGTGTAATCGCAAAAGATTCAGAAGCTGCCAAAAGCGGATTAATGGTTAATGATCGTATTTTGGCCGTGAATAGCCAGTCTATAAAGTCATTTGAGGATCTAAGACTATTTTTACAAGACTATCAAGGCTCAGATTTAGATTTAAAGATTCTTAGAGCTGAGCAAACTTTATACTTAAATGTACCGCTGAGCACGAGAACAAATACTGACGGCAACGAAGAAAAATATATAGGCATAATGCCTGGCTTAAAAAGATCCTTTTTTGACTCTCTTTCAAAAGGAGCCTATGAAACATATAACCTGAGCATTAAAACATTAACCTTTGTTGGCAAAATGATTACCAGAGATTTAGGCACGCAAAATCTTAGTGGTCCAATTGGTATTGTTCAGATGGCTGGAGATACTGCTAAAGCTGGTTTTATGCCATTTTTATATCTCATGGCTCTGTTAAGTATTAGTTTGGGAGTATTAAACCTATTGCCAATTCCAGTTCTAGATGGCGGCCAACTTGTTATGCTGGGCATTGAGGCTGTTCGGGGTTCACCTATGCCGGAAAAGATGGAAAATCTATTTTATATGTCAGGTTGGGTGGCAGTTGGATTTCTTATGATCTTTGCTGTATTTAACGATATCTCTAAATTTTTGTAATCTTTCAAATGAAAAAAATAGCGCTGTACTTTCTTGCTTTCATATCATTTTCAGCTGCCGCGTTTGATAAGTTTTTGATCACCGATATAAGGATAGTTGGCTTGCAAAGAGTCTCTATTGGAAGCATCTTCACTGCTATCCCAGTGAATGTTGGTGACACAATGAATCAAGGAAAAGTTTCTGAAATTTCTAGAGCATTATTTGCCACTGCTCAATTTAATGATATTCAAATCGGCAAAGATGGAAACGCCTTAATTATAAGTGTCTTGGAAAGACCATCCATCTCTGCGATTGAGCTAGAGGGCAATAAAGCATTAAAATCAGAGGATTTGTTAACAGGGCTTGAGGGTGCTGGCATTGCAGAAGGCCAAGTATATAAGCGCTCTACTCTAAATGGTATGAAGAGTGAGCTGGTCAGACAGTATGCTTCCCAAGGCAGATATGGTGCAAATGTAGAGATTGAGACCGTTGACAAGCCAAGAAATACCATTGAGCTAAAGATCATCATTGATGAAGGTGAAAGCGCTAAAATAAAAAAAGTTAATATCATCGGCAATGAACTTTTTTCTGATGAAGATTTGATGACCGGTTTTGAGCTTAAGGAGGGTAAGTGGTACTCCTTTCTCTCGAATAAAAATAAATACTCAAAAGAAAAATTACAAGGTGACATAGAAAATTTAGAATCTTTTTATCTCGATAGAGGATATTTAAAATTTTCCATCGAATCTTCACAGGTTTCTGTCTCAAAAGATAAAAAGGATATTTTTATTACCTTAAGTATTACTGAAGGGGAGCAATACACCATTGACGAAGTAACTGTTATAGGTGACATGCCTTTAAATGAGCAAATGTATATACCTGTGATTGATAGTCAAAAAGATCAAATTTACTCTCAAGCACAAATAACTCAAATTGAAGAATATTTTGTTAATCTCTTGGGTAATGAAGGCTATACGTTTGCTGAGGTCACTGGAAATCCTGAAATTAGCCAAGATGATAATACTGTATCTCTGTTCTTCCTTGTGCAACCTGGAAGTCGGACTTATGCAAGAAAGATTTTATTTGCAGGCAACTATTTAACAAATGATGAAGTTCTGCGAAGAGAGATGCGCCAGTTTGAGGGTGCATGGGCTTCTGATAATTTAATTGAAGGATCAAAAGTTCGCTTAGAAAGGCTGGGTTTCTTTAAAGAAGTTAATGTAGAAACAATCCCAGTACCAGGCACAGAAGATCAAGTGGATATTGAGTTTACTGTTGAGGAAGAGAGCACTTCTAGCATTGGAGGCTCGATTGGCTACAGTGATTTTGGGATGAATTTAGGCTTAAATTTATCGGATAATAATTTTCTTGGTTCAGGTAATAGGTTTAATTTAGGCATCAATAAAAGCGTCTATCAAGAAGCCTATAACGTATCATTCTTTGATCCCTATTTCACAATGAATGGTGTCAGCAGGGGATATAGTCTCTATTATAGGGTGACCGATTATGGTGAGTATAATGTTGCAAATTATCTAACAAACTCCATGGGTGGGGGTGTCCAGTTTGGTTATCCTATTAGTGATACTCAAAGAATAGGATTAAATCTTAATTTTGATAATACCGATATCGATCCAGGCTCTCTTCCCTCTAGAGAGATAGCAGATTTTCTTGCATCGGAAGGAACAGTATTTGATGTTTTTAAAGCTCAAGCTGTTTGGTCAAGAATTACTTTAAATAGAGGTATGTTTCCTACCTATGGTTCTTCAACAGATATCATGCTGCAAGCTACCATTCCTGGCAGTGACCTCACTTATTTTAAAACAAATATACGACAAAAATTTTATCGTCCTTTAGGCTTTGCCAATCTTGTTTTTGGATTTGATGGAGAATTGGGATACACCGGAGCATACGGAGACACTGAGATAACTCCTTTCTTTGAAAATTTTTACTCAGGAGGTCCTCGTTCATTAAGAGGCTTTGAGTCTAATACTTTGGGACCTAGGGTGACGCCATCACCGTGCTACGAATTTGATGCAAAAACGGGGGAGTGCCCATTAATTATTGATACCGATGGTGACGGAGTCCCAGATTCCATTGCCCAAAATCCTTATGGTTTTCAGCAGCTAAGAGATCCAATTGGGGGTAACTTCTTAGTTGAAGGTAGTCTTCAGCTCATCTTCAAACTTCCAATGATCGAAGACCAAAGATCTATGCGATCTGCATTCTTTTTAGATTTCGGCAATGTTTTCTCTACAGATTGTCAGGAATACCAGATTAATTGCTTTGAGCCATCTATCGAAGATTTAAGATATTCAATTGGGGTTGGAGTAACTTGGATAACAGGCTTTGGCCCAATGAGTTTTAGTTTTTCTCAGCCATTTAACGATGGACCGTTTGATAGGACCGAAGAATTCCAGTTCACCATCGGACAAGTGTTTTAGAGATTAGTTAGTGTTTTTTATTTCAATTGATATAAAATGTAACAACCATTTAAGGGGTTAAAGATGAAAAAATTATTATTTGTACCATTATTAATTGCATCATTGCTTGCAGCCATCCCAGCTTTTGCTGCAGAGGGTATTGCTGTGATTGATATGCGTAATGCTGTGTTAGCTACTCAAGTTGCTCAAGATGCTTTCAAGGCTTTAGAAGAAGAAACTGAGTATGCTGCTAATATTGAAAGAGCTACCTTATTACAATCTGAGCGTCAGGCCATTGCTGAAAAACTCCAAAAAGATGCTGAAACTCTTTCACAGGAAGAAATTGCTGATATGCAAAGAGATATTCAAGAAAAAGGTAAAGACATAGAGTTTATTGTTGGAAAAGTTCAAGCAAAACAAAGTGAAACTGCCGACAAAGTATTTAGAGATCTCAATCCCTCTCTTCAAAAAATTCTCTCTGAATTAATTGCTGCTAAAGAGGTTAAGTTGCTTCTTGGAAGAGAGAATGTTTTATTTGCTGACACGGCCCTAGATCTTACTGATGATGTAACATCAATGCTTGATGTCGCTGCGGCGAATGGCGAAGACAGCAATTAAGTTTGTCTGGGCCATCGTATAGCCTTAAAGACTTAGCTGATAAAGTTAAAGGTGAGCTGGTCGGTGATCCCGACCTAGTCATCAGCTCCATAGCTACAATTCAAAATGCATCCTCTGGATGCATTTCTTTTTTAGCTAATCCTAAATACAAAAAATTTCTTAAAGAATCATCTGCCTCTGCAATTATTGTAAGCCCTGAGCTATCTAGTCGGCTTGAAACTCCTGGGATCATTGCTGAAGATCCATATGCTGCGTACGCAATAATTTCTTCAATGTTTACAAAGCATCGCAACCCATACTCTGATAAATCTATTTCTTACTTTGTGCATGAAACAGCCGAAGTGCATGATTCTGTGATAATCGGTCCCAATGTTTACATAGGTCCGGAATGTAAAATAGGTAGAAATTCTATTGTGCATGCAAATTCTTCTTTGGTGATGAATGTTGAATTAGGACAAAATACCATCATTCATTTTAATTCAATACTAGGCTCTGATGGCTTTGGGTATGCTCCTCAAAAGGATGGATACATTAAAATTGAGCAATTAGGTAAGTTAATAATTGGTGACAATGTGGAAGTTGGAGCGGGGTGCACTATTGATCGAGGAGCTATAGACAATACTGAAATCCATAATGGAGTTAAATTAGATAATCAGGTGCATATTGCTCATAATGTGATTTTGGGTGAGAACTCTGCAATTGCAGCATCTTGCGCAATAGCAGGCTCAACCACTATAGGAAAAAATCTTCAAATGGGCGGTTTATCTGGAATCCTTGGTCATTTAAACATCGCTGATAATGTTCTAATTGGCGCTCATACCCTTATTACTAAAAGTATTGATAAGCCTGGAAATTATGTCGGTATAATGCCTGCACAGGAGCAAAAAAATTGGGCTAAATCTTCGGTCTTTATCAAGCAAAGGAAATCAAAATGAGCTATGAATTTTCAGACATACTAAAACACTTACCTCACCGATATCCTTTCTTATTTGTGGATAAAATTGTTTCGGTTGAATTGGGTAAGAGTATTCATGCACAAAAGAATGTTTCAATTAATGAAGATTTTTTTAATGGGCATTTTCCTAATAAGCCAGTCATGCCTGGAGTTTTAATTATTGAGGCTCTTGCTCAAGCTGCTGGCATTTTAGGATTTATGACTATGGACAAGACCCCGGAAGAGGGAAGCATTTATTATTTTGCTGGTGCTGATAAAGTGAGATTTAAAAATCCGGTAAGTCCTGGTGAAGTTATTAATTTATATGCAAGCATTCGATCTGAAAAAAGAGGGATTTGGAAATTTGATTGTAAGGCTGAAGTAGACGGAAAAAATGTTTGTGAGGCAACGATACTTTGTGCAGACCGACCTAAGTAAGTATGACTAATTCAGTTATAGACCCTTCTGCAAAAATTGATCAATCTGTAAAAATTGGTCCCTATTGCGTTATAGGACCTGATGTAGAAATAGGCCCGGATTGCATTCTACACTCTCACGTTGTTATCAAGGGACCAACTAAGATTAAGGCTGGTAATATCTTTTATCAATTCTCTACTATTGGCGAGGACACTCCTGACAAAAAATACAATGGTGAAGCTACTACCTTAGAGATTGGTAAAAATAATATTTTTCGAGAGGGTGTCACAGTTCATCGTGGGACTGTTCAGGATAAGTCTAAAACGGTTATAGGCGATGAAAATTTGTTTATGGCTTATTCGCATATTGCCCATGATTGTGTGGTTGGTAATCACAACGTATTTGCAAATACTGCTGGTTTGGCTGGGCATGTCACGGTTGGAAATAATGTAATTCTTGGTGCTGTTACTTTGGTTCATCAATTTTGCTCATTAGGAGATTATTCTTTTACAGGTTTGAATACATTAATTACCATGGATGTGCCTGCATTTGTAAAAGTTGCCGCTAATCCAGCGAGGCCTATAGGCTTGAATACCATTGGAATGCAGCGAAATAATTTTGATACTGATTCAGTAAACTTAGTAAAAAAAGCTTACAGAATTATCTATCGAAAAGGTTATTCTCTCGATGATGCAATTAAAAAATTGCATGCATTGAATAAAGAGAATAATCAGGCGCTAACGACTTTTATTTCTTCAGTTGAAAGATCTGAAAGAGGCTTACTTCGATAGGTGTCAAAAAAGAAGATAAAAGTAGGCATCATTGCTGCCGAACACTCAGGGGATAGGCTGGGATCAAAACTTGTCCAATCATTACAAAATATCTTTGATGTTGATTTGTATGGTCTGGGTGGGCCTGAGTTGAATGCTGGAACTATTGTCACGCCTCCAGAAATTGATTATCAGGACCTTCATGTAATGGGTCTAATTGATCCATTAATCAATCTTCCTAAAATTTTGTCAATTAGAAAAAAACTATTCAATCTCTTTATTTCAAATGATATCGATATTTTTATTGGCGTTGACTCACCAGATTTCAATATGTTTTTTCATAAAAAGCTCAAACAAAAGAATATTAAGACAATTCAAGTAGTAAGTCCCTCAGTTTGGGGATGGAGAGAAAATAGAATTAAAGCCATCCAAGCATATGTGGATTTAACAATGTGCTTATTTAAATTTGAATGTGATTTTTATGATACAAAAAATATGCATAGCTTTTTTTTGGGCCATCCATTTAGTCAACTACAACCTAAAAACAAGCAAGAGCTCATTTCAAAATATAACCTAGATTTTTCAAAAGAATTGATTAGCATCTTGCCTGGAAGTAGAGCAAGCGAAATTTCTCAATTGATGCCAGTTTATGTTGCAGCAGCAAAAAAACTTCATAACTTGAATTCAAATAGATATTTTGTAATACCAGCTGCAAATCAAAAGTTAGCTGAGATGATTCAATCAACTAAAGGTATTAATGATATTCCTTATAAACTATCCATTGATTCCGCTCAAGATTTTCTTAGCTTATCTTCAATTTCAATTGTTACATCGGGCACAGCTTCTTTAGAGGCAGCTGTTTTAGGCTCAGTTCCAATTATTTGCTATAAAACAAATAAACTAAATTATGCAATTTTAAGTCGACTTGTTAGAACGCCATTTGTTGGGCTGCCAAATCTACTTCTTCAGAAGCATATTTTTCCTGAATTAATTCAATATGATTTAACGCCTGAATCAATTGTTAGTAGTTTTTCTAAAATATCTTCTGAGCCTGAACATTATCGATCTTACCTCTCAGAGATTAATGACTCTATGCGTGGAGAGGGTTTTGAAGTTGCTGCAAACGCAATTAATGATCTATTGTGATTATTGCTGGGGTTGATGAAGTGGGAAGAGGGTGTTTGGCTGGTCCAGTGACAGCTGCAGCAGTAATTTTAAAAAATCCCATATCAGGACTAAGAGACTCGAAGGAAATTTCTTCCATCAAAAGAGAGACCTTAGCAAAAATAATTAAAGAACAATCTATTTATAGTTTTGCCAGTGTCTCAAATGATAAAATTGATGAGATAAATATTCATCAAGCAACATTGCTTGCCATGCAAGAAGCTATAATGAACTTATCCATTACACCAGATTTAGTTTATGTTGATGGAAAATTTATCCCAAATATTAAGATAAATTGTAAGGCAGTGATTGGGGGTGATAAGCTAATTTCAGAAATTTCAGCAGCCTCAATTATCGCCAAAGTACATAGAGATGATTTCATGAAAGAGATAGATAAAAAATACCCAATTTATAATTTTGCAAAAAATAAAGGGTATGGAACTGCACATCACCTAACTACTCTTAAGGAGTCAGGTTATTCATCCTTTCATCGCAAGTCATTCAAAGGAGTCATTGTTTAATTTTATGCAAACTTCTTTTATTCATCTTAGAGTTTCATCTGAATTTAGTATTTCCAGGGGATTGCTTAGAATCAATGAGATTATTGAAAATGCTCAGAAGTTAAATATGCCTTCGGTCGCTCTGACTGATCTGAATAATATGTTTGGCATGGTGAAATTTTTTAAGAAGGCCGAGGCAGCAGGTATTAAGCCTATAGCAGGCACTACTCTTAACTTAAAATCACATGCTGGAGAATTTGGTGAAATTCTTTGCCTTGCAAAAAATAATGAAGGGTTAAAGTCTTTAATGGGTATTATCTCAAAATCTCAACTCCAGCAAGAAAATGGCTATATTTCTATAACTTTTGAAGATTTAAGTAGTTGTGCTGGAAATATTATAGTAATTGCTGGGGGCTCCTCATCAACTATTTTTAATCTAGCTAAACTTAAAAAGAATCAAGATTTAAAAACAGAATTACTCTCTTTCAAGGAAACCTTTCAGGATGATTTTTGTATTGAACTTCAAAGGGTAGGTAAAAGCTTTGAGGAAGAATTTATACAATGTATTTTGCCATTAGCGTCTGAATTTCTTATTCCAGTTATTGTATCCAATGACACTATGTTCTCTCAAAAAGAAGATTTTGATATTCATGAGACGAAAGTATGCATTAATACTGGTAAGACATTGAATGATGCAAATCGTGAGAGGCTGTTTAGTCCCGAGCAATTTTTTAAATCTTCAAAGGATATCTCTAACTTATTTAGCGATTGTGATCCTGATACTTTAATAAATAATACTGTAGCCATTGCTCAAAAATGTAATGTAACACTAACAACAGATCAATATTTTTTGCCAGAATATCCAGTTCCAGAGGAACATGATTTTAATTCTTTTTTATCCGAGCTTTCTAAGAAGCAATTAAATGAAATTATAGAATCATATTCATCAGGGGAAAAAGAAATCTATCTAAAACGTTTGGATTATGAGTTAACGCAAATCCATGCAACTGGATTTTCAAGTTATTTTTTAATCGTAGCAGATTTTATTCAATGGTCTAAAGACAATGATGTTCCGGTTGGTCCAGGCAGAGGATCGGGAGCTGGTTCGCTAGTCGCATATGCTTTAGGGATAACGGCGCTAGATCCAATTGAACATAATCTTCTTTTTGAAAGATTTATCAATCCAGAAAGAATATCAATGCCAGATTTTGATATTGATTTTTGTATGGATAAAAGAGATATGGTTATTGATTATGTTGGACAGAAATATGGAAAGTCTGCTGTATCTCAAATCGCAACATTTGGAACAATGGCAGCACGAGCTGTTGTCAGGGATGTCGCAAGAGCTCTAGGTAAACCTTATGCTTTAGGCGATCGAATTTCTAAAATGATACCGTTCATTCCAGGTATGACTCTAGAAAAAGCTATCAGCTCTCAGCCCATATTCAAGAAAATGATTCAGGATGAGGACGAAGTTTCTGAAATCATTGATTTGGCATATAAACTTGAGGGAATAGCTAGGAATGTTGGCAAGCATGCAGGAGGAATAGTAATAGCTCCTGGATCAATTGCAGATTTTTGTCCAACATACTTTGATCCACAATCTGACTCACTCATGACTCAGTTTGATAAAGATGATGTCGAGACTATTGGGCTGGTTAAATTTGATTTTTTAGGATTAAGGACTCTTACAGTAATAGATCGGGCAGTAAAAACCATTAATCAATCCCTAAGTGAAAAAAATGAAAAAACCTTAGATCTTAACTCTCTCACTCTAGATGACTCCAAGGTTTTTAATTTGCTTGCCTCTGGAAGAACCACCGCTGTATTTCAGTTAGAGTCAACGGGCATGCGAGAATTGATTCGAAGGTTGAAGCCTACTAAATTTGAAGAGATAGTCGCTCTACTTGCTTTGTATAGGCCCGGGCCCTTGGAATCAGGGATGCATGACGAATTTGTTGATAGAAAGCATGGGAAGAGTAAGGTAACTTTTCCTCACGAATTACTGGCGCCAGTATTATCAGAGACCTATGGGGTAATTTTATATCAAGAACAGGTTATGCAAGCTGCACAGGTTTTAGCGGGCTATTCCCTTGGTCAGGCTGACATTTTACGCAGAGCTATGGGTAAAAAGAAAGTTGAAGAGATGGAGCAACAAAGGCAAATATTTGTAGATGGCTGTTCTCAAAATGATATTAAAAAAGCAACTGCTGAGAAAATATTTGATCTAATTGAAAAATTTGCAGGCTATGGTTTTAATAAATCTCATTCTGCAGCTTATGCAATGCTGTCTTATCAAACTGCATATTTAAAGACATATTTTCCTGAGCACTTTATGGCAGCCGTTCTCTCAACAGAATTGGGCAACACGGATAAGATCAGCACTTTGATTAATGAATGCAAGGAGATGAAAATAAAGGTATTAACTCCAGATATTAAAACCAGCAATAAGCACTTTAATGTTAACGAAGATCTGCATATTAAATATGGATTGGGCGCAATTAAGGGAGTAGCAGATTCTTTCATTGATCATGTCATTGAAGTTAGAAAAAATCATTCTTTCAAGGATCTCTTTGATCTTACAAAAAAAGTAAATATTCGATTAGGCGGTAAAAAATCCATTGAGGCTTTGACTAAAGCTGGAGCATTTGATGAATTAGCACCATCTAGATCCATAGCACTGGCCTGTATGGAAGATATGCTAAGAGAAGGTCAAAAAAACAGTGCACAAATGGCAGGAACATCTGATCTTTTTGCTTCAATGGAAGAAATATTTGATCCTTATGAGAAATACGTAAATGTAAAAGATTTATCGAAAGAGGATTTACTTAATCATGAGAGAGATGCGCTTGGATATTACTTTTCAGGACATCCAGTAATTGCAATAGAAGGTATGGTCGAAAATTTAAGATCTCATACGATCGGTGAAGTTACAGATGATGTTAGTAGAGTAAAAATAGTTGGCTTACTCAATTCATACAGACAAATTAGAGATCGCTCAAATAAACAAATTGCTTTTATTAGTTTTGATGATGGAACAGGCACCATGGAAGGAACAGTCAGCACCGATGTTTTAGAAAAACACCACTTATTACTAAAGGCAAATTCTATTCTTATTTTTGCTGGGTCGGTTGAAATTGATGATTACAAATCCAAAGAATTAAACAGGAGGATGTATAAGATGAAAGTGGGGGCCGTGACTTCACTCGAATCGCAAATGAGCCAAGGCAATAAATCCATAATGATCGACGCAAGAAAACTGCCAAATGATTCTATTCAATCCAATATGACCAGTTTAAAAAATTTAAATGGAGATTTCTGGAAGCATGGAAACTGTAAAATACATTTAAAAATTCTTCATGAGGACTCTGAGGCTATAATAGAGCTTGGAGATGAATTTAAACTGATGCCTTCATCCGAAAATATCAAAATACTTAAAGATATGTTCGGTGATGAGGCAATTAAATTAAACAAATGAGTATCAATATTTTAGAGTTCGAAAAACCAATTGCAGAAGTTGCAGAGAAGATAGAAGCTTTGCAATTGGCTGCCTCTGATAATCCAGAACTTTTACCTCAGATTGATAAGCTCAAATCTGAACAAGCTACATTGACGAAGAAAATTTATTCTAAATTGTCTACATGGCAAAAAGTTCAGGTTGCAAGACATCCTAACAGGCCGCATACACTAGATTTTATTGAAAGAATCTTTGATGAGTTTGAAGAGCTTCATGGAGATCGTCAGTTTGGAGATGACGCTTCATTGGTTGGAGGCATCGCAAAATTAGAGAACATGCCGGTCATGATCATTGGGCACGAAAAAGGCAGAGATACTGAGGAAAAAGTTAAGAGAAACTTTGGAATGCCGCAGCCAGAAGGTTATAGAAAAGCTAAAAGATTAATGCAGCTTGCCGAGCGATTTAATATGCCAGTTATTACTTTCATTGATACAGCTGGGGCATATCCAGGTGTGGAGGGCGAAGAAAGAGGGCAGAGTGAAGCAATTGCTAGAAATCTTGCTGTTATGTCTAGCCTAAAAACAAAAATCTTAGTCGTAGTTTCTGGGGAGGGGGGCTCAGGAGGTGCCTTGGCTCTGGGCGTGGGCGATCATATCGCTATATTAGAATATGGTACCTATTCTGTTGCTTCTCCCGAAGCATGTGCTTCAATAGTTTGGAGAGAATCTGAAAAGGCTCCAGAGGCTGCTGAAGCCATGAAGGTGGGAGCAAAAGACTTAAAAAATATAGACATCGTTGATGAGATTATTGTTGAACCAATTGGTGGAGCGCATCGAGACTATGATGCGGTTTCAGCAAACATTAAATCATCTTTGTTAACAAACATAGCAGAGCTATCAAAATTCTCTCAAGAGGAGTTACTTCAAAGACGCTATCAGCGCTTGCTTAAAATTGGTGCCTGATTTTGTTTGATTCAAAAGTTTTTTTTGATTTAGTTGATCCTAATAAAAATATAATTGTTGCCTTTAGTGGTGGCGGAGACTCTTCTGCACTTTTGCACTTTTGTTACGAGCTTAATCAGAGCAAACTTTTGTATGGCAATCTCTCTGCACTCCATATCAATCATTCACTTCATCAAGACTCAGATCAATGGGAAGAACACTGCAAAATATTTTGCGAGGAAAGAAATATTCCTTTTCAAAGTCATGGCGTGAATATAAATGTAAAAAAATCAGGTCTTGAATCGGCTGCAAGAAATGCTAGATATAAAATTTTTCAAGATACTCTTCAATCGCATGATCAATTGTTGATGGCTCATCATGCAGATGATGTGGCTGAAACAATTTTATTTAGACTTTTTAGAGGCACAGGTATAGATGGCCTTCAAGGGCCGATAAAAAAACGTACTTTGGGAGAAGGATTACTTTTAAGACCATGGCTTAGCTATCCCAAGTCTGATCTCACTCAATATCTGTCTGATAACAATATCAAATTTATCTCTGACAACACTAACTTTGAAGATAACCAAGATCGAAACTTTATTCGCAATGAAGTTCTCAAAATAGCCTCAAATCGATGGCCTCAAGCAAGCATGCAAATTCAACAAACAGCTTCGCTAGTTTCAAAACATAAAAAAGCTCATAATTTTCTGCTTGCTCAACAATTTGGGGAACATATTAGAGGTCCTAAACTACATAGAAAATTTTTACTTGAGCTTGAGGAAGATACTTGTGTGGAAGTAATTAGATATTGGATAAAAATTAATAATGTGGCCATGCCAAATAAAAAAATTATCGGCGAAATTTTAAAAGCATTTATTTATTCTAGTCCTAGCGCAAAAACAAAGGTAAATTGGTCAAGAGCAGATAATGATCAAAAGAGTGCTTTTTTAACTTTTTGTGATGGTGATTTGATCTTAAATAAGAAATAATCAATCAATTCGGAGAAAAATATGAGTTATGAAACTATAAGCTTAGATATTGAAAATAGGGTAGCTACTATAACGATTAATCGTCCAAAAATGATGAATGCGTTTAATGAACAACTTATTTGGGATATGGGGGATGCAACTGAAAAAGTAAAAAATGATTCTCAAATCAGGGTGTTGGTAATAACAGGAGAGGGCAGAGGATTTTCTGCTGGCGCTGACTTAACTGAGAGAGATGCATCCTGGTCAGACACTAAAGATGCTTTACTAAGAGGCTATCATCCTTTTTTAAAGAATATTATTGAAATGCCAAAACCAGTTATTGGTTCAATTAATGGAGCCGCCGCTGGAATTGGCGCCGCATTGGCTATGGCATGTGATTTAAGAATTATGGCCAAAGATGCATACATTATGTCTGTGTTTAGTAATATTGCCTTGGTACCAGATGGCGGACTTAGTTTTCTTTTAACAAGAGCCATAGGCTATGCTCGAGCTTTAGAATATGCAATTGAAGCGAAGAAAATTTCCTCTGCAGATTGCTTGAACATGGGTATCGCTAACAAAGTAGTAGAATTAGACGATTTAACCGCTGAAACCAAAAAATGGGCAGAGCATTTATCTAAGAGATCTCCCCAAGCCCTATCATTAACTAAAAAGCTAATGAATGATTCATTAACTCAGTCTTATGATGAAACGTTTAATGCGGAAGCCGAAGCGCAAAATAATATTTTTGGCTCAACAGAAAACATGGAAGGGGTTACAGCCTTCTTAGAAAAGCGTCAGCCTGACTTTAAATAATTATTTTATTTAGCCCAGCCACGATGGCTTGAAAAGAGGCCTTTACTGTATTGCCATCAATACCAGCGCCCCACTCATTTTGACCCTCTTGAGTTAATTCAATGTATGCGGCAGCTTTTGCATCAGCGCCTGAGGTAACAGAATGTTGGTGATAATCAGAGACAGTGATTGATGTTGAGAAATGATTATTGACCGCAGATACAAAAGCCTCGATAGGACCTCCACCAACCCCAGAGAGAGTCACTTCATCCTTTTGATCTCTTAATGTAATTTCTACTTGATCTGATGTATTGCCTTCGGAATCTTCTGTTGAGGATAAGGCATAATTCATTAATTCAAGTTTGCCTTCAACAGCTATGTAGTTTTTTTCAAAAACTTTCCAAATATCTCGAGACATAACTTCTTTTCCAGTCTCGTCAGCAACCTTTTGAACTTTTTCGCTTAGATTAATTTGTAATCGTCTAGGTAGAGAAACACCATGATCCTTTTCAAGTATAAATGCTATTCCGCCTTTACCTGATTGTGAATTGATTCTTACAACTGCCTCATATGATCTACCAAGATCTGCTGGATCAATAGGTAGATAGGGGACTTCCCATTCTGGGTTGTTTGACTTCGCAAGAGCATTAAGCCCTTTTTTGATTGCATCTTGATGAGACCCCGAAAAGGCAGTAAAAACAAGATCTCCTGCATACGGATGTCTTGGATGAACTGGAAGTTGATTGCAGTACTCAACTTCTCTAATAACTGCATTAATATCAGAAAAATCAAGCTCTGGATCTATTCCCTGAGTTAACAGATTGAGTGCAATGGTAACTATATCAACATTACCAGTTCTCTCTCCATTTCCGAATAAGGTCCCCTCAACTCTATCAGCGCCAGCCATTAGACCAAACTCAGAGGCTGCAACTGCTGTTCCGCGATCATTGTGCGGATGCAATGAAAGAGAAATACTTTCTCGATTCATTAAATTTTCATTCATCCACTCTATTTGATCGCCATAGACATTAGGAGTTGCCATCTCCACAGTCGCAGGAAGATTGATGATGATTTTTTCAGAAGACACGTCTTTTAAAATATCTACTACAGCATCACAAACTTCTGCTGCGTATTCGAGTTCTGTGCCAGTAAAACTTTCAGGAGAGTATTCAAAAGACCATTTTGTTTCAGGATTAGCTAATGCAAGTTCTTTTACAAGTAATGCACCATCTGTTGCAATTTTTTTAATGCCTTCTTTGTCTTGATCAAAAACAACTTTTCTTTGCAGGGTAGAGGTTGAATTATAAAAATGAACAATAGCCTGCGAAGCACCTTTAAGAGACTCAAAAGTCCTTTCAATAATGTGATCACGCGCCTGAGTTAATACCTGGATTGTGACGTCAGAGGGGATCTTTTTTTCTTCTATCAACCATCTAACAAACTCAAAATCAGTTTCAGAGGCTGCCGGGAAACCGACTTCAATATCTTTAAATCCAAGATCACAAAGCAGTTTAAACATTCGTTTTTTTCTTTCATGTCCCATGGGCTCAATGAGAGCTTGATTTCCATCGCGCAGATCAACAGAGCACCACCTGGGTGCTGATTGAATAACTTTATTTGGCCAATTTCTTCCCTTCAAAGGAATAGGCTCAAAAGGTTTGTATTTTTTTATTAAATCTTTCATGATTGCTTTTGTGATGCTATCAAATAAATCTCAGTATATTCTTTCTAAAATTGGCATCCCTCTATTTGAGGATGCAAAAAATCCTTCTATAGATGATGAAATTAACATCCACTTCTTTCAAAAGGACAATATTCTAACATTACATGCTCATTCTGTAGATGAATACCCAGAAAAAGAGATAAAGTTACTTGAAGCCATTATTGAGGCAATTCATGGCCCAAACCAATCGGCCTCTCAAGGAGCTGTAACTTCTTCCTCTCGAGAACCCTTCAATACAAAAGATTTTAAAGTCTCTTCTGATCTTAAAGCTACTTTAGTCTTTTGTGAGTTAAATAATTTATTTGATGGGCTAGACTTCATTATTTCACCGACCTTAGAGGACATGCTATCTAATCCAGATCTAAAGAAAGACCTTTGGAGCAAACTCAAGCCTTTGCAATCAACCTAAATGATTACTTCGATTAGGCCTGCCAGCTTAGAAGATGTTTTAGCTATTGTGGAAATAGAAAAAAAGACGAATCAAATGCCTTGGTCAAAAGCACAATTTCTTTCCTCAATGGAAGTCGGTCATTATTCAGCAGTTATGCATGAAGAGAATGAAATTTTAGGATTCGCTATCTATTCCCCAATTATCCCTGAATCACATTTATTAAACATTGCCATCGATCCAGCTCACCAAGGCAAGGGTCTTGGAGATAAGCTGCTGCAACAAATCATTCTTCAAAATAAAACAATTGGAGTGAAGGTGATTTCGCTTGAGGTGAGAGTTTCTAATATACCAGCAATAACTTTATATGAAAAAAGAGGATTCCATAAAGATGCCATTCGACCAAATTATTATAGCGGCTCTCCAAAAGAAGATGCTTTGCTAATGAGTTTAAAGATTTAGTTTAGAGAATTTTTTCTAACTCAGATTCGATTGCTGATTCCCCATCTTTGGGAGCAAATCTTTTAACAACTTGACCGTCTTTGTTAACAAGAAACTTAGTGAAATTCCATTTGACTGCCTCTGTGCCAAGAATCCCAGGAGACTCATGCTTGAGGTATTTAAATAAGGGGCTTGCATTTGAACCATTAACCTCAATTTTGTCAAACATCTTAAAGGAGACATTGAATGTAAGATCGCAGAAAGATTGAATCTCTTCATTGGTTCCAGCTTCTTGGGCACCAAATTGATTGCAAGGAAAGCCCAGCACTTCTAAGCCTTGATCTTTATATTTTTCATAGAGACTTTGAAGATCTTTATATTGAGGAGTAAATCCACATTTACTAGCAACATTCACGATTAATAGTGTTTTTCCTTGATAGTTGCTTAGATCCACTGAATTTAATTCAATGTCTTTAACGCTTATGTTATATAACTCACTCATGCAGAACTCCTAATTTTGAATTTAGATTATACGGAATAAAACAAATATAATCATCGGATGGAAATTAAATGGAAATCTTACTCTGCGCTCACAAAAGATGAATTATATGCATTGCTCAATCTTCGTCAGCAAGTTTTCGTTGTTGAACAAGATTGTCCATTTATTGATGCTGACTTTAAAGACCAAGATTGCGATCATCTGCTTGCCTATCAAAACAATGAGCTGGTGGGTTACCTAAGAGTTGCTAAGCCTGGAAAACGTTATGAAGGACCAGAAATTGGCAGAGTATTAACTGCTGAAAAGATTAGAAGAGAAGGTGCTGGAAAGATTTTAACTAAGGAGGCCATTAAGTTTTGTGCATCTAAGTATGCAAATTTTGAGATAGGTTTATCTGCACAATACAGACTTCTAAATTTCTATCAGGGCTTTGGTTTTGTTCCTCAGGGAGAGGTATATCTAGAGGATGATATAGAACATATCAAGATGACCTTAACCCCAACATCAAATCATAAAAATATTTTTCAATGGAGGTTAGGAATTCATCCATTGTTAATTTTAGGTGGAATCATTTCCATTGGAATTATAGGCTCAAGTTTTGTCAAAGAGATTGATGTCTCTCAGCTAAATTGGGTTGCTAAAATTGATGAGAGAGCAATTTCAAAAGAAAAGTATGAGATTTATTTAGAATCAATTGCTCAATCAAGGAAAACCGGATTAATAGACTCAGATCCAGATAATATCCTCGAAAGAATGATCGATGAGGAGTTATTGATCCAGCGAGGCATTGATCTTGGAATGATTGAGAATGATACAGAGATTAGAAGCACAATTATTCAAAAAATGATTGGCTCAATCATCGCTGAGACAAATGATTTACGCATTTCGAGGCAAGATCTTGAAGACTTCTATTCTGTTAACAAGGATTTGTTTACGCCCAGTCCTAAGTTGCAACTTTTAAAGCTAAGCTTTAGTGGCAATCAAAAGATCTCTGGCAATCAAGCAAGAGATTTGCTTATTGCAGGTGATCTTGTTGCTGCAAAGTTGCTTGCTGAAAATGAAGTTATTAGCCTGCCTAATGTTTTGTTGCCAGCAATGAAAATTAGGGAATACATTGGACCCTCTCTCACCCAGATTGCATTGAGTCTAGAGGAAGGTGAAGTAAGTGAGTTGATAGAGCTTGATGGAAATTTTCATTTATTAGTGCCTCTGCGAAAAATTATATCTAGCGCGCCTGAGTTTAATGATGTCTATCAGCAGGTGGAGTCTGAATTTATTCGATTTAAGGGAGAGGAGTTATTAGACGAATATTTAGAAGATCTTAGAAATTGGTATGACGTTGTTAAAGCAAATGACCTCTAAAAAACTTTTACTTTTATTTATCTTTCAGCTCTTGTTGCCGCTGGAAGCTCATAATCGTAGTGAATCTTATTCAAAGTTTCAGTTTCTCAATTTTGAAAGTGGAGTTGAGGTTAGGATCACGGGAACAATTAAGCGGGGTATTTTTGAAGCTTTAAATCCAGGTATAAAATTTCAATCATATGAAGATTTTATAAATTATTTGGGCGACGCGATTTTCCTTGGAGATACATGCACGCTCAATCAACCAGTAGAGTTCAATGAAAACAATGCGGCTGGCGTTTTAAAATTTTATTGGGATTTTCAGTGCTCAACATTGCCATCCAATGTCTCAATTTCTTTATTTCAAGACCTAGGCGTTACTCATACCCATATTGCAAGGGGGGTCATAGATGGTCAAACCATTCCTGAATTTATGTTTGCAAGTCAAACCGATGTTTGGCAGATCAATTCTTTATCTCAACCCAACAGAAATCAAAGCTCCTATTGGGGTTATTTAGTTTCAGGTATCGAGCATATTCTCAGTGGCTGGGATCATTTAGCATTTTTGCTTGGCCTCATTCTGTTATATCAGGGTAGAAACCTCGTTATTGCTATTACTGGATTTACCATCGGACACAGCTTAACCCTTGGTCTTGGTGCTATGAATGTTTTGAGAGTGCACTCAGAAATGGTTGAGATTTTAATAGGATTTTCAATATTGCTTTTAGCTGTTGAAAGGTTTTTTAAGCATCATTATGAATTTGATAAGGGGATCAAACATTTGATATTCGCATCTATTGCATTATTACCATTAGCAATATTTGGAGTCCTAGAGCCTCTGCTAATATTAGGCTTAGCATTATTTTTGACAGTCTATTTGAGCTTAACGCATCATTATTCTTCTCCATGGATTCCCTTGATGATTACTGTATTTTTTGGATTAATTCATGGGCTCGGATTTGCTTCCTCAATTGCAGAAGTAGGTATCCCTCAAGATCGATTGTGGCAGATAATCTTGAGTTTTAATCTTGGAGTTGAGTTGGGTCAGTTAGCCGTAGCTTTTGGAATACTCGGCTTGTTCGCATTAGCAAAACATTATTTTTCTCAGTCTTATTTCAGCTCTATTCATAATATTACGGGTGCTGTAGTATTCTCTATGGGAACTTTTTGGTTTGTTACCAGGGCTATGGGAATATGAAATTTGCAATACCTCTATCAATGTTACCAATGGATGAAATAAAACCATTGGGTATAGCCGCTGATGAGATTGGTTATGATTTCCTTGCTGTTTCAGATCATTTAATTCATCCAGAAAATTTTTCAGTGCCTTACCCATACACAGACGATGGAAGTGTGAGATGGGAGCAAGGTACTGATTGGCCAGACCCCATAAACTCATTGTCTTTTCTTGCTGGAGCTACAAAAAATATTCGGTTTTATACAAGTGTCTATGTTCTTCCTGCTAGAAATCCACTCAGAGTAGCCAAAGAGGTATCCACTCTTGATGCAGTGTCTAATGGACGGTTTGATTTAGGAATTGGCATGGGGTGGATGCCAGAAGAATTTGAAGCAGGAGGTCAAGAGTTTCGACGCAGAGGAGCCCGAGCTGACGAAATGCTTGAAATTATGAAGTTACTTTGGTCAGGGGAGATGGTTGATTTTAAAGGCCAATTTTTTGATTTTAAAAAATTAGAGATGTTGCCAGCACCAAAAACAGATATTCCTATTTATGTTGGTGGCTTTTCTGAGCCAGCTCTTAACAGAGCAGCAAAGCATGATGGTTGGATTTCAGATATGCACAGCTTGAATGAGCTTGAAGTCTTAATGGCAAAATTAAATGGTAAAAGACAGGAGTTTCCTTCTAAAGAAAATTATGAGTATATTTGTTTTAGTTGCTGGGATGCTTTTAGCCTTGAGGGCTTTGGGCAAATGAAAGATCTAGGTGTGACGACCATGACTACATACCCATGGATGCTTTATGGGACGATGAATGATGCCCCTTTAGAGGAAAAGATCAAAGGCATGGAAAACTTTTATAATGAAATTGTTTGCCAGCTAAAGTAAAGACCTTCCAATGCATTCGTCCCTTTCGAAATCCTAGACTTGCTATAATAAGCTCATGAAAGTAGTCAGGCTGGTTAAGAACGCAGATTTCAAGAATGTTGAGCATTTGGTTAAGCATTCTGGCAAAGGCATGACGACAATGCCAAAGACTCCGCAAGAGATTAAAGAAAGAATTTCCTGGTCAGAAAGATCTCGTAATAAAAAAGCAAATAAACCTAATCAAGATAGCTATTTGTTTGTTCTTGAAGACAACGGCAGAATCGTAGGCTTGTCCGCTATTTATACTTCAGTTTCTTTAAAAAAACCTTCAGTGTTTTTTAAGAAATCTATCTCAAAACTTGAATCAAAATCTTTAAATTTCACCAAAGATCTGGATGTATTAGCACTGCATTTATGCAAAAAACCTTATTCTGAATTAGGCACTCTATTTCTCAAGCCTGCTTTTCGGGGCAAGGGTAGAGGTTCATTGCTTTCTTTTTCTAGGTTTATATTTATGTCAGCTCATCAAAAAAGATTTGATCCCACTGCGTTTGTAGAGATTAGAGGTTTTAAAAATGCCAAGGATGAGTCTTATTTTTGGAATTCCTTTAGTAATACTTTTTTTAATCTTGATTTTTTTAAAGCCGATGAAATTAGCTATATTGATAATCATTTTATTATGGAATCAATTCCTAAATATCCATTCATTATTGAGCACATGCCAAGAAAAGTTCAAAGAGTGATAGGTAAACCTCATCCCAATGCCATGCCAGCATACTCTTTACTTAGGAAGCAAAATTTTAGACCTAATGGATTGATTGATGTCCTGGATGGGGGGCCTTGCTTGGAGGCGAAGATTAAAAATATTCCTTTGGTTAAATCTGCAAAACTGTTTCCCATTGAGATTAAAAGAAATATTAACTTTGATCGGTTTGGTTTTATTGCCAACCCATCCATTGATGCTTTTGCGGTAGTTAAAGAAAATTATGCTTTTGATAAAGATAAGAAGGTGCTTTTCATCTCAGCCAAAGTAGCAAAGGCTTTGAATTTAAAACCAGGCTCTCAAGCGCAGGTCAACTAATGCTTTACATACACAATCAGTGGTCTTTGGGTAAAGGCAAGTTATTTAAATCAATGAACCCTCTAACAGGTGAAATTCTTTGGGAGGGCAATTTTGCCAATGCCACTCAATTAAATGCAGCAATGCATGCTGCCCATAAGAGTCATGATGAGTGGTCAGCTGAATCCATCCAAACAAGAATAAAGATTATTAGAAAATTTTATGCTTTGCTGGAAAAGAATAAATTGACAATGACTAAGCTCATCTCAGATGAAACGGGTAAAACTCATGCTGATGCCGCTTCTGAGGTTGCAGCCACACTAGCTAAATTAAATAACTCAATTCTCGCATTCAAAAAGCGAACAGGCTCTCAAAAGAATTCTATTGGAACTATGGAAGCCACTCTCCAACATTCATCACATGGTGTAATGTCAGTTGTGGGACCATTTAATTTCCCATTGCACCTACCCAATGGGCACATAACCCCAGCACTTATTGCTGGAAATACGATTGTGTATAAGCCAAGTGAGTCGACCCCCATGGTTGCAGAGTACATGATGATGCTATGGGATAAAGCGGGATTGCCTGCCGGTGTTATCAATATGATTCATGGCGGCAAAGACATAGTGCAAGGCCTTTGCAAACATTCCCTAAATAATGGATTGCTTTTCACTGGCAGCTACAAAGTTGGTAAACAAATTAATAAAATCATGGCCGATTATCCGGAAAAAATTCTAGCTTTAGAATTGGGAGGCAATAATCCATTGGTGGTTTGGTCAACCAAAAAACTTAATGCAGCAGCAGACCTTATTTTTGAATCCGCATTTATTTCTTCGGGTCAACGTTGCACCTGTGCGCGTCGGCTTATTCTTCCTAATAATAAAAATGGCAAGAAAATTTTAGCTAAATTAAAACAAAAAATTCAATCACTCTCATATGCTGACCCATTAGATCTTTACTATGGTCCATTAATCTCACTAAAAGCAACTGAGGGATTTTTAGCTTTTCAAGACAAGCTTATTCACTTAGGCGCTAAAACCATTCTTAAAGCAAGAAAAGTGAGGGGCTCATTCAACTTGGTAACGCCGAGTCTTATTAATATTACCGGAATGACTAAATCTCATGATGAGGAAAATTTTGGTCCCATGCTGCAGGTATTTTTTGCTGACACCTTTGATGAGGCAGTGGCAGAAGCAAATAATACAAAATATGGTTTAGCCGCAGGGCTCATCTCGGATAATGAAAAGTTGTTTGATGGATTTGTGCGAAGAATTAATGCCGGCGTCATTAATTTTAATTCAACTACAACTGGTGCATCCGGAGCTTTTCCATTTGGTGGAATAGGCAGAAGTGGCAATCTTAGGCCTGCAGGTTTTTATGCTGCAGATTATTGTGCATGGCCCAAGGCCTCCATCATTAAAAAATTATAGATGACATATTCAGGGGAGATTAATTTTGATGGGCTAATTGGACCGACTCACAACTATGCTGGTTTATCTCAAGGCAATTTAGCCTCACAAAAATATTTCAATCAAACTTCCAACCCTCAAGCTGCGGCCTTACAGGGCTTAGATAAAATGAGGCTTATTATGGAGCAAGGTATCCCTCAGGGATTTTTCTTGCCACATGAGCGCCCGCATTTACACACCCTCAGAAAACTTGGATTTGGAGGCACTGATGAGGAGGTCATTAATCAAGCAGCAAAACAAAATCCTGCTTTATTAAAGAATGTTTATTCAGCCTCATCAATGTGGGCAGCCAATGCAGCTACTTTTTCTCCTAGCATTGATAGTTATGATCAAAACATCCACATCACTCCAGCTAATTTAAACTCCATGTTTCATCGCTCTATTGAGCATGAATTTACAAAGGTTCAATTGGAGCTTATGTTTGGGGTAGCTGCCCAAGTGCATATTCCAATAAAAAATATCTCTGGATATGGTGATGAGGGTGCGGCTAATCACCTTAGAGTGAGTGCGCAGCATCTTACACCGGGCTTTCAGATTTTTGTTTTCGGAAGCTCTGCATTTGAAGTTCATCAAGGCATCATTGCTCGCCAAGCAGAAGAAATCTCTCAAGCGGTTTCCTCTCAGCATCAACTTGATCCAGATAGAGTGTTGTTTTTAAAACAAAACGAACAAGCCATTAATTCAGGTAGTTTTCATAATGATATTGTGAGCCTAGCCAACGAAGAGGTTTTTATTTTTCATCAAGAAGCATTTGCAGATAGAGTTGAATTAGAAAGAGCATTGCATCACCTCAAAGATCATGTAAAAGGCTTTCATCCTATTGAGATTCTCTCCGAAGATATCTCTCTCGATAACCTTGTATCAAGTTATTTGCTTAACTCGCAATTAATTACTGTTAAGAATAATGAGATGATGATGTTGTTGCCAGAAGAGGTTCAGAATCATCCTAACTGTATGAGATGGCTAGACGAAATTAAGACTTCATCACCCATCAAGCATCTTGAGTTTGTTGATATTCGTCAAAGCATGATGAATGGAGGAGGTCCAGCCTGCTTAAGATTTAAAACTGTAGTAAACAATGATGAGTTTGATCAGATTAATAATAAATTTTTACTCAGTTCAAAAAAGCTGATGGATTTAAGGGCACTAGTCAGCAAACATTACAGAGATAAGCTTTACCCTGAAGATTTATTAGATATTAAGCTCATGCAAGAGTCATATACATATTTAGATGAATTGACGCAGTTATTAGACTTGGGTTCTATCTATAATTTCCAAAAAAATTAAATTTAGATTAAGGCGCTTCAATGATTTATTGTCCTTATGTCAGTAATAGCCATTTTTTATTTATGACTAATAATGTTGTTATTTGATAGAATCCATTAACTACTTTTGATCTAATAAGTAGGTTGTATATTTAGGGGAAAAGAATTGTTTAATAAAGTAATAGAATTTTTTAGGGTGCTAGGTGAGCTGAGATATTTAATCCCAGTCATGCGTTATAAATTTCCAGACCCTGAAGATCCAGGTTCATTAGCTCACTTGTTTCAAGCCACAACAGAGCAATTCTCTCAAAGACCTTTCTTGTATTTTGAAGATGAAATGTGGACATATGATCATACCAATAAAGCAGCTAATAGCTTGGCAAGGTACCTTGTATCAACTGGTGTAAAGCATGGGGATAGAGTGGTCTTATTTATGGAGAATCGCCCAAGTTTTCTAATTTCATTGTTGGCTTTAAATAAGATTGGTGCAATAGCTGTATTAATTAATACCAGCCTAACGGGCGACCCATTGGTTCATTGCATTAACTCATCTGATGCAGTGAAATGTATAGTAGGCGCAGAACGAGCTGAACCTCTAGAAGGTGTCTTAAATCAAATTAACATTACAAAACAAGAAGACTTTTTATGGGCTGAAGATACTGATCAATATTCCTTACCAGATTGGGCAATTGATCTAAAAGCTCAATTAGATCTTTCTGACGATAAGAATTTAGAAGAAACAAATGCAGTAAGGATAAAAGATGTGGCCTGCTATATATTTACCTCAGGAACCACGGGTGTTCCAAAGGCAGCAATTTGTCCTAATCAAAAACTGATGGCTGCTTCGGTGAATATTAAAATAGCTGGTTACAGAATCAATGAAACAGACTGTATGCATAATAGCTTACCTCTATATCATTCAACTGGCTTGATGTTAGGTATATGTGCAGTTATTCAAGCAGGAGCATCAACATTTATCAAAAGAAAATTTTCTGCTTCTTCATTTTGGGATGAAGTGCAGCAATACAATACAACTGCTCTTGTCTATATAGGAGAACTTTGCAGGTATTTAGCTAATACAGAGACAGTACCAGCAGAACAAAATAATCCTTTAAAGGTTATGGTTGGGAACGGTCTCAGACCAGATGTCTGGGATATTTTTAAAGATAGGTTTGGGGTTGATAGGATTGTTGAAATATATGGTGCAAGTGAGGGCAATGCTTTGTTCATGAATCTATTAAATAAGGATAAAACCATTGGCATGACCAATGCCCAAGTAGCTTTAATTGAATACGATGTTGCTGAAGATAAAATTATTAAAAATGAAGATGGGACGTGCAAAAAAATAACAAATCATGATCCAGGATTATTGATTGTTTTTATATCACCAAATTCTGTTTTTAATGGTTACACAGATGCTCAGGCCACTGAAAAGAAAATCTTGAGAGATGTTTTTGAAGAAGGAGATGCCTGGTTTAATACAGGAGACCTCATTAAAACAGTTGATGTGGGTTATGCATTGGGTAAAACTCACTATCAATTCGTCGATCGAGTTGGTGATACTTTTAGATGGAAATCAGAGAATGTCTCAACGAATGAAGTTGGTGAGATTTTAAATGGTTTCAAAGATGTGAATATGTCCAATGTATACGGGGTAGAAATACCAGGTTGTGAGGGAAGAGCTGGCATGGCTGCTTTTAGTCTTGAAGATGCTAGTAGCTTTGACTGGAATGCCTTCTCTGAGCATGTGGATAATAGCCTCCCTAAATATGCTCGCCCTCTTTTTATAAGGATTATTGAGGAAATGGATACCACAGGGACTTTTAAATTAAAGAAAAATGACCTTAGAAATGAGGCATTTAATATTGATAAAGTGACTGATCAGATCTATTGCTTGAAACCTAACTCTAGCAATTATGAAGTTTTAGATAAGGAATGGTTGCAAACCATCAATTCTGAACAAGCTGGATATTAATTAAATAATTTACAAAGGAGACTCTTATGAGTGATAAGAATTTTGATGTTGTGGTTTATGGTGCAACAGGTTTTACTGGAAAGCTGGTTGTGGAATACATGCTTAATCAATATGGGAATGATGAAAGCATTACTTGGGCCATGGCTGGAAGAAGTCATGAGAAATTAATTGCGGTCAGAGATGCTTTGGGCGTGTCCGATGATGTGGCTCTTTTAACAGTAGATAGTAATGATGAATCAAGCATTACAGAAATGGTTAAACAAACAAAATGCGTATTAACAACAGTTGGACCTTACCAACTTTATGGCCCAAGCATTGTTAAACAATGTGCTGCTAATGGAACAGATTATGTTGATCTATGTGGTGAGCCAGGATGGATGCATGAAATGATCAACGAGCATGCTGAGCAGGCCAAGGAGACTGGTGCAAGAATTGTCTTTTCTTGTGGCTTTGACAGCATACCTTTTGACTTAGGTGTTTACTTTTTGCAAAAAGAAGTTATGGCTCAACATGGTAAACCTGCTTCTAATATAAGAGGAAGGGTGCGGGCAATGAATGGTGAGTTTTCCGGTGGAACAGCGGCTTCATTAAGTGCGACCATGGCATCGTTAAAAGAAAAGCCAGAATTATTTGCAGTGCTGGCTAACCCATTTTCACTGTCGAATGGTTTTACTGGACCAGAGCAAGCTCCTGACTCTAAACCTGTGTATGATGAAAAACTTGAAACCTGGGTCGCTCCATTTTTTATGGCGCCTATTAATACCAAAAATGTTCATAGATCTAATATCTTAATGGACCATATGTATGGAGAAGATTTTTGCTATAACGAGATGTGGATTCAAGGACCAGGAGAGGAGGGTAAAGCTGCAGCAGAATTTGTTGGCAGCATGAATCCGTTGGCTGATGCACCAGCACCTGGTGAAGGTCCTTCTAAAGAATCAAGAGAGAATGGAAATTATGATGTACTCTTTTGTGCAGACTTGGCTGATGGATCGACCATTCATGCAGCTGTTTCAGGAGATATGGATCCTGGATATGGCTCAACTTCTAAAATGATTGCTGAAAGTGCAATCTGTTTGGTTAAAGAATGTCCTGATCTTGTTGGAGGTATTTATACTCCAGCACCAGCAATGGGCGAAAAACTTATTACAAGATTGCAAGCTAATGCTGGATTAGATTTTAGATTAGAGAAATAGCTCTAAGATACAAGTAATTCAATATTACCTGTTATCGTTTGCAATCAAGAGGCATTGCCTGAGCATAGCCTTTTTAATCTGAGCGTTATTTAATTTTTGACCTTGAAGCCTTGTCCACATTGCAAAGGATAGGCTTGCATGGAATAAATGCTTAGATTCAGCATCGAAACCTAAAACCTCGGGCAGGACTTCCTCGGTTTTATCTTTTATACGGTCTTGATACATTAAATAATTTTCTCGCAAAAATTCGTACTTCCACATTTTAGAAACAGTCATAAACATAATTAATTTATGTTTTTCATAGCCTGCATTCATTTGATTTGCGAGGGATTGGAGTCGAACCTCAAATGATGAGGAGGGGTCGTACTTTAAATTAAAATCATAATCCTTGCTTAAGTCTGCATCTACAGCCTTGAAGAGGTTTTCCATTTCATCAAATTGTCTGAAAACAGTTCTTATTCCAACCCCAGACTCATCAGCAACTTGTTGGGCAGTCGGTTCTAAATTACCTTCTTTGAATAATTTAATGCAAGCATCCACGATAAGTTTTTGACTATTGATGCTTCGTAGATTTCTTCCGTCTTGTTTTGCCATTATTATTCAGAATATATCTATTGACATAATTTATGTCAATAGATATTGTTATTCTATGAATAGAGTAACTGAAACCTTAGGGGTTAAGTATCCAATCATTCAAGCGCCCATGGGATGGATTGCCAGAAGTCAGCTAGCTTCTGCTGTTTCAAATGCAGGAGGATTTGGCATCATCGAAACTTCTTCTGGAGAGACTGAAAATTGCAAAGCTGAGATTTTAGCTATGTCAAAACTCACAGATAAACCCTTTGGTGTGAATTTGCCCTTAATGTTCTTAAGAGACGAGAGCATGATTGAATTGGTGTTAGAGCAGGGCATAAAGTTTGTCACTACTTCTGCTGGCGATCCTGGGAAATACATTCATATACTTAAAGATGCAGGTATTAAGGTCTTTCATGCTGTGCCCAGTGTTGCTGGAGCTGTAAAAGCTGCAAATGCAGGTGTGGATGGCTTGGTTGTTGAAGGCACGGAGGGTGGGGGTTTTAAAAGTCCTGAAGAGGTTGGCTTGATAGTGTTAATTCAAGCAATTAGACAACATACTGACTTGCCTATTGTTGCAGCGGGTGGAATTGTTGATGGAATTGGTATGGCTGCAGCTTTTGCAGCTGGAGCAGAAGGTATACAGATGGGAACTAGGTTTGTATCTTCTAAAGAAAGTCCAGTGCATGACAACTTTAAAAATTCAATTATTGATTCAGATGAGCAGGGAACATGGATTCTCAATAAAAAATCAAAACCTTGCATCAGAGCCCTAAAAACAGAATTTACCGAAAAAATACATGAAGCTGGTGTCATGGAGATGACTGACATGATGAAAATTCAAGATCTCTACTTTGGAGGAGATATGAATTCAGCGCCAGCGCTGACTGGCCAGTCAGCAGGATTGATTGATACAGTCAAACCAGTTGCTCAAATTATCGATGAAACCATTGACGAATTTAATGAGGCATGCAAAAGAATGTCTGCACAGAAATTCTAATAATGAAAAGTTTGAACCCTATCCCAGTTATCGGGGTACCCGCTTCACCCTATACAAGAAAGATGGTTGCCTTACTTCGTTATAGAAGAATTCCATACATTGTAGAGTGGGGCGATGCGAGAGAGTTAATTAAAAAACATAATCTTGAGGCGCCAAAACCTGTTTTACTTCCTGTGATGATTTTTAAAGTTGATGGTGCGCATAAAGCAATCACTGATTCCACTCCAATCATTCACCATTTAGAGAATGAATTTCCTGATCGAGGAGTGATTCCTCACGACCCAAAACTTGCTTTTTTGAATTTTGTTCTTGAAGATTTTGGGGATGAGTGGGTCACAAAATATATGTTTCATTACAGATGGCACTTCAAAGAGGACATAGATAAAGCAGGCAACATTTTGCCATTATTGCACGATGTGAGTCTTGATCATGAATCACATAAAGCTTTCAAACAGGGTATTACTGAATTACAGATAAGCCGACTTTGGGTTGTAGGTTCAAATGAAATAACGGCTCCAATTATTGAGTCAAGTTACAAGAGATTCCTGCAACAGCTTGAAGATTGCTTGTCAAAGAATGCATTTTTATTTGGCAGTCGTCCATCATCAGCCGATTATGCAATATTTGGTCAATTGTCAGCATTAATAGGCTTTGATCCAACATCTCGAACAATTGCTCATGAGATATCACCGCGAGTCATTGCATGGCAGGATCGTATGGAGGACATGAGTGGCATAGATCCAGCGGATGAGGATTGGTTGAGTTATGAGGTTGCCCAAGAGGATTTAGCGGACATCTTTCAAGAGGTCGGCCAAGTTTATTTACCCGCACTCTTAGCAAATGCAAAAGCGATCGCTGCTGATGAGAAGACCTGGACCACTCAAATAGACGGTGCTCAATGGGAACAGCGCAGCTTCACCTATCAAGCAAAATGCTTGCAATGGATTAATGATGAATTTAATGCTTTAAATGATAATGATCAAAATCAAATTATGGCCTTTTTAAAGAAAACTGGTTGTGAGGATTTAATTCTTGGGAGATAGAGATGGAGGTATTAAGAACACCTGATGAGAGGTTTAATGGTTTAAAGGAATATCCTTTTGAGCCTCATTACACAAACATTAAAACTCATGATGGAACAACATTAAGAATTCATCATATAGATGAAGGGCCAAAGGATGGCCCAATTCTTTTAGCTATGCATGGGCAACCAGTTTGGAGTTATTTATATGCAAGAATGATTCCATTTTTAGTTAAAGCTGGTATTAGGGTAATAGCTCCAGACTTACCAGGCTATGGCAAATCAGACAAACCAGCTGCCAGAGAAGATTACAGCTATCAAAATCAAGTGGATTGGATGGGTGAATGGTTGAAAGAAAATAATTTTTTAAATTTAACTTTTTTTGGTCAGGACTGGGGAGGTTTGATTGGGCTCAGAATGGTTGCACAAGATCCCGATAGATTTATTAAGGTATCCATGGGAAATACTGGATTACCATATAACCCAGATGTTCCTCAAGAAGTAATTGAAAAGGTCAAACAGTTCAGAGCAAGTAATTTAAAGCTTACTCCAATGAGTATGCAAAAAGAGGTTATGCAGATGGATGGAAAAAACCTTTTAAAAGATTCATCAACTGCATTTCATCCATCATTAAAGTTTATGTATTGGCAAAAATTTTGCTGGGATACAGAAAAGTTACCTGTAGGATTTATTAACTCAACCATGATGGAAAAAAGATCAAAAATTTCTATGATGGGGCAGTATCTTTTTGAAAATTTAGGCTTAGCAAAGATCTCACCATTTACCTCTGACCTGGTGAAGGCTTATGAAGCACCTTTTCCAGATCCATCTTACAAAATGGGTCCTCGTGCAATGCCCAGTCATGTTCCAACTCTTCCAGATCAATCTTTAGAAGCTCAGAAAAAGGCAAGAGAATTCTTTAAAACCTCAACCAAACCATTCTTAGCAGTTTTTGCTGGCGATGATCCGGTAACCAATGGCATTGAAAAAGACGTTCTAAAAATGGCACCAAATGCAAAAAGCGCACCTCATATTGGAGGAGGGCATTTTTATCAATGGACAAGACCAAAAAAATTATCTGATATTCTTATATCTTTTATAAAGGAATAAATATGATTGATTTTTATACAGCCCCAACTCCTAACGGCCATAAAGTTTCTTGTAGTCTAGAAGCCATGGAATTAGATTATGAAACCCATGTAATTAATTTGTCTGAGAATGAGCAAAAGGAGCCTGATTTTCTTGCAATTAGCCCTAACGGAAGAATTCCCGCAATTGTAGACAGAGATGCCAATAATTTGGCTATTTTTGAATCAGGAGCCATCATGATTTATCTTGCAGAAAAGACTGGGAAGCTGATGCCTAGAGATCTTAATGAGAAAGCAAAAGTTTTAGAATGGCTAATGTTTCAGATGGGCGGAGTTGGACCCATGATGGGGCAAGCAAATGTCTTTTTTAGATATTTTCCAGAAAAAATTCAACCGGCCATTGATCGTTATCAAAATGAAGGCAGAAGACTATTTGAGGTTTTGGATACTCATTTAGCTAAACAAGAATGGCTGGCAAAAGAATACTCAATAGCAGATATTGCTAACTGGTGCTGGGTGAGAACACATAAATGGTCAGGAATTTCAGTTGAGGGATTGAATCACCTTGAGCGATGGGTAAAAGCAATGTACGAACAGCCAGGAATGGTTGCAGGTATAGCAGTCCCTGTAAAAATTGAGAGTCTGCTAAATGATGATAAAAAAATGAAAGAGTTTACAAAGAATGCTGAGAAAATGGTTAAAAAATAAATAGGAGATAATTATGTTGAAAGTTCACTTTGTTGCTGGCACTAGAGCAGGACGAATAGTCTGGCTTCTAGAGGAATTAGGATTGGAATATGAAGTTAATATTATGCCATTTACAAAAGAAGGGTTGAAATCTGCAGAGCATAGATCAAGGCATGCTCTTGGTAGGGTGCCTGTATTAGAAGATGGAGATATTTCAATTTTTGAATCTGGCGCCATCATCGATTATGTTTTAGAAAGACATAAGAATGGAGGATTGAAGCCAAACTCAGATGCTCCTGAATTTCCTTTTTATCTCCAGTGGTACCATTATTGTGAGGGAATGGTCATGCCTCCAATGAATCAAATAGTTGTGCAGACTATTTTATTGCCACCAGACCGAAGAGATGAGACTGTTTTAAATCAGGCAAAAAATTTACTCACAAAATCTTTAGCTCCAGTGAATGAGAATCTTGCTGATAAAGATTACCTAATTGGAGATTTCTCAGGTGCAGATCTTATGCTTGGACACTCATGTTTCATGGCTAATAGATTGGGGTGCGTGAATGACGAGATGCAAAACATTAAAGATTATGTTGCAAGAATAAATGCGAGACCTGCTTTTCAGAAAGCAATTACTTTGGGAGAGTAAAGATGGAAGTTAAAAACATGGTCACACCAAATCAAACTCAAATGAATGAGTTTCTTGAGGGCGATATTGATTCACCAATTTCAATGGTTAATCTTCTTAAATTTAAAGAAAAAGCTGAATACGAGGATGGCAGAGATACTGAAATGTCAGGAAAAGAGGCCTATCAAATTTATGCTACTGAAGTTCAAGAGCATTTAAGAAAAGTTGGAGCAGAAATAGTTTTTGGAGGAGCTATCAGCCGCTTGATGCTTGGAGAGGTTGAGGATCTCTGGGATAGCGTTGCAATCGCTAGATATCCAAGTAGAAAAGCCATGCTTGAAATGATGATGAGCTCAGATTATCAAGAGAGTGAGAAACATAGATCTGCAGGACTACTTGGGCAATTAAATATAGAAACAAAAGAAGGAGCTATGTAGTGCTCAATAAAATTTTCCCTTCCGTAGCTGATAATAATTTTAATGGTCAAAAGATTGCTCTGTGGGGATTCATTTTATTCACAATTCTAATGACATGGCGGTCAATCGTTCATATGTTTTTTGAGAAATACGGATTTCATGATATTGGAAATTTTTTAACTATCGAAGGTGATCCTGATCCTATGCTGCTGATCTACAGATTTTTTTCTCTTTGGGGTTTTGTGCAGTTAATATTTTGTTTGGTTTGCTGGGTTGTAATTTTTCGCTACAGAGCACTCATTCCATTAATGTATTTATTTTGGTTATTTGAGTGGAGCTTTAGAACATTTGGATACCCTTTGATTAGAGAAGACATAGTTATTCAAGGAATTTATACAGTTGGTGCTACACCTGGAGCAGTTGGTGCTCCGTATGTAACTTTTGTTTTAATCATTCTTTTTAGCCTTTCGGTGATACAAAAAAATAATTAAGGAAAATATTATGAGTCAATTTCAAACTTTAAAGTCAGATTTAACCCAATCAAGGATTGTAGATTCTAATTCTGTTTCAATTCATGAAGATGAAATTGCTGTGAGAATTGAAAGTTATGCATTTACAGCTAATAACGTCACTTATGGCGTCGCGGGAGATACAATCGGGTACTGGAAATTTTTTCCAGCTAAAAATAATGCAGATAATGAATGGGGCTGCATACCTATGTGGGGATTTGCAGAAATCACCCACTCAAATATTGAGAGTTTGAATGTTGGAGAAAGACTCTTTGGCTATTTTCCAGCTGCTGACTCATTAACTTTAAGTCCAACCAAAGTCTCAGATCAAAGTTTCAGTGATGGCAAAGAACACCGAAAAGAACTCCCGCCTGTTTACAATAATTATGTGAGGCTTAATGGAGATCAAAATTACGATCCATCCATGGATGCAGTCAGAGCTCTTTTATTCCCACTTCATATTACAGCATTTTGTTTATGCGACTCTTTGGCTGAAGATTCATACCTTGGAGCATCTCAAGTAATTGTAGTTAGCGCTTCGAGTAAAACTGCCATTGGTCTGGCTCAAGGTTTAGCTGATACTGAAAATGCACCAAAAATAGTTGGGCTTACATCTCCATCAAACTTAAAGTTTGTGGAAAACCTTGGCTGCTATGATGAAGTGATCTCTTACGATGAGCTCGATAATATAGATTATTCAAAGGGTTCTGTGATGGTTGATATGGCTGGTAATCGAGAAATTCTTGGAACCCTTCATAGTGAGCTGGGAGATAATATGCTCAAGTGTCTCACTGTGGGCATGACTCATTGGGATAATGAGACCACTGCAGAAGATGCTTTAGGCCAAGCAATGCTCAGAGATAGAACTGAATTCTTTTTTGCCCCAGCTCACATCCAAAAACGCATTGGAGATTGGGGGCACGATGGCTATGCTGAAAAAACAAATTCGTTCATGACTGCTAGAGCAATTCAAAGTAAAAATTGGATGCAGGTCAAAGAGATTCATGGTTTAGAAAATTTTACTGGCACCTATGAAGAGATGGTTTCTGGAAATATTAATCCAAACGAAGGAATCATCGTTAATCTAATCAATCACAAGGAGAAATAAATGAAAAATGTTTTAAGAATAGTCGCAGGCCTTTTTGGAGCCTTTTTTTTAATAAGTGGATTGCAGTGGATTATTGCTCCTGCAAGTATTGCAGAGCAACTTGGCATGCCCTTGTTGGAGGGTGTTGGCTTGAGTGCTCAGATTGGTGACATGGGAAGTTTCTTTATAACTGTAGGTGTCATGACATTAATTGGGGTCCTCACGCAAACTCGTCATTGGTTTTACGCGCCTTCAATGTTATTGCTGGTGGCAGCTTTATACAGAACTCTTTCAGCTGTCCTATACGGCGCACCATTTGTTATGTCAGCAATTATTGTTGAGGTGGTTGTAGGTTTATTTTTAATTTTTGCTGGCCCAAGAATTGCAACTGAGGATTGAAATAATGAAGCTGCTTAAATATATCTTTATCATTGGTCTTGTTGGCTTTATTTTAGTATCAGTTTTAACAAGAGTTCCTGCTGTTCAAGATCGGCTTATGTTTAGATTTGTTCAAACTCTTGGCGGCACCACTGCTGATCTAAATGACAATTCATTATCAGCTGTTGTATGTGGATCTAGATCTCCACTTCCATCTCCTGGAAGGGCGCAAACATGTGTTCTAATTAATGCAGGTGGCAATTATTATGTTGTAGATATTGGTGATGGCAGTGCAAATAATCTCAATAATTGGAGGATAGATGCAAATAAGATTCGCGGTACTCTTCTAACACATCTTCACTCAGATCACATATCAGATCTTGCGGATCTTCACTTAATGACTTGGGTTAATTCTTCCCATACAAAGCCTATGGATGTTTATGGTCCTCAAGGAGTTGAGCTCGTAACTCAAGGTTTTGAGGATGCATATCAGTTGGACTACCAATTTAGACATGAGCATCATGGTGATGAAGTGGCGCCAAGGGATATCGCTGGGTTTAACGCCTTTCCAGTAGATTTATCAAACCCAGTTATCATTGATCAAGATGGTTTGAAGGTCACAGCGTTTAGGGTGCCTCATGATCCTGTTAAACCAGCTCTAGGCTATAGATTTGACTATAAGGGTAGGTCAATTGTTATTAGTGGTGATACTTCTTATAGTGAAAATCTTATCAAGCATTCTCAAGATGCTGACGTGCTATTTCATGAAGCTCAAGCCAATCATCAGCTAGCTATTATGAAAAAAGCTCTAGCTGATAATCAAGGGTTAGTAAAAATCTTAGATGATATTGAGACATATCATGCAACGCCCATTGAAGCAGCTAAAGCAGCTAACTTAGCAAATGTCGATCATTTAATGTTTTATCATCTAACTCCTGCACCTAGAAATAATTTAACGGAAAGAATGTTTTTTCGAGGTGTTGATGAAATCAGAAAAGATTGGAGCTCATCAAAGGATGGCACTATGGTTGTTTTACCATTAGACTCAGATGAAATAATAATTACCGAGATAAATTAATGGATGTAAAAAATAAAAGGGTTGTTGTAACTGGTGCTGCCAGTGGAATTGGAAAAGCTCTTTGTGAAGCTTTTCATGAGGCTGATGCTCAATCCATAGTAGCTGTAGATATGAATCTAGACGGAGCACAAGAAACAGCCGATTCAGTTAATGGCATTGCTGTTCAAGCAAATGTTGGCAATGAAAAAGACATAATTAATGTTATCCAAAAAGCAGATGAACATGCTGGCGGCACAGATATTTTCTGTTCCAATGCAGGAATTGGGGGTGTGCCAGGATTTTTTGAAGTTGAAGCCTCGGATTGGCAGAATATTTGGGATGTGAACGTTCAATCTCATATCTTTGCAGCCAAACATGTTTTACCTCAAATGATTGAAAGAGGAGAAGGTTATTTAGTCAACACTTCATCAGCAGCCGGGCTTTTAACTCAATTGGGAGCAGCAGGTTACTCAGTGACTAAAGCTGCTGCGGTAAGTTTTGCTGAATGGGTGAAGATTACTTATGGAGAAAAGGGTATTGGTGTTTCTTGTCTTTGTCCTCAAGCAGTTAGAACAGCTATGACTGCTCAAGGCCCTGGTGTTGCAGGTGTCGATGGAATGATGGAACCCGATGTGGTTGCACAAGAAGTTTTGAAATGCATTGCTGAAGAAAAATTTTTAGTATTACCTCATACAGAAGTAGCTGAGTATGTTTCAAGAAAGGGTAATGACAGAGATAGATGGATATCAGGAATGCAGAGACTGCAAAAGCAATATGAAGATTTTTTAACCCCAGTCGATATGAAATAAAAGGAGAGAATATGAAAACTAAGATTACAGAATTATTTGGCATCGAGCATCCTATTATTCAAGGTGGCATGCATCATGTTGGTTTTGCAGAATTAGCTGCTGCAGTATCAAATGCTGGCGGGCTTGGAACAATTACTGGTTTAACGCAAGGAACCCCTGAAAAGCTTGCTAATGAAATAGCTCGTTGCAAGGAGATGACCGATAAGCCTTTTGCTGTGAACCTCACTTTTTTGCCTTCTTTGACTCCTCCAGATTATCCAGGGTTGGTAGATGTAATTATTGGTGGCGGTGTTCCAATTGTTGAGACAGCAGGCAGAAATCCTGCCGAGTATTTGCCAGCTCTTAAAGAAGCCGGTATTAAGGTGATTCACAAATGCACCTCAGTAAGACATTCTTTAAAAGCCCAATCAATCGGGTGTGACGCAGTTTCCGTGGATGGTTTTGAGTGTGGCGGACACCCTGGTGAAGATGACATACCTAATTTTATTCTTTTACCAAGAGCTGCTGATGAACTTGAAATTCCATTTGTTGCCTCAGGCGGTATGGCTGATGCGAGAAGTTTAGTTGCGGCAATGGCTCTTGGAGCAGAAGGCATGAATATGGGTACAAGGTTTATAGCTACCCAAGAAGCTCCTGTTCATCAAAATGTTAAAGATTCAATTGTGAATGCGTCGGAATTAGATACCAGATTAATTATGCGTTCTCTCAGAAATACTGAAAGAGTATTAAACAATGAAGCTGTAGAGCGTCTTATGGAAAAAGAAGCTGCTTTAGGTGACCAGCTCACCTTTCAAGATATAGCCGATGAAGTTGCCGGCGTTTATCCAAAAATTATGCATGAGGGCACAATGGAAGTTGGAGCTTGGTCTTGTGGCATGGTTGCTGGATTAGTCAATGATATCCCAACAGTAAAAGAGTTAATCGATGGGATTATGGGCGAAGCAGATGCAATTATTGGCAAGAGACTGGGAAATTTCTAATTCTAAAATTTGGGATTTATCCCAAGATCCCAGTAACTCTATCGATGAGCCAGAAAAAACCCATGCCACCCAAAATCAATGAGGTGAGGGTGGCAGATTGTTTATATAAATTAAATTTGTGAGAAAGCCAGATCACAGATCCAAATATTGGGACTAACATAAGCTGACCAGCTTCAATGCCCAAGTTAAAGAACAGCAAAGAAAGTAGTAGCTGTTCATTCCCAATACCAATACCCGTTAGGGCATTAGCAAAACCTAGCCCATGCAGCAATCCAAAGCCAAATGCTATGAGCCAAGGCGTAGCCTGATATTTTTTGCTTTCACTAACCTCTAATGCAAGGTAAATGATAGTAAGTGCAATAATAGCTTCTACAGTAGCTTGAGGTAGCGACACCAACTCAAATACTGATAAGCCCAAGGTAATACTGTGAGCAAAAGTGAAAGCTGTAATTGTTTTAACTGCATTTAAAAATCCAGTAATTAAAAAAAGTAATCCTAGTATGAAGAGGATATGATCATTACCACTTAACAAATGATCAATACCCAAGGTGAAATATCCAACTGGATAAACCTGCTCTTTAAATGGGATCTCTATTGATGATCTTTTGAGGTTCATTAGCCCTTCAAACACCTCTCCATTAGAGTGAGTGATTGTTACCAATGCGTCTGTGAGCACACTCAGATTATTGACTGAAATTATTTGGCCTTTGAGAGAGTTTTCACAATTTAACAATATTTTTTCAACCAGATATTTTCCTTTTTGACTGGGTAATTCACTCTTTCTTTTACAACTTTCAGGAAAAAAAACTTCTGCTCTAGCACCGATATTTTTAATCGGGTACATCCAACTAACCTCGTATTCATGTTCATTTAGTTCATTTATAACTAGGTGGGCTGGATTAAACTCATGAGAGAATAATGCAGTTGAACAAAAAAGTAATACTAATGTTTTAGCAAGCTTATAAGTCATTAGAACTTATAATCTGGATTGATTATGACTTTGTATTGAGATCTTATTTCATCGATATATTCAGCAATTGCTTTATCTTGTGACTGCGAAAGATAATCTTGTTGAACTTTTAATAGCACTTGTTCTAGAGAAGGGTAAAACCCAGTTTTAACTTCTTTTAACTTAATGATGTGGTGCCCAAAAGCTGATTCATGAGGTCCAGACCACTCATTTAAAGTAAGGTTTTCAATAGCTAAAAAGAATAACTCACCAAAATTTTTCTTAACGTCATTTGCGCTATTTTGATAAAAGTTTTTTCCTAGAAAAAAGGGATCACCTGCTAATTCAACTTGATTAGTTTGGTAATCATTGAAAGCTTTAACTGCTCTTTCTTTGGCATTGGATTCTTTTGAAAAATAGTGATGAGAAAAAGAGTAGGTTGCTGGCACGAAGTAATTATTTTTATTTTGCTTAAAGAATTTTTTAAGATCTTCTTGCGAAGGCTCATTAGGAATTGTTTCTTGTTTTAAAAAAGTAATTTTCTGAGCCAATCTTCTCTTGATAATCCGATCTTCTTGATCTAATTCTAAAAGCAATGCCTCTCTATATAGAATCTCTTCTTGAACAAAGTTATTAATAATATTTGCTATTTCTTCATCGCTTGGAGGTCTTCCAACTTGTGATTTCCACGCTGAAAGAAGACTGGTTAACTCTTGATCTGAAATATAAATATCTTTTGAATCTTGCTCAGCATTAAATCCAATATCAAGAAAAAAAATTAATAGCCCAATTACAAAAAATACAAGTATTCTAAGGTTCATTGAACTTCCTTAAATTTACAGTGGAATAATATCTAGCTCGCCAGACTCTGGTATATACCAGATAGGAGAAGACCATGCGCGTTCTTGTATCGTTTCATCTAGATCAGGTCTGGGCTTGACTCCTGCTTTTAACGCATCCCATGTAGACCATCTGCATGTTGGATTTTCTAAAACTCGAACATAATAAAAAGCTTTAATCGTTGGATCAAAATCAGGGTCCACCCATGTAGTTTTTAACTCTACCGCTCCGACATCACTTGAGATGGAGCAATCATTGATGTTTACCTTAGCGCCATTATCAGGACAGCGATTAGTCACTGGGTCGACTGTTAGCCCATCTGAGCATGCAACATCATAAACTTTCTCCTTCGGGGTTCCAGAGGCACTTTCAACCCATCCTTTGATGATTTGCACTCTTTGAAGTGGAGCTCCTAATTTATCACGCTGAGCCCAAACTAAGAATTGAGGTGTTTGATTATCTTGGCTAAATAGATCTGCACCCATGGTGACACCTTTTGCATAGGCATTTTTAACCATATCCTCAGAATCTATATCAATTGACTGCATGTCAAATCCAGCAAAGAATCTCACTGCCATTCTGGTACCTGTTGTAGCGAATGTCTCTTTTCTTTTGAAGGCTTGAAAAATAGAATCTCGAGTATTTTCTTCTGCCCATGCAACTGCTAAGCCTGATGCACTCCATTGATCAAATCCAACATCTGCATAAGTTCTTCCACCAATTTCTTGAACGCTTACAGGTTGATCATAAAGATCGGCATATTGATTCAGTAAATCAATTCGATCTTGAGTTAGAGGTACGCTTCCTCTGCTCATATCAATTCCATCCAATACTCCAACTTTCGACCAATAATTGTTCTCATCGAATGCTCCAGCACCAGTATGAGTATCACTTGATCCTATTAGACCAAATTTATAAGGATTACCTCGACCTTCCCATTCCAAAGTTAGACCTCTTAGATATGCATCTCTGACGTAGCCTCCTTGCGGCATACTATATGTTGGAGGTCTGCTTCCAACTCTTTTATCCATGATTTCAAAATCAGCCCATTCATCATCTGGAGAAAGTAGTGGGTGAGTATCAGAAGTACCTTTAACTTGTGTCACTTCAACAACAGGTTCATTTCGCATTCGTTTTTCAGCATATTCTATGCTTATTGGATCCCCTCTAAATGTTTCTACTTCAAACATTTGGCCATTAGAGCCATTACTATTGTGAGGCATTGCCAAAGAATCGACTCCTCTCTCTCTTAAACCATCCATCCACGTCCAAAGGTCTTCTGGATTTAGGGAGTCAATTCTTGTCCAAGGTCTTATGGGAGCTTTTGAAGAGTTAAAAATAACATTTCTGTGCAAATTACCACCCTCAACATCTGTTGAGGTTGTGAATTCATAGCCAATGAACGTAGTAAATTCTCCTGGCTTATTGAATTCTTCAGCAGCATTTGCAACATCAAACCATGCAGATTTATGCACATCATAATCGAATGATTGAAGAGCTACTTGAATGTTATTAGTGAACCAAGCTTTCCAAAGTTTTGGATGCCAATATGGATAAGGTTGTACTATTGCTTGGCTTAAAACAGAGCTAAATAGATCTGCTCTTTCACCCAGAGACTCAACAGTTACATTCTCAGGTCTATTAATGTTGTGCATTGGCTTAGTCCATTCTTTTTTGGACATTTCTGATGATGTATCGGCATAATTTTCTATCATTCCCATGTAAAAACCATGATCAGTTACCGCATAAAAATCCAAAGGCTCTCTTAATTTCATATCAAAACCCAATGGATGCTTGATGGTTTCACCAGTTGCATATTTGTAGGCATCATAGGGAGTAGCGGTTACCCCAAAAATATATGCATCAAATGAATACTTCGTATGAACATGCAAGTCACCATAAAGCGGAATTCGGTCTGGATTAGAGGGTGCAGCATTTTCCGTTTCCGGCTGATCTATTGAAAAGTCAACAATCTCCAAAGCTGAATCAGTTTGAAAGTTTGTATAAAACCCTGTCGCATATATCAAAAAAATTGTTGAAACAACCACTAGACCTATAAAAGATTTATTCATTTTTATTTTATTCCCCTATATTTATCACAACTATTTTAACTTATTTTTTTCACTCATAGCGATAAATTGACACAATATATGACAATACTATATAAAGACATTAGCGCTTAATCATATTTAATTTAAGGAGTGGCATGAGCGATTCATCAACATACGTTCCCCCAAAAGTCTGGAAGTGGGAAAATCAAAGTGGCGGCAAGTTCACCAATATTAATAGACCTATTTCAGGCTCTACACATGAAAAAGAGTTACCAATAGGCAAGCATCCTCTTCAGCTTTATTCTTTGGGCACGCCAAACGGAATTAAAATTACAGTTTTGCTAGAGGAGCTTCTAGCACTTGGTCATGAGGGAGCAGAATATGATGCATTTCTCATTAATATTGGTGAAGGAGCGCAGTTTGGAAGCGGCTTTGTTGAAATTAATCCAAATTCTAAAATCCCTGCATTATTAGATATGAGCACTAAACCTTCTACCCGTGTTTTTGAGTCCGGCGCAATTATGCTTTATTTAGCTGAAAAGTTTGGAGAGCTCATTCCAACTGATCAGTCTAAAAAAGCTGAATGTATGTCATGGTTTTTTTGGGGCATGGGCAGTTCTCCATACCTAGGTGGTGGCTTTGGACATTTTTATGCTTACGCGCCTGAAAAATTTGAATATCCGATTAATCGTTTCGCTATGGAAGTAAAACGTCAGTTAGATGTTCTAGATAAGAACTTATCAAAAAGACAATATTTATCAGGAGACATATTTAATATTTCTGATATAGCTGTGCATTCTTGGTATGGCACTTTAATTTTAAGGAATGCATATAACTCAGCAGAGTTTTTGGATTTAGCATCTTATAAAAATGTTGTTCGTTGGGCAGAAGAAATTGCAGAGCGACCTGCATACAAAAGAGGCTCAAGAGTAAACAGGGCGCCTAGTCCTGAAGACAATGCGATTGTTGAACGTCATGATGCAAGTGATCTAGACTAGTAATTGAGAATATTAAAATGATAAAAGCTTTTAGAAATTTCATGTCCAGGCGGACCATAAGTGCAAAAGCTAGAAATCATATAATGAATACTTTCTCCAGTTATGAATTATTTCAAAAGATCAGAAGCGAAACAGAATCTGCAAGACAAGCAGCGAACAGACCGCATGAAGTTTTGTATTTTCATAAAGTAGATGACCCATACTCTCATTTAACCATTCAATGTTTAGAACAGTTAAAGTCTTCTTATGAAATAACTCTCAAGTTCATTTTGGTCGGAGAAGAAAATCTTGATGCAGTTCATGAACCTTCTTTGTACAACATATATTGTTTACAAGATGTAAAACGAATTGCACCTTTTTACAATATTAATTTTCAAGCCAATGAATATCCTGCAAAAGAGTTAGTAGATCTGGCAAACTCAATATTAACTGCTGTCCAACCAGAAGATCTTATCGAAATATCAACTAAAATTAGCTCTGCTTTATGGCAAGGCGATGCTGCTGCATTGGATGCATTATCCTCTTCTTATTTTGCTACCAAGGCTGAGGTCAAAGAACACTTAATTCAAGGCAATAAAATTAGAGACGATAAGGGTTATTATTTTGGCTCTGCATTTTATTATGAAAAAGAACTTTATTGGGGCGTTGATCGTTTGCCACATTTAGAGGAAAGGCTTGCTGATTTAGGCGCAAAGAAACCTCATGAAAATCAAAATATTTGCTCGCTAGAATTAAATGCTCCCAAGGGCTTTAAATCAGATCAAAAATTAAATTTATATTACTATCCATCTTTAAATAGCCCATACACTTTTGTAAGCACCAAAAGAGTTCAACAAATGCGAGAAGATTACCCAGTCAATCTTATTACAAAACCTGTATTACCCATGCTGATGCGCATGATGACCATTCCAGGCTTCAAAGCAAAATATATTATTTCAGATGCTGCAAGAGAGGGCAGAAGACATAATCATGAAATGAAATCCATCTATTCACCCATCGGGAAACCAGCTCGAAAATCTTACTCATTGTTTCCAATTATTGATGAGGCAGGCAAAGGCTTTGAGTACATAGAAGCATTATTAAAGGCATCATTTCAAGATGGAATTAATATAGGCGATGAAAGTTTTTTGCAAAATGTGGTAACTGGTCTTGGCCTTGATTGGCAGGTAATAAAAAAAGATTTAAACACCAAGCGATGGAAAAAAATTCTCAATGATAATGTTGAAGACATGTATGCAGGAAATTGTTGGGGGGTTCCAAGTTTTAAGATTACTGACCAAGATGGAGGTAATCCATTTTATGTCTGGGGACAGGATAGAATGTGGCTTTTAAAAGAAGAAATATTTAAACGTTTAGGAGAATAGGTATGAAAATTAAAAATAATTTGTTAGTCGTGTTTGTTTTGATTGTCGCATCATGCTCAGATTCAAATAAATCAACAAATTTAGAAGTATCTTTGCATGACAAGCCATTATTGGAAGTTCAAATTCAGCCTAGACCTTTGCCCAACCCAAATAAAAATGCTTATTACGGAGATTTGCATGTCCATACAGAAAATTCATTTGATGCTTATACTTTTGGCACAATTAGTACACCTGCAGACGCATATAAGTATGCGCAAGGTTATCCAATACTGCATCCAAGCGGGTACCTCATTCAATTAAGTAAACCTTTAGATTTTTATGCCGTGACTGATCACGGTATATTTATGGGGTTGATGAAGGAGGCAGCCGATACAACTTCTAAGTTTTCTCAGTATGAATTTACGAAGCCACTCCATAATCTAAATGAATCCGCAGGTACGGGATTTTTTTCTCTTATTAAAAGGCAGGGTCTTTTTAAGCCTTTTGGTGAAGAAGTTAGAGCAGGGCTTGAAGATGGAAGTATTGATCTGTCTCTTATTTTAGAAGTTGGTAGAACGGTTTGGCAGAAAACCATTAAAGCTGCAGATGATGCATATGTACCAGGCACTTTTACTACTTTTGCTGCTTACGAATATACGCCCAGCTTAGATCTCTATAATAATTATTTGCATCGAAACGTCATATTTAAGGATACTAAAAATTTGCCCGCCCAACTTTTCACAAGAAATAATAGTCAAGATCCTGAGGATTTGTGGGATTGGATGAATCAACTAAGATCAAATGGTGTTGAGAGTTTAGCCATTCCGCACAATACTAATATTTCAGGGGGAGCCGCATTTTCTTTAAATGATTACCACGGCGGACCAATTGATGAGGAGTACGCGCAAAATCGCACTCTAAATGAACCTTTAGTTGAAATTACTCAGGTCAAAGGGACCTCAGAAACACATCCATTGCTTTCAAAGAATGATGAGTGGGCAGCCTTTGAAGCTAAAACCGGAGTGGAGGCAGAGAAACTGGTAAATAATCTAAGGGGTGGTTATGTCAGAGATGCATATCTTAGAGGCCTCACTCTTGCTGAAAAAGGCCTAACCAACCCATTTAAATTTGGTTTGATAGGGTCAAGTGACTCTCATGTTGGAGGACCTTCTGATAGTGAAGAATTATACTTTTCTAAGGTTGGCATGTTAGATGGAACAGCTGAGCTAAGAGGCTCCATTCCATTTAATAGACTTTATGGAACTTTTTTAAAAATTATGAGACCAAATATACTCAAGGAAGTAGATGGAAAAGATTATTTTTCTGCCAGTGACAGACTTGTCCAATTTGCTGCATCGGGTCTTGCGGGAGTTTGGGCAGAAGAGAACACTCGTGAGGCTATTTATGATGCCTTTCGACGTAAGGAAACATTTGCAACCAGCGGACCTAGAATGAAAGTGAGATTCTTTGCTGGCTATGATTTGGAGAATTCAAATCTTGATGATCTTTCTCTCATCCAAGATGCTTATGCAAGAAGCATTCCAATGGGAGGGACTCTTAATATCGAAAAAAATAAAAATCCAACTTTTTTAGTCTGGGCAATAGCTGACCCTCAAGGCGCACCATTGCAAAGAACTCAAATTATCAAAGGCTGGCTTGAAGATGGAGAGCAAAAAGAGCAAGTGTTTGATATTGCATGTTCTGATGGGCTAAGTGTTGATCCGAAAACTCATCGTTGTCCTGATAATAAAGCATGGGTAGATTTAAGTGATTGCTCTATAAGCGCAGATTCAGGGTCTATAGAAATGAAGGTTTTATGGCAGGACCCTGAATTTAAAGCAGATCAAGAGGCATTTTATTATTCTAGAGTTCTGGAGAATCCGGTGTGTAGATGGTCCACATGGGATGCAGTTAGAGCTGGTGAACAACCTAGATCAGATATACCAGCTACAATACAAGAAAGAGCTTGGTCTTCACCAATTTGGTTAAATTAAAGTTAAGATAATTTCATAGTGAATACATCTAAAAATAATGTTGCATTAGTCACAGGAGCATCCGATGGAATAGGAGCTGAATTTGTCGAGATCCTTGCAGGACGAGGCTATGATCTGATTCTTGTCGCTCGTCGTAAAGAAAAGCTTGATCAGTTGGCAGTTAAATTGAGTGATGAGTTTGGAGTTAATTGCACTGTTATGGCAGCTGATTTATCAGAACCCAAAGCAGCTCAAAATTTATTTCAACGCGTTGAAGATAGTGGATTGCAAGTAAATTTTTTAATCAATAATGCTGGGCTTCTTCACAATGGATTTTTTACTAAACTCAGCCTTGAAGCCCAAGAAAAAATGATTCAAGTTAATGTAATGGCCCTTACCGCTTTGACTCACTTATATGCAGATAATATGTCAGCTAATGGAGGCGGGCATATCTTGAATGTGGCCTCACTGGCTGGTTGGATGGCTATTCCAAATCAGAATGTTTACGCTGCATCAAAAGCTTATGTTGTGTCTTTCTCTCAAGCGTTATCTAATGAAATGATTGCTGCAAATAGCGGAGTTAAGGTAACTGCATTATGCCCTGGTTATACTGCTACAAAAATGATGGATAACCCTGATCAAGGTGCAACTCTTCGCATTCCATCTGGCATGATGATGTCAGCTAAAGATGTAGCTGAAATCGGTATAAAAGCATGTTTTGCTGGTAAGGATATTGTAGTCCCTGGCCTGGCTAATAAGTTCACTACAATCATTACGCGTCTCTTTTCAAGGTCATTAATAACAAAGATTTTTGGTTCTTTTTATAGAAAAAATATGGACTGAAAAGTTAGCATTATTTTGTTAAGGTTTTCATATGAGCGAACAAGCTATTAAAAAGATACTTATAACTGGTGCGAATGGATTCATTGGTGGGTCATTGATGCGTTATTACCAAAATCAGGATCAAGATGTTGTAGGGGTTGATCTTGTTGGTAATGGTGATGATATTGTTGAAGGTGATATATCTCAACCAGATACAATCAGTCAGCAGCTACAAGAATGCGATGTGATTATTCACACAGCTGCACTGGTCTCTAATGCGATGCAAGATTCTGATATGTGGCGTGTTAATGTCTTAGCAACTCGCAATTTAATTCAAGCAGCAAAAGAGCACAAAGTTCGACGTTTCGTGCAAATTTCATCAATCGTGGCATATGGAAATACAGCAGAGGGTGAGATAAATGAAACTCACCCTGTGCATGCCGATGGTGGAAGCTATGTGCTGACAAAACTAGCCTCAGAGCATGTTGTATTAAGCGAGCAGACCAATGACGAAATAGAAGTGGTGATAATTCGTCCAGGAGATGCATATGGTCCGGGTAGCCGCCCTTGGATTATTGCTCCATTAGAAGCAATTGCTAAAAACCAGTTTATGCTTCCAGAAAAAGGAGAGGGTTTCTTTAGACCCATCTATATTGATGATTTAGTTCGAGGTATAGCAATGGCCTCTGGGCATCCAGATGCAGCTGGTGAAATTTTTAATTTATCTTGCGAGGGCTATATGCCTACCAAAGACTATTTCACTCCTCATTATAATTGGCTCGGTAAAAAAGGACCTATGCTCGTTTCCACAAAACTGGCTTTGAGGATATCTGCAATTGCATCAAAAGTGGCTGACCTTATGGGTAACCTAAATGAAGCCTCGCCATCGACTGTAAAACAGCTTTCAACCAAGAGTTGGTTTTCAATTAAAAAAGCTGAACGGATTCTTGGGTGGAAGCCTGAAGTTTCATTCGAAGAGGGGATGAAAGTAACTTATGAATGGGCCAAGAGGCAAGGGTTGCTTGAAAAGTGATTAAGGCAATCTAATTAGGAGAAATCAATGCGTTTATGGAATGGTTGGGGAAACGAAGATAGTGATCTGACTATGGAACTTAGTGATGGTCTTCGCGCTTTATTGGAGGCCCTTGTTGGATCAGGCACTGCGCTTAGTCAAGCAACCCTTAATGAGGTAATTGCTAAAGTTCCCAATACTCGTCTTGATGACCATCCGTTAATAAAAACCGATTCAGAAACAAGAGTTCGTCATGCGCGTGGCCAAAGTTTGCCTGATTGGTTAGAAATGCATAGTGGTAATGTTGATACCTTTCCAGATGGCGTTGCATTCCCAGAATCATCAGAGCAGGTTCGAGAACTTCTAGCTCACGCTAAAGAAAATAATTTGATAGTTATCCCATATGGTGGAGGAACATCGGTGGTGGGTCATATTAATCCTGAGACAAGCGATAAGCCGGTATTGACGATAGATATGGCAAAAATGAATTCCATGTTGAGTATTGATACTGAAAGTCAGTTAGCCACCTTTGGAGCGGGAGCTCCAGGTCCTGTTGTGGAGGAAGAGCTAAAAAAACATGGCTACACACTAGGCCACTTTCCCCAATCTTGGGAGCTATCTACTTTGGGCGGATGGGTGGCTAGTCGATCAAGCGGCCAACAATCTCTGCATTATGGGCGCATAGAAAATATGTTTGCAGGAGGTACTATCGAAACCCTCCATGGCACCATGAAAATTCCAACCATTCCAGCATCTTCAGCCGGCCCCGATGTTCGTGAGATGATTCTTGGCTCAGAGGGTCGCATGGGAATTATTACTGAAGTTACTGTGCGCATTACACCCTTGCCAGAGAAAGAAAAATTCCAAGTGGTCTTTTTTCCTTCTTGGGAAATTGGGATTAGTGCTGCTAGGGAATTGATTCAGCAGCGAGTAGCTTTGTCTATGGTGCGATTAAGCAACCCACTTGAGACAACCAGTCTTCTATACATGGGTGCGGGCAGTGAAAGCAGCGGGGTAGTTGCCTTAGAGGAATCACTATCTAAAAAAGGCATTGGAGAAGGAAAAGTTATGATGACATTTGGAGTCACTGGCTCCGCTCGTCATTGTGATGCTGCCTATCAATTAGCGCTTGATCACTGTTTTGGTCTAGGTGGTGTTGCAGATGAATCTGGTCTTGGTGAGAATTGGGCTCATGGTCGATTCCGCGCTCCATATCTACGAGATCCGCTAGGCGCAGAAGGCTATGTTGTTGATACCATGGAGACAGCCGTTGATTGGTCAAAAGTTTCTGAAGCTGCAGAAAATATCGAGCAAGCAATTCGAACAGCTTTGGATGATGAGGGTGAGCAAGTGCATGCTTATACTCATTTATCTCACGTCTATGGTCAGGGATCGAGCATTTACACCACTTATTTATTTCGCATAGGTGAAAGTTATGAGCAGGGAATGAATCGATGGATGAAGTTAAAAAAAGCTGGAGCTAATCAGATTGTTGCTCATGGCGGTACTATCAGTCATCAGCATGGTGTAGGCAGTGACCACAAGAATTATTTAACAGCTGAAAAAGGCGAGCTTGGTATCGCTGCAATTTATAGTTTATGTGAACAATTTGATCCCAAAGGTCAAATGAATCCAGGAAAGTTACTCCCTGATAATAAGCACTAATCAACTATGACTGGATTTACTAATCGCGAAAAACTTTTATCTAAAATGCGTAATGGTGAGCATTTGGATTGGGATATTATCGTTATTGGTGGAGGTATTACTGGCGCCGGCGTTCTTCGTGAAGCGCGACGTCAAGGTTACAAAGCATTATTGCTTGAGCAACAAGATTTTTCATGGGGTACCTCAAGCCGATCATCGAAAATGGTTCATGGAGGCTTGCGCTATCTTGCTGCGGGCGATATAAAACTTACCAAAGAATCAGTTCAAGAAAGACAGCGGCTTTTAAAAGAAGCTCCAGGATTGGTTGACCCAATTTCTTTTTACTTCACTTTTAGAAAAGGTAAATTTCCTGGCCGCATAGCTATGAAGATCATTTTAACTATCTATGACTTTTTTGCTGGTGCTCAAGATAATAGATACTGCAATAACAAGGAATTATTGGAGCGTTTTAAGGGCCTAGATGACTACAAACTTCAGGGAGCAAGTTGTTATACAGATGCGATGGTGGATGATTCTCGATTAGTACTTCGCGTATTACAAGATAGTATTGATGATGGTGGCTATGCCTTAAATTACACAAAAGTTGAGGATCTCTTATTAACAGATGGCCAGGTTTCTGGCGTGAGCATTCAAGACAGCGATCATTCTGGATTGATTCATTTAAATGCCCCAGTCGTAATTAATGCAACAGGTGCGTGGGCAGACAGACTTAGAAATGTTGTTAATAGCGAAACTCGAATTAGGCCGTTGCGTGGTAGTCACATTATTATTGCTAAATCCTTATTTCCTATTTCTGATGTCATGACTTTCCTGCATGTGGATGATAAGCGAGGTGTTTTTGTATACCCGTGGGAGGGAACAACAGTTATCGGAACTACAGATATAGATCATGATGATGATATAGATATTGAGGCTGGCATTTCTGATCAAGAGGTAGATTACTTGTTAAAAGCTTTCAATAGCCAGTTTCCTAGCAAGATATTAAATCGTAGTGATGTCCTATCAACTTGGGCTGGTGTTCGCCCCGTGATTGGTGCAGAAAAAAGTAAAGACCCTTCAAAAGAACGACGAGATCATGCTGTTTGGTCTGATAATGGATTGATCACTGTTAGCGGTGGCAAGCTTACTACCTTTCGATTGATCGCATTAGATGCTCTAGCAGCAGCCAAAGATAACCTTCCTCAAGCTAAAGAGATTTCCGACGATAGAGTGTTCTTAACTCCAACAATTACTGCCCAGTCTTTGTCACCTGAAAATACTAGTTGGGCTCAACGTTTGCTTGGTCGATATGGTGAAAAAGCAATTGAGCTGGTAAGCGAAAGCTCCTCAGAGGAACACCATAATCTTAATGAAACAGAATTCTCTCTAGCTGAATGCCGCTGGGCGATAAAATATGAAGCCGTGGAGCATCTTGATGATCTTTTGCTTAGAAGAACCCGTTTAGGTATGTGTCTACCCAATGGAGGCACTAATCTCTATCCAGCTCTAAAAGAACTATTTTTATCTAACCAAAATTGGGATGATGAACGATGGCAACAAGAAGTCACTCGCTATGAAACAATTTGGACAAAGTATTACAGTCTTCCTAGCAATGCCTAAGAAGAGGTTCTTATGAAAAACGAAAAGTATTTTCTGAGTATTGATAATGGAACTCAGAGTGTCCGAGCCATCGTTTTTGATGGAGAAGGCCAGCTTATTGCAAAAAGTAAAGTTGAAATTGAGCCTTATTTTTCTTCTCAGAAAGGGTGGGCAGAACAGCATGCAAATTATTTTTGGGATTCCTTATGTCAGGCTTGCCAAGAATTGTGGCCACAGCTATCGATACCCAGAGAAGACATTGAAGCTGTTTCAGTCACCACTCAGCGTGCAACGGTTATTCCAATGGGGGAGGATAATCAACCCTTGCGTCCTGCCATTAGCTGGTTAGATCAGAGACAAGTAGAAACTAAGCCTAAATTAGGCAAAATAGAATCAACCCTAATGAGTCTAATTAGAGCTAAGCCACTTGTAGATTTAATGCATGCAGAGGCTGAAGCCAATTGGATTGAGCAAAATGAGCCTGAGATCTGGAAGCAGGTTCATAAATTCTTACTCCTATCTGGCTATCATAATTACAAACTCACTGGTCAATATAATGATGCCATCGCTAGCACTGTAGGGTTTGTGCCATTTGAATACAAGACTCAACAATGGGCGGAGCAAAAAGATTGGAAGTGGCGAGCTATGCCCATTCGTCCAGAAATGTTACCAGAGGTTTTACCAGCAGGATCAGTGCTGGGGAAAATTACTGAAGCTGCAGCTGAAGAAACTGGGATTCCTCAAGGACTCCCATTGATTGCCAGTGGCTCAGATAAGGCCTGTGAAGTATTAGGAACTGGCTGTATCGATAATGAAACGGGTAGCTTGAGCTATGGGAGCCTAGCTACTCTTAATATCACTTCTGATAAATACCTTGAAGCTATTCCTTTTTATCCAGCATATCCTGGCGTCATACCCAACACTTTCAATATTGAAATGATGGTCCAACGCGGATACTGGATGGTGAGTTGGTTTAAAAAAGAGTTTGGACTTCAAGAAGAACAATTAGCAGCTAATCAAAACCTTCAGCCAGAGGTGTTATTTGATAAATTGCTAACCAAAGTTCCAGCTGGTTCTGATGGGTTAATGCTTCAGCCCTATTGGTCACCTTCAAATGGTGATGGACCGGAAACTCGTGGTGCCATTATTGGCTTTAACGAAGATCATACAAGGGCACATCTTTACCGAGCAATGATCGAAGGGCTCACCTATGCCTTAAGGGAAAGCAAAGAACTTTTAGAAAAGCGGAGCAAGAAAACCATTACTCGGTTGGTTGTTTCTGGCGGTGGGTCTCAGAGTGATGAAGTCATGCAAATCACTGCTGATATCTTTGGCATGACTGTTTTTCGCCCGCATACCTTTGAAACATCTTCTCTGGGCGCTGCTATAGCTAGCGCCGTAGGAATTGGTTTGTATCCAGATTTTCCTTCTGCGGTCGATCAGATGGTCCATGAGGGAGATATGTTTCACCCTATAGATACCAATAAAGACATTTATAATAATTTATATAACAAGGTCTACAAAAAAATGTATGGGCAATTAAAACCAAGTTATGAGGCCATTAGAAAAATTACAAACTGAGCCACCTTGATTATTAATAATTACAAAAATATATAAAAAATGAAAAATATCAAAGATTTTCCATTCGCAGACCTTATAGATTTAAAAATTCAGTCAGTAGAATCAGGTAAAAGCACCTGTTCGGTGGGTTTTAAAAGGGATTTATTAAATCCAAATAATGTTATTCATGGAGGCGTTATATATTCTATTGCTGATACTGGAATGGGAGCAGCTCTTGCCTCTACGCTTGGGGATGGAGAAAAATGTGCCACCATCGAAGTAAAAATGATGTACTTAAAACCGGCAGAGCATTTTGACCTTACCTGCCATACCGAAATTATCAAAAAGGGTCATAGAGTCGCTTTCCTGGAAAGTGAAGTCTTTTCAAACAATGAATTGATTGCTAAAGCTTCTGGTAGTTTTGCAATCTTAAGCTCTTAAAGTAATTTTTTCTTGACTTAGAGTTAACTTTAACTGTTAGACTTACTTCTTAATTTTTTGCGGGAGAAAAAAATGCCAGAGATGTCACTTTATGGTTGGTTTCATACCTTTATGGGAATTTTTGCTTTGTTAAGCGGATTCTATTCTTTAGTTAAATATAAAATAATAGATTCTCAGAATACATCTGCAAAAATCTTTTTAATTTGTACATTAGTTGCAGCAGTTACTGCGCTTACTTTGTATAAGCAGGGAGGATTTGGTGTAGGCCATATGTTAGCTGTTTTAACATTGCTTGCATTAATTGTTGGCAGAGTTAATGAAAAAGGATTATTTTTTGGCTGGTTAGCACCGTATTTTCAAACTATCTGTTACACCTCTCTCTTTCTATTTCATTCTATTCCGGCTATTACAGATGGATTACGACGGCTACCTGTTGGCGATCCTGTAATAACAACTTTGACCGACCCTCTTTTGATGGGTTTTTATGCAGCCTTTTTTTCAATATACATAGTAGTGCTGGTGATGCAGATGCTATGGATCAAGAGGAGCACTTAAGATGAGCTTATATACCATTGCTCAGGCTTCAGAGGAGGTTGATCTAACCCCTTACACTCTTCGTTATTATGAGAAAGAAGGTCTGCTTCCTAATGTGACAAAAGATTCTGCTGGTCGAAGAAAATACCATGATGATGACTTGCAAAGAATTGGTTTTATTAAATGCCTGAAGGGAACCGGTATGTCATTGAAGCAAATTAAAGAATATGGAGACCTTTACGAGAAGGGTAAAGCAAAATTTAAAGAGAGAAATGCCATGCTCGAAGAGCATCGTGAAAAGATTCTACAAGAAATAAAAATTCAAAAGAAATATCTAAAAATGGTTGAAGCTAAGATTGAAATGAAAATCTAGCTATGAACTATAGAGATTTCAAACCTTATTCAAAGATTAGCTCTTTAACACTTGGTGGCGGCGGTATCGGCCAAGTATGGGGCGAAACAACATCTAAAGAAGCAATCAAAACGGTTCATGCTGCTCTAGATCATGGCATTAATCATTTTGATGTCGCACCTATGTATGGAAAAGGTGAGGCTGAGAGAGTAATTGGCCAATCTTTGAATGGATTAAATTTAGACAATTTATTTTTCACTACCAAGTGCCAATTAGGAACTCTCCCTGATAATGAAGTCTACGATAAGTTAAATGATTCTCTAACTAGAAGCTTGGACAACATGAAATTAGAAAAGGTCAATTTATTTTTACTTCATTCTCAATTAATCGAAGATAACTTCAAGCTATTTAAGTTTGATGAGATGCGGGCAAAAAGTGCAACTACTTTAAGTTGTTTTTTTAATGCAGCAATTCCCGCTTTTGAGCGATTAAAACAAGAAGGAAAGATTGATCATTGGGGCATTGGCGGGCTTGGGCAAGAAGATGCTATTATTCAAGCTTTAAACCATTCTGAAGCTCCTAGTGCTGTTCAATGTGTAATTAATCCCTTGAATTCTGCTGGAGCTATTGGCTATGTATCAGAGGCCTTTAATCCATTGGCGATTTTATCTGAGTGTCAGCAGCTGGATATTCCAATTTTAGCAATTAGAGCAGTTCAGGCTGGAGCCTTAACTTCTTCAATGGACAGGTCTCCTCATGAGTCTGGTTTTGATAAAAGTGATTTTGATGATTTTGATAAAGCCGAACCTTTTAGGGATCTTGCAATTGAGTGGGGCGAATCCCCTGCGAGTGTGGCGCACAGATATGCTTTGAGCATTAATGGAGTTGCGTCTGTAATCTTAGGAGTTAAAAATAGAACTGAGTTAAAAGAATGTGTTGAGGCTGAGTCAAAAGATCTTCTATCTGATAGTGAGATTCAGCAGATTGAAAATTGCCTTAAAGGTTAATATTTGAAGGAGTGATTGATGGATACTTATCAAAATAAAATAGCGTTAGTAACTGGTGCGTCAACCGGAATTGGCAGAGCCATGGCCATAGATCTTGCAGCAAAAGGAGCTGAGTTAATTTTAACCGCTAGATCTAAAGAGCAGTTAGATGCATTAGCTCAGGAGATCCAAGGAAAGGGAGGAAAGGCACATGTTTTTGTTGAAGATTTGGCTCAATCAGGTTCAGGGGAAAGATTACATCAACAAGTTCTTGCTGCAGGTCTTCATGTAGACCTGTTAATTAATAATGCAGGTTATGGCAGATGGGGCCAATTTGGAGAATTTCAAAGAGATGATTATGCAGCCATGATTCAACTAAATATTACTTCTCTAACAGATCTGTGTCATTTATTTATCCCAGCCATGGTAGATAAAGGCGAGGGTGGAGTTATCAATATTGGCTCTTCTGCCTCATTTTTACCCGTTCCATACGCAACTGTTTATTCATCAACGAAAGCATATGTTTTGATGTTATCTGAGGCTTTGCGATATGAGTACGCAGAAAGCAATGTTCGAGTTATGGCCTCATGTCCTGGAGCTACTGATTCAAACTTTAGAAACACTGCTTCAGAAAAATCGTCTGAAAGACTCAAACAAAGAATAAGTAAATTAAAAGGTGATGGTCAGGTTGGGGATACATGTGAAAGAGTATCACAAGAAACTTTGGATGCTTTTTTACAAAATAAGCACTACATAGTTCCTGGCAAAGGCAATTCTAAGTTTGCATTTTTACCTAGGATTTTATCCAGAGCCAAGGTATTAAAATTTACTGGCGATGCCTTTAAAAAACATACTGCAAGTTAGTTTTACCCGAAAGGATATTTTTTTAGTAGCATAGGAGACCATGGCTATTAAAAACCGACCAGAATTTGAAAAATTCATTCGCAGAGTTGAAAAAAGCTCTGATGAATTTCGTGCATCTTCAACAGAAAAAAGACATTCTAAACAATATAGAACTGCTCGAGAAAACCTTGCTCATTTAGTCGATGAAGATAGTTTTTTAGAGTTTGGTCAATTTGCAGTCGCAGCCCAACGCAATCGTCGAGACTATGAAGAACTACAAGATAAGACGAATGCCGACGGTATTATTACCGGTTTTTGCTCTGTCAACTCAGGATTGGTTGGCTCAGAAAGCTCTCAAGCTGTTGCAATTGTTTATGATTATTCTGTCCTGGCTGGAACCCAGGGTGCTTTTCATCACTTGAAGCTGGATCGAATCTGCGATCAAGCTAAAAAGTTTGAGCTCCCGATTGTAATTTTTACAGAAGGTGGTGGCGGTAGGCCCGGAGATACCGATGTATTAGTTCAGATGGCCGGATTACACATACCATCTTTTTCTACTTGGGCTCAATTAACTGGAAGCTCTTTAAAAATTGCAGTCAATAATGGTTATTGTTTTGCTGGTAATGCTGCATTATTTGGCTGTTCAGATTTTAGGATTGCAACCAAAACTTCATGGATTGGTATGGCTGGTCCAGCGATGATAGAAGGGGGTGGGCTGGGTGTATTTGAGCCAACTGACATAGGCCCTGTTTCAGTGCATGAGAAAAATGGAGTCGTAGACTATGTAGCTGAAAATGAAGAGGAGGCAACTTTAGTTGCAAAAAAACTTCTTTCTTATTTTCAAGGCCCTGTCAGTGAATTCTCTATTAATGATCAAGAAATTCTTCGCAATATCATGCCTGAGGATAGACGTTATACCTATGAGGTTCGAGAGATTATCAATACAGTAGCCGATGAAGATAGCTTTTTAGAGCTCAGAAAGAATTATGGCCAAAGCATTGTGACAGGCTTTATTAGAATAGAGGGCAAGCCTTTTGCCCTTCTTGCAAGTGATTGTCAAAAACTTGGAGGTGCAATTGATTCTGAGTCTGCTGAAAAAGCTGCAGAGTTTATATCTATTTGTAATGCTCATGATCTTTCAATTCTTGTGCTTGCTGATACCCCTGGGTTCATGGTTGGCCCTGCAAGTGAAGAGGGTGGTGCCGTGAGAAGAATGGCCTCTCTATTCAAACAAGGAGCAAATATCAAGGTTCCGCTTGTGGCTATCTTTCTTCGTAAAGGATATGGGTTAGGAGCGCAAGCTTTGGTAGGAGGCAGTCTTCATAATCCTGTCTACACAGCAGCATGGCCAACAGGAGAATTTGGCGGTATGGGCATAGAGGGCGCTGTTAAGCTGGGATACAAAAAAGAACTAGAGAGTATTGAAGATCTTGATAAGCGTAAAGAACTTTTTGATAAACTGGTTGCTAAAATGTATGAGGTTGGTCAGGCAATTGAAGCTGCATCTTTTTTAGAAATCGATGCAGTTATTGATCCAGCAGAGACAAGGAATACTGTGTTGAAAGCTTTTCAATCTGCGCAAGGAAATTTATGAAGAAAATTTTTACAGCTCTTTCAATTATTCTTATATTTTTGTGGGTTCCTTATTTTGTTCAAACATATAACCTTAAAACTTTAACTGCATCAGATCTTCCAACTGAGGGTGCTTGGGCATCTCTAGAACAAGGCAACCTTTATTACCGCTGGTATTACCCAGAGGCACAAGTTGCAAATAATGAAACAGTTGTATTGGTGCATGGATTTTCAACTCCTCATTTTGTTTGGGATGGAATGAAAGGTTTTTTATTGGATGCAGGGTACTCAGTCCTAGTCTTTGATCACTATGGTCGAGGGTATTCGGAGAGACCAAGAATTAGATATACCAAGGATGTTTTTGTTCAATCTCTTAAAGGATTGCTGGATTCTCAAGAAATTTTTGAAGAGGTGCATCTGGTTGGTTACTCAATGGGTGGCCCTATAGTTGGCCATTTTACTAATGAGTTTCCTGACATGGTTCAAAGCATGTCTTTGATTGCTCCAGCAGGTTTTATGGTTGAAAACCCAACCAAGGATTGGTGGATAATGAAACCATTAATCGGAGAGTGGTTTCTAAATGTTTTTGGCTCTAGGCTTGTCTTTCAAGGTAATGAAGAGAATGATGAGCCCCAAAGAGAAGACGCATTGGCTTTATCAAAAAAAGATTTTATTAAAAAAGCAGGAATACAGATGCAATATAAGGGCTTCATTCATGCTTTGCTATCAACAGCTCGCAACTTCAATTTATTTAGCACCCAAGAAATGTTTGGTGAAGTTGGTAATTTAAATAAGCCAACCCTGACTATTTGGGGGACCGATGACGGCGTTGTTCCCTTTAAAGGCAGCGAAGAGCTAATGCTTTATATTCCTCAATCTAGGTTAATTGTCTTAGAAGGAGGCAAGCATGACATTACTTATGCTGAGCCCACATTGGTTGGCACAGCTATCCGTGATTTTTTAATGAATCTAGCTAAGGCTGAAGCTTAGCAATACTTTTTTCTAACATTGCTTTTTTGCTTTCAGCATCAGAAACTTTTGCTTTTTCTTTCTCCACAACTGCAGTGGGAGCTTTGGAAATAAATTGCTCATTGGCAAGCTTAGAGCTAATAATCTTAATATCATCCTCTACATCTGCTAGCTCTTTTTGAAGTCTAATCATTTCTTCTTCAGGATCAATCAATCCCTCTAATGGAATAATTAGTTTGTACCCATTCATAGTTTTTTCAATTGATTCTAATGGGATCTTGTCGGTAAATTGAATCCCATCTAATTTTGCAATACCTGCAATCACCGGTTCGTTCTTACTGATAACAGATTGCATTTCAGGGCTGAGATCATTGGAAATAATGAGATTAAAGGTTTCATTTTTAATATTTTGATTTTCTGCTCTTATCACTCTGATGGCAGAAATAATATTGATGATCTCATCTAATTGCTGTTCAGTCTCTTTATTGGATGCTCGTGCATGAGCAAAGCCACCTTCAATTATAAAGCTTGATTTTTCTACCGCTGCTAAATCTGCTAATTTAGAAGAAAGCTCCTCAGTAATAAATGGCATGAAGGGATGCAGCAATTCAAGGATGCTATAGAAGTTTGTAATTAAACTCCCAATTAAATTATTTGTTTGGTTAGCATCATCAGACTTTTGGATGGCGACTTTACTAAATTCTATATACCAGTCACAGAAATTTGACCATACCAATTCATAGATCTCTGCTGATGCTAAATCAAACCGATATTGTTTTATATGTGTTTGGCAATTTTCAGCAGTTTGAAAAATTTTTGACCCCATCCAGTCAGATAATATATTTTCTGAGCTTTCACCAGTTTGATACCCATGATTAGCAACTTGCATTTCAATAAACCTAAAAGCGTTCCAAATTTTATTACAGAAATTTCTGTAGCCCTTGATTCTGCCTATATCAAAATTAATGTCTCTACCCGGGGAGGCAAGAGAGTAGAAGGTGTAGCGCAATGCGTCAGTACCATAACTTTCGATGCCCTCAGGAAACTGTTTTTTTGTTTGTTTGATAATTTTTTCTTTTAGTTGAGGTTGCATCATGCCTTCAGTTCTCTTTGTTAGAAGCTCCTCTAGCGAAACCCCATCTATAAGATCAATTGGATCAAGGATGTTTCCTTTTGATTTAGACATTTTCTGCCCACTCTCATCTTTAATAAGACCAGTAATATAGACTTCTTTGAATGGAACCTCTTTCATGAAGTGCTTGGTCATCATAATCATCCTGGCAACCCAAAAAAAGATAATATCAAAACCAGTCACCAAGGTGGTTGTTGGATGAAAAAGGTTTAATTTTTCATTCTTTTCAGGCCAGCCCATGGTAGCGAATGTCCAAAGGCTCGATGAAAACCACGTATCTAATACATCATCTTCTTGGCGAAGCTCACCTTTAAGGTCATGCTTTTTTCTGACGTCTTCTTCAGAAAAACCTGCATAGGGAGTATTTGATTCATCGTACCAAATCGGAATTCTATGTCCCCACCAAAGTTGCCTGCTAATGCACCAGTCTTGAATGTTATCCATCCATTGGAAATAGGTTTTTTCCCAATTGGTAGGCACAAATTGTATTTCTTTAGACTTAACCGCTTCAATGGCCGGTTTGGCAAGGGTTTTGGCGTCTACATACCATTGATCTGTTAAGAGGGGCTCAAGAATTTGATCAGATCTATCTCCATAGGGTAGAGTGCTTTCATATTCGTTTTCAGATACCAGAAACTTTTCTTTTTCCAAGTCTTCTAAGAGCACTTTACGAGCCTCAAACCTATCCATGCCATGAAATTTCTCAGGGGCAACACCAATAATTTCAACGGCTTTATTTAGAATTGAAATTGGAGAAAATACACTTTCATCCCCCGTATGACATTGCAAACTATCATTCATGTGGAGTCCATGTCGTTTGCCTAACTCATAATCATTAAAATCATGGCCAGGAGTTATCTTGACAACACCTGTTCCAAATTCTGAATCTACATAGTCATCTGCAACAATTGGAATAACTCTATTGCAAAGTGGAATCTCAGCATTTTTACCTACTAGATGGGCGAACCTTTGATCGCCTGGATTGACCGCGAGAGCCATATCTCCTAGAAGCGTTTCAGGTCTGGTGGTAGCAACAGTTACAAATTCATCAGCTCCCTCAAGTTGATATTTTATTTCCCAAATCTTAATTGTGAGATTTTTATTGATCACTTCTAGGTCTGATAAAGAAGTTTCTAGAACAGGATCCCAATTTACCAAGCGCTTGCCTTGATAAATTAGACCTTCTTCAAACAATTGAATGAATGCGCTTAAAACCGCGTGCTGGTATTCATCATCTAATGTGAATCTCTCAGTGCTCCAATCTAAACTTGATCCTAAGCGCCTGAGTTGTGAGGTAATTTTATTACCAGAGTATTTCTTCCACTTCCAAACTTCTTTTTCAAAAGCTTCTCTACCGATGTCATCTTTTGACTTGCCCTCAGCATTTAATCTTCGCTCGACCACCATTTCGGTGGCAATACCAGCATGATCTGTTCCAACTTGCCATAAGGTATTCTTGCCCGACATTCGATAGTATCGAATCAAGCAATCCATGATGGCATTCTGAAATCCATGCCCCATGTGCAGTGTTCCAGTTACATTTGGCGGAGGGATGGCTAATGAATAAGAGTCAGATCCATCGTCTGGTTCAAATAGGCCGGAATCTTCCCATTCTTGATAGAGCCTTTGCTCTATCTCAGATGGGTCATATGGCTTCTTATCCATTACTTATAAAGATTTAAAAAGTGTTATAAATTCCCATTTAAGATTAATTCAGCTAACAATGGAACTGGTCTGCCGGTGCCTCCTTTTTTGGCACCACCATTCCAGGCACTTGCTGCAATATCCATATGAGCCCATTTAAAATCTTTTGTAAAATTAGATAGAAACGAAGCGGCATGAATGGTTCCAGCCTCTCTACCACCACCAATATTTGCAAGATCTGCAAAGTTTGTTTTGGTGCAATGAGCATATTCATCCCAGAGAGGTAGTTGCCACGCTCTGTCACCAGATTTTTCTCCAGCTGCTAAAATTTTATCAGCAAGAGGTTGATTATTGGCCATCACTCCAGTAGCTGGACTGCCAAGAGCAATAACTACAGCTCCAGTTAGAGTTGCCATATCGATAACATGACTAGGCTTAAATTTCTTTGAATAAGTCAATGCGTCACACAGAACTAATCTACCCTCAGCATCAGTGTTCAGAATTTCTATGGTTTGGCCTGACATGGAAGTAACAACATCTCCTGGTTTAGTAGCACGCGCAGATGGCATATTTTCAGCACAAACCAATAAGCCCACAACATTCACTTTAGCTTTTAGTCTAGCCAGCGTTTGCATTATTCCAAACACAGATGCAGCCCCACACATATCCCATTTCATTTCATCCATAGCAGGACTTGGCTTGATTGAGATTCCGCCAGTATCAAATGTAATTCCTTTTCCTACTAACACGATGGGCTGCTTATCTTTTGCACCACCCCTGTATTCAATGGTCATCATCCTGGATGGTTCATCACTACCTTTGCCAACTGATAAATAAGATCCCATTTTCAATCGTTCCATATCCTTTTCATTGAGACTAGAAATTTTTAGAGCTGGAAAATCTTTTTTCAGTGCTTTTGTTTTACGCTCAATAATCCTTGGTGTGCAATGGTTTGCAGGCAAATCACCAAGATGTTTTGTAGCATTCATTCCTTCACCAACAGCATGACCGAGTCTTACCGCAGCTTTAACTGATCTTAGTTTTGCCGGAGTTAAGCCAGCAAATAAAAGGGCTCCCTTTTTAACTATTATAGGTTTAGCAGTTTTATTTTTTGTTGCATTGAAAGTGTAGGCTGCAGACTCAAATGTTCTAGCTGCCACTTCAGCAGCCCACGCCACATCAAAATCTTTTGAAGTGGTTGAACTCATGAGATATGCAAAATCCTTTGCCTTGGCTGATTTGACTAAGCCCATGATCTCTTCGTAATAACGAAGCACTAAAAAACTGGCTGCTTTAGGGTCTGGTTCTTTGATAAGCAGAATATTTTTAGCTGCAATTTTAGTTGGGGCAGGAAGAAAAATAGATTTTCTAGACCCGCTGTTAATTTCTTTAATTGACTCTTTAACCAACGATTGAGTGCTTGCTTGCAGGCCATTGAGTTCAGCGGCTGCTGATGTTTTTTTGTTAACGGCAATAATCAACAGATCTGTTTTAACCTTTAATAGATCTGCAGAATTAACATTGTTTGCTGTTAGACTTGATAAGACTTTGTAAGCCATAAACCATACTCCTGATAAAAATTACTGATAAGATATTTATTGTAATGCATCAACATCCCTAAAGGCATGTATAAAAAGAATATTCTTGCAATTCATTTAAATTCTCAAATTTTTAAAGGTTTTACTGCAATCTTATTTATCCTTACGGCTTTAATTTTTTCATCAAGGCTTGTTGGATATTTTGAGCAAGCTGCATCAGGTAGCCTTAATCCGGATATTATCTTTACTGTAATTTTCCTTAGATTGCCTGATTTTCTTGCATTATTGATTCCTTTTGCATTTTTTTTGAGCCTCTTATTAGTCATATCTGAGCTTTATAGCTCTAATGGAATCTATGCTTATTTTTCTGCAGGAGTGTCTCGGTTAAGGCTTATCAAGCATATAACTCCATTTTTTTTTATAACTTTGATTTTATGTGGACTGATTAGCATTTATTTAGCTCCCTATGGCAAAGCTCTGTCTAAAAGCTTGATGGCTGAGCAGTCCTATGAAGATAAGTTATCAATGTTACAGCCTGAAACATTGGTCAATCTTGATGAAGCCGGAAGCTATCTTTATTTCAAATCTTATGATGGCGAAAAAATGACTGGAGTAACATTTTTTGTTCAAGATGACCCCTCTCTGTCAATCATTAAGGCTGAGCTACTTGAAATCTCAAATCAAGATAACAATATGATCTTAAATTTCCAGAATGGATCTATCTACCCAGACCTAAATAGCTCCAATCAAATAGATGCCTCATTCAAAAAATTGACTCACTCTATTGAAGTTGGGCAGACCTCAAGCAAATCATTCACCCTTTCAAAATTGCTGGATTATAAAAACCAGTCCAATTTTATTCAGAACCAGTGGAATGCCAGCATTCCTATTATGCTTGTTGCATTATTAATACTTAGTTTTGTTTTTGGTAAAGAGAATCCTCGATCTGGAAGAGAGGGCAGCCTTGTTACTGGGGTATTAATTTATATCTTTTACCTAAGCGTCTTAGTTGCATTTAGAGAAAGCTATGCCAATAACTTCAATCTCTTTTATTACTATTTATGGCCTGTCCATTTGGTGTTTTTATCTTTAGGAAGCATTCTGTTTTGGCTTGATGGAAGGGTTTCATTGAAAAGTTTTTTTTCTAATTCAAGAACTAGAACTATCTTAATCATCTTTTTAATATTTGTTCTCTTGGCCTGGCTAAGCGCATGATGAAGAATATTTTTAATACTTATTCCAGACATCTTGTTATTAAAAGCTTTTTAATCTCAGCACTGGTATGGATTGTGATGCTGTTTCTTGATTTTGCAGTCACTCTGGTAATGGAGCTTGAAAATTTATCGGATGCTAAAAATTTTTTTACAAAACTCAATCTTGTACTTTATGAGCAATTACACAAGGGGATGCAATATCTAGAAAGCTCTATGTTGATAGGTACCTTAATTGCACTATCAATATTTAATCAGCAAGGCAATTTAGTTTTTTTACGCTCAGCTGGGTTTTCGCCTTTAAAAATTGTTTTAGTATCAGGCCTGGGCCCTTTGATATTGTCAGCGGCATTAATTTTTTTAGATGAAACATTATTCATGGACTTGGCAAAAACATCTAAAATTATTAACCAGCCGAACCAATCAGCCAAATTAGCTCAATGGGAGATGGTAGAAAAAAATCTAATCGGTTTAAGGCGTCTAAATGATGATGAGGTTGAGGGAATAAGGATCATTGCATTTAATGATCAGCAAAGAATTTCTTCATTCAGCATTTATCAGGAAGGTGAATTAGATAATGGCAAATTAGTAATAGCAGATCCTTCCACTCAAAAAATATTTGATTTTACTGCATCTTTTTTGCCCTCAAATAACCTTCTTGAAAATTTCTCATTGCCTTCGTTACTTAAATTAAAAAACACTTACCAACTTGAGAAGGATCTACAAAAAATTGATTCTTTAATATACTCAAGGGCGCTCTTGCCGATTTCCATCATTGCAATAATTTTTTTAGCAGGCAGTCTTATGTTTGATAGCTCCCGCTCAGGGGGAGTAGGTCGACAAATCATCATAGGTATTTCGTTTGGAATTATCTATGACTTAATGAAAGATTTGAGCGTTGCGTCATTCTTAACTTATCAGTGGCCAATAGTAATTGCACACCTTTTACCAATTATGATTCTATTTGGAATCGGAATTTATAAATTTAAGAGAATCTAGTCAGATTTTTTCCAATTTGGTTTTTGAAAGAATATCATTTACTGCAAGTTTTTTTGAATCTGCATAAATAAGAAATAGCGGCATACCCAGTAGTGCCAGCATGCCACAGTTTACTAAATATCTCAGAAAGGTTTGCTTTAAAGTGATCCGATCATGATTCTGATCTGTATTAACAATTCGAAATTTCCAAACTTGCATTCCAAGTGTTTGCCCATTCTTCATCCAAAAAAAAGCATAAAAGGCCCATCCGCTTAAAAATACCAATAAACTTCCAAGCGCTGGATTCAGTATCTCTCCACCATTCAACCACAGGGCCAGTGAACCCACTAGAAACCAAACTCCAAGCAGTAAAAAGAAGTCATATACTGAAGATATGATCCTTAGAAAGGGGCCAACGTAAGGTGTTTTTTCCATTAGTTTGATATAGTATCTCCATAAATCATAACTCAAATAATATGAATACAAGTAATACTTTTTTTGGGCATCCTATTGGATTAAGAACACTATTTTTAACTGAAATGTGGGAGCGTATGTCTTATTATGGAATGCGAGCCTTATTAGTTTTATATATGACAGGTGCTGTCACTGGCTTTAATCCGGGTCTAGGTTGGTCACAAATTGAGTCTCAAGCAATTTATGGCATTTATTCTGGGATGGTTTATTTTATGGTCGTCCCCGGAGGATGGATTGCAGATAATATTTTAGGACATCAAAAAGCGGTATTAATCGGAGCTTTAATTATTGCTTTAGGGCATTTTACTTTAGCCATTCCTATTGAGCAGACATTTTTCTTGGGTTTGATTTTTGTTGTTTTGGGTACAGGTCTTCTTAAAGGAAATATTTCAACTATTGTTGGTCAGCTGTATGAAGGTCAAGATGATAAGAGAGACTCTGGCTATACTATTTTTTATATGTCTATCAACATTGGCTCAACTCTTGGGTTTTTGATTTGTTCATACTTGGGTGAAAAGATTGGATGGCATTGGGGGTTTGGTGCAGCAGGCATAGGAATGACTTTTGGCGTCATCCAATATATTAAGCACAGACATTTATTGGGAGATGCTGGCATGCATCCAAACGAAATGTCAGATGATAAACGTAAAAAGCTTACTAACTATTTAAAAGTATCCCTCGTAGGAATGTTTATGGTCATCGGAGCAGGCCTTCTCGGTTTCTTTACAATTGATCCAAGATTTTTTGCTGAACAATTTGCTTATTTTCTTACAATCATTGCTGGTTTGTATTTTATTTATCTCTTTCTTTTTGCCGGACTCAATGCTATTGAAAGAAAAAATTTAATTTTATTATTTCTGCTCTTTATAGGAGCAGCTGCTTTTTGGTCGGGCTTTGATCAATCAGCGGGATCACTAAATATTTTTGCAAGAGACTATACAGATCTATCAATTGCAGGATATAAGATTCCGGTTGGATGGCTTCAGTTTGCAAACCCAGTAATCGTTGTTTTATTTGCTCCAATCTTTGCAGGGATTTGGGCGCAATTAGCTAGAAAAAATTTAGATCCGTCATTACCAATTAAATTTGCGATTGGACTTTTGTTTATGGCATTGAGCTTTCTTGTAATGATTGTTGCTGTCAACATAGCTATTGAAGCATCTCCTGTAGGAATGCAATGGCTTCTTTTGACTTACCTATTTCAAACATGGGGTGAATTAGCCTTGTCACCAATTGGCTTATCCGCATTCTCTCGCTATGGTCCTAAGCGTTACATGGGTCAGATGTTTGGTTTATGGTTCTTAGCCAGTGCAATTGGAGGCGTCCTTGCGGGATTGCTTGGAGGAGAGGCTTTAGATGGAGGGCTTGAGACTATATCACCAGTTTTTGAATTTATGATTCAGTATTATCTAGTCATTGCTGTTGCGTTAATTGCTCTATCTTTTGTTATAAAAACAGCAAAAGATTAAATATTTTTAGCTGGCTTGATTATTAGTTTCAACAAGAATCTGTTGGTAAATTTCTTGCAGCAATGCCAAGTCTTCTAAAGAGATTTTCTCATCTATTTTGTGAATGGTTTGATTTCTTGGCCCGAGCTCAATAACCTCTGATCCCGATGGAGAAACCCATCTTCCATCAGATGTTCCTCCACCATTATCGATGACTGCTTCTTTGCCATTGATCTTTTTTAAGGCCGTTTGAATAATAGATAGCAGCTCAGTTTTCTTTGTTAAATAAGGCTGAGCGTTTAAAGTCCAATCTATTTCAAAGGAACATTTTGATTTTTCTAAAACTTGAATCAATCTTTCTTTGAGAGATTCCTGACTCGATTCTGGAGAAAACCTAAAGTTAAAAAGCATGTTTAAATGCCCAGGAACAACATTTGTGGCTCCAGTCCCAGAATCAATATTTGAAATTTGAAATGATGTTGGATCAAAGTGCTCATTGCCTTCATCCCAAGTAATTTGGTTGAGTTCATTGATAATAGGTCCTACCTCTAAAATAGGGCTTAAAACTTTGTGAGGATATGCAACATGTCCCTGTTTGCCGATTAGTTTTAGCTTGCCACTTAAAGATCCTCTGCGGCCAACTCTCAAGACATCTCCAACACTGTCAGACGAGCTTGCTTCACCAACTAGGCAGTAATCAATAAATTGATTCTGATCAGTCAATGAGTCAATCAAAGTATTGATTTTTCCATCAGCTGGTTCGCCTTCTTCATTACTGGTTAACATAACCCAGATTTGAAAATTAGGGTTCGGATTATCAGCCAAAAATTTTTTTATTGACTCAATAAAGACTGCAACACTACTTTTCATATCTGCTGCTCCTCTGCCTATTAACTCCCCATCTACAATATTTGCTTCAAAGGGGTGTGAAGTCCATTCCTCTTCTGGACCAGAGGGAACAACATCAGTATGTCCAAGATAGCAAAATACCTTTCCTGAATCTCCATGCTTAGCTAATAGCGTTTCACAATTTAGCTCAGGTATTTTCTCTATTTGAAAACCCAGAGGAATTAACTCAGCCTCTATCAAGTCAAAACAACCTCCGTCTTCTGGGGAAATAGACTTTATTTTTATAAGTGATTGGGCTAGTTCTAGTGCAGACATAAGTTATTAATTTTTATGAAGAGTTTTATTTAATGTGACTGATTTAGGATTAATTTTTGCTTCAATAGCACCACTTTGAGAATTCCTGATAAATAACAAATTATTGCATCCTGAAAGTTCTGAAGCTTTGACCACTGATACTTTTTCATTATTAGAATTATAAGTTGTAATTTTTGATCCCCCAGTAATATAAAGACCTGCTTCAATAATGCAATTATCTCCCAGTGGAATGCCAAGACCAGAATTTGCTCCTAGAAGACAGTTTTCACCAATAGATATTTTCACATCATTGCCTCCTGACAGAGTTCCCATAGTGCTACAGCCACCTCCCAAATCTGAGTTTTTACCTACGACAACACCTGCAGAAATTCTTCCTTCTATCATTGCTGGTCCAAGCGTTCCAGCATTAAAATTTACAAAGCCTTCATGCATAACTGTTGTCCCTTCACTCAGATAGGCGCCAAGCCTAACTCTGCTGGCATCTCCAATACGGACACTGGGAGGAATAATATAATCTGTTAAACAAGGAAATTTGTCGACTGATTTGATTTCAAGTGACTCATTATTTTTGTGTGATAAAAGAATTCTTTTATCAATATCATCAAGTTCAATTGGTCCATGACTCGTCCATGCAACATTTTGAAGAGAGTCGAATAAGTTTTCAAGATTTAATGAATTGGGTACAAAGTGCTTGTAAGAAATTAGGTGCAATTTTAAGTATGCTTCCTCAACAGTTTCAATGGGTTTATTTTCTAAAATTCTGCATAAAATTAAAGTTTTACCTTGATCAAGGTTGCTAATTACATCATTTAAAATTTCATTCTGAAGATTAAGTTGGTCTACATCTTTTATCTCAGTAACATTCTCTGCCATCAAGGCATTCCATATCTCATAGTGGTGACTGAATTCATCTTCACTATCTTTAAAACTAATGCATGGAAAAAAGGTATCTAATGTCTTACCAGAGGCGCCCACAGTTGCAATGCCAAGGCCAATTAATGGGAAATTTTTCATATGGTTATTATAGGCAGTCTTAATCTTTATTGAAGTGCTTAAAGGTTCTTTAGTTTCTTTTGTAATTGATTAGTTTTATTTTGCGAAATGGATGATTTTGTTTTTTCATCAATTACTCTGAAATTATCTTCTACTTTTTCACCAAGGGTCGTAATTCTAGCTGAGTCAATGCTAATACCATGATCAAGGAAGATGTTTGCAACTTTTGATAGCAAATGAGGCTGGTCTAAGGTTTCTAGCGTGACCAAACTTGCATCTCTATTATTTGTAGGGGATATATGCACTCTGGTAGGGTGCTCAAACACTTTTTTGTATCTTGTTTTTAACTTGCTGGCTGCCTTGAAATCTTCAGAGGAGATTGCGTTTATAATTTTTTGTTCAATATTTTGAATATCCCTTTGAATCAAATTGCCTCCAAGGATTTTATGCCTACATATAAAAGTATTCATAGCGTATTTCCCATCATTGGTTGTATAAATATCTGAATCTATAGTTTCTAGTGAAAGCTGTTCAAAGCTTCTAATAGTTTTTAAAAATAGACCAGCTTGATTCGGAGTGAAGATAAATATTTCAATTAGATTTTTTCTGCTTTTTATAAAAATGGATGTTTTTCTTTTGGAAGCAGCAACAGTTTTTGCTTGGTTTGATAGTTGTTCTAGTTGATATTTTGAGAAATAAGCATCTGGCAATTGATCCCATACTTCATTCAAAATTTCATGCCCTTTTTTGATAACATTAATTGATGCAAGCTTTCTTTCAGCAACAATTGATTTATTAGATTGCACTTCCTCAAGATTTAGTTTTCTTCTAGAGGACATAAAGAGTTGCTTCAATAAGTCATGTTTCCAAGAGTTCCACAAGGTTGGATTAGTGCCTCTTATGTCATTGATAGTAAGCATATAAATATAATTTAGCTTTTCTAAGGTATTTACATTTTGAGTAAAATTCTTAATCGTTTCAGGGTCATGAACATCAGTCTTTTGCGATATGGATGACATGATTAAATGATTTTTAACCAGCCAAGATAGTAGCTCAGTATCATGAATAGAAAAATTTAATCTTTTACAAAATTTCTCGACTATCTTTTCTCCTATTTCAGAATGATCTCCGCCTTTACCTTTTCCAAGATCATGAAAAATTCCAGCAAGATATAAAAGTTCAATTTTAGGTAGCTTATTGATCAATTCATGTTCAATCTTCATTGAAGGATCAATTTTTCCAATTTGCATTTGCCTCATGTTTCTCACAACCTTGAAAGTGTGTTCATCAACGGTGTATACATGAAACATATCAAACTGCATTTGGCCTTCAATTTCTCCAAACTCTGGAATGAGCAATCTCATCAAGCCTAGCTGCTTAAGTTTTTTAAGAATGGTTGAAAGATTTGTGGTTGATCTAAGTATTTGGAGGAATTGAGAGCCTGTTTCAGGTAATAAAAAGTAGTTACCATCAATCTTGGGTAAAGACTCTTGGATCTTTCTAATGGATTTAAAATCTAGCCCATTAATTTTTTTAAGTTTTCCAACCTGGATCAAGCTATCCAAAATTAACTCAGGTCTTTTTACCAGATCTACGCTATCAGCAATCCCCATTCGATCTTTGAATATGTAATAGTTTTTTGTATAGGGTCTTTTCAGCATAGTTAATTGATCATCGTATGCCTGAAAAACAAGCTCATTAAAATCAGATAGGTTTGATGCATGTAGGAAAAAAGTTCTCATGAATTTCTCAACAGCAGAAGACTTTTTAGATGCTTTAAGTTTTGATTTTTTAGCAAGCAACAGCTGATTCTCAAAGCTAATGCGATTTGAGCTACTATGAAGATTAAGAAAAAATCTCAGAGTTTTAATATGAGCATAGGATTGATTGATGCTCGTTATCTCAGTTTTTAAGAAAAGTTTAGCAGTTACGCAATCTTGTAATTTTTTTAATTCAAAGCAATGCTCTAAAATCCATAAAGCAGTTTGAAAATCACGCAAGCAACCTGGAGACTCTTTGAGGTCTGGCTCAAGACTAAATTCGGTAGAGTCAAAAGATTGAAATCTATGAAATTGTTCTAGTCGTTTAGCCTTAAAAAATTTAGTTTTATTCCATTTTTTTGATATTTTTTTTAAATCACGGCTTAGGCTAGCAACCTTATCTTTGTTGCAGAAAATAATTCTATGAGAAAGATATGAAGTAAATTCTTTGAGATCAGATTTGGTTATATTTTCAATGTCTTTCACTGTTCGAACTGAATGTCCAACCTTTACTTTGAGAGTCCAAAGCCACCCAATGAAATCTTTAATATCTTCAATCTTTTTTGTCTTAGGATTGAATTGAATAATGGAGAGATCAATATCGGACGAGGGAAAGAGTTCTTTTCTTCCATAGCCTCCAAGTGCGACTAAGGCAAAGTCTGTATTAAGCTCTCTTCTTGTGAATTCTTTTCTAATAATCTCATCAAATTTATTTGATCTCTTGGTGAGGTAGGACTGAATCAATTCAGGTTTTTTGAATACAGTGTGAAAACTTTTATTAAAATCGAGATTAATGCTTTCTAATGAGCTGCTCAAAAGGATTCGTCACTGCGTTTAGTTAGAACCTCTACGCCAGATGCAGTAACCGCAAGAGTGTGCTCCCATTGCGCAGAATTTCTTCCATCTTTTGTTTCTACAGTCCATCCATCACTCAGGAGTTTGGTATATTTTGATCCTTGATTGATCATAGGCTCTATTGTAAAACACATACCTTCTTTGATTTCGAGGCCTCTGCCAGTTTTGCCATAATGCAGAACTTGGGGTTCTTCATGATAAATCTGCCCAATCCCGTGGCCGCAATAATCCTCCACCACTGAATAATGATTTTTTTCTGCATGTTCTTGAATAACTGCGCCTATGTCACCTAAATGAGCTCCAGGTTTTACAATATCTATTGCTTTATACAGACACTCTTGAGTAACTTTAACTAGTCTTTCATTGTGAGGCTGGGTCTTCCCAACCAAGAACATTTTAGAGGTGTCGCCATGCCATCCATCTCGAATGACTGTTACATCAATGTTTAAAATGTCTCCATCTTTAAGTATTTTTTTATCTGAAGGTATTCCATGGCAGATTACTTGATTGACACTTGAGCAGATTGTTTTTTCAAAACCGTTATAACCAACATTTGCAGGGATGGCTTTTTGCTCATGAACAATAAAGTCATAACACCTTTTATCTAAGTCTTCAGTGCTGACTCCAGGTATTACAAATGGGGTAATCATTTCCAATACTTCAGCTGCTAATTGGCCAGCAATTCTCATCTGAGATATTTGTTCTTGATTTTTTAAATTTATCTTCATTTTTTTTAAAATTTGATGGACGTTAAGGACTTATCAATATAAAGTACCCTTTTAATGCCAGCGCACAATTTTAGCTCATTAAATCCTCAATTTTCACAATTTTTTGCTATCTTTTTTACCCTTTTTGAGGAAATTCATTAATGTCTTTTCCAGCCATTTTAATTCTTGAAGATGGCTCTGTCATTGAGGGGGTTGGATTTGGTGCGATGGAGCCATCAGTTGGTGAGATTGTCTTTAATACTTCTATGACAGGCTATCAAGAGATTATCACTGATCCATCATATGCAAAACAAATCATAGCTTTTACCCATCCTCACATAGGAAATACTGGTATTAATGATGATGATAATGAATCTGATAGCATTTTTGCTTCTGGAATTGTGATTAAAGATTTACCAAATCATTATAGTAACTGGCGTGCAACACAATCTCTTGAGAGTTTCCTATTATCAAAGAGAACAATCGGAATCTCAAATATTGATACCAGGGCACTGACATCAAAGTTAAGAGATCATGGGTCTCTGAAAGCATGCATCGCTCCTGGAGAAAGAGGCTCTTTGTCATCAGCTAAAGAAGCTTTGAATCAATTTGGTGGATTGGAAGGCCTTGATCTTGCAAAGGAGGTATCAACTAAACACTCGTTCTCTTGGGATGAGGGGACCTGGCCAAATTACCAAGATGTCAAAAATGAAAAACTAATCGTTGCAATTGATTTTGGTGTAAAGAAAAATATTTTAAGGCTTTTAAGAAAGCATGTAGGAAAAGTACAAGTTGTAAATGCTCAAATCAGTTTTGAGGATCTGATGAGGCTTCAGCCAGATGGGGTATTTTTATCCAATGGGCCTGGAGATCCTGAGCCCTGTAATTATGCAATCGAATTAATCCAGCAACTGCTTAATATTAAAATCCCAATTTTTGGAATATGTTTGGGCCATCAGCTACTTGCTCTCTCAGGTGGATGCAAAACATATAAGATGAAGTTTGGTCATCATGGCGCGAATCATCCAGTACAAGATTTAGCTTCTAAAGTAGTTTATATCACTAGTCAAAATCATGGTTTTGCAGTTGAGTTATCCAGCCTGCCTGAAAATATTGAGCCTACTCATATCTCTTTATTTGATCAAAGCTTGCAAGGTATTGCTTTTAAAGACAAGCCTGCATTTAGTTTTCAGGGGCATCCAGAGGCTAGTCCTGGACCTCATGAGTTAGAAGAGCTATTTTCAAAATTTAATTTAATGATTGAGAGCAATGCCAAAAAGAACTGATATTAAATCTGTGCTGATTATTGGTGCGGGACCCATAATTATAGGCCAAGCTTGTGAATTTGATTATTCTGGAGCCCAAGCTTGCAAAGCTCTTAAGGCAGAAGGTTTAAGGGTCATCTTAGTCAACTCTAATCCTGCAACAATTATGACTGATCCATTGCTTGCTGACGCTACATACATTGAACCGATACACTGGAAATCAATTGAAAAAATAATTGATAAAGAACGTCCCGATGCATTATTGCCAACCATGGGAGGTCAAACAGGTCTCAACACAGCGTTAACATTGGCAAAAGAAGGTGTATTGAAAAAATATAATGTTGAGCTAATTGGCGCATCAAGAGAGGCTATAGATAAGGCAGAAGATAGAGAACTCTTTGATCAAACCATGAAAGGCATTGGGATTGAAACGCCAAGATCAGGAATTGCACATTCAATGGAGGAAGCTTTAACAGTCCAAGAAGATCTTGGATTTCCCTGCATTATTCGTCCCTCTTTTACCTTGGGTGGTTCGGGAGGAGGGGTTGCTTATAACATTCAGGAATTTAAGGAAATTTGTGAAAAAGGTCTAGACCTCTCTCCAACAACTGAGTTATTGATTGATGAATCGTTGCTTGGCTGGAAAGAATATGAGTTAGAGGTTGTAAGAGACAAAAATGATAATTGCATCATCATATGCTCGATAGAAAACCTTGATCCAATGGGAGTGCATACTGGTGATTCAATCACAGTTGCGCCAGCTCAGACATTAACGGATAAAGAATATCAAATTTTACGTGACCAATCATTCAAAATTCTAAGAGAAATTGGGGTTGAGACTGGAGGAAGCAATGTTCAGTTTGGTATTAATCCTGAAAATGGGCGAGTCGTTGTAATTGAGATGAATCCTAGAGTGAGCCGTTCATCTGCCTTGGCTTCCAAAGCAACCGGTTTTCCAATTGCCAAAGTTGCTGCGTTGTTATCTATTGGGTTTACATTGGATGAATTGCAAAATGATATTACAAATGGCTTAACGCCTGCATCATTTGAACCATCTATCGATTATATAGTTACGAAAATTCCAAAGTTTGCTTTTGAAAAGTTTCCCCAAGCAAATGACAGGCTTACAACTCAAATGAAATCTGTTGGCGAAGTAATGGGTATCGGAAGGACTTTTCAAGAATCCCTTCAAAAAGCCCTTCAAAGCCTAGAAGAAGACTTGCATGGTTTCGAAAGTATCTTAGACAACTCCTCTGATCAACATGAAACCCTCCGCTATCAACTTACTTTTCCAGGCTCTAGAAGAATTTTATATGTTGCAGAGGCAATAAGGCTGGGCTGGAATGTAGATCAAATCAACCAATTAACAGGAATGGATTTTTGGTTTCTGCATCAAATAATAGATTTAATTGAAGAGGAAAATATCCTTCAGGATATGAAACTTCAGAATATAGATTTTGATAAAATGCTTAATCTCAAACAAAAAGGTTTTGCTGATCATAGAATTGCTAAATTAACTAGATCTACTTCTCAAGATGTGAGAAACCTAAGAAAGAAACTAGGAGTTATACCTGCTTTTAAGAGAGTAGATACTTGTGCTGCTGAATTTGCTACGGAAACTGCATACATGTATTCAGCCTATGAAGGTGAGTGTGAATCTCGTCCAACAAAAAATAAAAAAGTTATTGTTTTGGGCAGCGGTCCAAATAGAATTGGGCAGGGTATAGAATTTGACTATTGTTGTGTTCATGCCTCATTTGCGCTTCAAGAAGAGGGCTATGAATCTATAATGATTAACTGCAACCCTGAGACTGTTTCAACAGATTACGACACTTCTAATAGATTATATTTTGAACCAATCACAGAAGAAAAAGTCTTAGATATAATTGATATAGAAAAACCTGAGGGAGTGATTATTCAATTTGGCGGACAGACGCCTTTGAAACTTTCCGAAGTCTTGTTATCAAATAATGTAACAATTCTCGGAACAGATGTAGATGCTATTGATAGATCAGAGGATAGGGAAAGATTTCAATCTTTTGCCAACCAACTAAATCTGAAGCAGCCCCCCAATAGTACTGTCAAGAATCTTCAAGAAGCTGTTAAGGCATCTGAAGAAATAGGATTTCCAATAGTTGTTAGGCCTTCGTATGTTCTTGGAGGAAGGGCCATGGAGCTTGTTCATACACAGGTTGAGCTTGAAAAGTATTTAAAAGAAGCTGTAGAAGTCTCAGACAAAAAACCAATTTTACTTGACGGGTATTTAACTGATGCAATAGAAGTTGATGTAGACGTTATTTCTGATGGCAGCGATATTGAAATTGGAGGCATTTTGCAACATATTGAACAAGCTGGAATCCACTCCGGGGATTCTGCATGTTCCTTGCCACCCTACAGCCTTTCTAACAAAGTAATTGAAGAAATTGAAAATCAAGCAAAGAAGATTGCCGAAGAGTTAAATGTTATTGGATTGATGAATATTCAATTTGCTGTTCAAGATGAAAATGTTTTTATTATCGAGGTGAATCCCAGAGCCTCAAGAACTGTTCCATTTATTTCGAAGTGTCTGGGAGAATCATTGGTTAAGTCTGCTACAAAAACAATGGTTGGAAAAACATTAAAAGATATAGGTTTTTCTAATGATCTACCTAAAAATTATTTTTTTGTAAAAGAAGCTGTTTTGCCATTTGATAAATTTCCTTCTGTTGATCCTATTCTAGGCCCAGAAATGAAATCTACTGGAGAAGTTATGGGCATTGGTTCAAGTTTTGGGGAAGCATATGCAAAAGCTCAAAGAGCAGCAAATAAAATTTTTCCTGATTCAGGCTTAGCATTCATAAGCGTTAAAAAATCTGATAAAAAATATTTATCTAATTTGCTTCCATTACTTCTTGAACAAGGGTTTTCATTGATTGCAACCAAGGGAACCGCCAATGCTATAAAAGAGCTTGGCTACGATGTTGAAATTATTAATAAAGTAAACGAAGGCAGGCCTCATATTGTTGATGAGCTTTTAAATAACAGAGTAAATTTATTAATTAATACTACTGAAGGACGTCAGTCAATTGAGGATTCTGCGTCTATAAGGAGAACAGCATTACAAAATAAATTATTCTGTGTCACAACAGTTTTTGGCGCTTTTGCACTCTTAGAAGCAATGAGCACTAATTCAGATCGTTGGATTTATAATTCTCTTCAAGAAATCAATTAGCTTCTTTCATTTGATATAATGATTGAATGGATAAGCTTCCCATAACTAAAGCAGGAGAGAAAGATCTCACTGAAAAACTGCGTCAGCTAAAGACAAAAGATAGGCCTGAAATCTCTCAAGCTATAGCAGAAGCTCGCGCTCACGGAGATCTTAAAGAAAATGCTGAGTATCATGCTGCAAAAGAACAACAGGGTTTTATCGAGGCAAAAATTCAAGAAATAGAGCATGCTCTTGCAAATGCACAAGTCATAGATGTTAAAGATATTCCTGAGACTGGTAGAGTTGTTTTTGGTGCAACAATAGATCTATATGATTTAACCAATGATCAGTCTATTACTTATAAGATAGTTGGCAATTTAGAATCTGATCCTGAAGCAGGTTTAATATCTATTCAAACGCCAATCGCTAAAGGTTTGATGGGAAAAAATGTCGGTGATGAAGTCTCAATATCCACACCCTCTGGAACTATTGATCTTGAGATTGAAAAAGTGCAGCATCTCTAAGATTTATGCATGCTGATTCATGGGCGTTAAAAGCAAAAAAGCTTGGTCTTAGATCCCGTGCAGTTTTTAAATTGGAAGAAATTTTAACTAAAACTAAAATCCTCAAAAGAAATAGTTTAGTCTTAGATATCGGCTCTGCTCCTGGTGGTTGGTCTGAGTTAATAAAAACGATGACCCCATCATCAAATGTTTATGCAATTGATCTTTTGCCAATGGATCCAATTCAGGATGTAATGTTCTTCCAAGAAGATATTATAAACATTGATACAATTGAAGAAATTTTCTTACTTAAATCAAAATTTAACCTTGTTATTTCAGATTTAGCCCCCAATTTAACTGGTATAAGAGCCGTTGATGAAGAAAATATATCTGAATTAAATATTATTACCCTTGATACAGCTTTGGGGTATTTAAGCAAGAGCAATGGATCATTCATCATCAAAACGTTTCAAAATAGTTTATTGAAAAAATTAAGAACTGAAATGGAAAAGAGCTTCCATTTAGTTCAAACTTATAAACCTGCTGCTTCAAAGAGCAAGTCAGCTGAAATTTATTTATATGGAGAAAGGCCGCTATGAATTCTGTTTTTAAAAATGCATTAGTTTGGGTTTTGTTGGGATCAGCTTTGATATTTATATTTAATAATGTTGAAAATACTTCTTCCTCAAAGAGGGAATTGATTTCATATAGCCAGTTTAAGCAAGAGGTGCTTTCAGACCGAATAGCTAAGGTTGAATATAAAGGCGACCAAATGACTATCTTTGGCGAACGACTGGATGGTACAAGATTTGAAACTCGTCATCCAATTTATAAAAGAGATGAGTCTGTTGATAATGCAATAGAAGAGCACGGAGTCATTACTGTCTTTGAAAGTGTTGAACAACCTTCAATATGGTCTCAACTTTTAGTGGGAGCCTTTCCAATCCTATTGCTCTTAGGGATTTTCTTCTTTTTTATGCGACAAATGCAAGGCGGCATGTCAGGTAGAGGCGGACCAATGGCATTTGGAAAGAGCAAAGCAAAATTAATGGAAGGTGGAAAAGTGACTACTACTTTTGAGGATGTTGCTGGCTGTGAAGAGGCTAAGCAAGACGTTCAAGAGTTAGTAGATTTTTTAAGAGATCCAACAAAATTTCAAAAATTAGGCGGTAAAATTCCTCGAGGTGTTTTAATGGTAGGCCCTCCAGGTACTGGTAAAACACTATTAGCAAGAGCTATTGCTGGCGAAGCTAAAGTACCATTCTTCTCCATATCTGGTTCAGACTTTGTTGAGATGTTTGTTGGCGTGGGTGCATCTAGAGTAAGAGATATGTTTGAGCAGGCTCAGAAAAACTCACCCTGCATTGTATTTATTGATGAAATTGATGCAGTTGGGCGTCACAGAGGTGCAGGTATGGGCGGCGGGCATGATGAGAGAGAGCAAACATTAAATCAGCTACTTGTTGAGATGGATGGTTTTGATGGTAACGATGGCGTGATTGTTGTTGCTGCAACCAATAGACCTGACGTATTAGATCCTGCCTTGCTGAGGCCTGGACGTTTTGATAGACAGGTTGTCGTAGATTTACCTGATCTAAGAGGCAGAGAGCAAATCTTAAAAGTTCATATGAAAAAAGTTCCCCTTTCAAAGGATGTTGATGCATTGGTTATCGCAAGAGGAACACCAGGTTTTTCAGGAGCAGACCTTGCCAATCTAATCAATGAAGCTGCTTTGTTTGCTGCTAGATATGGTGATAAGAAGGTTGATCAAAATCATTTAGATTTAGCTAAGGATAAAATTATGATGGGGCCAGAGCGTAAATCAATGATTATGACTGATGATCAAAAAAGAATTACTGCATATCATGAAGCTGGGCATGCAATAGTTGGAAGATTAAGTCCTGAACATGACCCTGTATATAAAGTAACAATCATTCCAAGAGGAAGAGCGCTTGGAGTCACAATGTTTTTGCCTGAAGAAGATAGATATATGCAAAGTAAGCAGTATCTTCATAGTAGAATTGCTGCACTTTTTGGTGGAAGAATTGCAGAAGAAATCATCAATGGAAAAGATGGGATTACGACAGGTGCATCCAATGATATTGAGGTAGCGACTGGAATTGCTACTAATATGGTTACTAAGTGGGGCTTATCTGATCTGGGGCCTTTAAAATATGGTGAAGATGATTCAAGCCCTTTTTTAGGAAGGTCTGCATCAATGGCTCCTAAAGGTATTGGTGGAGAGACATCCAATAGTATTGATTTAGAAGTAAAAAAAATAATAGATACCAATTATAAAAAAGCTACTAAGCTGCTAAAAGATAATCTTGATAAATTACATACCATGGCAGAATCTCTCCTAACTTATGAAACTATTGATTCAGATCAAATCGATGACATTATGGCTGGAGCTAAGCCTAGAGCTCCCAAAGATTGGGATGAGCCAAAAACACCAAAGAGTAAAACTTCTAAAAAAACTTCCATAAAGGGTCCTGCAGAAGAGTTATAATCTTTTTCCATGACTATAAAATTTGGTACTGACGGGATTCGTGGTCCAGTTGAATCTAAAATTACTCCTGAAGTCTGCTTAAGAATTGGGCATGCAGCGGGAGTTATCTTAAAAGAAATGGGTTGGGAAACAGTTCTTATTGGTAAAGATACTCGTGTTTCAGGTTATATGCTTGAATCTGCACTTCAAGCAGGATTTATTGCTGCCGGGGTAAATGTTAGATTGCTTGGCCCATTACCAACACCAGGGGTAGCATATTTAACTCGATCCTTAAGAAATCAGTTTGGGTTAGTAATTAGCGCATCTCATAACAACTATTTAGATAATGGGATTAAGTTATTTGCTGGAACTGGTGAAAAAATTTCAAAAGATGCTGAGAAAAAAATAGAGAAGCTGCTTGCAGGCGATTTGAAGCCTGTGAAAACTGCTGAGCTAGGCAAAGCTCAAAGATTTGATGAATCTGGAGATAGATACATAGAGTTTTGCAAATCAACCGTCCCTCCTGATGTCTCATTTGAATCATTGAGAATAGTTCTAGATTGTGCAAATGGAGCTTGCTACAAGGTTAGTCCTTCAATTTTAAGAGAGTTAGGAGCAGAAGTAATCTCAATAGGCACAGAACCTGATGGATACAATATCAATCATGAATGCGGCTCTACTCATCCTGAGAGAGCTCAAGAGGAAGTAATTAAGCAAAGAGCAGATTTCGGAATTGCACTTGACGGTGATGGAGATCGAGTGGTCTTGATTGATAGAAAGGGCAATATTTTAGATGGTGACGATATTATGTATATTCTTGCTTATGCTAATCCAAATAGAACGGGTCCTTGGTCTGGAATAGTCGGAACTTCAATGACAAATCTGGGTTTTGAAGAAGGCGTAAAAAAATTAGGGTATAAGTTTAAAAGGGCTGATGTTGGCGATAAGTATGTAAGTCAGATGCTGCAAAAAGAAGGCTGGATGCTTGGAGGAGAGCCTTCGGGCCATATCATTTGTCGTGACTTGGTTAGTACTGGAGATGGAACAATTGCTGCATTAAAAGTTATATCTTCTTTGTTGATTTTAGAAAAAGATCCTGAAGAAATTTTACGTAATTACACAAAAATGCCTCAGATTAATATAAATGTGGAAGTTGATAATAAAGACATTCTTTCAGATTCTGATATTCAAAAAAAAATAAAAGAAATTGAATCAGATCTTACCGTTGGCAGGGTTTTGGTTAGGCCTTCTGGAACTGAAAACAAGATAAGAGTAATGGTTGAGTCAGATGATGAGATAACTGCTACCAAATATGCAAAAGATATTGCAGCAATGTTTAAAAAATAACCCATGTCATTATGTTTAGTAGCAAATTGGAAACTCAATGGTTCCAAAGAATTTAACCATCAATGGGCGCTTGAATTCTTGAGAAATTTCAATGGCAACAATTTTTCAATTCTAGGCATTGCACCAGCTTCTTTGTACATCGACCATCTGAAGACCATACTAACTGATTGCGATATTGAGATTGGCTCTCAAAATATTGATTTGGAAGAAACAGGGGCACGTACTGGAGAAATATCTGCCTCCATGATCAAAGAGCTAGGATGTGCATTTAGCATCATTGGTCACTCTGAAAGAAGAATGTTGTTCCATGAAACTAATCAGATGATTTGTCAGAAATTAATTCAAGCTGATAATAACTCTGTAATTCCCATTTTATGTATTGGGGAGTCAGCTGAAGAGAACCAAAGTAATAATACTTTCAATGTACTTGAGCAACAGATAATTGAGGCCCTTGAGAATGCAAATGAATTAAGCGCTTTGATTATTGCCTATGAACCTGTTTGGGCGATTGGGTCTGGCAAAACACCAAAACCAGAAGAAATAAATTCTGTTCATGAAATGATCAAAGATGTAGTACAATCTCGTTTTCCGAAAATTGGTTTAGAGTCAGTTTTGTATGGAGGGAGTGTAAACTTCAAAAATGCATCATCTTTGTTCGAGCAAAAAAATGTTGATGGAGCATTAATAGGCGGAGCTTCTTTGGACGGAAGAGAGTTTGCTTTAATTGCAAATGTCTTTAATGAACTAAGGGTATAACAATGATTATTACAGCAATTAAAATTATCTGCATAATCCTAGCAATTGTATTGATTGTGTTAGTAATTTTGCAGCAAGGCAAGGGTTCTGACTTGGGTTCAGCCTTCGGTGGCGGATCTTCAAATTCCATGTTCGGTGCAGTAGGACCCTCTAACTTTCTTGGAAAACTGACAGCATTTATTGCCGCTCTTTTTTTAATCCTGAATTTAGCTCAAGCAGTATTATTAAAAAACGCTAATACTGAAGTATTGTTTACTGATGAAGAAATTCAAGAAGCAACAAAAACAACCGAAATCCCAGTAGAGTAATTCAATAAGATCTCTTAATCTTATAATAAGGTATGGTGCCGAAAGCGGGACTTGAACCCGCACGAGCTTTCGCTCACTAACCCCTCAAGCTAGCGTGTCTACCAATTCCACCACTTCGGCAAAGTGAAGAATTATAACAAGATAAATTTTTATTGCTTAAATAAATTTGAATTGACTTGACCTTCAGTACTTGCTTTCTATACACTCTATTCCTCTGCGATGCGGGGTGGAGCAGTCTGGTAGCTCGTCGGGCTCATAACCCGAAGGTCGTTGGTTCAAATCCAGCCCCCGCTACCAGTAAATTAGATACGAACTGGGGCAATTGCCCCATTTTTATTTTTAGAGATATGAGAATAGAAGAAATAGAAGATGCCATCGAACCTGTTGTGACCAGCCATGGTTGTGAGCTTTGGGGTGTCGAATTATTAAGAGGGAAAAAGAGACCTACAATTAGAGTCTATATTGATGCAATTGCCGGTGCAACGATAGAGGATTGTGAAAAAGTAGCTAAGGATCTTAACTATGAGCTTGCTTTAAATGATGCATTTTTAGACCAGGATTATGTTCTAGAGGTATCTACACCAGGCATAGATCGAAAGTTTTTTAAAGCTGAGCAACTTTCAGCATTTTTAAAAGAGGAATTTGATTTAAAGCTAAGAGAAATTAAAAATGGTAAAAAAAGTCTTGTAGCTAAGCTTATTGATGTTAACAATGATGAAATCTTGTTTGATTGTGGGGAAGAAGAAATGAGCTTAAATTTTATAGATCTTGACCTATGCAGACTAAAGCCAAATTTTGAAGAACTTATGAGGGTAAATAAATAATGGAAAGCATTGAAATTTTAGCAGTAGTTGAATCTGTTTCTAATGAGAAAGGTATTGAAGAGGGAATTATATTTGGAGCTCTAGAGACAGCTATTGCAAGTGCATCTCTAAGACATTTTCATGAAGATGCAGATATATCTGTTTCTATTGATCGAGCTTCAGGGGAATACTCAACTCATAGGCATTGGCTTGTAGAAGATGAAAATTCTGAAGATTTTCATAAGGAAACTCATATTACAGAATCAGATTCTAAAATGAGCATCGGCGATACTTTTTCACAAGACGTAGATAATGTTGCATTTGGAAGAATTGAAACTCAAGCAGCTCGTCAAGTCATGATGCAAAAGGTTCGTGAAGCCGAAAGAGATACAATTGTGGCAATGTTCAAATCTCAAGATAACTCCTTAATGAATGGAACTGTCAAAAGAGTAACCAGAGACAATATTATTGTTGACATTGGAAATGACATCGAAGCAATTCTCCCAAGAGACCAACTGCTTCCAGGTGAGATATATAAAATTAATGATAGGATGCGAGCGATACTTCAAATCAAAGAAATTGAGGGTAGGGGTTCTCAACTAATGTTAAGCAGAACATGCTCTGAAATGGTTACGGAATTATTTAGAATTGAAGTTCCTGAAATTAATGAGGACATCATTGAAATTAGAGGAATTGCTAGAGATGCTGGCTCTAGATCAAAAATTACTGTGAAAACAAATGATGGGCGCATAGACCCTGTTGGAGCTTGCGTTGGAATGCGAGGTTCAAGAGTGCAGTCAGTTTCTGGCGAGCTTGGAAATGAAAGAATAGATATTATTATTTATGATGATAATCCTGCACAATTGGTAATTAATTCTCTTGCTCCTGCGAAAGTTGAATCAATCGTTATGGACGAAGATTCTCGTTCAATGGAGCTTGCTGTAAATGAAGAAAATTTAGCTCTTGCTATTGGTTCAAGAGGTCAAAATATTAGACTAGCATCCAGACTGGTCGGGTGGGAACTAAATATTATCAGCAGCAATGAAGCTGAAGCAAAAGAGAGGGTTGTGGAAGCCGAATTTCAAGCCAAGCTTATGGACAATCTAAGTATTGATGAAAAAGAGGCTGAAACTCTAATTAGAGGAGGATTTCTAACTTTTGATGATATTGCTTATGCTGAAGATGGAAAGCTATCAGTTGCCATGGAAATTGATGAAACAAGAGCTGAAGAAATTAAAGCTGCAGCTGCAGACGCTGCATTGATGGAAGCCATGGGCGAGATAACTCAAGAAGAATCAAACCTAGAATCACTCATAGAATTAGGCTTTAGTGAAGAAGAGGTGGAAACTCTTGTCTCTAATGCTCTTAAAAGCAAAGATGATATTGCAGAATTGGCTGTGGATGAGCTACAAGATATTGTTGAAATCACCGAAAAGAAAGCAGCAGATATTATAATGAAAGCTCGAGAAAGCTGGTTTAACTAAAAAAAGGAAGTTATTGCTTTGGGACTTACAGTAAAAGATTTTGCGAAAACCTTAAAAATTAAGGATGATGCTCTATTAGATAGAATGAAAGCTGCTGGACTTTCACATAGTTCAGCCTCAGATGAAATAACTCCTGCTGATAAATTAGCGATACTCAAATCATTAAAAGAACGAAAAAGCTCCGTGTCTTCTTCTGTTACATCATCCTCAAGCAGTGGAGGAGTTACAGTTAAATCAAAAGGCACGCTATCTCAGCCTGCCTCATCTACCCACAGCTCATCTGAGGGTCTTACAGATAATATTGAAGCAAAAAGACAAGCAGCTGCTGAAAATTTAAAAGAACAGCAGCAAAAAAGGGAAGATCAGATTAAAGAGGCCATCCGTTTAAAACAAGAACAACAACTAGCTGCAAAGAAATCTCAACAGCAAAAACCTGCTACTCAACAAAAACCTCAAACAAGAGTTAATGTTAAAGATCAATTATCTCGAGCAGCCAAGGATTACTCTCGACGAGAAACTAGTTTTAATGAGGGTACTGAGCACCAATTCGCAAAACCTGCTGAATTTATTAAGCGAGATGTAGAAGTTCCAGAAATGATTCAGGTTGGTGAGTTGGCTAAGCTAATGTTTATTAAAGGTGGTGAAGTCGTTAAAGTCTTGATGAGTCTGGGAGTTGCGGCATCCATCAATGATTCAATCGATCAGGAAACTGGTATTTTAGTTGCTGAAGAATTAGGCCACAATGGAATTGCTTTGAGTGATTCATCAGTAGAAGATGAAATTATAGGTAACATAAATTATTTAGATACCCCTAAAACAAGAGCACCAGTTATAACAGTCATGGGACATGTTGATCATGGTAAGACAACCTTGCTTGATTTCATTCGTAAGACCAAAGTAGTAGATGGAGAAGCTGGTGGAATAACGCAACACATTGGGGCATATCAGGTGCCGGTTGGCGATTCTGTTATTACATTTATAGACACACCTGGGCATGCAGCATTTTCCTCTATGAGAGCAAGAGGAGCTAATACAACTGATGTTGTGGTTTTGGTTGTAGCTGCAAATGATGGAGTTATGCCTCAAACAGAAGAGGCTATCAATCATGCTAAAGCAGCTGGCGTTTCAATTGTTGTAGCAATCAATAAAATGGATCTACAAGGTGCAGATGTCGAGAGAATTAAAGGAGATTTAGCTGCAAAAGACTTAACTCCAGAGGACTGGGGTGGCAATATACAAATGGTCCCAGTTTCTGCATTAAAAGGAGATGGAGTTGACAAACTTCTTGAAGCCTTAGTACTAGAATCTGAGCTTTTAGAGCTTAAGGCTCATTATGAGGGACAAGCTCAAGGAGTTGTGATTGAGTCTGAATTAGATAAATTTAGAGGTGCTGTTGCTACTTTGCTTGTTCAAAACGGCACTTTAAAAGTTGGAGATATGGTTGTTTGTGGTTCTGCTGTCGGAAAAGTAAAAAGCATTATTGGTTCTGATGGAAGCAAATTAAAATCTGCTGAGCCGTCTTTTGCAGTAGAGATATTAGGCCTAAGCACTGTTCCTGATGCAGGTGAAACCTTTCAAGTGGTTAAGAATGATAAAGAGGCGCGTGAAATCGCTGAATTTAGAGAAGGCAAGCTTAAAGATCGAAAAGTTTTAAAACAGAGAGATGAAAGCCTTGGTAATATTTTTGAATCCATGGGTCAATCTGATAAAAAAATATTAAATGTTATCTTGAAATCTGATGTTGCTGGAACCTCTGAAGCAATTGTTGCAGCCTTAGCTGATATTGGCAATGATGATGCATCCATTAAAGTTGTTGCTTCGGGTGTTGGAGGAATTTCTGAATCAGATGCAAACTTGGCGCTAGCTACAGAATCAATTATTTTAGGCTTCAATGTTCGCTCAGATAATGCTGCCAAGA
>CABXFU010000004.1 GCA_902511575.1 uncultured SAR86 cluster bacterium
GAAGAGACACAAACAGAAGAGTCTGAAGAAGAGTCTTCAGATGATGAGAAAAAATAGTTCAGTCGATCTTTCACTTTTTCTCCTAATTGCCAAAATAGGCAAGACAAGAGGTCTCAAGGGCGAGTTTTTTCTTAGATCATTTGCTCAAAACCCAGAGGCGCTATTTTCTTTTAAGAAATTCTATGCTCTTTCATCATCTAAAATGCAAGAAGTGCAGTTTGAATTCATGAAACAAAATAATGCAAATATTGTTGCAAAACTTAAATCTATTAATGATATTGATGAGATCAAGGCGTTTGGTCAAAAAGACATATTTATACTGAAATCAGAGCTACCTGAATTAGAAGTTAACGAAGCTTATTGGTTTGAGTTAGAGGGTATGCAAATTATAAACCTTGAAGGATGCCATCTTGGTCAAGTCCAGGAAGTGAATAATTTTGGAGCTAGCGATGTGCTAGCGGTCAAACCCAATAACAAACAAAAGAAAAATATTTTAATCCCATTTATTAAAAATAGAGTAATTATTTCAATTAATAAATCAGAGAATTCAATTTTAGTTGATTGGCAGGAAGATTATTAAGCCTTATGAATATAAATATAATCACTTTATTTCCTGAAATATTTGAAGCACTAAATTATGGATTGCTTGGCCAAGCCATAAATAGAGAAGATATAAAAATTAATATTTTTAATTTACGAAAACATCAAATTAATAAGCATGGTCAAGTTGATGACAAGCAATATGGTGGTGGACAGGGTATGGTGCTCATGGCAGAGCCTTTGGAGAAATCAATTAAGGATATTCCAGCTGATATCTTAGGCAAGGTAATTAACCTTTCTCCTCAGGGCAACCTTTTAAATCATGATAAATCAAAAGAGCTTTCCTCACTTGAAAGCATAACAATTATCTCAGGCAGGTATGAGGGAATTGATGAGAGATTTATTTCACAGTATGTTGATGAGGAAATTTCAATTGGTGACTTTGTTCTAAGTGGAGGAGAATTTGCTGCATTGAGCCTTATAGACTCATTATCAAGGTTTATTCCAGGAGTCATTGGTAATAAAAGATCCGTTGACCTTGATTCATTAAGTCAAGGTTTTTTAAAGGGGCCTGTGTTTACAAGACCAGAAAATTTTAACTCTGAGTCAGTACCAGAGGTATTATTGTCAGGAGATCATAAAAAAATACAAGAATGGAAAGACAATCAAGCTTTAATAAGAACTTTTGAAAGAAGACCTGAATTGTTAAAAAATATAAAATTAACAAAAAAACAAAAAAAACTCTTGGAAGATTTGGCTTCTAAGCGTATCCTATAGCTCATTTTTTAGGCAAAATCATGGCAGATAAAGATAACGAAAATTTAGATACAACAACAACTGAAAATGTTGATGTAAAAGAAACTGTATCAGAGGAATCATCATCTGAAGAAGCATCTGTGGGAGCTACAGAATCCTCTGAAGTTTCGCCAGAAGAGTCAGTAGCGGAAGAAGCTCATTCAGATGAAGACTCAGTATCAGATGCTCCTATAGAAGAAGCATCTACAACTGATGAATCCGCGGCAGATGATCAGCCTGAAGAAGCATCTGTTGCAGTAACAACTGATGAAAGAACACCTGCACAAATCATTGAATCATTTGAGGCAGACCAATTAAAAGATGACATCCCATCATTCAGACCTGGCGACACGGTTGTAGTATCTGTAAAAGTCAGAGAAGGAGATAGAACTAGACTCCAGGCTTTTGAAGGGGTGGTTATGAATATTAAAAATGCTGGCTTAAATTCTGCATTTATAGTTAGAAAAATTTCCAGTGGTATAGGTGTTGAAAGAACTTTTCAACTTCATAGCCCAATGATTGATTCCATTTCTGTTAAAAGAAAAGGTGATGTTAGGCAAGCAAAGCTTTATTACCTCAGAGAAAGATCAGGACGATCTGCAAGAATCAAAGAAAGATTAGATTAATCTTATGTCTTCTGACTTAAAAAAGGATCCATTAGTAGATTCTTTTTTATCATCCTTGCGACTTGAGAAAGGCTTATCTGAAAATACGATAAAAGCTTATTCAAATGACTGCCAGGCTTTTAAAAAATGGTTGTTTTTAAAACAAAGATGTGACCCTATGGATTCAACTGAATCTGACATAGAAAATTATCTTAAGTATTTGAAAGGCGTCAATCTATCCAATTCTACAATTAATAGAAAACTATCATCTTTAAAACATTTTTTTAATTATTTAAGCAAAACAAAACTTTTAAAATTTAATCCTGTTGTAAATATATCAGGACCCAAGAAAAGTATGTCACTTCCAAAATCTCTATCAATCATTGACATAAATAGCTTAATCGATGCTCCAGACTGCTCTAACTTTATCGGATTAAGGGATAGAGCTATGATTGAGCTACTTTATGCCACAGGCGTCAGAATCAGTGAGCTGATTAATCTAGAATATAGCAATATTGATTTAAATAGATCTTTGATAAAGGTAATGGGCAAGGGCGGAAAAGAGCGAATGATTCCATTTGGAGATGATGCTCTCTCATGGCTAATTCATTACATAGAGTTCAGGCGAAAAAATAATCTATCGCTTAATTCACGAGATTTTTTTATTAGTCAACAAGGTAAGAAAATTACCCGACAGGCATTTTGGCACAGGATTAAGATTTATTTAAAAGCTTCAGGACTTTCCATGGATGTTTCTCCTCATACTCTCAGACATGCATTTGCAACACATTTATTAAATAATGGTGCAGACCTCAGATCAGTTCAAATGTTATTAGGTCATAGTGATCTATCCACAACTCAGATATATACTCACATTGCAAAACAAAGGCTAAGCGATATGGTCAAACAACATCATCCAAGAGGTTAATTTTTAATGAAGCGATTATTACTTATATTAATTTTAATTTTTTCATCAGATATGAAATCTGATGAGCTTTTAATTGCATCAAAAATAAATGAAGTGCTTCCCGACGGAATGTCTGTTCAAAGCGTGAAAGAATCTCAGATAGAAAATTTATTTATAGTTGATATTGGTGATTTACAACCTATTTATGCTTCGAAAAATGGAGAATTCTTTTTTTATGGCGAGCTATATGCTGTTAATGGAAATATGCTTCAAAACACAACAAAAGATGAGGTAAATTTAAAACGCAAAAGCATTTTAGATGAAACATTATCTGAGGATGATTTTATTAGCTTTAAATCTGAAAATGAAAAACATAGCGTTACTATTTTTACAGATGTTGATTGTGGTTACTGCAGAAAATTTCATAATGAAATTCAAGATTTTAATGATCTTGGTATAACGGTAAATTATGTTGCATTTCCAAGATCGGGATTGGATTCTGTTTCCTATAATAAAATTGTTACAGCTTGGTGCTCAAAAGATCCCAAAAGTGTTCTAACAAAAATGAAGCAAGGCCAAGATGTTCAGTTATCAATGTGCCAAAACCATCCAGTTGAAGCTCATTTTCTTCTAGGTCAAAAGATTGGCATTACTGGTACTCCAGCTATAATTAAATCAAATGGAGAGCTGCTTCCAGGATACCTTCCTCCAGAAGAGCTATTAACTAGATTAAATTAATATGGCTAAATTAAAAATAGGTATTTGCGGTTGGGGAAATGTTGCAACTGGATTATATGAGCAATTAGTTAATGGAGATGAGATTTATGCTGATTGGGAAATATGCTGTATCGGTGCGCGACGTGATAACCCAAAATGCAATCCAGGCTCAACAAAAATTTTAAGAGATATTTTCGAGGTAGTTGAAGAGGATATAGATGTTCTTGTTGAATTAATCGGTGGAGTTGAGATAGCTAAAGATTTAATTACGCGAGCGCTTAGTTCAGGCAAACATGTTGTCACTGCAAATAAAGCGGTGATTTTTGAGCATGGTGAAGAGCTAATTAATTTAGCAAAAAAAAATAATGTTGAGCTATTATTTGAATCTGCTGTTTGCGCAGGTACTCCTGCCATTAAGATGTTTTCAAATGATTTAACCGCAAATAAAATTTCTAAAGTTGCAGGAATGCTAAATGGGACAACTAATTTTATATTAAGCAATATGGAAGAAGGGGCCTCTTATGAATCTGTTTTGCAGGAAGCTCAAGAAAAGGGATATGCTGAACCTGATCCAAGTTTAGATGTGAATGGAACTGATGCTGCGCACAAAATTGGAATTCTTGCAGCTTTAGCTTTTAATAGTGGCCTTCCTGCACCTAGTTTTTATGTTGAAGGTATAGAAGATATTCAATCTCAGGACTTTACATATGCGAATGATTTTCATTTGACCGTTAAGCATTTGGCTGTTGCTAAATTAAATGATGAAGGAATCGAATTAAGGAGCCACCCAGTGATGCTTAGCAAGGACTCAAGTTTGGCAGGATTAAAGGGTGTAAGGAATGGCATTCAATTTGATACTAACCTATTAGGAGAATTTCATGTTGCAGGTTCTGGTGCTGGACGAGAGTCAACTGCATCTGGATTAATCTCTGACATATTTGCGCTTTCAAGGTCGAATGGATCTTCTCCTATGCGCTATCCAGATTTTTCTAAAAAACCTAATCTGCTCAACTTTGATGATTTAGTTTTTAAATACTATGTTTATTTAGAAGTTAAAGATGAGCCTGGTGTTTTAGCGTTAATTAGTAAAATATTTGCAGATCAAAGTATTGGTTTTGATAAGGTTATTCAAAAAGATCAACTAGGTAATGGCAATGTTCCAGTGGTAATTTTTACTGACCCAATTGTTGAAAATGAGATGCAAACCGCCTTAAAAGATTTAAAAAATAATCCAGTTATTTTAAGCTCTAAAATTATTAGAATTGAGGACCTTTAATGCTTTTTCACTCAACCAGAGGTAAAGATTCTGATAAAGACTTTGCATCCATTCTCATGCAAGGTCTTGCTAAGGATGGTGGCCTCTTTATGCCTGATTATTGGCCTCAAATAGATTTAGACGAAATTAAGTCTAAGACATCATTTGTAGAGATAGCTAAATGTGTAGTACCTTTATTTACTTCATCATCTTTCTCTTATGATGAGACGATCAGAATAGTTGAATCTACTTGGCATGATTTTGAACATCAAGATCTGATTGGCATAAGAGAATTTAATTCAGTATCAATTCTTGAGCTCTTTCATGGCCCCACTGCGGCATTTAAAGATTTTGGGCTTCAGCTTGCTGCAGCCTTTTTTAATAAGGTCTTAGAGTCTGAAAATAAAACTGCAATTGTTCTCGGAGCAACATCTGGTGACACCGGCTCAGCAGCAATTGATGCATGCAAGAGTTATGAAAGAATTAAGAGCTTTATTATGCTTCCGAATGGCAATATGTCAGAAGTTCAACGAAGACAAATGAGTACCATCAAGTCTTCGAACGTTTTTGCTCTAAGAATTAATGGAACATTTGATGATTGCCAAGACTTGGTAAAGCTTGCTTTCAAACAGCGTGATTTTTTGAAAACCGATCAATATTTATTAGCAGTTAATTCAATAAATTGGACTCGAATTATCGGTCAAATTTGTTATTACTTTTATGCTTATAATCAACTGCATCAAAAAGGAAATCTAAGCTTCTCCATCCCAACAGGAAATTTTGGTAACGTATTTGCTTGTTACTCTGCTCATAAAATGGGTTTGCCTATCAACAAAATTTCAGTTGCTGTAAATGATAATGATATTTTACATCGATTCTTCAGCAGTAATGATTATTCCAAAAAATTGGTTCATGAAACCATATCTCCTAGCATGGATATTAGCGTAGCTAGTAACTTTGAAAGGCTGGTATATGACTTCTTCTTGAACAGGGACTCATCTAAATGTGCAAAAATGTTTGATAACTTTCCAATTAAACCTATAGAGCTAGATGTTGAAACTTGGCAAAGGAAAGATAGTCTTTTCTCATCCAGCAAAGTTGATGATTTGGAAACTACAAAAACTATTCAAGAAATATATCAGGTAAATGGTTATATCTTAGATCCACATACTGCCGTTGCAGCTGTTGAGGCTATTAAGAAAAGCGATTCAAGCAATCATTTTGTTGTTCTATCTACTGCTCATCCAGCAAAGTTCCCAAAAGTGTACGAAGAATTAAACATAGAAATAAATTCACTGCCTGCTGCATTAAGTGGTCTCTTTAAAAAAGAAGAGCATTTGCATTCTTTTGATTCGGACTATAATCAAGTTACTGATTTTATTAAACTTAATAATTAAATATTTTTTATGAACACTCCAAAGATAGTCCAAGCATCAATTATTGATTTGCACAAAGTGAAGGGAGTTTTAACGCTTGGCTTTGCCTCTGATGCGCTATTGAGATGGGTTTTTCCTGATGCATCTTCATATCTGAAGAGTTTTGCTATTTGGATGGAAGAATTTTCAAAAATTTCTTTTGATAACAATATTGTTTACTCAGAAGAGAATTTTTATGGATCTGCTCTATGGCATCCTCCTGGGGTTGAGTTCGATAATTCAGCGTTAGAGCCAACTTTTGACTCTATTCCGTTAGATCGGATCGAGGTAGTTATAAAGTTTTTTGAAGAATTTGAAAAATATCACCCTGAAGATGCATGGTACTTGCCATTCATTGCTGTTGACCCAGCTCAACAAAGAAAAGGTATAGGATCCTTTTTACTAAAAGAGGCTTTGAAGATGATTGATGAGAGAGGGGACAGGGCTTACCTGGAAGCATCTAATGAGCAGAATAAAGCTTTGTATGAAAGGCATGGATTTGTAGAAATTGGTAGAGTGCAATTTGAAGACTCACCTCCTGCTTTTCCTATGATTAGAGAAGCGCAATAAATTTATTGTTAATTCTCTAAAATAATTTTTTTAAGTAAGCATATCTTTATCTCATTAGCTATTTCATAGACTCGATAAAGATATTAAAATGCAACTCTATGGAAATAGGTGAAATAAAATCAATCCTTAATGATCTCAGAGATCGCATGAATGATCTCCGGGGGCATCTTTGACGTTGCTCAAAAACAAAGTTCTTTAGAAGATATTCATTCAAAACTGTCTGACGAGTCAACTTGGTCTAATTTAGAGCTATCGCAGTCTCTTAATAAAGAAAAAGCAGATCTAGAAAAATTTTTAGATCTTTTTTTGTCAGTTGATGAAGCAATCAGCGATAGTCTCGATTTTCTAGATATTGCAATAGAAGAATCAGATGACGCATCTATAAATGAAATTAATGAGGAGGCCCAAGCTCTTATTTCAAGTGTAGAAGACCTAGAATTTAATAGAATGTTTTCTAACAAAATGGATCCTAACTCAGCGTTTATTGATATCCAATCTGGTTCAGGTGGAACCGAGGCTCAAGATTGGGCTGACATGCTTCTTAGAATGTATACAAGATGGGCTGAAAAACATGAATTTTCTGTTTCTGTAATTGAGCATTCTCCTGGAGAAGTTGCTGGAATAAAATCAGCCTCGTTATTGATTAAAGGGAGTTATGCGTATGGGTGGCTCAGAACAGAAACAGGAGTCCATAGATTGGTAAGGAAATCACCATTTGATTCTGGCAGCAGAAGACACACATCCTTTGCATCAGTGTTTATTTCTCCAGAAATTGACGAATCAATTGAGGTTGAATTGAACCCTGCTGATGTTCGAATAGATACTTACAGAGCTTCTGGAGCTGGTGGCCAACATGTCAACAAAACAGATTCAGCAGTACGTTTAACCCATGCTCCCACAGGGACGGTTGTTCAGTGTCAGAATGATCGATCTCAACATAAAAATAAAGATAATGCTTTTAAGCAGCTTAAATCAAAACTTTATGAGCTAGAATTGCAAAAGCAGAAAGATGAACAACAGGTATTGGAAGACAGTAAGTCTGATATTGGTTGGGGAAGCCAAATTCGTTCATACGTTTTAGATCAATCTCGTATTAAAGACTTAAGAACCAACCTTGAAAGTGGTAATATCTCTTCAATCCTAGATGGAGATATAGATATATTTATTAAAGCTAGTCTAACCCAGGGAGTATAAATGAGTGATTCAAATATTGGCGGCGAAGCTTCTATCTTAGAAGAAAGAAGAAGAAAGCTTGAGGAGCTTAGAGAGCACAATATAGCTTATGTAAATAATTACACTCCTACTAACAAAGCTCAGGAATTGCATGATGCTCATGGACAGCTGAGCAAAGAGGAGCTTGAAAATAAAAAGATTACTAATTTATCTGTTGCTGGAAGAATAGTCCTTAAAAGGGTTATGGGTAATGCCAGTTTCGTAACAATTAGAGATGGTTCTGGTGATATTCAGGTATACATTAGTAAGAATAATATAGATCCTGAGCTATATAAAAATTTTAAATCTTGGGACCTTGGAGATATTATCGGCATAACTGGCAATTTATTTAAAACGAAAACAGAAGAGCTAACAATTGAGGCCCATTCAATTATTCTAATCACCAAATCGCTTAGACCAATGCCAGAAAAGCATAAAGGCTTAGCTGATATTGAAATTAAATATCGACAAAGATATTTAGATTTAATGAGTAGCCCTGAATCCAGGGAGATTTTTATTAAGCGCTCTAAAATTGTTTCATCCATAAGATCTTCAATGCTGGAAGATGGTTTTCTTGAGGTAGAAACACCTATGATGCACTCCATACCTGGAGGAGCTGTTGCTAAGCCTTTCATCACAAAACACAACGCTCTTGATAGAGAGCTTTTTTTACGGATTGCTCCTGAACTTCATCTTAAAAGGTTGCTGGTTGGTGGTTTTGATAAGGTATTTGAGATTAATAGAAGCTTCAGAAATGAAGGCCTATCAACGAGACATAATCCTGAATTTACGATGCTAGAGTTTTATGCCGCTTTTGCTACATTTAATGGAACTATAGACTTTGCTGAGAAAATTATTAAGTCAGCATCAGAGGCAGTAGGAAATAATAGTAAAATTGAATGGGATGGTGACAAAATAGACCTCTCAAATTTTTCTACTAAAACTCTTAATGATTTAGTAATAGAGCATAACTCTGATCTATGCGCTGACGATTTAATGAATTTAGATAAGCTTAGGAGTTACTCTAAATCAATCAAAATGCCCTATAAGGATTCATGGGGTGTGGGGAAAGTTTTGTTAGAAATTTTTGAAAAATCAGTTGAAGCCAATCTTATTCAGCCAACTTTCGTTACAGAGTATCCTGTAGAGGTTTCACCCTTGTCTAGAAGAAATAATGAAAATCCATCAATTGCTGACAGATTTGAGTTATTTATTGGTGGCAAAGAAATTGCCAATGGTTTCTGTGAGCTAAATGATCCTGATGACCAGGCGGAAAGATTCAAGGAGCAGGTTAAAGCAAAAGCAGATGGTGATGATGAGGCTATGGGCTATGACGAAGACTATATTACTGCTTTGGAGCATGGCATGCCTCCTGCGGTAGGGGTTGGTGTTGGGGTAGACAGATTAGTTATGATGCTAACAAATCAAAGCTCTATAAGAGATGTGATTTTATTTCCTCAATTAAAGTCTTAACCTATCAATTATGTATCTCACTTTACTCATTACCGTTGGAGTGCCTTTATTTATTGTCTTTGCAATAATTTATTCAGATAGATTTAGAGAGCCTACTGACTTAGCTATCAAAACTTTCTTTGCGGGAGTCATCATATGTTTTCCAGCCGCAGAGTTAAATCATCTACTGATTCCATCCTATGAATATTCATATCGTGCTGGATTTACAGAAGAAATGTTAAAGTTTTTGGTGCTATATTTTTATATCAGACCTAAAAGTGCATTTAATGAGCCCATGGATGCAATTGTTTATGGTGTGTTAGTTTCGCTAGGTTTTGCAACTTTTGAAAATATTACATATGTGTATCAAGGAAATTTTGAAGTTGATTCTTTTTCTTTAGCAATTACGAGAGCGGTAAGCGCAATCCCATTGCATGCAACGTGCGGCATTATTATGGGTTATTTTTTTGGTTTATATGCCTTTACTCACTCCAAGCAATTTTTAATTAAAAGCATAATCTTTCCAATAGGAATTCATGCAATTTATAACTTTTTAACAAGCTATGATTTCTTCTTTCTGTATTTTTTAGTTGCTGTAATGATCTATGCAAGAGGTCTTCATACAGAGCTTTCCGAGCTTCAATCAAAGAAAGCAAGAGAGGACGAAACCAAGGTAATTTGAAGAAATCACCATCTAAATTTTTCAAAGTTTTCTGGATTGGCCCAACCCTCAGGATTATTCCAGCCTCGTTTATTGTTATAAGTTTTTAGGTTATATGAATAAACTCTTGCTTGAGTAATTTCAATATCATGAGTGAAACCTAATTCTAAAAAGCTTTGATGCTCGCTATCATCTTTTGTTGCTTTCAAAATTAATATTTTTTGGGCAAGAATATTCTTTACTATGCCAATTTGAGTTTTTGATATTGGCATATCATCAAAAATTACGCATAAGTCGCAGGACTCAGCATTATTAGAATCAAGATGAGTAAGATTTATAATAGATAAACTTTTTAGAGAGTCTTCGCATAGATTCGCAAAGGAGCTTAAATCCCTTGTTGTGACAGCTAAAACTGATTCGACTTTCTCACTGTGGATGATCTCAAGAAGAAAATCATTTAACCCACTTTTATTCATTTATGTCAATAGATCCTCAACAGCCGCTCTTTCGTCAATTAGCTCATCAGTTGAAATTTTTATTTTTTCTTTCGCAAAGTCCGACAATATTATGTCTCTTACAATTTCAACTCTACCATCAAGAGTAGTCATTAAAGGCATACCGCAAATAATCCCCTCGGGCAGATTATAACTTCCATCCGAAATTACAGCTGCGCTAAAACAATCTCCGGACTGAGTTGGTCTCTCACAAGCCATCACAGTATCTAGAGCGGCTTTTGCAGCTGAAGTTGCTGAGGAAGCACCTCGAGAATCAATAACAGCCTTGCCTCGCTGCTGAACGACTGGTAAAAATTCGTTCTCAACCCAACTCATATTATCGATGAGATCTTTTCCTGCTAACCCGTTAACCATGATATTTTCAAAATCAGGATACATGGTCGGGCTATGATTGCCCCATATAATCATTTTACTAATTTCTCCAATTCCAATATTAAGTTTTTTAGATAAGACTGATCTAGCTCTGCTCGAATCTAACATTGTCATTGCCATCCATAATTGAGATTCATTATTGGCTGCATGTCTTCCTATCAAAGCGTTTGTATTGGCAGGATTTCCTACCACCAAGATTTTTGCATCTGGTTTACCAAATTTACCAATTGCTTGGCCTTGGCCTACAAAAATACCACCATTGATTTGCAGTAAGTCAGCACGCTCTTCAATTTTTTTACCATTGAAAACAATTCCTCTAGGTATGCTCCCTACCAAGAGGAACCAGTCTGCATCTTTTGCAGCTTCTTCAAAGTTTGCTGTGTAATTTACATTTCCCATATTAGGAAAATTAGAATCTTCTAGCTCCATTACTAGCCCCTCTAATTTTTCAACCACCTGAGGAATTTCCACTAGTTCAAGATCGACAATTTTATCCCCAAAAGTATGTCCGTCCACCAATCTAGGTATTAAAGAATAACTGATCTGACCAGCTGCGCCGGTTACAACAACTTTGACTCTATCTTTCATAAAAATCCTTAAAAATTATTTTTGTCTATTATATTCCTAAACGTTAAATTAATTCGTGGGCCAATGACTTTTTGTGTCTTTTTTATTGAATGTTGCCAATTTTTTTGAGTTTTACCATCAATCAATATCAAACAGCCATGAGCCTGAGCAATTGAGTGAGTCTCTTTGCTAATTTTATTTCTGAATACCAGATCTCTTTCACTTCCAAAAGAAATTGAGGCTATGGTTGGATTGGGTCCAAGCTCTTTCTCATCATCAGAGTGCCAACCCATTGAATCTCTTCCATCTCTGTAATAATTTATAAGCACAGAGTTAAAATCAATTTTAAATTCCTCATATACTTTTTCTCGAATCATTGTTAAATCTCTGGTCCAGCTTTGTCGGTTTAATTTTTTGCCTGAATATTTATAATCACATCCTTCATCACCTATCCAGCACTGCAATCTAGGGATCGTCATGTTCCTTCCAAACATTTTAATTATCATTGATTCCCAGGGCAGATTTGATATTAGTTTTGTGAGCAATTCATCAGAATCAGTTGCATTAAAAAAATTCTTCTCGATTCGAACTTTTAGATCGTTGTGAGCTACAATTTCATTCTTCATAACAGAGTTAGTATAGATATGTTTTCATTAAATCCAATTGGTCAATTCAATGAGTAAAGTATTAATCGTTGGAGGAGGGCATGCTGGCGCTAATACAGCCTTTACCTTAAGAAAAGATGGCTTCGACGGAGATATAACTATCATCAGCGATGAGGACTACCTTCCTTATCACAGACCACCACTTTCCAAAGATTTTTTAAAACAAAATGTAGCCATTGAAAAGCTAAGCTTTAAATCTTCTGATTTCTATAAAGAACAAAATATCTCTCTCAATCTAAATACTAGAATCGATTTCATTGACCTAGAATCAAACCATGCTAATGCAAAAGATACATCATTTGATTTTGATTATTTAGTTTTTGCAACTGGAGCATCTCCAAGATTGCTACCTATGGAAAATGCTGATGCTAAAAACTTATTTTATTTGAGGCAGATAACAGATGTTTTATCTATTCAAAAATCAATTGCGTCAGCTAAAAACATAGTATTGATTGGTGGAGGCTATATAGGCCTTGAGGTAGCTTCTGCAATGATTGAGTTAGGCCTTAATGTAATTATTCTAGAGGCAGAGAAACGTATTCTTCAGAGGGTCACAAGCCCTGATGTATCAAAGTTCTATAATGATTTTCACACCAAAAAGGGGGTTGAAATCATTTGTAATGCTAGGGTCAGCAGTTTGAATGCTGAAAATAAACTTATTAATTCCGTGTCTTTAGAATCTGGCGAGAGTATTTCTGCTGATATGGTTTTAGTAGGCATAGGAGCAATTCCTAATACACAACTTGCAGATTCAATAGGCTTAGAGTGTGAAAATGGGATTAAGACCGATCAATATTGCAGAACATCTACTCCAAATATCCTTGCAGTGGGTGACTGCACTTCTTCATTTAATACTCTGTTTAATAAGGAATTTCGACTTGAAAGTGTGCCAAATGCCTTAGCGCAATCAAAAGTTGCATCTTCTTCGATTATTGGGAATGAGCTTTTTAATAATGAGATGCCATGGTTCTGGTCTGATCAATATGATTTAAAATTACAAATGGCTGGCTTATCTAGTGGCTATGACGAATGCCATATTTTCGGAGAAATTGACTCTGCCGAATTTATAGCTTGTTATGGAAAAGATGGGTATTTGATTGCGGTTGATAGCGTCAACAAGTCCAAGCAGTTCATGTTGTTTAAAAAAGCCCTTGGCAATGGTTTTCAGCTAGAAATGAGTCTTATAAAAGATAAAAATTTTCAACCTGAATCCATTTTTTCTGGTTCAAATTAGTTAAAATGAAAATACCATTAGGGAGATAACTATGACTATAAAATTTGATGACAAAGTAGCAATCGTAACAGGTGCAGGCGGAGGCCTAGGAAAACAACATGCGCTTGAATTTGCTAGAAGAGGAGCCAAAGTTGTTGTTAATGACCTTGGTGGCGCTGTTGATGGTTCCGGTGGTGCAAGCGATGCAGCCAATTCTGTTGTGGAAGAAATTAAAGCTGAGGGCGGAGAAGCTATTGCAAATGGCTCAAGTGTTGCAGACAAAGAGGGAGTTTCAAAAATGATTGCGGAAACCATGGAAAAATGGGGCCGCATAGATATTTTAGTAAACAACGCAGGAATCTTGCGTGACAAAAGCTTTCATAAAATTACAACAGAAGAGTTTGACCAAGTAATGGATGTACATTTTCAAGGAAGTTTCTATGCATCTCATGCTGTTTATCCAATTATGAGAGAGCAAAATTTTGGTAGAATCATTTTTACCACTTCCTCAGGTGGTCTGTGTGGAAATTTTGGGCAGGCAAACTATGGCGCAGCAAAAATGGGAATGATTGGGTTAATGAACTGTTTAAAAATAGAAGGCCAAAAGTATAATGTATTCTCAAGCGCCGTTGCTCCAGTTGCTTTGTCTAGAATGACAGATTCTTTATTTCCTGAGGGTATTGGAGAGAGATTTATGCCCGAGTATGTAACCCCAGCTGTTATTTATCTAGCCAGTGAAGAAAGCCAAAATGGTGCCATTATTGGTGCTGGAGCAGGAGTATTTACAAGATTTAGAATCTTGGAAACAATGGGTCTTTCTCTTGGTACAGGTGATGAAATGACACCTGAAAATATAGCTGCTGGCTGGGATTCAGTTTCTAACATGGACGATGCAAGAGAATTGTTTAGCGGGCCTGAGCAAACTATTAAAATTCTTGAGCAGGCTGATAAAGCTTAAGCAGAAAAACTTGGTCTCAATGACATTAATTGGGTGTGCCTTTCAATTTCAGGATAATCTCCAAGAGTTAGCTGGTTTAGTCCAATAAAAAAATCAGTGGTTGTGATCATTTGAATATCAGCAAAAGTATATCTTTCACCGGCAACAAATTCGGACTCTGAAAGCACGCTATTAAAATACTTCAGTGATTTTATCCCTATGCTTTTTTGGGTCTCTCCATAATCCTTATTTTGTATTTCTAAACCAGACATCGCCGGATGAAGGTGCCTAAAACCCATTGCTAAAGGTAGCATAAGCTCGTTATATATTCTGGCTTGCCACATTTCAATTGAAGCAATTTCTAAGGGGTTCTCTCCAAACAAGTTTTGCTCTGGGTACAAAGATTCAACATACCTACATATCGCAGTTGATTCCATAATGACAGTACCATCATCAAGCTCAAGAGCAGGAATTCGAGAATTAGGAGCAAGCGCTCGATATTCAGGAGTTTTGTGTTCACCTTTCATCAGGTCAATATCAATCATTTCAATATCAGTAATATTTTTTTCAGCCAAAAACATTCTTACTTTTCTTGGGCTATTTGCCATTTTATTGTTGTAGAGCTTCATATTTATAATTCCTTTTTGATCACTATATTTTAGAGTTGGCGTTAAATTTAATGTTATTGTTAGCCTGCTTAATTGTATCGATATACATTACAGGAAAATCATGGACAAAAGAACTGAAAACATGCTCAAGGAGCCTATATTTCCTTTGTTGGTATATATGTCAGCACCAAACACAATTGCATTTTTAGTTCAAGCTGCTGTTGTATTGACTGAGGTTTGGCTAATAGGAAGACTTGGAACAAGTGCATTAGCCGCAGTGGCATTAGCATTCCCAGTAATTATGCTTACTCAGCAGATGGCATTTGGAGCGCTTGGAGGTGCAGTAAGCTCTTCTCTAGCTAGAAGCTTGGGCGCTGGAGACAAACAACGAGCAGAGGAACTTTTATGGCATGCATTATTCCTTGCTGCTTTTGGAGCCTTATTTTTTTTGTCAGTATTTTATATATCAGGCGAGCTTCTATTGCAGATTCTGGGAGGAAAGGGTGAACTTCTGGAGCAAGCAATTGTTTATTGCAGAGTCTTTCTTCTTGGAGCAATAGTTATTTGGCTCTCAGGCACTTTAAGTGCAGCGCTAAGAGGTATTGGCAATATGCGATTTCCTGCTCTGTTAATTATTTTTGGATCAGGTTTGCAGGTGACATTAGCGGGCGGCTTAATTTTGGGGTGGTTTGGCTTGCCTCGTTTAGGAATTATTGGCGCTCCATTAGCCGCAATACTCTCAGGTATTTTTATGTCTTCAGCAATGTTGATAAAGCTATCATACTTTTCCCAAGAAGTTGAATTAACCCTTAAACGCTTTTCGCTTAAAAAAGATTTATTCGAAGATATTTTTAGCGTTGCATTACCAGCATCATTATCTCCAATCTTTACAGTAGCTACAATTCTTGTACTAACAGCTTTTGTTGGTCAGTTTGGAGCCTCTGCTCTGGCTGGATATGGCATTGGTTCAAGAATTGAGTTTTTGATGATTCCATTAGTTTTTGGCATAGGCACAGCCATGACTACCATGGTTGGAACAAATATGGGGGCAAAAAATATTCATCGAGCCGAAAGAATAGGTTGGCTAGGCGGATCACTTGCTGGCTTTTTCTCAGGAATCATAGGCCTGCTTTTAGCTATCTCAGCAGATTATTGGATTAATTTTTTTACCACAGATGAGAGTGCCTATGAGGCTACAAAAGCTTACATTCAAATTGTAGGGCTTTGTTTTACTTTTCAGGGTTTCGGTCTCTCTCTATATTTTGCTTCCCAGGGTGCCAATGCAATGAAATGGCCTATGATTGCAACAGGTTCAAGATTTATTCTTGCTTCATTAGGGGGTTGGCTTGCCATTAACTATTTTTCCATTGGCTTGAATGGAGTGTTTTATTCCGCTGCTTTAGCTATGACTCTTTATGGCTTGATCTTAGTCATTTCTTTAAAGTTAGGTGCCTGGAGAAAGAATTAATTAAATTTTATTCTTTACCAGCTTTTTTATTATTGTAATAGCCTTTAAATGCAATGTAAGTTTGTATTAGATTAGCTATAACAAATGCAGGCAGATCAACAAAGAGGAAAACAACTGCACCAGCAAACCTGCTGATTCCTGTCAAAATATATCCATTCAGTCGAGTCTCGTGCTTTACTGAACTTACCAATGCTAAACTGAGGATACTCAGCACCAAGATTATCCATTGCCCATATTGTAAAAAACTCTCAATCATGAAGGCTCACTTTTTGCTAATTCAAGATTATTTTTTTCAGCTGTTGCCCAATCTTCAGGAAGTTTATGCGCAACAACCAAAAAGCTAATAATTGATGGGATAAATACAAGTGAAGTTACAGTCATAGCATATCTAATGGATTCAACCTCACCATTATTAGCTTTAAATATATCAATCATCCAGCCTGAAATACTCGGCCCAAGACCCAAACCAATCATATTTAAAATAAAAAAGAAAAGGGCAGTGGACATAGCACGCATATGGATTGGAGCTAAAGTTTGGGCAATTGCAAAACTTGGCCCTAGGTATATTCCCATAAAGATTAAAAATAATGATGTGAATACTAGATTCATCTCAACAGAAGTCGACCACCAAGCAGCAATTCCTAGAGGCAGACAAAGCGCAATCGATATAGCTGGAAGCCATCCATAGGCTCTGATATCTTTTTTACCCCAGCTATCAGCTAGCCGTGCTCCAAAGAATGCTCCACCTGCATATGTGAGCCCGTTTACAAAACCCAGAATAATAACCAGAGTCTGGAAATCAAAACTTGGATCTAAAGTAACTAGATATTTGGTATGGAAGGCAGACTTGGAATAAGAAACAAAGGATCCAAAAGCGATGCCAAAACACATTGCCCACCATGCTGGAATCTTAAGAAGTGTTTTTAGAGATTCTAAAAAGGGAGGTTTGGCAATTTCTCTTTGATCATTGAATTCCATTGCTCCACGAATCGGTTCGCGTATTGTTAATTTAACTACTATAGCCAAAAGAACTCCTGTAACTCCCAAGAAAACGAATATTTCTCTCCAATTTACATCCTCGCTGGATGCTCCTATGAGGGCTGCAGTGACAAAATAGGCAGCCATAATCCCAAGTGGTATACCCATAGCATATACACCCAGAGCACTGGCTCTCTCTTCTTTTGGATACATGTCAGATATAATTGAATGAGATGGCGGGCTTCCACCTGCTTCACCAATGCCAACTCCCATTCGAGCAAGACCAATCTGAACAAAATTAGTTGCTAGGCCAGTTAACGCTGTAAACCCACTCCATGTTGCAAGAGCTATAGAAAGTATATTAACTCTGTTATACCTATCTGCTAGCCATGCTATTGGGATGGCAACAGTTGTATAGAATATTGCAAATGCTAAACCTATTAATAATCCTAATTCTGTATTAGTTAGATTTAAGTCTTCTTGGATAAAAGGAGCTAGTATCCCAACAATTTGCCGATCTATAAAATTGAATCCATAGACGACGGTTAATAGTATTAATACAAAAGTACGATAGCCTTTTGTTGGCTGATGAGTATCAGTCATTTGAATCTTCCCCTAGTTTAATATGCTGTAATTATAGCCTAGGGATAAGAAATATATCGATCCAACAATCAGTTATTGCTTCACTCCCAGTTTAAAGCGCCACCTGTTTGATATTCAATGACCCTGGTCTCAAAGAAGTTCTTTTCTTTTCTAAGATCCATGATCTCTGACATCCATGGGAAGGGATTAGTCGCACCTTTGAACTCTTCGTCCAGTCCAATCTGCGTTAGCCTTCTATTAGCGATGAATTGTAGGTATTCTTCCATCATGGAGGCATTCATACCTAGAACACCTCTCGGCATGGTGTCTCTTGCATACTGAATTTCAAGCTCCGTTCCTTCAAGAATCATCTGCGCTGCCTCACTTTTCATCTCTTCATCCCAAAGATGCGGGTTTTCAATTTTAATTTGATTGATGACATCAATTCCAAAATTTACATGCATGGATTCATCTCTTAAAATGTACTGAAATTGCTCAGCAGTTCCTGTCATTTTATTTCGTCTTCCCATTGATAAGATTTGAGTAAAACCACAATAAAAGAATATGCCTTCAAGAACACAATAAAAAGCTATGAGGTTTCTTAAGAGCTGTTTATCTGTCTCGGTTGTTCCTGTTTGGAAGGTTGGATCAGAAATTTGTTGTGTATATTTCAAACCCCACGCAGCCTTTTTAGCAACGCTTGGGATTTCTCTATACATATTAAATATCTCTCCTTCATCCATGCCAAGTGATTCGATGCAGTACTGATATGCATGTGTGTGTATAGCTTCTTCTAAGCTTTGTCTCAAAATATATTGTCGGCATTCAGGATTTGTCACCAATCTATAAAGAGCAAGCACAAGATTATTTGCAACTAGGGAGTCTGCAGTTGAAAAGAATCCAAGATTTCTTTTTACTATTGTTCTCTCATCATCAGTTAAACCGTCCTCTGATTTCCAGAGAGCTATATCTGCAGTCATGTTAACTTCTTGCGGCATCCAGTGATTAGCGCTTCCATCAAGATACTTTTGCCAAGCCCAGTCATACTTGAATGGAACTAACTGATTAAGGTCTGCCTTACAGTTGATCATAGCTTTGTCATCAACTTGAACTCTGCCATTGTGCATTTCATCTAGCTCTTTCACACCTTCTGATGCATCAAAGGTTTCCATAGCTTTTCTTGCTGCCTCTGCTCTTGATCCTGCCTCAATAGTTGCAGGAGAGGCTTCAGCTACTGGCTCCGGTTGAGCTACAGGCTCAACATGCTTAGGTGCCTCTGGCACTGTGTTTTTGATTGCAGGTGCTACCTGAGTCTCTTCTTTATTGTATTCATCCCAATTTAACATTTCTTTCTCCGTATTTACTGACAGGCTTCGCAGTCAGGATCATCCAAGGAACATGCTTCTGGCACAGGTGCTGGCGCACCAAGTTCATGAGGAACTTCTGGTGCTGATTCAGCCTGAGCGCTTACCGCATTTAAGCTACCTTGGTTGATGGTTGATTTTTCTGTTGTTGTTGCTGCTATAGATCTAAGATAGTAAGTAGTTTTTAAGCCCGAATACCAAGCCATTCTGTAAGTAAGATCTAGTTTTTTACCATTGGCATTACCGATATATAGATTTAATGATTGAGCTTGATCTATCCACTTTTGCCTTCTGCTTGCTGATTCAACAATATATTGAGGTTCCACTTCAAATGCGGTGGAAAAAAGTTTTTTAATATCATCAGGAATTCTTGATATTTCACTTAAGCTGCCTTCAAAGTATTTGAGGTCATTAATCATTACATCATCCCATAAATCTAGCGCCTTTAGTTTTCTTACTAGGTGTGGATTCACGATAGTGAACTCACCAGAAAGATTAGATTTAACGTATAGGTTTTGATAGGTGGGTTCAATTGATTGAGTTACCCCAGTAATGTTAGAAATTGTTGCCGTAGGTGCAATTGCCATTACATTGGAGTTTCTCATACCATCTTTTTTTACCTTTGCACGTAATTTTTCCCAGTCCAGCGTTTCGGATCTATCAACTTTTATAAATTCACTGCCACGATTCTTTTCTAAAATGTCTATTGAATCTTTTGGAAAGATTCCCTGACTCCATAGTGAGCCATCATATGATGGGTATGTACCTCTTTCTTTTGCAAGCTCGCTTGATGCATGAATTGCATAGTAACTGATGGCTTCCATGCTGCGATCTGCAAACTCTATGGCGTCATCAGAACAGTAGGGTGCATCTTGCATGTAGAGCGCATCCTGGAAGCCCATAAGCCCCATTCCCACTGGACGATGTTTAAGGTTTGAGTTCTTTGCTGTATCTACAGAGTAATAATTTATATCAATAACATTATCCAGCATACGCAGGGCAGTGGTTACTGTGCGTTTTACCTTTTCTTGATCCAAGACCCCATCTTTCATATGTTGAGGAAGGTTCACTGACCCAAGATTACAAACAGCTATTTCATCATTGCTTGTGTTGAGAGTAATCTCAGTGCATAAGTTAGAAGAATGAATTACTCCAATGTGCTGTTGCGGCGAACGTAAATTACATGAGTCTTTAAAAGTTATCCATGGATGACCTGTTTCAAACAGCATGGTAAGCATTTTTCTCCATAGATCTTTAGCTGGAATAGTCTTGTGTTGATCCATTTTTCCTTCAGCAGCTAGAGCTTCATATTCCTCATATCTTTTTTCAAATGCAAGGCCGGTAAGATCATGCAAGTCTGGGGCTTCGCCAGGAGAAAAAAGAGTCCAATTTTTATCTAACTCAACCCTTTTCATGAATAAATCAGGTACCCAGTTGGCAGTATTCATATCATGAGTTCTTCTTCTATCATCACCAGTATTTTTTCTGAGATCCAAGAATTCCTCTATGTCCAAGTGCCATGTTTCTAGATAAGCGCACATAGCTCCCTTTCTTTTGCCGCCTTGATTAACTGCAACAGCTGTATCATTAGCAACTTTCAAGAAGGGAACAACGCCCTGACTTTTGCCATTTGTTCCTTTGATATAAGAACCCAGTGCTCTAACGGGTGACCAGTCATTTCCTAATCCTCCTGCCCACTTTGACAGCAATGCATTATCTTTCATTGCTCCAAATATTCCATCAAGATCATCTGGAATGGTTGTTAGGTAGCATGAGGAGAGTTGAGGACGCAAGGTTCCAGAATTAAAGAGCGTTGGTGTTGAGCTCATATAATCAAAGCTTGAAAGCAATCTATAGAATTCAATGGCTCTTTCTTCTTTTTGGTCTTCTTCTACGGCTAGACCCATAGCAACTCTCATAAAAAATATTTGCGGAAGTTCATACCTTGTGTCCTGATAATGAATAAAATATCTGTCGTAGAGTGTCTGCAGTCCTAGGTATGTGAATTGATAGTCTCGGTCATGGTCAATAGCTTCCCCTAATTTTTTTAAGTCGAATTCTTTTAAGACTGGGTCTATCATTTCCAATTCGATGCCTTTTTCAATATATGCTAAGAAAGCTTTTGGATAATAGTCTTGCATTTCAGGATGTGAACTTTCTTCAGCTATGCCGAGAAAGGAAAGCGCTTCACTTCTTAGTTCATCCAGTAGAATTCTAGCGGTTACATAACTGTAATTTGGTTCTTGCTCCACTTTAGTCCTAGCTGACATGACAAGGGCTGATTTCATATCGCTAATTGAAACGCCGTCATACAGATTTTTGATGGATTCTTCTAAAATTGCATCAGCACTGACATCCTCTAAACCTTCGCATGCATGATTAACCACAGAGGCCAATCTTTCAATATCAAGAGGCACCTGTGACCCATCTTTTTTTGTAACAGAAATTTTTGGTGCATCAATATTGGTCTGTGATGGCGCATCTTTTGTTCTTTCTGCAGCTCTTTCTTCTCTATATAGGATGTATTTTCTGGCTACAACATACTCTTCATTGCGCATGAGCTGGAGTTCTACTTGATCCTGTATCTCTTCAATGTGCAAAGTGCCGCCTGAGGGCATTCTTCGTTTGAAAATCTCTTGTACTTCGGCAGTTATTTCTTCAACTTTTCTGTGAATTCTTTCACTTGCCGCAGCGTTTCCAGATTCGTTGGCTAGAAAAGCTTTGGTAACAGCAACTTTAATCTTGTCTTCTTCAAAAGGCACAACTTTTCCATTACGCTTTATTACGCGAAGTTTTCCAGGCGCTGTAATGTTTAGGTCTTCTGATGGTATTGTTCCGATTGCTTCTTGCCCAGCACCTTCTTGAGTCTTCCCTAACTCTTGTATTGTCATTTTTATCCTCTATGTTTATTTCTTTCGTTGGCCAATTTAATAAAAATTTACCAATGGGTGGGGTCAAAACGTCTTTTTTAAATCTCTTTAACCAATGACAATATTCTTACATTGTGGATAAATAATCAAGTGAAAAACACAATATATTGTGAATTCTTTTAAATTTTTCACAATATGCTGTATAAATGGTGTTTATTGATTGTGAGGATAAAGTGAGTAAATTGTGGATAACTTAAAAATATTGGAGCTGATATGTCTATATTAATAGCTATTGATCAAGGCACAACAAGCACCAGAACGGTGGCGTTTGATAAAGATCTAAATATCATCCATTCAGAGCAAAAGGAATATCCTTTAATTTATCCCAATGATGGTTGGGTGGAGATTGCGCCTGAGGAATTAATGAGTTCCGTCTATGCAACCATTGATCCTGTGATAGAAGCTTGCTCAGATATATCCGCTATAGGAATAACAAATCAGCGTGAAACAACTTTGGTATGGGATGCCGATTCTGGAGAGCCTATATACAACGCAATTGTTTGGCAGGACAGAAGAACGGCAGAGCAATGCATGCAACTGAAGAAAGCTGGTCATGAAGAGGCAATAAAGAATGCAACTGGCCTGTTGCTTGATCCATATTTCTCATCTACAAAAATATCCTGGATTTTAGATAATGTTGATGGCGCAAGGAAAAGAGCTGAAGCAGGCAAGTTAAGGTTTGGGACAGTGGATACGTATTTGCTGTGGCAACTGACTCATGGGGAGATTTATAAGACTGATGTTACCAATGCCTCTAGAACTAATTTATACAATATACATTTTAAGGAATGGGATTCAGAGCTTCTTAAGATTTTCAATATTCCAAGATCAATGCTTCCTGAGGTGCAGTCATCCGACAGTAATTACGGGACACTGGTGAGAGGTAATAAAACCATTAAAATTTCAGGGGTGATTGGAGACCAGCAAAGCGCGTTAGTAGGGCAAAGGTGTTTTCAATCAGGTCAAATGAAAGCAACATTTGGAACAGGATGTTTTTTGATGGTGAATACCGGTGATGAATCTCTGCTATCAACTTCAGGTCTTCTCAACACTCTTGGATACGGCCTCTCAGGCAAGGTATCTTATGCATTGGAAGGAAGTATTTTTTCGGCTGGGACCATCATTCAATGGCTACGAGATAATATGGAATTTTTTCAAGATTCTGCAGAAAGCATAAATTTACTAGATACAAGGGGTGAGTCCAATGGTGTTTTGTTTGTTCCTGGTTTTACAGGAATTGGAGCTCCTCACTGGAATGCAGAAATTAGAGCAAGTTTCTATGGCATCACAAGGGACTCAACCAAAAAAGATATGGTTACGGCTGCATTTAAATCACTAATTTATCAAGTCATGGATATTAAAGAAGCTTTAAAGGTTGATGGTATACAAATTAAAAATTTATCTATTGATGGGGGTATGGCCGCGAATTCAGGTTTTTGTCAGCTATTGGCAGATTTTTTAGGTCAGGAGGTGCAGGTTCCCTCAAGCTTAGAGTCCACGGCGATAGGCGCTGCAATTACTGCCGGCTTAGGGGCTCATTTTTTTTCTATCAATGATTTGCAGAACAACCAATCAAGCAATGCAACTATTTATCAACCAAGAGTGAAAGTTTTTGATCCAAATGATCTGACTGAATGGAGAAAATTTCTCAGAGTCCTTCTGGACGCATACAATTAAAAATATGCTTTATTGCATGTAATACATAAAAAGATTTCCCTAGGATGATTTCTGAGCTTCCTGCATGAGACATTTTTAAATTTCTTTAATTAAATAGTTTTAAATGTTTTTGTTTGATATTTATTGTAATAAACTAACTCCACTTTTAATTAAGTCCCCCTGACTGGAAAACATGTTTAATTTTAAAACTTTCAATAATATTGCTGAAGATGGTCTAGATATTCTTCGCAAAAATAAATTTAAAGAGGTATCTGAGAACCCTGAAGGGATATTGCTCAGAAGTCATAATCTTTTAAAGGAAGATTTTGAGGACAATCTTTTATGCATAGCTCGAGCAGGAGCAGGTACAAACAATATACCTAAAGATGATGCAACCAAACAAGGAATTGTTGTTTTTAATACTCCAGGCGCAAATGCAAATGCAGTAAAGGAGCTTGTCATCTGCGGGATGTTGCTTTCTTCTCGGGGTATTGTTGAGGGCATTGAATTTGCAAAGAATCTTGATCTTGAAGACTCTGCAGGTTTAAACCAAGCAATGGAGGCTCAAAAGAAAACATTTGCAGGTAATGAGCTGGCTGGAAAGACACTTGGAATAGTGGGCCTTGGATCAATTGGATCAATGCTTGCACAAGCAGCTCACACCCTTGGAATGAAATTGGTAGGATATGATCCTTACATTTCTATAGAGGGTGCATGGAGGCTACCTCGAGAAGTTGAAAAAGCTGAAACAATGGAGGCTCTTTTACAGCAATCAGATTATGTCTCACTCCATGTTCCTCTTGTTGAGGATACAAAAAATCTTATTAACGGATCAAATTTAAACAAATTCAAAAAAGGCGCTAGGCTAATCAACCTATCTAGAGGAGGGATAGTTAATACTGATGACGTCATAGCTGAGCTAGAGAATGGAAATCTAGGTAGATTTGTTACAGATTTTCCAACTCCTGAGCTGATCAAGCGTTCTGCAGAGAAGAATGATGTAGTTCTCCTCCCTCACTTGGGCGCAAGCACAAAAGAAGCTGAGATAAACTGTGCTGTTATGGCTGCAAATCAAATGGTTAACTATCTACAAGATGGCACAATATTAAATTCAGTAAATTTTCCAAGAATCTCGCTTTCGCGAGGTACTAATCATCGTTTGGTTATTATTAATCACAATGAACCAGGAATGATTGGTAAAATTGCTGATTCAATTGCTGCCTGTGATATCAACATTGCTGAGATGACAAATAAAAGTAGAGATGAAATCGCTATTAATTTAATTGATCTGGAATGTCAGGCAAGCGAGGAATTGATTAATCAACTTCGATCAGTCGAGCATGTAATGAGTGTCAGGTCTTTAGATATAAGCAGTTAGGGCTTTACACGTAGTTCTCAACAAAACTTTTATCAAAAGGCACGATTTGGTCCTCTTTCCCATCTTGAACTTTATTAGCCCAATCAGGATCAGATAAAAGCGCTCTTCCAACAGCAATTAAATCAAATTCAGACTTATTGAGCTTCTCATGCAGGATATTTAGATCTACAGTTTGGGTCTTATGGTCCCCAGAATAAAGTTTAATAAAATCTTTGTCCAAACCAACACTACCTACACTAATAGTAGGAAGTCCAGTTGCCTCTTTTGCAACTCCAGCCAAGTTAAGGCCTTTAGTGTTAAATTCGCCTTCCCAAAAACGACGATTGCTACAATGGATAAAATCAGCCCCTGCACTCTTTAAAATATTAAAAAATTTATTTAACTCTTCTGCATCAGAAGTAATTTTTGCTTCATAGTCCTGTTGCTTCCACTGTGAAACTCTTATTCCAATCTTGAAGCTTTCAGAGGTTATTTTTTGTGATGCCTCAAGAATTTCTTTCGCAAGTTTAGATCTATTTTCGATGGAGCCACCATATTCATCAGTCCTTAAATTTATCTGATCCCAAAAAAATTGATCAATTAAATAGCCATGCGCACCATGAATTTCCACCCCATCAAATCCAATCTCTTCACAAATCTTTGCATCTTCAGCATAAACCTCGATCAATTCTTTGATTTCCTCATGCGTCATTTCATGCGCCACTTTCTTTCCAGGAACCACATAACCAGATGGAGTAAATCCTGGAACTTCTGGTATAGGGGGCATGCCTAGTTTTCTAATTCCACCCACATGCCAGAGTTGACAGAAGATAGAGGAATTATTTTTATGAACCTCATTGACGACTTTTTCCCACATTTTTTTTGCTTCATCTGTTTCTAAATTTGGGCAATTCGGATAGCCGCTTGCAGCTTGATGACTCACTTCCACTCCCTCAGTTAGTATCAAACCTACACCACCTTGAGCTCTTCGTGCATAGTAGGTTGGAGCATAATCTTTGGGTATTCCATTTGGTGAAAAGTTCCTTGTCATAGGAGCCATCACAACTCTATTTCTTAGATTTAAACCATTCAAGTTGTAGGCAGAAAAAAGCGCGTTTTTTTGATCATTCATATGGATTATTTATGGTTACTATAAAGAGGATGTATTCTAATTTATTTTTTTTTAAAAAAATACTTGCCCACAGAACTAAATAGTGTTATTGACTCTTCATTAATATTTACCAAAAGATGGATTAATCTGAACTAAACGTAACATAAGTTACTGATTTAAGGTTATTTAATTATTAATTGATTAGTTTTTGATCAATTTGCATGAAACCTTATTAAATCAGTCTAAAATATAAGAATATTAACTTATCCCAAGCTTTATCCACAGTTTCTGTGGATAAAATTTAAGCATTTTTTAGAGTAATTTTTTTGAATATTTTTAACTTTCCTGATACTTGGTTAGAGCCTCTGGGCAAGCGGTTTTGTATAGATTTTTTAAATGAAATGGAGTCAAAATTTTTAAAATCAAATACTGAAAATATAGCTATATTTCCCCCAATTCCATCTGTATTCCGAGCCCTAGAATTGGTTCATTTCAATGAAGTTAAAGTATTAATTTTAGGGCAAGATCCATACCATGGTTTCGGACAAGCAAACGGCCTGTCTTTCTCAGTCAATAAAGAAATTATGATTCCGCCATCCCTAAAAAATATCTTTCTTGAACTAAAAGATGATTTAAATATTCCTATTTCTCAACACGGCGATTTAACTTCTTGGGCTCAACAAAAAATCTTGTTATTAAATTCTGTTCTAACTGTAGAGCATGGAAAACCAAACTCACATCAGAAATTAGGCTGGGATAAATTAACGAACAAAATCATTTCTCGGTTAAGTCAAAGAGGAAATATGATTTTTGTTTTATGGGGCAACAGTGCTCAAAAAAAATTAAATTTAATTGACGACAAGGAAAATAAAATTTTATCCGCTCCTCACCCATCTCCTCTTTCTGCTTATAGGGGATTTTTTGGATGCAAGCATTTTTCAGAAATTAATAAAATCTTAATAAAGAATGGCTCTAGTGAAATTAATTGGAAGCTTAATTAATTTTATTAGAAAAACTATCTATTTTTCCAAAGCAAGATGAGAATATTGTTTCCTGGATTTTGTAGCTCTTTCCAATAATTATAAATTCAGAAACCTCTATTTGATTTGAGTGAACAATTAACCTTGTTTCTTTTTTTAATTTTCCTAGATACTCCATTCTTGCAATTATTTCTTGCCCTTTAAAGCAGCCCTTAGTAAAACTAACCCTAGTATTGTGCTGTCCTAATTCGTGAGGTCTGTACTTGCCTGTTTCCTCAAGTTCAATTTGATGATCGCCCATAATTTTTCGATTAATAGCCCAGTTCTCTGTGCTGAGAATATCTAAATTATCTTGAGATTTATTGTTTTTATCAATCGATAGCGATAAATATGCAATATCTGAGCTTAAAACCAGATGTTCATTTGGAAGCATTGCTTGACCTTTTTTTCTTGTAAAACCTATCACTTTAGAGTTTAGTGGCTCAGCTGAGACTTTATAAAAAGGCAAAAATTTAGTTATTTCGTTTAAAAAAACATCTTTAAGACCATTTTCAATGATAATTAACCACTTGCTTTGATCAAAAATCACTTCAAAGTTGCATAAAATAAAACCCTTTTCGTTGCACAAAGAAGAGATTTGACCTAATTGTTCTTTGATTAGAGTGCAATCTGACGTTACCTGTCCTTGTAAAAGACTTAAGACAGAGTCAAAATCACCATTTAAATGAATTGCTGTACTATCCTCAAGATTTACAGCCCCATATTTTATAAATTTAGAATTTAACAATTTATTTAATTAACAATTTCAATAAAGATACTATATTAGATTAATAAATGAATACAGACATCAATAAAACAAAATGGAAGTGCAGAAGAGGTCTGAGAGAGCTAGATTTGCTGTTTAGAAGGTACAGTGAAGATAATCTAGAGTCTCTTTCTCAAAAAGATTTTAAGATGTTTAATAGTATTTTGGATCTAGAGGATCAGCCTTTATATGATTTTATATTTAAGAATGAATCTTTAAATAGCCCAGAGAAAGAAAACTTCATTTTAAATAACATAAAAAACTTCACAGATAATTGAAACTATTTCATTTCATCTTTGTCCAAATGATCGAGGAAACATATGGGGATTAGCAAAGGGGATGAAGTGTTTGTAAATGAAATTAAAGCTGGAAACGCGATGGCATTTGAAGCCATGGTTCTAAAGTATCAACCAAAACTCATGTCTTCTTTGATCGGATATACAAAATCTCGAGATCAGGCAGAGGAGCTATGCCAAAAGACATTTATTAAAGTTTGGCAAAAAATTGACTCCTTCAGGGGAGATAGCGCTCTTTTTACCTGGATTTATAGGATAGGAATAAATCTGGCAAAGAATGATTTTGCTAGTAGTTTTTCTAAAGGTTCCAAGATTACTGATTCATTAGATCAAAATGAACACGATGTTCCTCAATATCTTTCACCAGAAACGGAACTTATAGCAATGGAGTCTGAAAATAAGATTATGGAATTCATTCAAGCTCTTGATACTGACACTAAGACAGCTTTTACGCTTAGAGAGATTGATGGAAGAACCTACGATGAGATAGCTCAAATACTTAAATGCCCAATTGGCACTGTTAGATCAAGAATATTTAGAGCTAGGCAACTTATATTAGAATTTATGAATCAGGAGAATATTTTAAATGGATAAAGACTTAGAAAAACTATCTGCTTTATATGATGGGGAGCTTTCGTCTAAAGAAATTCAAGAGAGTCTTACGAAGATGAATGCAGATGATGGCTTGAAAAATACTTTCCAAAACTTTGGGCTTATCTCAGACATTGTTCAAAGACATTCGGAACAAAAAACTCCAAAAGTTTCATTTTTGAAAGATTACCTCAGCAAGATCAATCCTGTGATGAGTAATTTGATAACTGCGGCAGCAACTGTCCTTATCACATTAATAATATTGTATCAGTTTGATGAAGATCGCTTTCAGGTGGATAGAGATAGCTCTTTGCAGCTTTCATCCGCACTTTCAAGCGATCAGGCCAAAAATCAATTGCTAAATGCAGATCAAAACATCATGGAGCACATGATTCACATTATGCAATCTAATAAGTCTCATAATTCCCAACAGGTTTCTAAAAACTGGATCCCAGTAGGCTTTTCAGTCAATCCAAATAACCCCAATCAATATTCAAATGGAAGAAATAATTTATTTTTCCATCTTGAAAATAAACAACTTGGTATTAAAAAGGTAAAATACTTTAAAGCAAATAATAATTGGATTTATTTAATTCCCTTGCAAGATGGAAGACTGTTAACTGCTTATGGGGATGTTCCTCCATCTGTAGCTGATCCTATGATCCAATCAATTTATCAAAGGAAATAAAAATGAATCTTTTTAAAAATAAGATCGCTCTTATACTCGTTCTAGGCCTCACATCCTCTATTAATGCAGCGTTGCCTTCCAATATTTCAGAACTAGTTGAAAATTCTGCCCCTGCTGTTGTAAATATAACTTCTCGTAAAGAAGTGAAAATGCAGAACTCAATGAGAGGGTTTGATGAATTTGAAAGATTTTTTGGTATTCCGCGGGGTAGAGGCTTCCCTCAACCTCAACAGCCTGAAACGAGGGAGGCTGTAGCATATGGCTCTGGCTTCATTTTTAAAGATGGTTATTTATTGACAAACTTCCATGTTGTTGATGAGGCAGAAGAAATTACGGTTTCTTTAAATGACAGAAGGGAGTTTTCTGCTGAGGTGGTTGGAATTGATCCTCTCTCAGACCTCGCCGTTTTAAAGATTAAGGGTAAAAATTTACCAAAAGTTTCTATTGGCGACAGTGAGAAACTCAAGGTTGGAGATTGGGTTGTTGCAATTGGCTCTCCTTTTTCTTTTGATTTTTCTGTCACCGCAGGGATTGTCAGCGCAAAAGGAAGAAGTATTCAAAATCAAAATATTGGAAATTATGTCCCATTTATTCAGACTGATGTTGCAATCAATCCAGGTAACTCTGGAGGACCATTATTTGATTTGGGTGGAAGGGTTGTAGGAATTAATTCTCAAATCTATTCTCGTAGCGGAGGTTATCAAGGTCTTGCTTTTGCAATACCTATAGATGTTGCTATGGAAGTTGCCAGCCAGATCATCGAAGATGGTAGTGTTGCTCGAGGATATCTTGGTGTCAGGGTTGGTGAAGTGGACAATGATCTTGCCGAAGCATTGAGTATGGAAAAACCTTATGGCGCATTAATTACTGATGTTGAAAAAGGTGAGTCTGGTGACGATGCTGGTCTTCAAGCAGGAGACGTAATCATTGAATTTAATGGCAAAGAAATTAAATTTGGTTCAGATTTGCCTCATGTTGTTGGAAGAATCCAACCTAAAACAAAAGCAAATGCAAAAGTTATTCGTGATGGAAAAAATGTTAACTTGAAATTTGTTCTAGGCGAACTGCCTGCTGATGAAAGAACATTTATTCCAGCTAAAACTGAAATTTCCTCCGATCCATTAGGGTTAAAGATTGAAGATCTGTCTGAAGATAATTCTCGACCAAGCGATCCTGAAAATGGGGTATTAGTTCTAAGAGTGAACAATGGATCTCCGGCTTATGGAAAATTAACTCGGGGAGATATTATCACTGAAGTTATTTCTCAAGGTAAGCGATATGCCATTGAGGATGCAGAGTCTTTTGAGGAATTAATTGAGCGATTTGATGAAGGGGATAAATTAGCAATTGTAGGTCGTCGAAATAACAATAGATTTTTTGTTGCAGTAACCGTAGATTAAATCCATCTTAAATGCATAAGAAAAGCTGATAACAGATCAGCTTTTCTTATAGAATAGTCTTGCATTTATTAGAAGATGAAAAATATTAGAAACTTTTCAATCATTGCCCATATTGATCATGGGAAATCGACCCTGTCTGATCGATTGATAGAGTATTGCGGAGGCCTTTCTCAAAGAGAAATGTCTGAGCAAATTCTTGACTCAATGGATATAGAAAGAGAGCGTGGAATTACCATAAAAGCTCAAGCTGTAACTCTTGATTACGAGAGAGGTGGAGAAACTTATCAATTAAATTTTATTGATACGCCTGGGCATGTAGATTTTTCCTATGAAGTTTCTCGTTCATTATCAGCTTGTGAGGGAGCATTGCTGGTTGTTGATGGGTCTCAAGGTGTAGAAGCTCAAACATTAGCTAATTGTTACACAGCAGTCGATCAAAACCTTGAGGTGTTGGCTGTAATCAATAAAATCGATTTGCCTCAGTCAGAACCAGATAGAGTAAAGCAAGAAATTGAAGATATGATTGGAATTGATGCAACTTCAGCTCCATTAGTAAGCGCTAAGACTGGTCAAGGAATAGAGGAGCTGCTTGATCTTTTGGTGGATAATATTCCATCGCCTGAAGGAGATCCAAGTGCAGATTTTGAGGCCTTAATTATTGATTCTTGGTTTGATGCTTACCTTGGAGTCGTCTCCTTGATCAAAGTAATAAACGGGTCCATCAAACAGGGCCAAAAAATTAAGGTTTATACAACCCAACAATCATATCTAGCAGATCAAATCGGAATTTTTTCTCCAAAAAAAATTGCAAAGAAAGAATTAAATGTTGGTCAGGTTGGCTACATGGTTGCTGGCATCAAAAATATTCAGGGAGCCCCGGTTGGCGACACTATTCTGGATTCAAAAAATGATACATCTAAGCCTTTACCTGGATTTCAAAAAGTTCTACCAAAAGTTTTTGCATCTTTGTTCACGGTTGACTCTGATGAGTATGAAAAGTTTCGAGATGCGCTCTCAAAACTAGTATTAAATGATTCTGCTTTGATATATGAGCCTGAGGTATCCGATGCATTGGGGTTTGGTTTTAGATGTGGTTTTTTAGGAACCCTGCATTTAGAAGTTGTTCGAGAAAGACTTGAAAGAGAATACGATCTAAATCTAATATCTACAGCTCCATCTGTTCAATATCAAGTGGTAAAGACTGATGGTGAGGTCATAGACTGCGATAGCCCATCTCAACTTCCAGGTCTTAGTAATGTTAGTGAAATCAGAGAGCCTTATGTTCTAGCAACCATCTTGACTCCAAAAGATTATGTCGGGAATGTTATTACATTGTGTACACAAAAAAGAGGCACTCAGAAAGAAATGACATATTTTGGTAATCAAGTCTCTATTGTGTTTGAAATGCCTCTTGCAGAAGTCATCATTGATTTTTTTGATCGACTAAAATCTACCACCAAAGGCTATGCATCTATTGAATACAATATCACTGAATTCAAAGCATCAAATTTAATTAAATTAGACGTTTTGCTGAATAATGATGTTGTTGATGCTTTGTCTATTATTATCCACAAAGATTTCGCAATGAGTCGAGGAAGAGAAGTGGCAAAAAATTTACAAAAACTTATTCCTCGTCAAATGTTTGATATACCCATACAAGTTGCTTTGGGGTCTAAAATTATTTCTCGCGAGACAGTGAAAGCTCTTAGAAAGAATGTTACTGCAAAATGTTATGGTGGAGATATCACGCGTAAAAAGAAATTGCTTGAGAAACAGAAAGAAGGTAAAAAGAAAATGAAACAGTTTGGTAGAGTCTCAATACCTCAGGAAGCATTTTTAAATTACTTCAATTCAGGAGAGAAATAATGTTTGGTGATCCAATCTTCTTATTATCTTTGCTGGCAGTATTTTGGCTCATAGGAGTTTGGATTTATCAGGTCTTGCAAGACACATTAACTGATCAGTCCCAGCAAATTATTTATATCGCAGGTCTTTCATCATCCCTGGTTGGCATCTATAGAATTTTTGTTAACGCAGGTGATTTGGGATCTGTTTTGTTAATTGGCTCAGTAATTTGCTTAATTATTTTGATGGTTGGTGTATTCACCAAAAATACTTTACTGAAAACAACAGGTAAAGGCTGGTTTGTTCCAGTTTTTCTAATTTTTGTCCTGCGAACCTTTATTTACGAACCCTATCAGATTCCTTCTGGATCAATGATTCCTGGTCTTAAGGTTGGGGATTTCATTCTGGTCAATAAACATAGTTATGGGCTAAAGGTTAATAGAGTTGGCGATACTTTTGCTTTATCAGCAAATCCTGAATATGGAGATGTTGTTGTTTTTATCCCGCCGCATGTCAATGTGCCATTCATAAAACGTTTAATTGGTAAGCCTGGAGACACCATTGGTTATCTTAATAAAAAAATATACGTAAATGGTAAAGCTATACAGCAGGAACTTATTTCTACAACACAGGAAGAGACCTTTTTGAGAGAAACTCTAGGTAATTCAGAGCGAATAATCAGGATTGTAGGAGGAAGTTCCTCCTATCCAGAGGAGTTCATGGTGCCAGCGAATCATTATTTTGTTATGGGAGATAATAGAGATAATTCAAGCGATTCCAGATTCTGGGGATTTGTTCCAAAAGAAAACTTTATGGGTACTGGTGAATTAATTTGGATGTCATGGGAGTGTTGGACTTGCTTGCCATCCTTTGAAAGAGCAGGCTTTATTCAATAAATTCTATGAGTAAAAATTCTTTAGCAGTTAATAAATTATATTTGGAACTGCCTTTATTTAAACAAGCCTTTGTCCATAAAAGTATTTCTTCAGACCAAAACAATGAAAGGCTGGAGTTTCTGGGAGATGCAGTTTTAGAGATTGTTGTATCTGAGTATCTTTTTAATCGTTTTACTGATTTGAATGAAGGTAAATTAACTCAAATGAGAGCATCCATGGTTAATACACAATCGCTGGCAGATATTTTTCAGCAACTGGATTGCAAAGACCTACTTCAAACCTCAAAGGGGACCAATAAATTAGATGAAACACACAAGCATTCAATTTTTGCTGGGACTCTAGAGGCCTGCATCGGAGCAATTTTCATTGAGCTGGGTTATGAAGAGAGCAAAGGCTTTATATTGCAGCTTTTTCATAATCGTTTTTCCCTTTTACATGCATCTGCAGAACTGAAAGATGCAAAATCAAGATTGCAAGAAGCCTTGCAGGTCAAAGGGGCTGAACTACCTAAGTATTTGGTAACATCTAATAAACAGGGTAATTATTTCGATTGCAGTGTGACGTTTAATGGTAAAATTTTTGAGGCATCTGATGCTATAAAGAAAGAATCTGAGCAGAAGGTCGCAGCATTGATTTTGATTGAATTGGGTCAATCATGAAAAAGCAGTTTTGTGGATATATTTCTATTGTTGGTAAGCCCAATGTTGGTAAATCAACTCTGCTAAATACCATCTTAGATAAAAAAATATCTATCACCTCCCGTAAATCTCAAACTACTAGAAATAATATTCTAGGAGTAAAAACTGATGAAGAGTTCCAAATGATTTTCTTAGATACACCCGGAATTCATCTCAAAGCTACCAAAACCCTGAACAAGGTATTAAATCACTCGGCCTTAAGCGTTATTGAAGACTCTGATCTAGTTTTATTTGTGCTACAGCGAACCTCATTACAGGATCAGGATCGCCAGGTTCTGAAGAAAATCAAAGAGACTCAAGTTCCTTCTATTTGCGTATTAAATAAAGTTGATCAGGTGCAAAATAAGAATGATCTTTTGCCCTTAATACAAGAGATAGATTCAATTTACTCTTTTAGTGACTATGTACCTATTTCTGCATTAAATCACGATGGCATTGAGGACTTGCTTGGGTGTATTAAAAAATCTTTACCAGAGAATAATCATTTATATCCAGCAGAACCTGAAGAAAAAGAAATTCCTGATAACTTTTTTATTAGTGAGCTTGTCAGGGAAAAGATTATTCGCTCGCTTGGAGATGAGTTGCCTCATGAAACCTATGTGGCAGTAGAAACAAAGGCCATGGAAGGAAAAATGTTGTCGATAGGAGTCATCATTTATGTTGCTAGAGATAGTCAAAAAAGTATTGTTATAGGTCATGAAGGCTCTAATTTAAAGAGAATAGGGCAGCAAACCAGAGTTGAGCTTGAAAAAATGATTCACAAAAAAGTTTTGTTAAAAACTTTTGTTAAAGTAAATAAGAATTGGAATAACGATGCTCAGTATTTAAGCAGCCTGGGAGTAGGTAGCAACCAAGATGCCTCATAACTGGGAGCATTGCTTTCTTTTGCATGCCAGGTCTTTTGGAGATACATCTATCATTGCAGATGTTTTTACCGAATCGTCTGGAAAAGTTTCTATCATGGCCAAGGGCGCAAAAAATCCTCGATCAAAGTTCTTTGGTCATTTACTGCCTTTCTCTGCTTTGAGAATCATTGTTACCGGTAAATCAGAGATGAAGACTTTGACCCAGATAGACTCAAATTTTCTTTCTCAGTCAGTTAAGGGGCCGCATGATCTTTATACCTATCTTTATGTAAATGAATTAATGATACGTCTCTTGCCTAAAGGGCTACCAAATCAAGAGTTATATAACCTTTACCAAAGCTTTGTTGAACTTGCCAGAGCAGATGCGATTTCTGAGCTAGATTTAAGGGTCTTTGAGCTAGATCTTCTTGATGTGCTTGGTTATGGAATTAATTTTGATACAGATAGTAAAGAAAATTCAGAGTTTAAAGATTCAATCATCTATTCATACATGCCAGAAAAAGGATTTCATAATGCAGGTGATGTTGAAGGATTCTCTTCTAAGGAGATTGCAGCTATTAAAAATAGAACCCTTGAAGGAATTGATAAGCTAAAATTAAAACAGTTATTACAGGTTGCTATTAGTTCATGCTTAGATGGAAGAGAGCTAAGCAGCAGAGACTTTTTTAAAAAAATTAGAATATGATTTATGGAATAGGCACAGATTTGGTAGATTTAGATAGAATCAGAAAAATTAAATCTTTATCTGCATTTGCTAACAAAATCTTGGGCGATCAAGAGCTTGAGCAATATGCAGAACTGGCAAATGGGCCAAAACAATTCTATCTTGGTAAACAATTTGCAGGCAAAGAAGCTTTTGTAAAAGCCCTTGGGACAGGCTTTAAAGATCCAATCTTCCCTAAAGATATTCAAATATTAAGAAATTCACTTGGGAAACCTGAAATCTTATTATCTGCTGGCGCAAAATCTTATGTTGAGGACTTGGGCATCACAAAATCTCATGTTAGTCTAGCCGATGAAAGCAACCATCTACTTGCATTTGCAGTATTAGAAACATGAATAAAATACTTCTTTTAGGACCGCCAGGTGCTGGAAAAGGCACTCAGGCAGATATTATTTGTGAATCTCTCAGTATTCCCAAAATTAGCACAGGTGATATGTTGAGATCAGCCATAGCATCTGGCAGCGAGCTTGGTAAAAAAGTTACTGATATTATGAATTCCGGAGGCTTAGTTTCTGATCAAATTATTATCGAGTTAATTCTTGATCGCATTGACCAGGCTGATTGTGTGAACGGGTTTTTATTTGATGGCGGGATTAGAACGGTTGGCCAAGCAGATCTATGCGTAGAAAATAGCATTGAGTTTACTCATGTTATTGAAATCAAGGTTGATGATAATGTAATCGTAGATAGGATGTCAGGTAGAAGGGTGCATCCAGGCTCAGGGAGAAACTACCATCTTGTTTATCAACCGCCTAAAAATGAAGGCGTGGATGACATGACTGGAGAGCCTTTAATACAAAGGGAAGATGATATGCCTGAAACAGTCAAGCATCGCTTGCAAGTTTACCAAGATGAAACCAAGCCACTTGTTGCTTACTATCAATCTCAGGAAAGCAAAAGTTCTCTTAAGTATATTGCTGTGGATGGGTCCCAATCCGTTGAAAAAGTATTTGAGGATATTGAGAAAAATTTTTAATTGAATGAAAATTTTATCCCTTGATGTCAGTGGAAATTACTCATCAATCTCCATGCTTAACGATGATGAGGTAAATACTTTCACCCAAACCCATGACCGAAAAGACAGGCCTGATTGGGATAAACTTTTTTCAAGTATTGGTTTTGATTCAACAAAAGACTTTGATAACCTTGATGGAATGGCGTTTGCGCGTGGTCCAGGCTCTTACACAGCTCTCAGAATAACTGCCTCTTTTTTAAAAGCAATTGCTGAAGTAAAGAAATTACCGCTAATAGCAATTTCAAATCTCGAATCAATTGCGCATGAGGCGTCCAATTGGATTGATAAGATTGAAACAAAAATTTATGTCGCCATAGAGGCCGATACAAAAGAAAGTTATTTTTGCAGTTATCAGAAAAATGATCATAAGCTCAATCCAATTTCAGCTGAGGGCCTTTTGCAAATGGAAGAGCTATCAGACTTATTGAAGAGGGATGACTATTATTTTGCTGGTACTGGCTGGCCAAAAGCTGCAGAAAACAATCCGCAGTTTCTATCTCAAGCCCTTGGAAGTGCTGAGCCAATTGCAAGAATAGCTAAATCAAGGCTAGAAACTGGTGAGTGTTTCCTCCCTGAAAATGCAAATCCTGTTTATCTTAAAACTCCTGATTATAAAAAATCATGATTTCAGATTTTTTTCTTGCACTTCTTCTTGCCATGATTCAAGGCCTGACTGAATTTCTGCCTGTTTCCAGTTCAGCGCATTTATTGTTTCCATCATTGCTTTTTGGCGCTAAAGACTTTGGCATTGTCTTTGATATATCAGTTCATGCTGGAACCTTGGCAGCGGTCATTTATTATTTTAAAAAAGAAATTCATGGATTGTTCCAGGCTTGGAATCCCTGGACAAAAACTAGGAACATGGAAAATTTCTCACTGGGATTAAACCTCATTGCTGCAACTTTGCCAATTGTTTTGGTTGGGTTGCTTGCATCTGACTTGACTGAGTCTAGATCTGCAAATATCGATTCAATCGCTTGGGCAAACCTCGTATTTGCTGGTTTGTTATACGCCGCCTTTAAATCCTCTAGTCAATCGAAGTCTTTGACTGAGTTAACCTTATTTGCAGCCTTGATAATTGGTTGTTTTCAGGCATTGGCTGTCTTTCCTGGGGCTTCTAGATCTGGTATGGCAATAACTGGAGCATTGATCATTGGATTAAACATCAAAGATACCTCAAGGTTTGCTTTTCTATTAAGCATTCCTACTATTATGGGAGCTTTGATATTAATGCTTGCGAAGGGCGCTTATTCAATTTCGTTTAGTGACATGCTCATAATGCTCACAGGCTTTATTGGCTCAGCTCTGATAGCATTTTTTACTATCAAGAGTTTTCTCCAATTTGTTGAGAAGATTGGAATGACCCCATTTGTTCTTTACAGAGTTGCTCTTGGTCTGGTGCTTTTGCTTATATGATGCCTCCTCTTGTTTATGCATCAGGCATTCAACAAAGTTTAGCTGAGGATACCGCAAAGATACTGGGAACTTCTGCAAACTCAAAGCAAGAATTCAATCATCTACCCCATCTCTATTTATCAGAAGTTGGACTATCATTTTTTCACCCAGAAGCAAGATCAACTAATCAATTTCGAATAGATTTTAATTCTGGCACAACAGGATGGCGAATCAAAAGAGCCAATCATGAGAAGCTGATCAAGAAAGCTTTGGGTAAGTCAGAGCGTCCATTGAACATCCTTGATTGCACGGCAGGGATGTTACAGGATACTTTATTATTTCTTAGCCTAGGCCATCAAGTCACAGCACTTGAGCAAAGTAAAATTTTATTTCATTTACTGCAAGATGGAATAAGTCGAAGTGAGGATCAGAATATTTTTATAAAACTTGATCTTATTCATGCAAATGCATGCTCTTATGCCGCTCACGCAAAAAATTTTGATGTGATTTACTTTGATCCCATGTATCCACCCTCAAAAAAGAATGCTCTAAGTTCAGGACAGCTAGAGTACATATCAAAAATTTTGGAAGTAGAGTCTTTAGAAAATAATGCAACAAAAGACTTTGAGGTTTTGCAATTAATCCCAGCACGAAAAATGGTTGTTAAAAGACCTATTAAAGCCGAGCCTTTTTCCTTCCAAACGAACTATCAAGTCTCTGGTAAAACAACCAGGTTTGATATCTATATTTAGCTCGGTCTAATCTGAGATTGTAATGCTACCACCCATACCTGAGTGAAGTGAGCAATAGTAATAAAGTGTAGTTCCATGGTGAGCGTGGCTGCTATTAAGTCTGGCTTCAATCACAGTGCTACCAGCAGTAGATGTGTTTACACCATCGGTGTATTCGCGAAGTTCTTGGCTTGGGTAACCACCAACAGTAGAGTGAGTTCCATCTGAGATAGTAGAAAACCTTAGGGGATGAGCCGTTGGATGGCTGAAAGTATAAGTTTTTCCAGCCTCAAGTGTCAGAGATTTCTTCTGCGTACCTTCAATTACGTAAACATTACCTGAGCCAGCATTATTAGCAGCCACGCTCACTGCAATTGTGACAGCCGAGGAATTTGGTGTAGGTGGAGCAGCGTTAGCTGTCGGCAACGAACTAAAAGTCAAGCCATCAAGGTACGCCTGAGTTGGATTCACTAGCACTCCATTGACAGTATCTTTAAATAATGTATGGGCCAGCGGTAACTTTGTTTCCATTTCTGAGGCATTGATGATGGTCCATTCTGGAGATGCATCTGGAGCATACAGGGATTTTAAATCCCAGCCTGTTACTATCATCCAGTATGCAAATTCTTGAGCAATAATTCTTTTATAGAGAGCAGGATCGCTATCAGATAAGCCGCCATAATTGTCTGAAGGATCATAGAAACCACCTGTGATTGCCTCATTCATCGCAAGAACCAACGCAGATGATTCATCTTCATATCCCCATGATGTATAGCTCTTATCAAATATTAATGTGATGGTATGAAGCAGATGCTCTAAGATCGCATTAATTTGATTAGCTTTAGTTCGCTCATCAGCTGGGGATCTATAAGTGGACTCCCAAATAAAATCTACAACAGCGTAATTATCATTAATAAAATCCCAGCCAGCATAGTTGTCATTGTTAAGTGCTGGATCGTAGCTGCTCATATTGGTTTTTCCAACTCTTTGAAAGGCGTTGTATTGATTAAAATTATTAAGCAATAAATCTCTATCGACTGAGTTGGTGGAATCATTACTAGCGAGCATTTTATTAGCAATATTTAAAACATTTGTTACAAACCCATCCGTTACATCTGGCAGGGCGCCCACGATTAAATTGTAAGAAGTTCCATATTTTTCATATGGTTTGTAGGTATCATTTTTTAATAGCACACCATCCCAGGCGCTAGCTGTATCAGCTGAGGTGTCTTTAATTACAGAAATAGTGAATGCTTGTGAGGAACTGAGAGTTCCATCGCTAACAATAATATTAAAAGAATAGATGTTATCTGAATTGGTATCTTCAGGAGATTCGAAGTTAGGAGTTAAAATAAAACTTACAACAGCCTCATTAACTCCGTCTTTTTTAGAAATGTTCATTTTAGAAGCATCATCACCTGACACTGAAAAGGCTATTGAGTCTCCTTCAGCATCTGATGCACTAACTGTAAATATAGAGGTTATTCCTTCTGGGCTAAAGTAGTCGTTGTTAGGTTCAAAGTAACAGCAAGCAACCTGAGTATTTGAATATGCACCAAGAATAGTTGGCGCTGTATTTGCAGCAATTGACCCACCAACTTCACCAACATAAGTTCCTCCATCGCTGCCTCCACCTCCGCCGCAAGCAGACAGGATGAACACAAATAAAAATGGAAGTATTGATTTAAATTTTAAATTTTTGATATAGCTAGTCATTAATCCCTCTCATTTTACTCAACCTCATATACTTAAAAGTGAGCTAAAAATTAGATAGAAACAGCCCAGAATAAATCTGGGCTTTGCAGATCTTACTTTAAAGAAAATTAATATTACTAGTTTTTTTAGTAGCCTACTCCACTGTCACCGCCAGATGATTCAGGGCTATAGTGTGATTTTGTTTTAAATATAGTATCTGTTGTGACTGAAGAGGCTCCATGATAGCCCTGGTCGGCTGTCATATAAAAAGTTATACCAGGATATTCATTAAATTCATGAGTGTGAAAGCTATCTCCAGCATCAGCTTGCTTCAAGTAAACTTTGTGGGTAAATCCAGACGCACCTTTGAAAGGCCCCTTAGATACAGTTCCTCTTACCTGAAGATTTGAAGTATTATCTCCTACATCAATTTTATTAACGTCAAATGACTCAACAATCTCGATCCTTCCTTTTGTGTACATGCCCGCATGCACACCACAGTGCGGATAAAGGGTCAGCGGAGTAGAGGAGTTAACTATTAACGTGGATGTGGCTTCATCCCAGCCCTGGTCGGGGCCAATGTTATTCACTCCGCTGGTGTCATTTTGAGTTGTAGATAATTCAAATGGATGGTTTAAAAATACCGCACTTGAGCTTGGATCAAAGACTATCCTATCTCCAACTTTTGCATATATTACAAGTTCTGTTGTGTCCGCATTCACTGCATCTACCGTATAGTAATCACTGCCCACATTATCAACAAAATATGTTGTAGTTGAGAGATATGCTTCGTTATCATTGTATGAAATAGAAGCTCCATCATTTTGGTCAACAACTGAGTTAGTGGAAAATATCATAGAATTTAGTTCGGCTTCAGTGGCAGTTTCATTCACAATTTTCTGTAATAATGCATTGAGCTCACTGTTTGCAACGCTTGAGTAGTATGAGTGAGCAAATGTATCTCCGTCAGCATAGACTTTTTGGAGGTAAGATGAGATTGAAGCCGAAAGGTTTTCCCACATAGTATTATTCAATGTGAAACCGCTAAAAGCCCAATCACCAATTAAATTCTTAATAAAAGTAGTATCACCTAAACTTGTTTCAGCGCCAGATCTATCTGCTATAGCTTGAGCTAGTTTATAGTTTGTTTTATTTTCTGCAGCAATATCCTCCCCATCTGGATCTATGGACAACAGGGCATTTTCTAGAATTGAAAGCTGAGCGTTGATCCTTGCAACTTTTTCATAAGTTCCATTTGCAAGATTGCTTAGTGGGTCTGTTGACTCAATAGTAAAACCTGAATCGATATTAAGTTTTGTTTTAAGAATAGATAAATCCACATTTGGATTTACATGTGCTAGGTTGCTCAATGGAGAAATAACATTAATACCGCTGTTTGAGGGGTTAGTCAGATACATGATATTTGTTGAAGGGTAGGTTTGATTGGTTGTAATATCAAAACCTTCATTTGTTACTAATGCACCAGTAAAGTCTTGCGTGAGATTAAATGTCCCATCAGAGTTTGAAGTTGTTGTTGAGCTTGATCCTGCACACACTGCTCCAGCTTCTGCCTCGACACAAACCTTGGCACTTTGCACATAACCTGATCTTATAACTACCCCATCGAAGGAAACTGAAACCACATCATCTGATGTGTCATTGGTAACAGTAATGGTAAAGCCTTGAGATGCGCTTAATGTTCCGTCGCTGACATTTACATTAAATGAATAAACATTATCTTTATTATCGTCGGAAGGATTCTCAAAGTCAGGAGCAGAGGCAAAAGCCACGACACCCGATGTGCTGATGGACATATTCGAGGAGTCAGTACCAGATAATGAATATGATAGGGGGTTTCCATCAGCATCAGATGCGTTCACCATGAAGCCTGAAGTTTGATTTTCTTGAGTTGTATAGTCAGTTGAGCTGTTATTAATAGTTGGAGCTGCATTTGATGGTGGGGGAGAGTAATCAGAGCCTCCTCCGCCGCCTCCGCCGCCGCCACATGCGGCAAGGAATAATACTAAGGATGTAGAAAGAAATGATTTATTTATATTGTCCATAGCTCAATTACAAAATTTTTTTAATTATTTTTACTGAGCGTCCAATATGTGTAAGAGTAATCTGTGCCCAGATTAATCAAGATAAAGGCAAAGCAGTTATGTAGTTGATTAAATATATTGAGCCTAGATTTGTCAATAATATATTTTTTTGCTTTACCTAAAGCATCTAAAGCCTTTTTTTTATGTAGCAATACTACAATCTTTATAAATTAATCTCTGATTTGACCGTTTCCACTAACAATATATTTGAAACTAGTTAGTTGATTAATTCCTACTGGACCTCTGGCATGGAATTTGCCTGTAGCGATTCCAATTTCCCCACCGAGGCCAAATTCACCGCCATCAGCAAATTGTGTAGATGTGTTGATCATGACAATTGCACTGTCTATCGAACTTGTAAATTTAGATTGCGCATTTTGATTTTCGCTAATAATTGACTCTGTATGTCCAGTTCCATATTTTTTAATATGATCAACCGCATCATCAATGCTCGCAACAGATTTTATACTGACAATTGGAGCGAGGTACTCTGTAGACCAATCATCAATTGATGCGGGTACAGCCCTGTTGTCAAACTCGATTGTCTTTTCGCAGCATCTTACTTCACATTCTGCGTCTGCTAAAGTAGCTATAAGCTTTGGCATAAACAGCGAGACAATATTTTCGTTAACCAATATCGTCTCTACAGCGCCACAAATACCAGTTCTACGCATCTTTGCATTTAAGCATACCGATATAGCTTTTTCTTGATCAGCATCTTCGTCTACATAAATATGACAAATACCTTCTAGGTGGCCAAAGACAGGCACTTTGGCAGATTTTTCAACTTCAGCAACAAGGCTTTTCCCACCTCTTGGAACAATGACGTCTATGGCGCCATTGAGCCCCTCTAACATCATGGTTGCTGCTTTCCTACTCTCAGAGGGAACTATTTGTATGCACTCTTTAGGCAAGTCCGCACTTATCAATGCATTTTGTAAAGAGTTAACAATGGCTTGGGCTGATCTCAGCCCGTCTTTACCACTTCTTAAAATTACTGCATTGCCAGATTTAAGACATAAACCTCCAGCATCAGCAGCAACATTGGGACGGCTTTCAAAAATTAAGCCTATAACGCCAAGAGGGGTAGCAACCCTTGAGATTTTCAAACCATTAGGTCTGCTCCATGAGGCAAGTACTTTGCCAACTGGATCCTCGAATGATCTTATTTCATCCAAGGTATCACATATTCCCTGCAGTCTTAGCTCATCTAAAGCCAAGCGATCGACAAAAGCCGCATCTTTCTGATTATCCTTTGCTGCTTTAATATCAACTTGATTGGCAGTAAGAATTAAATCAGTATCATCTTGAATTGCTGAAACAGCATACTTAAAAAATTTATCTTTTTGATTGCTGGTCGCAGTATTTAATATCTCGCCAGCACTTCTAGCTTTAAGAGCCATTTCAGTTAGTAAAGTGGAAAGCTCTATATTCATTTTTTTATAAACCATGTCCCTTTGACTCTATTACTAATACCTCTAATTGGTTTTTTGTTTGCTCCAGAAGAAATCACCATTGCACATTTATTTTTTAAACAAATTTCAGCTGCTGCAATCTTTGAAATCATCCCACCTTTCCCCATTTCGCTAGCATGACCTGACATCTTTTTAACTTTAGAAGTTATATTGTTAACCTCTTTTATAAGAGAACCAAGTTTTTTTGTTTGTACATCCTCAGCAGATGTATAGAGTCCGTCAACTGTTGATAAAACAATAAGAAGATCTGCACCTATAAGTTTGGCTACTTTTGCAGCCAAAAGGTCATTATCACCAAATTTTATTTCATCAGTTGCAGTGCTGTCATTTTCATTGACGATTGGCAGGCATCCGGCTTCTAATAATTTACTTACAGTTTGTTTGGCATTTCTTGATGAAAGTTTTAGCTCTGTATCTCTTGGCGTTAAGAGAATTTGGCCAATTGGAATAGAGAATTTGTTTAGATGTTTCTTCCATGCTGACATTAATTCTATCTGTCCATGAGCAGCCAAGGCTTGAGATTCGGCTAGACTTAAATTTTTAGGTAATTTTATTTTTTTCCTTCCTAGAGCTATAGCACCAGAAGACACGATTAACACCTCTTTATCATGTTTTAAAAGCCAGGCTATATCTTCGCTGATTGCAGCTAGAATTTTATGATTAACCATTCCATTGGAAGCTGAAAGAACAGCTGAACCTATCTTAATAACTATTCGATTATATGTATTTATATTGCGCATTTTTTTAGTCAAGTAATACAATAGAGAGGGTTGTAAAGATGATATTTAAACACAATAAAAAAATTTCAAGAAATTTCATTGCATGTTTGATTTGCGCATTATTTGCTGCTGGTTGTGGAGGAGGGGGTGGCAGCTCGACTCCTCAAGTCAATCCTTTGACTTTTTCACTTACTGGATTGCCCTCATCAGTTGAAAGTTATGAGAAAGTCTCAATACAAGTTATCCCAAGCATTGAGGGGTGTAAATTTGAGGTTTTAGGCCCAGATTTATTTTGGATAAGCTCTTCAGATGATTTAAATTTTAATTTCAGGGCACCTATAATTTATACTGGAAGCAAGGAGTTTTCATTTGGTGTTCGTCCAGCTAACTTCACGGTTAAGCCAGAGTGTGCTGGGTCTCAGAATTTCACATTTAATGTTACAAGAAATCAAACAGAATTTATTCCGAATCCTGAGCCAAGTAATATTCCATATCTAAGTTCTCCATATTTTAATGCTCATGATATCGGGTTTGGGGGAATAGAAATCTCAGATAGGTATTCAGCCACTGTTTGTTACCCAACAGAAAATGATTGCGTTACATATGAGAATGAATTGTTTGGTCAAGATGCTCACAATATTGCAACTGGCGATTTTAATGGCGATGGTTTTGAAGATTTTGTGGTTGCATGGGCCATCTTTCCCCATACCATCGATCAAAGTAAAAAAATTTACGGGCCCATCAATATTTATTTAAATGATCAAAAGGGTGGATTTGCAGAAGATTTAAATCTTTATTCCGCATCAGAACCTCCTAAACATCCGTTTGCCTATAGGCTTGTTGTTGATGACCTAAATGGGGATGGCTTAGACGATGTCTTTGCTGGATCAATGGGGCTGTCTGTTGAGCAAGACAAGGGATGGGGCATTGATCCTTTCCCACATTTTTTATTGTTATCGAATGCACTTGGTAAGTTTGAAGAAAGCTCTGCAAATATTAATGATGAAAATAATGGCATGGGGCAGTTATGCAGATTTGCCCATGATGCTAGTGGCGGAGACCCAGATGGCGATGGCGATATTGATCTTTTTGCTTGCAACATGTTATTGGTTAATGATGGCGAAGGTAGATTTACCATTCATCCATACCTTAATCTAGATTGGAATTATAAATATGGGAGCCCCATGAGTAGCCTGCTAGCAGATTTAAATAATGATGGGTTTGACGATATTATCTTTTGGAACTTCAATGACAGATGGAATTTTAATCAAAATCCAGAGGAGGGCTTTGCTTTGCTTAGTAATGGCACCAAAGAGATTCAAAACTGGAGAAGAATATCCATACCCCCCGGTCCATTTGGTATCAATCAGACAAAATATAATCATGCAGCAAAAGGAGATTTAAATGATGATGGCTTTGTAGATGTGGCAGTAGGGATTACTAGAGCTGATCCCTATTATGAAGGCGCTTATGTACAAATCTTAATAAATGATGGTACTGGAAATCTGGTAGATGAGACCGATGCGCGTTTTACAAATCAAGAAAGAGCAGCCAATCATCACGGTGAGAGTAATATCTATATACGAGATATGAACTTAGATGGAGCTCTTGATATTATTCATTCAACAAGAGATTTTCGAACTAGCTATCATGGTGCACATGTTGCAATTAATGATGGAGTTGGTAATTTTCGATCCTTACCAAATTCCACTTTCCCCAACCGACCGGTATTTTTTAGTGGAAACAACGATACCTTATTTAAAGGCGTCCCAATTGATGCAGACAAACTTGGTTGTCTTGACCTAATTTCTACGACCGACAGCTGGCAAGATGCAAGCACAACAAGAAACTATCTTTTTTCAATCTTGAATACTGATTGTAGTTACTAGTATTGGGAAAGATGGTGCCCCATACCTGAGTCGAACAGGTACTCCCGAAGGAACGCGATTTTGAATCGCGCGCGTCTACCAATTCCGCCAATGGGGCACGGCGGTCATTGTAGCTGAGTTCAACATCTTTTAGAATTAGCACCTCCCATGAAAACAGAGAAATTCAATTACGATCTTCCAGAGCATCTCATTGCTCAATATCCTTCTATACAAAGAGCTGATTCAAAATTGCTGGTTGCCCTTGAATCTATTCAGCATCAAGTTTTTAAAGATATTGAAAACTATTTAGATAAGGGAGATCTTTTAATATTAAATAAAACCTCTGTGATTCCAGCACGATTATTTGGAGAGAAAATTACCGGTGGAAAAATAGAACTCCTGCTGGAAAGATTTTTATCCAATCATCAGACTTTAACTCAAATTAGGTCATCCAGGACCCCAAAAGAGGGAGCGGAACTAGTTTTTTCATTCCAAGGCCAAAGATTTTTAGCCACTGTTGAGGGTCGGCAAGATAATTTCTTTATCTTAAATTGGTCTAACGATCCTAAGTCTTTATTTGAACAATATGGTCAAATCCCTTTGCCACCCTACATGAATAGAGCAGCAGAGAAGTTAGATGAAGAGAGGTATGAAACTATTTATGCTGATCCCAACCAAAAAGCATCTGTTGCGGCGCCTACTGCTGGCATGCACTTTGATCAGGAACTCCTTAACTCACTTCAGAGCAAAGGTGTAGAATTTGGCTATGTAAATTTGCATGTTGGGGCAGGGACTTTTCAACCAGTAAAAACAGATCACATTGAAGATCATGTTATTCATAAAGAGCTGGTTGAGGTTAACTCTGACTTGATAGATCAGGTTAAAAGGATCAAAGCGAACAAAGGCAAAATTATTGCTGTTGGAACAACATCAGTTAGAGCTATTGAAACAGCCTTTCAGGATGAGCCCTCGGCATTTAATGGTGAAACTTCTTTATTTATTTATCCTGGCTATAAGTTTAAAGTGGTTGATCATATGATTACCAATTTTCACTTACCAAAATCTTCCTTGCTTATGCTTGTTGCTGCTTTCATAGGATATGAAAAAATGATGGACATTTATAAAACAGCAATTGAGAAAGAATATAGATTTTTATCGTATGGCGATGCCATGCTTTTAAAATATCATGAAGTTTAATGTTTCTGCTACTTCTGGTTTTGCCAGGCGAGGAGAGTTAGATTTTCCAAGGGGAAAAGTGCAAACCCCTGCTTTTATGCCAGTAGGTACAAATGGAACAGTGAAGGCACTAGAAGTCGAGAACTTGGAGGAAACAGGTTCTGAAATCATCCTAGGGAATACCTATCATCTCATGCTTAGACCCGGAGATGAGCTGGTTAAAAATTTAGGCGGACTGCATAATTTTGCTAATTGGAACAAACCCATTCTCACGGACTCAGGTGGTTTTCAAGTATGGAGCCTTGGTGACCTAGCAAAAATTACAGAGGAGGGAGTAAGCTTTCAATCTCCATATGATGGAAAGAAATGCTTTATGAGTCCAGAGGATTCAATGCAGATTCAAGAAAATCTTGGTTCAGACATTGTCATGGTTCTTGATGAGTGCACTCCATATCCATCTGAGCATCAGCAAGCTAAAACCTCCATGGAATTATCTCTTCGGTGGGCCAAAAGATCTCGTGATGCCCATAAATCTGACTCTGCTTTATTTGGAATTGTTCAGGGCGGCATGCATGAGGATCTTCGCATTAATTCACTCAAAGGATTGGAGGAAATTGGCTTTGATGGAATTGCAGTTGGTGGATTAAGCGTCGGTGAGCCTAAGGAAGATAAAACAAGGATACTTAAACACCTTGCACCCCATTTGCCTGCATCTAAACCGCATTATCTAATGGGAGTAGGCAAGCCTGAGGACATAGTAGAGGCAGTGTTTTACGGAATAGACATGTTTGATTGTGTCTTGCCCACGCGAAATGCTCGAAATGGTCAACTCATAACATCTTACGGTGTTTTGAACATTAGAAATGCTCCAAGCAAATACTCAGATGATCCCATTGATCCTAACTGTGGATGCAAGGTTTGTAAAAATTACTCGCAAGCATATTTAAATCATCTTGATAAAACCAATGAAATGTTGGGCTCAATATTGAATAGTTTTCATAATATTTACTATTACCAGAGTCTTATGAATGAAATTCGTCTATCAATTGAATCAGATTCATTCGCCAAGTTCATAAAAGACTTCTATAATAAGCGGCATTTAGACGTACCCAAGCATTTAATCTAGGGAGATTACATGAACGAGACACAGCAACAATTACCATGGTGGTTACCGGATCCTATCATTGTTTTTTTTATAGGTTTTCTAGCCCTGATGTATTTTATGACCATTCGACCTCAGCAAAAGCGCATGAAGGCTTTGCAAGAAATGATGGACGGACTTGAAAAAGGTGATGAGGTCGTAGCAGCAGGTGGAATTATTGGCCGAATTAAAGAAATTAAAGGTCCTTATGTTTCCATTGAAGTCAGTGAAAATATTACTTTTAAGCTTCAAAAAACTGCTATCGCGAATACTTTGCCAAAAGGTACCATCGCATCAATTGACTAAAACAAGATCATGAATAGATTTTCAATCTGGACATATACATTCATATTGATGGTTTTGTCTATTGGCGTAATCTATTCTTTGCCAAATTTATACCCTGCCAAGCCAGCAATTCAGGTTGCCTATACTGACTCAGGCAAATCAGCTGACCAGATTTTATTAAATCAAGTTAAAGATATATTAGAAGATCAAGCTACAGCAGTCGAATCAGTTGGGCTCAAAGACAATAACATCATTGCAAAGTTTAATTCTTTTGATGATCAGCTTGCTGGCAAAGCCGCTTTGCAGAAAATCTTACTTGATGAAGCAGTTGTTGCATTAAACCTTGAACCAACCACACCCCAATGGCTCAAAAATATTGGCGGCGGGCCACTAAAACTAGGCTTAGATTTGTCTGGTGGGGTGCACTTTTTATTAGAAGTAGACATCGATAGTGCCCTAGATAATCGCCTCGAGTCATTACTAAATGAATACAGGAAGAAATTTAGAGATGATCGTATAAATGTTGAAAGCTCTAGAAAAGATAATAAGGATTTAGTTTTTTCTTTTGCCAGTGATGAAGATTACAACAAAGCGTTAAGAATTTTTAATGAAGATAATATTACTCCCCTTGGAACTCCTCTTTATGATTTGATGTCAAATTCAGCGAGAAACCTTATTGAACTTGCTTATTCGCAGTCTGCAATAAAAGAGATTAGAGACTATGCTGTTGGGCAAAATCTTATGACTCTAAGAAATAGAGTTAATGAGCTTGGAGTGAGTGAGCCAATTGTTCAGCGGCAAGGTAGCAGCAGGATTGTTGTTCAGTTGCCTGGTGTTCAGGATACCACCGCAGCAAAGAAAATTATTGGAAAAACTGCAAATTTAGAATTTAGACTAGAGGCTGCATCCACTACATCAAGGCTAAGAAAAGAGGAGTTTGATTGGCAGGACGAGCGAATGGGTTCAGCTTTTTTAGAAAAAAATATTATTGTTGCTGGAGAAAGAGTAACCAATGCAAGCTCTGGTTTTGATGAAAGTGGATTTGCACAAGTTAATATTACTTTGGACATGCAAGGCGGACGCGCAATGCAAAAAGCAACCAATGGAAACATTGGCAGACGATTAGGTGTTCTTTTTGTTGAGCAAAAAAACAAATCAGTTCTTACTCAGGATGCAGATGGTAATGATGTTATCGAACAAACCTCTTACATTGAAAAAGAGATTATCAGTCTTGCCACTGTTCAAGCCGTTCTTGGAACTGCATTTAGAATTACAGGAGTAGGCTCACCTCAAGAAGCAAGCGAGCTAGCATTGCTCCTTAGAGCTGGAGCATTGGCAGCTCCAATGAAATTCGTTGAAGAAAGAACGGTTGGACCAAGTCTTGGAAAAGAGAATATTGAATTAGGAGTTCGATCCATCATTATTGGTTTACTCTCCGTTATTGCTTTCATGCTTTTTTATTATCGCTGGTTTGGTTTTGCTGCAAATATTGCTCTTTTTGCCAATGTTGTCTTGATTACAGGTTTTATGTCTCTGTTAGGAGCAACACTAACTCTTCCAGGAATTGCAGGGATTGTCCTTACCATTGGTATGGCAGTTGATGCCAATGTATTGATTTTTTCTCGGATCAGAGAAGAGCTCAAAGATGGAAAAGATCCACAGACAGCTATTCAAGAGGGCTTCTCTAGAGCATTTGTAACTATTGTGGATGCTAATGTTACTACGTTGATTGCATCGATTGTGCTTTATGCAATTGGAACCGGCCCTGTTAAAGGGTTCGCAATAACTTTATCAATTGGTATTTTAACTTCTATGTTTACTGCCATCTTGGGAACCAGAGCAATTATTAATTTAATGTATGGAAATAAAAATATTAAGGAGCTGAGAGTCTAATGAACTTTAATATTCCGTTCATGAGGTATCGAAGGTATGCAACGATAGGTTCTTTGGTGTTGCTTCTTTTGTCAGTGGGTTCGCTTAGCTTTAAAGGTCTGAATCTAGGTTTAGATTTCAGCGGCGGTACCCTCATCGAGGTTTCATACGAGGAAGCTGCAGACTTGATTGATATAAGAGATCTGATGACCAACAATGGTTTTGATGATTTTCAGGTTGTAAATTTTGGTTCAAACTCTGATGTGCTTATCAAAGTTGCTGACAAAAATGGTAACAGTCAGCTGGGAGATGTAATTTATAAATTTTTGCAGGACGCTGACCCATCAACCGAGCTTAAAAGAATTGAATTTGTTGGACCTCAGATTGGCTCAGAACTTCGAGACCAGGGCGGGTTAGGAATGCTTGTCGCATTGGGCATGATATTGCTTTATGTTGCGTTTAGATTTCAGTACAAGTTTGCACTTGGTGCTGTAGCAGCGCTTGCTCATGATGTGGTAATTATTCTTGGATTATTCTCATTGCTTTCTTGGGATTTTGATTTAACTGTTTTAGCAGCTTTGCTCGCAGTGATTGGTTATTCTCTTAACGATACGATTGTTGTTTCTGATAGGATTAGAGAAAATTTTAGAGGCGAAAGAGGGTTTGAACCTGATCAGATCGTCAATCGTTCTATCAATCAAACGCTTTCTAGAACATTGATTACCTCATTAACTACTTTGCTAGTTTTGTTTGCATTGTTTCTCTTTGGTGGAGACATGATTAAAGGCTTTAGCCAAGCCTTAATTATTGGAGTTTTAGTAGGTACATATTCTTCAATATATGTTGTAGCTAATATGCTGCTAGGCCTTTCTATTACTCAAGATGATCTTGCCATACCCGAGCCTGAAGGAGCCGAGTTTGACGATATGCCCTAATGGGCTTTGAAATTTGGTTTGATGGCTTCAAGCATTTGCTTAAAGCATTTTGGAGTAGCACATAGATAATGGTCGCTTTTTTTGTAATCAGGATCCCCTAAAAAATTACTAGTTAATGCACCGGCTTCTTCGGCAATCAGCATGCCGGCAGCAATATCCCAAACCCCAAGGCCATTCGCCCAAAATCCATCAAGTCTTCCCGCTGCAACATAGGCTAGATCTAATGCTGAACAGCCCGACCTTCTAATAGTTAAGCTGTGTTTATATAAAGCTCTGAAGGTTGCAATATTTTCAAAGGTGTAATCTTGTGAGTCGTTCACATGAGAAGTATTTCCTATCAGTGAATCTTTCAAACCATTTCGAGTGCTAACCCTAATTCTTTCTCCATTTAGTTCAGCGCCTTTGCCTCTAGATGCGCTAAATTCTTCTCTGCGAGTGGGATCAATAATAACGGCATGTTGCGTTTGACCATTTACAACACATGCAAGAGAAATGCAGTATTGAGGATAGCCATGGATAAAATTTGTTGTGCCATCTATGGGATCAAGAATCCATGTTGTTTCAGAAGTATTAACTTCATGCCCAGATTCTTCTCCTAAGAAATTATCATCAGGATAATATTCCTTAATCTTCTCAAAGACTATCTCTTCAACCCTTCTATCAACCTCCGTAACATAATCAGTCGGACCTTTTTTCATAACATTGAGCTTATGCACTTTTTTTACAGCAAATTCGAGTTCCGCTGCTCCAATATTTGCAGCAATAATAGCGACGTTTAGTAGTGCAGGCTTTGACATGTCGCATATTGTACTGGAAATGACGATAATAGTTATATGAATCCGATTAATCGTTATGTGCAAATAGTTTTAGTTGAGACCTCTCATCCAGGCAACATCGGGTCAGTTGCTCGCGCGATGAAAAATATGGGTTTAGCTAACTTAGCTTTGATTAATCCAAAAAAATTTCCTCATCAAGACGCCACAGCTCTTGCAGGCAATGCACAGGACGTTTTAGATAACGTCAATATTTTTAGTTCTATACAGGAGGCTATAAAAAGCTCAAAAATGATCTATGCGACATCGGCGAGAGATCGAACAATTGAATGGCCAACACTAACTGCCAATGAGGCTGCATCGGAGATACAGGAATTGGTTTCGAATGAAATTGAGGTTTCAATATTATTTGGTCGAGAGGATAGGGGACTCACCAATGAAGAGCTGCAACTTGCGAATAAACATTTAATTATCCCAGCGCATCCTGATTACCCAGTCTTAAATATTGCTATGTCGACTCAGGTGGTTTGTTATGAGCTTTATCAGGCTGCACAAAAAAATTTTGTAGAGTCTTGGCAAGATTTTCCAGAATACACATCTGAAGAATTGAATAACCTCATTGAGCACTTCAATGAAACGGTAAAAGCCTTGGAACTTGTAGATCCTAAAAATCCAAAACAAATTATGACCAGAATGGAAAGAATGTTTCGCAGGCTCTACCCAGATCAAATGGAAGGCAACTTTCTAAGAGGCTTTTTAAAAGCTGTAAATAAGAGAATTAAATAGCTCTTTAAACCTTTTCAAGTAGCTTATTAGCTTTTATAATTGCCGCAATCTAGTCCCGTTCGTCTAGAGGCCTAGGACACCGGGTTTTCATCTCGGCAACAGGGGTTCGACTCCCCTACGGGATGCCAATTTCTTTGAGAACCCTATAGATATAACGTTTATAGGGTTCTTTTTTTGGCATTGAGTCCACAGTTGAGTCCATTCGTGTAATAACTTTTAGTGTATTATTTGGTAATGGATGACATTCCTCTTAAAGTTTTAATAAAAGCATTTATTGCTGATATGAACCCCTTTACTAAAAAGTTAATAAAATTATTTATTGCTATAGTATTTCTAATGCTTATCTACAAATATATATGATATTTTGTCATTTTTATCTATATACTTTATGAAACTAAGTAATTGAAAATTAAATTCCATTGAATTACTTCAATACAGTTATACAAATAAGGAGAAGTTATGTTTCAAATATATAAAGATAAAGCTGGCAAACACCGTTTTCGCTTAAAAGCAAAAAATGGAGAAAATATTATTTCATCACAAGCTTATGCATCACGAGCAACATGCATGAAAGGTATTAAATCTGTTGCGAAGCATTCTAATGAAAAAGAAAATTTTAAATCCAAAGAAAATAAGGGTGGTAAATGGAATTTTAATTTAGTAGCTGCTAACAATAGAGTTATTGCTTCATCTCAAAGCTATGCAGACAGATCTTCTATGAACAAAGGAATCAAGAGCGTTATGACTAATGCTCCAAAAATGAAAATCTCATAGCAAGTCTTAAAAATAAGTTTGATTTATTATAAAAAAAGCTAAAAGAATCTAAGGTTTAGATTCTTCTATCAACTGAATTACAGTTTGATGAATAACAGGTGCAGTTTTAGGGCCTAAGGATACAACCTCCCCATAAGTTTCTTCACTCTCATCATAGATCCATGGAGCGTCTTTGTCCCATTCACTCTTAGGAATAATGTAACCGATAGCATCATTTGCTAAGTTCACCATGAGGTTTAACTTGCCTGGAAGTTGACTGCGCAAAGGTGGTACTTCTTGAGGCTCTAAAGCGAAATCAGCACCCTTTGGGTTTTCTATCCCACCCACAGCAATTTCTGGATATAGTTCGCCAGGTATTCCTGTAATAGTTGCATCACCTAATTGGATGAATGCCACCTCACTAAGATATCTTATAAATGGAGGCATTAGATGAAACTGTGGAGTGCTATCGACAACGCCAAGGAGAGTGCCTAACGACAACATGAAATTCTCTATTCCTAATTCTACCTCAATAGCGCTGAAAGTTATTTTAGGCTCTGGACTAGGCACAAACCTATTTTCATTGAAAGCATCAATGACGCTGTTTGCAAGACTATAACCAAAGGTACGGGCTTTAGAGTGTCCTGGCTCAGTAAAGTTTTTCTTTAAAAAAGGATCATAGATGGTATCACTTGGCCCAGAAGTCATTAAGCCTCCAATATTGCCGGTCAGCCATAATGTCGTTCCACCCAGTCCAGACTTAAATAACTCGTCATCATAATAAATACCTTCACTGAGTCCTCTTCTAAGATATCCGGCCACATCTGCTGTTAATTCTAGATTTTTATCCCAAGCAAGCTCTACATGAATTCCAAAATTAACTAATGTACCTATCACTGAACCATCAGGTCGGCTAAATAATAATGCTCGAATGTCCTCATCTATCACGATGGGCTTACGTTTATCTTTAATTGGCGTTAATGGGCTGGTTGGAATGCGTGCCATACTCATCTGCGCAGGTTCTAAGTTGTCTATGGCTTCACTCAGTGCATCTAGAATATTTTGTTGTAATTGCTGCATATAATCAGGATCAACACCGGAGCTCAAAAAACTTGGCCCCCAAAGACCTTGAGTATCGGGACCTTCATGATTGTGAGTTGCATGCACCATAAGATAATCTATACCCCACTCTGCAGGCACAGCTTCGCGAACACCAAGCACAAATTTACGCATCAAGCCGACCGTATCTGCAGTTACAATTCCAATACGATTTTTACCATCATCAATTACTACGGCCACTGCCATAAGGTTGTCTTTGATGCCCTGAGCAGGTCTTTGCTTTTGAAAACCCGCCATCCACACAGCATCAAATTTTTCATTACCATTCACATCTGTCCATACATCAATATCAGGATCAAACTGGGCATCATTATTTACATCAACCCAATGGTCTATAAGGTCAGGAGTAATAGATAGCTGTGCAAACCCAACCTTTAATTCTTCTGCTTGAGCTCGAGTAATTATAAGAATCCCAAAAATTATTAATGTTAGAAAGTTTTTTTTCATAACTAATATTTTTTATTTCTGTTTCCACAGATAATGCAATCCAAGAATTGCCGGCAAGTAGCAACATAATGAAAAGATGAAAATTAGCACAATCAAATTAGGGTCTTTAAAAGAGAAAAAAACTGGAGCATCTATTAAATCAGTAATAAGCCTCACAAGGATTAAAATAAATAACATAGCTGCATTCCTCATAAATATAGCAACAAGAAAGGCCATTCCAACTGCAAGGTTTCTAGCAATATAAAGACTAGAGCTTAATGTAATCTCAGATCCCGCAAAAAATGTAGGGTTATTTAAAGCTATATATGGACCAACAAACATTGGCCAAATTAGCATGAAGAGTATCAATAAAAACCACCAAGTGAAGGTAATTTTTTGATTTGAGAATCCCATAATTTAAATATTACAAATTAATTTTCCAAGCAGATTATTGCTTGTAAAAATTTTTTTATTATCTTTGGTATTAGTTTCAAGTAACTTAAACTCAATTGAATTTTTTGAGCTGTTAATCTTAGCTATTGAGCCCTGACTAATAATCGTATCACTTTTCAAAACTGTAAATTTTTTTGTATCAAGGTCTAAAGCAATTTGATATTTATTTTTAATCTTATCAACACAACCAATAGTAAAGTGATTATGATCATCAGCTTGAGCAAAGGTTGATAGAAGCAGTAAGATTAGTTTTTTCATAGGCTGCCCCAAATTTTTATTAAATCATTAATAATTCTTTCTGAATGTTTTCATCAAGCAATTTTAATACCTCTGCGCTCTCTAGATTTTCTTGTAATTGCTCCATTTTGGATGCTCCCAGAATTACAGTTGAAACATTTTCATTCAAAAGACACCAAGCAATAGCCAGTTGAGACATGCTAACATTTAATTTTTCTGCAATTGGAACCAATGAAGTTACTCTTGCCATTCTTTCTTGCCCACGATCAGACTCAACCATACTCTTCTTAAGCCACTCATAGCCTGTCAACGATGCTCTTGATCCATTGGGTATCCCATCTAAATATTTGCCTGTCAATGCACCAGATGCTAAAGGCGACCAAGTAGTTGTTCCAAGCCCATATTTTTTGTAAAGAGGGCTATATTCTTTTTCGAACCTATTCCTATCAAGAAGATTGTATTGAGGTTGCTCCATAGATGGGGGAGTCAGGTGATTTGAGTAAGCAAATTCATAAGCTTCTATAATTTCCTCTGCACTCCATTCTGATGTACCCCAATAAAGTATTTTCCCTTGTGTTACGAGATTATGCATTGCCCAAACAGTTTCGCTAATAGGAGTTTCGGGATCCGCTCGATGACAAAAATATAGATCTAAATAATCAACCTGCAACCTTTTCAAAGCTTGATGGCAAGCTTCCGCAATATGCTTTCGGCTAAGCCCTATTTGTGTTGGCAAGGGGTTTTCTTTGGCACCAAAAAATACTTTTGAAGATACACAATATGAGTCCCGAGGATTGCTGAGCGCTTTAAGCGCCTTGCCCATTACCACTTCAGATTCTCCTCTTTCATATCCTTCGGCATTATCAAAAAAATTAATACCAGCTTCTAAGCAAGTTCCAAACATTCTTTCGGCTAAATTTTTATCTACTTGTTTATTAAACGTAACCCAAGACCCAAATGATAGCTCCGAAACTTTTAATCCTGATTTGCCTAGATTTCTATATTTCATTTAACTCTATTGTTTTTTGCAATATGCTTCAAAATTTTTTGCAAAGTTTGCAGCAAGTTCTGCTAATGCCCTAGCTTCTGAGAATGCTTTTTCAGCATCAATTTGATTTCCATCTTTCTCAAGGGAAGAGCGTTTTTTAAAAGCTTCACCTGAAAAATAAAGATACGCACCAGAGGTTTGGCTTATCTTTTTGCAGTCTTCAGGTTTCCACATTCCTCTTTTTTCCATTTCCATTTTCTTTGTTTCTTTGTTTGATTTATCGCCTTTCAAAGCATGATGGTCAGCAGAAATTACCAATGATGTAGATAAAAGAAGTAATAAAGGTATTTTTTTATGCATACAGGGGTCTCCTAAAAATTCAGCAAGATTCAATCTTACTCCATACAAAAAAAATTAGTCTACTGTCTTTAATGGTTTTTTGTTTCTAAAAAAAGTCAGAAAAGGAATAAAGAAAAGCCATGTCTTGTGATAATGTTTGGGAAATAATCTTTGTGAAAGATCTAAGAGTTTTGCATCTAACCCAATAAAAATCCTACTCTTATTTTTTTTCACCCCATTAAGAATAATTTGTGCAGCCTTGCTTGGATGCATACCTCCTTCTCTAAATAATTCCCCCATTTCTTGTTGTGTTTTCGGGGCATTCTTTGTGAAGATTGATGATCGTGGTTGAGTGCTTTCAAAATCTTCATCACTCATTCTGGCCGTAGCAGCAATATTAGTTCCAATATGCCCTGGGTGAACACAGTGTATTTGCAAATTAGGGTTTGTCTGCGCCATCTCTAGTGCAAGACTTTCTGTAAATCCTCTCACAGCAAACTTAGTAGCATGATAGACAGTTTGTCCGGGTACGGTCACCATTCCAAAGATTGATGACGTGTTAACAATTGCCGCCTCAGTGTTATTTATTAGATGAGGTATAAAAGCCCTTGTGCTGTTAACAACTCCATCAAAATTAATGCCCATGACCCAATCCCAATTATTTTCATCCATGTCTTTAAAATGAGCTCCAGTTGTAACACCTGCATTATTAAATACTAAGTCTACTTTTCCATGTTGATCTATTACTTTTTGAGGCAATGCTTCTATTGACTCTTTATCAGAGACATCTAAAAGATGAGAAGAAACTGAAATATTGTATTTTCTGAGCATAGCCACCGTTTCGTTCAATGTTTCTTCATTTACATCGCAGACACAGACATCAGCCCCATCTTTTGCAAGGAGCACAGCCAAATATCTTCCCATGCCAGAACCGGCTCCAGTAATTACTGCTACTTTTTCTTTAAAATTTTTCATTATTGAGTATTCGAAGTAAGAGTTATCATATTAAGCTTTTCATAAAGGGTTAATAGATCTCCAACTCCTCGTTGATTTACAATCTTGCCATCTTTTATTGTGAGAACAGTTACATCTCTAAAGCTAATTTCATCACCGCTTACCGGGTGTGAGCCATTAATTGATAAAATAACAATAATTTTATCTCCAGCATCGATCAGTTGGTCAATATTTTCTGTGTAACCCGGAAGATCGCTGTGAACCTGAGTTGCCAGATTACATAGACCCTCCAAACCATTACCCCAGTCTGTGTGAGGATAGTCAGCCTCAAAATTATCAGAATAGAACTCATTGACCCTAGAGACATCGCACTCATTCCATATTATTTGCATGGCATCGCGCACTAGCTGTTCATTTTTTGTCATCTTATCTTCATAATATGTATTTAAAATTATTGTATATTTATAGCTATGAAAAGTATCCTCCTTCCTTTAATTCTTCTTTCAACTTATTCCTTTGGAATTGTTAGTGAGCTTGCCTTTGATCAAAGCACTGACATCATTGGCAAACCTGAAATTACTGATGGAGATACTATTGTGATAGATGATATTAGAATTAGATTCACTGGAATTGATGCCCCAGAAAGTTATTTTTTTGGTAAAACTCAAACTTGCATAGATGGCGTGGGTCAAGAGTGGGAATGTGGCAATGCAGCAACAGAGAAACTTAAGCAGCTAATTAATAATCAAACAGTCAGATGTACTGATGAGGGCAAAGACAGGTATGGTAGAACATTGGGGATCTGTTATGTAGGAGAAATGGACTTGCAAGCTGAAATGGTGAAATCTGGCATGGCAGTAGCCTATTTAAGATATTCAGATAGATATGAACAAGAACAAAACTTTGCTAAAAAAGTTAAGGCTGGAATGTGGGGTGGAGAATTTCAAGAGCCTGAAACTTGGCGCAGAGAAAATAGAGATTAATTAAGATCTTTAATAATTATATTTGAAGCTTTTTTCTTAAACTTTTAATTGCGTCTGATTGCTTAACTTCTTTTGTTTTAAAAAACAATTCGTGGTTTTCTTCTAAAGTATCTAGGTTATATAAATAATTGACCATGACTCCTTTTGATTGCATTAACCCTTTGGAGGATAGATCAGCATTTAAATTTATCCTTTCTAAGATAGCTCCGTTGCCCAAATGAAATTTCGCTACAGGATCATTAGGCAGCCCATCTTCTCGGTCAGAAGTGGTCAGATAAATTAGAGCTTGCTTAAGCAGCATGTCTTCATCTGAGTCTAAGTTTATTGAGTTTTCTTCAAGCCACCGAACAAAGCTCGGAGCAGGTGAAAGCGTTACAAATTTATCCAAGCCATCGTTTTCTTGTTTGAGTTTATGCGCAACCTGCTTAATTAAAAAATTACCAAATGAAATGCCTGAAAGACCCTCTTGGCAATTTGAAATAGAGTAGAAAACTGCCGTATTAATGTCTTGGTTAAGAGTAACACTTCTATCAATGGTAATAATTTCATTGATGGTATTTGGTATTTTGTTGCTGAGAGCTACTTCAACAAAAATCAAAGGCTCATTAGGCATAAGAGGATGAAAAAAAGCGAAGCATCTTCTGTCTTCTGGTGCCAGCCTCGCTCTGAGATCATCCCATGAGTTAATTTCATGGACAGCTTCATAAGCAATAATTTTTTCTAAGATATTGGCAGGAGTGGACCAGTCTATGCTTTCTAGGACTAAAAATGAGGGATTGAACCAATGTTTAAATAGCTTTAAGAGACTTCTATCGAAGAATTCAAGACTTGGGCTTGCTTGCTTCAAAGATCTAATTCTTTCTCTCAGCCGAACCAATCTGAGAGTTCCTTCTGAGACTGTATTTAGTCTTTTAAATAGCTTCACCCATTGGGGCTCAGAGGCTTGAAAAATGAGTTCTAAGTTTTTTTGAGTTTTCTTTTTAGAATACTCATTTGATGCTCGAAGCAAAGCCTCTGCATCTAAATCATATTTTGCATGAAGAGTTTCAAAGAACTCGATAAATTCCTCATCATTGAGAGCTTCTATCAAACTTGATAGATGTTCTGCAAATACCAAAGATGAGATCTCTCCACTTTTGGACATAACAGACTCCAAAGCTTTATTGATATCTTCATGGAGAATGCCAAAATCCTTTGAGCGAAAATAGCTACTTTTTAGCAGCGACCGCTCCATTATTGATGAAAGTAGATTTTGAAAAAAGCTCATACGCGTTTATGAATTTATCATAAAAATTAATAAATTTTAAAATTAGCTATTACTTACTTGAAATTACTTTCTATTGATAATTAATACGCTTTTATATTTGTGAAAACAACGAGTGCATAGAAATGTTTTTTGTGTAACTATTAAGTGTTAAATATTGTTTGTTGCACCAATTTGGTGGTATGGAGGATGATATTTCATTGTGAAAACTGATATAGATATAGCCAGAGCGGCTGAAATCAATGCGATTGAAACCATTGCTGCTAAAGTCGGTATTGGTGATGAGTATCTTGAGCAATATGGCAAATATAAGGCCAAAGTTAATCTTTCAATCATTCCTGAGAAACTAAAAGATCATAAAGATGGCAAATTAATCTTAGTTACTGCCATTTCACCCACACCAGCTGGCGAAGGTAAAACAACCACTAGTGTTGGTTTGGTAGATGGGCTTTGTCACATTGGTAAAAAAGCAATGATTTGTCTTAGGGAACCAAGCTTGGGTCCATGTTTTGGTATGAAGGGCGGTGCTGCTGGTGGAGGATTTGCCCAAGTCATTCCTATGACAGATATTAATCTTCATTTCACTGGCGATTTTCATGCGATTGGCGCAGCTCATAACTTATTATCTGCTTTGATCGACAATCACATCCATTGGGACAATCAATTAAATATTGATCCTAGGAGAATTACTTGGAAAAGAGTGGTTGATATGAATGACAGATCATTGCGGGACATTACATGTGGTCTAGGTGGAACTGGTAATGGAATACCTAGACAAAGTGGGTTCGACATCACTGTTGCATCAGAGATTATGGCTGTGTTTTGCTTGGCATCAGATATAGATGATCTGAAAAAAAGAATTGGAAATATAGTTATTGGCTATACCAAATCCAATGAGCCAGTAAGAGCAAAACAGCTCAATGCTGACGGAGCTATCATTGCATTATTACAAGATGCCTTTCAGCCCAACCTCGTTCAAACCCTTGAAAATAATCCAGCATTTATTCATGGCGGACCATTTGCCAATATAGCGCATGGCTGTAATTCAGTTATTGCAACCAAAACAGCTTTAAAACTTGCTGACTACGTCGTAACAGAGGCTGGATTTGGAGCAGATCTGGGCGCAGAGAAATTTTTTGATATTAAGTGCAGAAAATCAGGATTGAAACCAGATGCTGTTGTTTTGGTCGCTACTACCAAAGCGTTAAAGATGCATGGAGGCATTCAAAAAGATGATCTTGGATCTGAAAATGTTGATGCTGTTACCTTGGGTTGCAAGAATCTAAAAAGGCACATTGAAAATATTAAAAAATTTGGTGTTCCTGTTGTGGTTGCGATCAATGATTTCATCACCGACACAGAAAAAGAGCATGCTGCAATAATCGATTTTTGCAAAAAAATTGGTATTGAATGCAAAATTTCTTCTCATTGGGAAAAAGGTGGCAAAGGTGCATCTGACCTTGCAGAAGAGGTTGTGAAGATTGCTGATTCAAATTCAGCTGAGTTTAAAACTTTGTATGACAATGAAATGTCTCTTTGGGATAAAACGCAACATATAGCTCAAAATATTTATGGTGCTGCTGAAATAATTGCTGATAAAAAAGTTCGCAATCAACTCCAGAAATTAGAGGATGATGGGTTTGGGGATTACCCCATATGTATGGCAAAGACCCAATATAGTTTTTCAACAGACCCATTATTGATGGGTGCTCCGTCAGGACATGATGTGCCAATCAAAGAAGTTAGATTATCTGCAGGTGCAGAATTTATTGTTGTTGTGTGTGGTGACATTATGACCATGCCAGGCTTACCAAGAGTGCCTGCTGCAGAAAATATAGATGTTGATGGGGAGGGATTAATTCAAGGATTATTCTAGAAATTTAATTTAAGAGGAGAGAAAAATGAAAATATTATGTGTCTTATATGACGACCCAAAGGGCGGGATGCCATCAAGTTACCCGTTAAAGGAATTACCAAAACTTGAAAAATATCCTGATGGCATGACATTGCCAAGTCCTAAGGGAAGAGATTTCATCCCGGGAGAATTGCTTGGTTGTGTATCAGGTGAACTGGGCTTGAGGAAGTTTTTAGAAGACAGAGGACATACCCTCGTTGTCACATCTGACAAGGATGCTGATGGGTGTACTGCAGATAAAGAATTGGTAGATGCAGATATTGTGATCTCTCAACCTTTTTGGCCTTATTACCTGACAAGGAAGAGAATGGAGAGTGCACCTAACTTAAAAATGGCCATTACAGCTGGTATTGGCTCTGATCATGTAGATTTACAAGCCGCCATGGATCATAAGGTTGATGTTGTTGAAGTAACCTATTGCAATTCAAGGTCAGTTGCAGAACATATTGTTATGATGATTCTTGCATTGGTAAGGGATTATCATAACCAGCACAGAATAGTGAATGAAGGGGGTTGGCATATAGCTGATGCAGTCCAAAGATCTTATGATGTGGAAGGAATGCACATAGGCACAATTGCTGCCGGTAGAATCGGTTATGACATGCTTAGAAAAATGCATCCATTCGATGTGCATCTCCATTACTTTGATAAGCATAGGCTAAGCTCTGACAAAGAAGCGGAGTTGAACTTAACCTATCATGACTCTGTAGAGTCTTTAGTTGCTGCTTGTGATGTCATAAATATCAGTTGCCCTTTACATCCAGAAACAGAGCATTTGTTTAACGATGAGTTGATAGCTAAATGTAAACCTGGTGCATACATAATCAATACTGCTAGAGGAAAGATTTGTGACAAAGATGCAATTGTCAGGGCTTTAGAGTCAGGTCAATTAAGTGGTTATGCGGGAGATGTTTGGTTCCCTCAACCAGCTCCTAATGATCATGTTTGGAGAACAATGCCACATCACGGCATGACTCCACATACTTCAGGAACCTCTTTATCAGCTCAAACAAGATATGCAGATGGCGTGAGAGAAATATTAGAGTGTTTCTTTGATGGAGAAGAAATTAGGAATCCGTATCTCATTGTTCAGGATGGCGATCTTGCTGGCATGGGAGCTCACTCTTATACCAAAGGAACTGCAACAGGCGGTTCTGAAGAAGCAGCTAAGTTTAAAAAGTAGAGAAAACTATATTTTTTAATTTTAATAAGAGAGAGATAAAGATTGATTAAAACCAGAGCAGCGGTTGCCTTTGAAGCTGGCAAGCCTTTAGAAATTATTGAAGTTGATCTCGAAGGACCAAAGGCTGGCGAAGTTCTGGTTGAAATGAAAGCAACTGGCGTATGCCATACAGATGCCTTTACTTTATCTGGAGAAGATCCTGAGGGAGCTTTCCCTGCAATCTTGGGTCATGAAGGTGCTGGTATTGTGGTTGAGGTTGGGAAGGGGGTTAAAAGCTTAAAACCTGGTGATCATGTCATACCTCTTTATACAGCTGAGTGTGGCGAATGTGAATTTTGCTTGCATCCAAAAACTAATTTGTGTCAGGCAGTTAGAGAAACACAAGGCAAAGGTATTATGCCCGATGGCACAAGTAGATTTTCTCTTGATGGCAAACCTATTCTTCATTACATGGGATGCTCCACATTCTCTAATTACTCAGTGCTTCCTGAAATTTCTTTAGCCAAAGTTAGAAAAGATGCTCCTTTTGATAAGATTTGTTACATCGGTTGTGGAGTAACAACAGGGATAGGGGCTGTGGCTTTCACTATGGGTGTTGAATCAGGATCCACGGTAGCAGTATTTGGACTAGGAGGTATTGGTCTCAATGTTATTCAAGGTGCGAAGATGGTTGGCGCATCAAGAATTATCGGAATAGATCTGAATGATTCTCGTGCTTCCATTGCAACTAAATTTGGCATGACTGACTTTATTAACCCCAATAATGTTGAGAATGTAGTTGAGCATATTATTGATATGACGGGTGGTGGAGTTGATTACAGTTTTGAGTGCATTGGGAACGTTGATGTCATGCGTCAAGCACTGGAGTGCTGTCACAAAGGCTGGGGTGAAAGTTGTATCATTGGGGTGGCAGGCGCTGGTAAAGAAATATCGACCAGACCCTTTCAACTTGTAACTGGTCGTTCATGGAAAGGAACGGCGTTTGGGGGTGCAAGAGGTCGAACAGATGTCCCTAGAATAGTTGATTGGTATATGGATGGAAAAATTAATATAGATGAACTCATTACTCACAAAATGCCTCTTGAGGATATAAATATAGCATTTGATCTAATGCATGAAGGAAAAAGTATTCGCTCTGTTATCGAATTTTAATACGGATTGAAAATCTATTATGAAAAATAATCTCATTTCAGGTTTTGGAGCATTTTTATGTATTTCTGCGCTTGCATATCTAAATTCTTATGATGCAAGTAATTTGTGGTTAATCCCTCCATTTGGCGCAAGTATGGTTTTGGTAATGGCTGTTCATGAAAGCCCTTTAGCTCACCCTAAAAATGTTTTTTTTGGCCACATAATCTCTGCTTTTTCAGGAGTTTTTATATATGCAATTCTGGGTTTTTCTTTTTTTAGTGTTGGGCTTGGAGTTGGGTTGGCAATATTCTTAATGATGGCAACTAAGACCGTTCATCCCCCAGCTGGAGCTAATCCAATTATTGCAATTCTAGGAGCAAAAGGGTTCGGTTTCCTAATGATTCCTGTAGCAGCCGGAGCAGCTTTTATTGTTTTATTTGCAATTATTTATAACCAATTAATGAAAAGAAAATATTTCACTTTCAATGATTTAAGGCAATAAATTACTTACTAATTATTCATATGAGCAATATTGGTAACACACATTTTCATGATTTTATATCTGGGTATTCCATTGAGGTAATTCCAAGATCTGCAGCAAAGATCGAATCTTTTGCTGAGGTTTTACCTAAAAATACTAGGGTGTACATAGCTCATATTCAAAATGAAGATATTGAAGCAATGATTGCCACAGCCAAAAGACTAAATGATGAAGGCTTTACAGTTATGCCTCATATTCCAGCTAGAATGATTAAAAACAAGGCCATGCTCTATGACTGGATTTCTATGTACCAGAACGAAGCTGGAGTTGATGAGGCCCTTTTGCTTGCAGGTGGCTCAACAAAACCTATAGGCAGTTTGGATTCTTCTATTCAATTGATTGAATCAGGTCTGTTTGATAAAGCTGGGTTTAAAAGACTTCATATAGCTGGACATCCTGAGGGGTGCAAAGATATAGACCCTGATGGAGGTATTAAAAATGTCTCAGAGGCTCTTTCCTGGAAACAGGAATTTTCAAAAAGAACAGATGCTTCGATGGCAATAGCAACTCAATTTTGTTTTGAGGCAGATGTCGTAAAGCAATGGGCAGACAATATAAAAAAAGATGGAATTGATATTCCCATCCATATTGGTATTGCTGGTCCAGCAAAACTTCAAACATTGCTAAAATTTTCAATTGAATGTGGGATAGGCGCTTCCATGAAAGTTCTCACTAAAAGAGCAAAAGATTTAACCAAGCTCCTATTGCCATACGAGCCAACAAAAATTCTTCAAGATCTATCTGATCATAAATCCAAGGACCCTAACTTAAACATTAAGAAAGTTCATTTTTTTCCAATCGGAGGGATAAAAAAAACAGTTGATTGGGTAGCAGAAATGCATGATCAAAACGCGCTATAAAGTGGTGCAGATAAAAGCTTAATTTATCTATTTGAGATCAAAAAAAAGAATGATAGCATTCTCATATGTACAAGACTTCTAAAGTAGTTTTCAGCCCTCGAGTAAGAAAATCACCTTACTTTAATTCGACCATAAAATATGGAGCTCAGGCATATTCTGTATACAACCACATGTATATGCCAATAAGTTACGAAGGAACAATCCAAGACTATAAAAACTTGCTAAACAGTGTTCAGCTTTGGGATGTTGGGGTTGAGAGACAAATTCAAATCAAGGGCCCTGATGCCGAGGCTTTATCGCAGTTTTTAACTCCTAGAAATATTAAAAAATGTGCAATAGGGCAGGCAATGTATACACCGCTTCTGGATTTTGAAGGGTGCTTTTTAAATGATCCGGTTATGCTGAGGTTAGATAAAAATCACTACTGGTTTTCTGTCTCAGATGGGGACTCTTTACTATGGGCGCAGGGGATAGCAGCAGGGTATAAATTTGATGTAGAGATTGATGAGCCTGATGTCTCACCACTTCAAGTTCAAGGACCAGATTCTTCTAAATTAATGTCAAAGGTTTTTGGAGACTGGGTAAACGATTTAGGTTTTTACAAATTCAAGCAAGTCACTCACGAAGGAATTCCCATGGTCATTGCGAGAATGGGCTATAGCAGGGAGCTATGTTATGAGCTTTTCTTGCAAGATGGCTCCAAAGGAAATGAACTATGGGAGCTTCTTTGGGAAGCAGGGCAGGATTTTAATATAAGTGCAGGTGGGCCAAATATAATACTTAGATTAGAGGGAGGAATTTTGAGCTATTTAGCAGATATTGATAGATCTAATAACCCTTATGAAGTTGGTTTGGATTGGTTGGTTGATCTTGATCAAGAGGATGATTTTATCGGTAAAGAAGCTTTACGTTTAATCCGCCAAAACGGTCCCACAAAAAAATTGCTGGGAGCTGAGATTCATGGCGATCCCATAGAGGATTCTAACGCTGATCACTGGCCTGTTTTTATTGATGGTAAAGAAGTTGGGTCTATGAATGCCATGGCTTATTCACCAAGATTAGACAAAAATATTTGCTATACAATTTTAGATATTGAACATGCCAAAAGCGGTCAGGAAATTGTTATTGCTTCACCTGAAAAAGATTTGATAGCAACAACTGTCGATCTGCCTTGGCATGAGAGGAAATAAGCAGAGATCGGCTTCTAGAAACCGATCTCTTGACTCTTTTAGTCTGCGTAATCTAACCCTTTTTCTTTTTGGACTTCTCGCTTATTTGGATTCACAGATTCTCTAAATGGTACGTCAACTACTTCACCCTCAACAGCAACCCCAGAAGATTCAGAGTACTCATCAGGCAGCCTAACTTGTAATTTGGTACCAATCTCTGATGATGTCCATGGCACCCAGCCCAAAGCTACGTTCGTTTCCAGCTCTGGTGACCACCATGGTGAAGTTACATAACCCATATCATTGCCATCTTGATCAGCAATTAACCAAAAATCAGGCGCATAATCAGTGACTTCCTTTCCACCAAAAATCATACCAACCATTCGCATTTTGAATGGAAATTCTCCTGCATCAATTACAGCGCGTTGTCTTTCTAGCTCTTCTTTACCAATGTAATCAGCTTCTTTGTTTCTTGGAACCTGATAACTAAGATTAACTTGGAATGGAGAAGTCTCATGGTCTAGATCTTGACCCCAGGATAAAATGCCAGCTTGAATTCGACGATGATGAGCAGGCGCAATAACCATAAGGCCAAACTCTTCTCCAGCCTCAAGAACTGCATTCCAAATAATTTCAGCATTCTCATGCGCATCACGGACATATATTTCATAGCCTTTTTCGCCGGTAAAACCAGTTTGACTAATAACAACATCAGCGCCTTCAATTTTAGTCTCCATGAGACCGTAATAAGGAATTTCTCTGAGCTCTTCACCAGCTAGTTTAGCCATTAGATCTTCCGATAGTGGGCCTTGGATTTGCAAAGGACACACATCAATCTCATCAATCATGACATCATATTTTTTGGAGATATTTACACCTTGAAGCCAAAGCAAGAGGTCACTATCAGAAATAGAAAACCAAAATTCATCTTCTGCTATTCGCAACAAGACAGGATCATTTAAAATACCCCCTTTATCGTTGCATAAGATTGCATATTTACCATTACCTGGCTCAATTTTGGTTGCATCTCGAGTTATCACATAATCAGTAAAAGCCTCTGCATCAGGCCCTTTAACGCATATCTGCCTTTCAACAGCTACGTTCCACATAGTTACTCGATTGACCAAAGCTTCATATTCAACCATGGCGCCACCGTCCTCAGGTCTGACATACCCCCTTGGATGATAGATACGATTATAAACAGTTGCTCTCCAGCAACCCGCTTCATGAGATAAATGCCAAAAAGGCGACTTTCTTACTCTGGTTGAGATCAAAAGCTCGGTAGGCGTTCGGCCACTTTGCCTAAGATTATATGGTACCACTCGATCGCTTTGATCGACGCTAGGATGGTTTGGATGTTTCATTGCTTTTCCCCCTTTAAGTTATTACATTGAAATTATTTTAATATCGGACCCTCTCATTATTTGGATCGTATAAAGACCCTTTGCCGACTATTTGAACTGTCATTGGATACACTCCATCACCGTCTTCATTAAAGTACTCAAGTGAAAGTGATTTACCTTGTTTGGCTATATCTTTAGGTAGATAACCCATCACAACAAATTTTTTGATTGATGGGCAATAAGACATGCCTGTTGAGTAAGATCTTCGACCTTTGCTGTCTACCGGCACCTCTCCAGTATCTGGATCTATGATGGGCGATGACCCAACCGGATAACGGTCCCCTACACCTGATGCATTGAGATTATCTAATGTCATGGTGCATAGAATTGCGCTGGGGTCTTCTTCTCGATGTACAAGATGGGCTGCTTTACCATGAAAATCAGCTTCTTTGACTAGACGTCTTTCAATAGCAGATTCACAGGCATTATATTCAGTTTCTAGATCTGCGCCTTGAAGTCTAAAACTCTTTTCTAGCCTTCGACTATTAGCGTAAGTTTCAATACCAACTGGAACAACCCCAACTTCTAACAGCGAGTCATAAAGAGCTAAACCCTCCTCAGAATCATTATTTAAATAAATTTCCCAGCCACTTTCACCAACGTAAGAAATACGCGATGCCCAAACATCAATTTTCTTCCCCCCAGATAAATTGAGGGTTAAATTTTTTGCAGCCACAAAGGGAAAATTTTCTATGGTTAATTCATTGGGATCAACAAAATTACCAAGAGCATTTTTAGCCTGTGGACCCCAGAGGCCCAAAGTTACAATATCGTGGGTGCGAATATTAATATCAGCATTGAGCCCCATATCGTCTCGATAGTTGCGTAATGCCACCCAATCTCGATTGCCATCTGCGCCACCTGTCACCACTCTATACCGGTCTGCACCTAATCGGGATATTGTTAGATCAGCATGGACACCGCCATCCTCATCTAAGAAATTGGTATAAATCATACGTCCTTCAGGGGTATTGCCACCCACTTTAGCTATAGAAAGATATTCCAGCATTCGCTCTGCATCTGGTCCATGAATATCCATGATAGGGAAGTGTGAGAGATTTATCATGCCGACTGAATCACTCATGGCAAGGTGTTCAGCATTAGCTATTTCATAGGGAACGTGGCGACGATCCCATTCGTTTTCTCTTACAGGAATCTCTTCTAAATACTTATCTAGTTTTTGCTCATTGCTTTTATAAGCCAGAGCACGCTCCCAGCCCGCAACCTCATTTTCAAAAAACCCCCCAAGTTCTTTTTCTCTCTCGTAAAAAGGACTGACATAAAGCTCCCTATGACTAATATAGGGCTCTCTTGGATGAACGGCAGGGGTGTAGATAGTTTGAGCATTTTCAAATGATCGCGTCTTAACAAACTCTTTTTCTTTTTGAGCAGGATAAAATCTAGCAATGTCAAAAGCATGCATATCTACTTGAGTTTTACCATGCATCATTGATTCAGCGCATAGTCTTGCGCACCCAGGACCGTCTTTCACCCAAACTGCTTCACACAACCAGAAGCCTCTAACCTCAGGACTTTCGCCAATTAAAGATCCAGCATCAGGAGTTACAGAAAGCAGGCCATTGAATGAGCTTTTTTCATCCCAGCCCAACTCATTAAGTATTGGTGTGGTTTCAAAGGCTTTCTCTAAAGGTTCAGCAACTTCTTCAAGGTCAAGGTATCTCATAGAATCAGATATCATAGTTTTTTCCGGGTTTCCAATATCCTCTGGATCAACCAGTCTCGGCTCTTTATCTTCGTAATAGCCCCATTCAAGCATTCCACCATGAAGCCTGCCAGTGTCTCTTACATAGGCTGAATTGCCCTGGTCACGAAGCAATGGATAAACAAGCAATTCATCTGTACCTTGTATTTCTGGAAGAGGTCCAAAAAACAGCAAAGGATGTTCAACTGGCATGAGCGGCACTGGTACACCGGCCATATCACCCATTAATGGTCCCCAGATTCCTGATGCAATTACAACCTTCTTAGTTTTGATGATTCCTTTGTCAGTTTTTACTCCTACTACTCTTCCATTCTCAATTTCAAAACCTGTTGCTGGAGTGTCGGTATATGTTTTCAAGGCACCTTTTTCTTTAGCAGTCTCGACAGCAAAGTTAACAACATCTTGAGAGCGGGGGGTAACTAGACCAGCATCTGGATCCCACATGGCACCCCGAATTGATTCCTCGTCCAATAAAGGAAATTTTTCTTTGGCTTCAGATGCAGAAATTAGCCTAATATTAGTTCCAAAGGCTTTGCCTGACTCAACTTTTCGCTTGAGTTCTTCCCAACGAGCATCATCACCTTTACGGCAAATTTCTAGACCGCCTTTTTTTAAAAAGAAGCCGTTGTCCTCATAAAACTTTCTACTGAAGTTAGTTGCCCAACAACCTAACTTGTCATGAGTTGTATTATAGACAAAGTCTGAAGCGTGAGCAGTTGATGCAATGTCTGAAGGAATAATGGTAGATTTTTCTAGACCTACGATATTTTTTTGTCCAAGGTCTGCGAGCCAATATGCAAGCATCGACCCGACAATACCTCCAACCCCTACGATAACTACTTCTGCTTCTGAGGGAAATTTAGAGGATTGATTAGACATAAAAAGCCTTTATAAATTAACAAAAAAAAATCTTTCTAACTTTTGATAATAAGCCTTGTATATATAACTGTCCAATCTTTATTTAATTATTTTTTTGTACGTTTTTTTGTATAAAAACTGAACATTATTTTAAAAAAATGCTATTAAAAAAAATTCTCTTTTATAGCAGGTTTTTTGATTGAATGAGTGGCTAAATTTTACTCGCCAAGGAGGATTTTTGCAGCTAATTGAGTATCCATATATTCTTTAAGCTCGACTATCTTTCCATTTTTGATTCTTAGCAAAAAATGGTACTGATTGTTGTAAGGCTCTCCTGAAGCATGGATTGCTTCACCTTGTACTTCAACAGCCACTCTCTCATTTTCAGCAGTAATGCTCGTAATATTAAATATTATGCCATTTGGAAAAGCAGCAAGAATACCCTGAGCAAAATCTATAATTTCCTTTTTAGTTCTTGTGCCGCCAATGGCATTATCACCAGCAGTCCAAATAATTGAATCATCATTGTAAAAATCTAAATAGGTTTCAGCACCAGAGCTTAAGGCCCCAAAAAATTTAATTGCAATTTCTTTATTTTTTTCTGTCTCAGAGATCATTTATTTAGATCTTTTAAGAGACTTCTTGCTGCAAAGGAAACCAAAATTGCAAAAGGGACCCCGGTAACTATGACAGATGTTTGGAGGGCGCCTATGCCGCCTCCAGCTAAAAGTACAATAGATATTACACCAAGTGATAATGCCCAAATAATTCGCAAAATCATTGGCGGCTCATCTTTAAAATTTTCTTTCTTGGCGGCAGTTAACATCGATGTTACCAAAGCTCCAGAGTCAGATGAGGTAACAAAAAAAGTTAAGATTATTACAATTGCTAGCCACATGATTAGTTGTGAAAAAGGAAATTGCTCTAAGAAGATAAACAACGAGATAGCTATATCATTGTTAATGGCCGTACTAAGAGATGTTGGTTCAATAAATTCTTGGTAGATAGCCGCATTACCAAAGACACCCATCCAAATAAACACAATAAAGGTAGGAACAAGCACAGCGCCTATAAGAAATTCCTGAATTGATCTGCCGTAAGATATTCTTGCAATGAACAATCCTACAAACGGAGACCATGCGAACCACCAAGAATAGTAATAAAGCGTCCATGCATTTTGCCATGAGGAATCTGAATAACCCTGCGTGTTGGTAGATAGACTTAATAATTTTTGAACATAAGAGCCTAAATTTTGAACTAGCCCATCCAAGATATAACTTGTTGGTCCAGTAAGAAAAATGAATGAAAGAAAAATAATACATAAAACGATATTTATTTGAGACAAAATCTTAATACCAACCTTCAAACCCAAAACAACGCTTGCTAGACCCATAAGAGTTATTAGAATCACAATTCCAACAGTATTGACAAAACTGCCCTCAATAACGCCCATGTAACTAAGGCCAGAATTAATTTGATTGGCCCCAAGTCCCAGTGATGTGGCTATGCCAAATATTGTAGCAATAATTGCTATGACATCTAAAGATACTCTTCCCCATATATTTTTTGTTAGAGGGCCAGAGAAAAAAGAACTGACGCGAAAGGGTAGTTTTTTGTTGTATGCAAAATATGCAAAACATAATCCAACAACCCCATAAATTGCCCAACCATGAAATCCCCAGTGCAAATAGGCAAGGTTCATTGAAAGATTTGCCTTGTCTGAAAAAGAGGCACCTTCTTTATGGATTGCATCGGAGCTAAGATGCATGATGGGTTCAGCTACCCCATAAAATAACAATCCAACACCTAGGCCAGCACTAAAAAGCATGGCTATCCAATTTACTCGAGAGAACTCTGGTTTAGCATCTGGCCCGCCTAGAATGAGTTTTTTATGATTACTGAAAGCCAAATAAATAACAAAAATCAAAAAACCATTAGTAAGCAAGATAATAAGCCAGCCTAAGCTATCAGAAATTTGAGTTTGAATTTCAGCAAATAATTGATCAGCTTCTTTGAGATTGGTAAGAGTTATTCCGATGAATGCAGTTATAAGGAATATAGAGAAAAGGAAGCGCTTAGGAGCTATTTTTTTAAACATTTAATTGGGTAATTTTATTTTATGGTGAAATGTAATCTGCTAAGTTTAGGGCAATTTTAAAAAATGTGAAATTTTTGCTCTTAATTTAATTTTTGATGTTTACAAAATTCTTAATTAGAGGTTAAATGATTAAGTTCGTGATTTGATCCTATTGCAGCGAATTTAAAGAATTGCTAAAACGGAAGTTTTCCTAGGATTTAACATAAAACGGAGTCAGATTCTCTGCATTAGTGCATTTTTTCTAAAATAAAGCATGTTTTTTCTATATTTACTTAAATTTTATGGATTCATTTGTTATGGTCTAGGCATGTCTTTAAAAAACTTAAGTTTCGACTTAAGAAAATATCATTATGGAAGTAGGTTCTATGACTGCTTTCAATCTGGAAATCAACTCTAAATAAAAATTTATCCCGGGGGGGAACCATGATAAATACTATTAAAAGTAATACAAAAAACCTTAAAAAACTTTTTAATAAGAAGTCTTTTGACAAATTCTTTGGCAGGATTGTATCTGCCATCTCCGCACTGGCAATTATTAACGCCTCTGCATACAGTGGATATATATCTGCTCAATCTCAAGCAACCATTGAAGAGGTTGTTGTTACCTCTAGAAAAAAGGCTGAAGGACTTCAAGATGTTCCTCTTTCTGTTAATGCTCTCACTGAGGAGTCCCTTGAGCAAAAAGGAATAAATGTATTCGAAGATTACTTAATGCAATTACCAGGTGTTACCGCTGGTGGATCAGGCCCTGGTCAAAGCACTATATATATTAGAGGCCTAGCTTCTACTACCCCCAACCTAACTACTGCAGGTGTTGCAGGTTTAGCTCCTAATGTTGCTTTTTATCTAGATGAGCAACCATTAGGTCAGCCAGGCCGAAACTTAGATGTGTATGCTGCCGATGTTGGGCGTGTTGAGGTCCTATCAGGACCACAAGGAACTTTATTTGGCGCTAGCTCACAAGCTGGTGTTGTTCGCATGATTACCAACAAACCTGTGATAGGTGAATCATCAAGCAGTCTAGAGGTTGAAGCTAGAGCTATGCCTGATGGTGATAATGGTAGCAAATTTGAATACGTCTCCAATATTCCTTTGGGTGATTCTACAGCTATGAGATTTGTAGCTTACAGTGATCGAAGAGGTGGTTACATTGATCAAGTTGGAGGAACGCTTACTGCAGCTCAATCAGCACGTTTCAGAAAGGCTGGTACCGTAAGGCAAAATGGTCTGCCTGTTTCTTCATCAAGAGCTGGTTTTCAGGCTGGTGCTGATCTTTCAGGCGCTACACTTTTAAGTGCACTTGCTCATGTTGAAGAAGATGCTAACCCAGTTGATTACACAGGCTTTAGAGCAAGTATCGCTCATGAGATTAACGATAATTGGGACGTTTTAGCAACTGTTGCTAATCAAACCATAGATGCTGATGGTGTATTTTTTGTCGATCCTACTTTGGGTGACTTGGAAATCCAAAGATATACTAATGACACTATAGAAGATGAATTTGATAACATGAGCCTTACTCTTAAGGGTTCAATTGGTGATCTTGAAGTTCTTTATACAGGTGCTTATACAGATAGAACAACAGATCAGGATGTAGATTACACTGACTATCTTTTTGTAGGACAGTATCTCCCATACTACATTTGTGATTATTACGTAACGTATACAAAGTTTGCTCCTGGCAATGTTCCAACTGGAACCTGTGGCGCACCAAACTTGCTGGTTGATTCAACAACAAATACTGAAGTCACAACCCATGAATTCCGTATTAATGCTCCAATAAATGATACTACTAGCCTTACAGCTGGTGTATTTTTCAGTGACTTAGAGCTAACAGAGTTAAACTTATTTACATATCCAAGTTCTGTAGATAATGACATTACTTATGCTGCAAACTATGCTTTAACAGACACATCCGTTACTGGATCAATCAACAACGCAAGTCCAGGTTGGTTCTCGGCTGGACCATTCAGTGAGCCGGTAATTTTCTTTAACGATATTAAGAGAACGGATAAACAAAAGGGTGTATTTGGTGAGTTAAGTTTTGATACTTCAGAAACATCTGAACTTACTGTGGGTGTTAGATGGTATGACATTGAGGTCGACTTTGAAGGTAGTGCTAACTCATCTTTCTATAATGGATTTGGTAACCCCGATACTCAGCAATTTGGATCTAATTTATCCGCTCAATATGCACCAGGAAACCCTAATGGTTATCCAGATAAGGCTAAAAGCGATGGTACGATTGGAAAAATAACTTATTCATGGAATCCATCTGAAGACATTATGTATTATGTCACTTGGTCTGAAGGCTTTAGACCAGGCTTATTAAACAGACCTGTAGGCGCGTCTAATGCAGCTGGAACATACTCAGTTAAACCTGAAGTAAAATCTGATGAGGTTACAAACTATGAATTTGGATGGAAAGCTCTCCTTGCTGATGGCCGACTTAGATTTAATGGTAGTGCCTTTGCTGTTGATGTGACAGGTCTTCAGTCAACTGTATTTGATCCAAGTATTGTTAACTTGTTCTTCTCTGATAACGCGGCCGATGCTGAGATTAGAGGTGTTGAAGGAGACTTTACTTATGTCCCTGATCTAGATGGCTGGGTTTGGTCTGGTGCTTTTTCAATATTAGATACAGAGATTACCAAAAGCTTAGTTCCAACTACTGACGTGATCGTTGGATCAGATCTAGCATTTGCTCCTGGAATGCAAGGGAATTTAAGTGTTAGAAAAGAATGGGCCATGACAGCTGGTAATACTGGACATTTTCAAGCTCAACTTACATGGTCAGATGATAGCTATTCTGATGTTATGGAACCAAACAAAGCTCTTCAAGACAGCTACAGCTTTATGAATGTTCGATGGGGAGTTACCAATGATAATTGGTTGGCTGAAGCCTATATCGACAACATAACTGATGAAAGAGCTGAGATTAACAATACCTTTGTCTTTGATAGGCAGCGTGTAGGGATTATTAGACCGACTACTGTAGGGCTAAGATTCAAAAGGTATTTTAACGACTAGGTCTAGTTTTATAAAAAGTAAAAGGGGAGCGCAAGCTCCCTTTTTACTTTCATAAGAAATATTATCTATTATCTTTGTTAAAATTATATAAAAAATGAAAGAAGATAAATCCAATATCAATGATCCAACTTTATCAGTAGATTTAAGCGAGGCTACGCAGGCCGTCAAGGAAAATAGATTTGAAGATGCACTAGCTCTATTTGAAATCATTCTCAATAATCATCCTGACAATATAGATGCTTTATATCTTGCCTCTGTTTCCTCTAGATATTTGAAAAGATTTGACGACTCACATAAATATATTGAATCCTTGTTGCTCAATGCTCCAGATATGGGTAGAGCTTATCAAGAGCTTGGCCATATCAATAGAGATATGGGAAATGAAGAAAAAGCTGCAATTAATTACAGGCAAGCCTGCGAGCTAAACCCGGCATTGCTTTCCTCATGGAACCTCCTTTATCAATATTTTATTAAAAATAAAAATCAACCTGCTGCTGATCATGCCAAGCAACAAATTGAAAAGCTTCAATCTCTACCTCCTGCATTGCTATATATTGATCAGATACTAAATGAAGGTAGATTGGGATTAGCAGAAAGACAGTGCAGAGCCTTTCTAAAAAAGAACCCAACTCATACCTATGCAATGTCACTCTTATCCGAAATTGCCAATCGATTGGGTTATTTTGATGATGCAGAATTTTTGCTAGAAAAAGCAGTGGAATTCAAACCAAATGATGGCGATCTTAGAATGCAATATGCTGCCGTTCTTAGAAAAAAACAAAAATTTGCTAAAACCATGGAGCAAGTCAATATTCTTTGCGATCAATATCCTGATAACCCTGTCTATCAAGCTCAAAAAGCTAGTGAAATGATGCAAAACGGTGATCACCAGCAAGCAATCACAATGTTCGATGATATTCTTAATAATAATCCATATAATTTCAGTACACATACATCGAAAGGTCATGCTCAAAAAACTCTTGGAAAAACAAACCAAGCAATCAATAGTTATCAAAATGCTTACAAAATCAAACCAGATCATGGCGAAGCATTCTTCTCACTTGCAAACCTAAAAACCTATTCTTTTACATCAGATGAGTTAAATAGTATGAGAGATCAAGTGAAAAGAGTTGATTTATCATTAAGGGATAAGGCTTATTTTCATTTTGCTCTAGCTCAAGGCTGTGAAGTTATCGATGAGTTTGATGAAGCTTTTTTTCATTTACAACAAGGCAACAAAATTAAAAATGATCAAAGCAAATATTCTATTGAAAGAATGGATGCCGAACTGCAAGCACAGATAGATATCTGTGATGAAGAATTCTTTAAAAGCATAGGTAGCGGAGGGCACGAAACAAAAGATCCAATTTTTATTTTAGGTCTTCCGAGGGCGGGCTCAACACTTATTGAGCAAATTCTTGCCTCCCATTCAATGATCGATGGAACCTTAGAGCTTCCAAACATCTTATCGATAGCTCAAAGCCTTAGAGGTGATGATATTTATGGTAAGTTAGGAAACTACCCAAAGAGCATGGGCTCATTAACACAGATGCAAAGAGAGGACTTCGGAAAACAATTTATTGAAGACACTCGTATGCATAGAAAAGACGCGCCTATGTTTACTGACAAGATGCCTAACAACTTTAGGCACATTGGATTAATTCACTTGATTTTGCCAAATGCAAAGATTATTGATGCAAGAAGGTATCCATTAGATTGCTGCTTTAGCATGTTCAAGCAATTATTTGCTCAAGGGCAGGAATTTTCATATGGTTTGGCTGAGGCAGGCAGTTATTACAAGAGCTATGTAAAGCTTATGGATCATTGGGATAAAGTATTACCAAATAAGATATTAAGAGTTAACAATGAAGATGTCATCGAGGATCTTGAAGGTCAAGTTAAAAGAATGTTGGATTTTCTTGATTTACCATTTGAAGAAGATTGCATATCATTCTATGAAACCGATAGATCTGTTAGAACTGCTAGCTCAGAACAGGTTAGACAGCCAATTAATAAAAAGGGCATGGGTAGATGGAAGCCTTATGCTAAAAATTTAAAACCATTTATAGAAAGCATTGGTGAGGACCTTCTTCATCCAGAGGATATTGCCCTAATTAAGCAAAGTGCATATAAATAATTTTTCGCAGATGGCAATTCATCTCCTATCAATAAAATAAAAAAATTCATGTCAATTATCAAAGCAATTAACCTTGAGAAGCATTATCCAAATCCAGAGAACCCAGGAAAAACTTTTGCAGCTGTAAATGCTATAAATCTTACTATTAATGCTGGTGAAATCTTTGGCTTATTAGGCCCAAATGGTGCTGGTAAAACTTCAACATTGGAGATGCTTGAGGGATTGAGTGCAATTGATAATGGAGAGGTTTTTGTTGACAATATTGATGTTAAAAATGATCCCTATGAAGTCAAAAAAATAATCGGGGTGCAACTACAATCGAATGAATATTTTGATAGATTGAATTTATCTGATCTCTTAATTCTTTTTGCAAATCTTTACTCTGTATCAATTGATCCTAGGGCTTTGCTTGCAAAGGTAGATTTAGAAAACAAAATACATGCTTTGCCTGATGACTTATCTGGCGGACAAAAACAAAGATTCTCTATAGCTTGTGCTTTGGTTAATAATCCAAAAATATTGTTCCTTGATGAGCCAACCACTGGACTAGATCCTCAAGCAAAAAGAAATCTCTGGAATTTAGTTAAAGAATTGAACGAGGAGGGTATGACCATCGTCTTAACAACCCACAATATGGAAGAGGCTGAATATCTTTGTAACAGGATTGCAATTATGGATAAAGGTTCGATTATTGCTCAAGATACTCCACAACAACTTATCTTAGACTTTGCTCCAGACCCACACGAGACACCAACGCAAGGAAATATTGAAGATGTATTTTTGGCTCTCACTGGACATGGGTTGAGAGACTAAATTATGTTTACTAAACCACAAATTCATTTAGCTTCTATCTTTATTAAGATCTTTTATCGAGATCGACAGTCGCTCTTCTTTAGTTTGCTTTTTCCATTAATTTTCACCTGTATTTTTTTATTTTCTGGTGGTGAGCCCAACCCCACTAAATTAGGTTTAGTGAATCAGTCCGAAAATGAACTTTCATTAAAATTTGTGGAACTTGTAAAAAAAGAAAAATCTTTTCTTGTGAAAGAGGGTTCAGAATTGGAACTAAAAGAGGAATTAATTGCCGCAGATCAAACGGCTATTATTATCATCCCTAAAAATTTTAATGAGTTTCCAGATCCTGGAATGCTGAGATTATTGCTTGATGCATCACAAGTTAGACAAGTGGGCGCCATTAGGGACTCTCTAGAGGCAGTGCTTCTTTCTATTGAGAGGGATATTCGAAATATAGAGCCTATGTTTTCTTTGCAGCTTGAAGATGTTAAATCTAGACCTCAAAGATATATTGATTTTTTACTTCCTGGAATTTTGGCATACATGCTGATGAATCTTTGCATCGCTGGGAGCGGATTCAATATTGTTGAATATCGCAGAAGAGGAATTCTCAAAAGACTCTTTGTCACCCCAATCCAACCCAAGGATTTTATTATTTCAATTGTTCTAGCACGAATGTTTATTATTATGATGCAGCTTTCAGTGATTCTAGGTCTCGCAATAGGGCTCTTAAAAATTAATATAGTTGGAGGGCTTGTACCTCTTTATGGTGTAATTTTATTCGGTGCGTTTATTTTTTTGTGTGTTGGCTTTTTTCTTGGCAGCCTTGCGAAAACGCAAGAGTCAATCCGTCCATTGGTATTACTATTTACTTTTCCGCAATTGATCTTATCTGGTATTTTTTTTCCAATCTCTTATCTGCCAGGATTGATTCAGCCTATAGCTAGCGGTTTACCATTAAGTGTTATCGCTTCTACCATGAGAAATATTGCAAATGATGGCGGGGCATTATTTGCGATTAACTTTAATTTTTTTGGCATCGTTTTTTGGGCATTTTTTAGTTTTTTTATAGCTACAAAGTTCTTTGTTTGGCAGAAAGTAGCTTCTTAAATTATTACGTAAAATTATCTTCCTAAAACACATTTTTTGTATATAATTGACAACGTTATCAAATGAGGGTGCTATAAATAATATGAAAAAAGAAGAATTAGTTGAAATTTTTTCCGATCTTCATCCTGAAGATACTGCTGGAATTATGACTGGAGAAGTTCATTTGTCAGATGGAACTGTTATGAAAACAGACTCTCTAAGAGTTGACATGGATGGGGGTAGAATTATTCTTTCTGAAGAAAAATCAACAATGTATGAAACCAATAAACGTAATTGGATTCAAGAACTAATTTTTTATAAAAACAAAAAACGAAAATCCGCCTAAGGGCTTGATTCCTTTTTGAAGTCTAAATTTTTAGACCTTCATCTCACTCCCCTTATTAGCATTAATTTTCTTCTTGCCAATATCAACTCGAACTAGATAAGATAAATCTATGTTCTTTAATAGCGAGGGTAAGTTTGCCGATGAGCAGGAACTGGCAAAGTTCTTGCTTGGAGAATCATATTTTTTAGATGATCCAGAAATAGCTCAACACACCCAATCAATCATTCAATATTGTCGAAGCAATAAAAATCAACGCACAAAATTAGATGCTTTTATGGAGCAATATGGGCTCTCCAACTCAGAGGGAATTGCTCTCATGTGCTTGGCTGAATCATTGATGCGAATTCCAGATACTAAAACTAGAGACGCTTTAATTAATGAAAAACTTACTTCGGCAAAGTGGTCCGAGCATTTAGGTAAGGCTGAGAGTTTTCTAGTTAATTCTGCAACTTGGGGTCTTACTTTCTCAAAAGAATTTCTTCGAGCATCTAATCATGTAAGCAATAATTGGTTAATTGCGCTTGGTAAGAAAATTGGAGAGTCCTCCATCAGAGAGGCTATTCAGGTAGCTATGCAAGTCCTTAGTAAAGAGTTTGTTTGTGCGGAAAGTATTAAAGAGCTTAAGGAATCAAAATGGCTAAAGACTCATTCATGCTCTTTTGACATGCTTGGAGAGGCAGCACGTAACGAAGAGCAGTCAATTAAGTATTTTGAGTCTTACATGGAGTCCATTCAATTAATTTCAGAGATTAATCATGATGCGAGTTTAAATAATGGAATATCAATTAAGCTATCTGCACTATATTCTCAGTATGACACTCTACATAGTAAGAATGTAGCTAAAGCCTTACTTCCAAGGCTTAGAGATCTTGTTGTTGAGGCAGCAAGAAAGGGCGTGGCTGTAACCATTGATGCAGAAGAGCAAGATCGCTTATCTTTAAGCCTAGACTTATTTAATACTCTTGCTTTAGATCCTGCAATCAAATCATGGCCTGGACTTGGCATAGCGGTTCAAGCTTATGGCAAACGATCGCTTGCTGTCGTTGATTGGCTAGATAACCTATCTAAAAAGCGAGACAAGATGCACGTGCGACTTGTGAAGGGGGCTTATTGGGACTATGAAATTAAAAATGCTCAAGTCAAAGGGCTTAATGGTTATCCTGTTTTTACCAACAAACACCTTACCGATCTTAATTATCTTGTTACAGCCAAGAGGCTTATTGAATGCGAAAGGCTGGACGCCAGTTTTGCAACTCATAACGCTCACTCAATTGCTTCTCTTATGAGTCTTAGCGAAAGCGCTGATAGCAAGATAGAATTCCAAAGGCTTTATGGAATGGGAGAGTTGCTGTATTCAGCCTGCGAAGAATCCTATAAGAGATTCCCAGAAACAACTATTTATTGTCCTATAGGTCGGCATAAAGAGTTGTTGCCATATTTGGTTAGAAGGCTTTTAGAGAATGGAGCAAATAGCTCATTTATTAATAAATATTTAAATAACAGTATTCCAGCGATGGAGCTAGCTCAAAATCCAGGAAACAAAATTATGGAGGAGATAGATCATTTAGATATTTCGAATTTACCTTTGCCAAGAAATTTATATCTCCCACGTCTTAACTCTCATGGATTTGATTTAAATGAGATGGACTGCATTGAGAACCTAATGAGCAAGGTGAATAAACTTTCTGAATTGAGTTTTCATGCTCATTCAATATCACCCCACAATCCTCTAAAAAATTTACCTATTGAAATTACTTCCAAATGCAATGAAAAAACTATTGGTTTTGTGGAAACCTGCGATTTTAAATCCATTGATATCAATTGCATTCATCCCTCAGATCAATGGACTAATTGCTCAATAGAATTTAGAAATAAAATCCTAATTTCTGTTGCAGACAAGCTTGAGGATGAGCAAGCTAAGTTTGTGTATTTGTTAATGCATGAAGCTGGCAAAACACTTGAAGATGCCCTAGATGAAATCAGAGAGGCGGTTGATTTCCTGAGATATTATTCTAAACAAGCCACAAATTTACAGCCTGTTTCTCAAAGAGGCCCAACTGGAGAGGATAATATTTTGGAATATGGTCCAAAAGGCACAGTTTTGTGCATTAGTCCGTGGAATTTTCCTTTGGCAATTACAATTGGACAAATTGCAGCTGCTTTAGCTGGCGGCAATACAGTTATCTCTAAACCTTCTGAGCATACTCCAATTATTGCTTTTGAAGTTATTAATCTATTTTTTGAACAAGGGCTTCCAGAAGATGCACTCCATTTATTCCTTGGGAATGGTGATTTGGGCCAGAATATTATATTGAATCAAGCTATAGATTTAGTTGCCTTTACTGGTTCTTTGCATACTGCAAAAGAGATTCATAAAAATTTATCTTTAAAACCGGGAAAAATCATCCCATTAATTGCTGAAACAGGAGGATTGAATGCAATGATTGTGGATTCGAGCGCTTTATTAGAAAGGGCTTGCGATGATATTATGCGCTCAGCTTTTAACTCCGCAGGTCAAAGATGTTCAGCTTTAAGGCTGCTTCTTGTTCATCAAGAAGTCTATTCAGAACTTCTTTCAATGTTAAAAGGTGCCATGAATGATCTTACGATCGGCCCTCCAGATCAACTCCACACTGATGTTGGTCCGATTATTACTTTTGATGCAATGAAAAAGCTAAAGCTTTATCTCACCAAAATGGAATCTGATGGGCACTCTTTGTATCAAGCATCAAACAAACCTGTACCCAGAAAAGGTACTTGGCTTGCACCAACTTTAATTGAGCTTGAATTAAACTCTATGCCTAATGAAGAGCAGTTTGGGCCTATTTTGCATGTAATGCCATTTTCTGAAGATACCCTCATCGATTCTTTAAAAAAAATTAATGCAAAAGGTTTTGCACTTACTTTTGGAATTCATACCAGAATTGATGCAAAGGCTCTAGACGTTGCAAAGCAAACCTCAAGTGGAAACATATATATCAATCGAGATATTGTCGGTGCTGTAGTTGAAACACAACCTTTTGGAGGAAAGAATCTTTCAGGCTCAGGTTTTAAAGCTGGAGGGCCGAATTATCTATTGCAATTCATGGATGAGAGGGTCATTACAGTAAATACTGTGGCTATTGGTGGAAACATAGATCTAATTAATCTAAATAACGATAATTAGTATTAATAGCACTTAAACACTTAGTTTTTTGTTACATAAATTGTAACAAAGCCTATAACTACAACGTTTTCTTTTATTTATTCCAATTTTAATTCGCTAAAACAGCTGATTTGGTGTATAAAGCACCATAAATTAATTTTTTTTTTATCTATTCTTAGGGAGATAATTATGTTAAATAGAGCCATTTGGACAGCTTCAAAGCTATCCTTAATAACTGTGTTTGCTGTCAGCTCAATGCTTTCAGTTGATACATTTTCACAAGACAGCGAATTCGTAGAAGAAGTTGTCAGTATTGGTACTCGTGGCAAGCCTAGATCAGTATCTAGTTCCCCAGTGCCTGTTGATGTTTTAAGTGCAGAAGATATCAGTAAAACTGGTACAGACGATTTACTTATGCAGCTTCAAGGTAGCGTTCCTTCATTGAATGTCCACTTGCAGCCTATTAGTGATGCTGCCAGTATGATTCGTCCTGCTAATTTAAGAGGTTTATCAGCTGACAGTACGTTGATTTTTACAAACGGTAAAAGACGTCATCACGCATCAGTTATTGCATTCCAAGGTGGTGGTGTAAATGATGGATCTCAGGGTGCAGATATTTCTGTGATCCCAGCAATTGCATTAAAAAGAGTAGAAGTCCTCAGAGATGGTGCTTCAGCTCAATATGGATCAGATGCTATTGCAGGTGTAATTAACTTCGTCTTAGATGATATATCAGAAGGCGGAAGTCTTTCATACAAAATGGGTGAATACACTGAAGGTGATGGTGCCACAACTACTATTGCTGGTAAATATGGTATGCCATTAGGTCAAGATGGATTTGTCACAACGAGTTTCCAAATTAGACAGGCTGATGACACTTCAAGAAGTGAGCAAAGACCTGATTGTGCTTCTTTGGTTGCTGGTGGCAATTCAGCGGTTGCAAACCCTTGTCAAATTTGGGGTGCTCCTATAGTTGACGACGATGTTACTTTTTTTATGAACTCAGGCGTCACTAATAGCGATGGTTCTGAATCTTATATGTTTGGTAACTATTCTGAAAGAGATGTTGATGGTGGATTCTATTATCGTAATCCAGACGGCAGAAGTGGGGTTTTCACAATTGGTGATTACAGAGCAGTGGGTAATGTGGACGGAACATGTTCATATGGTACTGGTGCCTCTGGACAAGTGGATCCTTCAAATTATGCTGTAAGAGATGCGATTATGGCTGATCCAAGCTGTTTCTTAATTAATGAAATTGCTCCTGGTGGTTATACACCAAGATTCTTGGGTAATATAACTGATACATCCCTTACAATTGGTAGAAGAGGTGATATTACAGATGGCTTCCTAAGCGGCCATTCTTATGACTTAAGTGGATCAGTTGGTAGAAATGAAGCTGACTTTGGTCTTAATAATACTGTAAACCCTTCAATGGGTCCTGATACTCCACGTAATTTCTACACTGGTTCATACATTGAACTGGAAAAAGTTTTCAACTTTGACCTAACAAGAGTCGTAGATTCTATGACTATTGCATATGGTGCTGAATGGAGAGAGGAAACATTTGAAGTAATTTCTGGTGAAGAAGCTTCCTGGAAGGCTGGTAAATATGCTCTTCAAGGCTTCAATGTTGGCTCTCATGGATTTGCAGGATTTTCTCCTGATTCTCAAGGTGCCTTCACAAGAAGAAGTTATGGTTTATATGTTGATTTAGAAAATCAAGTAAGTGATGAGCTTCTTTTGGGTGGTTCATTCAGATACGAGGACTACTCAACATTTGGCGATACAAATGACTTTAAACTTAATGCAAGATATCAAGTTTCAGAAAATCTAGCATGGCGTGCTTCTACAAGCACAGGTTTCAGAGCTCCAACTCAAGGCCAAGTTAACGTAGTGAACACTCAAACAACTCTTGTTGATGGTCAGTTAACTCAGGCTCAAACATTGCCAGGTTTCAAGCTGGGTGCTGGACAATTAAAGCCTGAAGAAGCAACTAACACATCATTTGGTCTTGTTTATGATGCTGGCGATTTATCATTAACAGCTGATTTCTTTGTTATTGAACTTGAAGATAGGGTTGCTCTAACGAGTAATGCTGCTCCTACAGCTGCACAGGTTGCTGCAATGGGTGCTGCTGGAATCCCTAATCCAGAACTAATTGGCCAAGTAAATTACTTTACTAATGACTTTGATACAGAAACTACAGGATATGACTTAGTTGCAACTTATAGCACTATGCTATTTGGTGCTGATGCAGACATAAGTGCGGCATGGAATCATACTGAAACAGAAGTCACTAACTCTGGTGCTGTAACAGGTGCTTCAAAAATTAGACGTCTTGAAGAAGGTCTTCCTGAAGACAGAATGACTATCACTGTTGCTCAAACATGGAGCGATAGGGTTAGCTCATTTGTTCGTGCAAATATGTATGGTGAGTATTATGCTGTTCATGCTGATTGGTTTGGCACAACTTCAGACGCTGAATGGACTGTTGATGCATCAGTGAGCATTGATCTTACAGATAATTTCTATCTTTCAGCGGGTGTTCAAAACTTATTTGATACAGAGGCTCTTAAAATTGATGGTTCAGCTGGTGCTAAAGGCGAAGGTGTTCCTGGAAATGTGCTTGGAGGAATTTATTATGAAACTTCTCCTTATGGTATCGAAGGCGCTTTCTGGTATGTAAAAGCTGGATACAATTTCTAAGACAGGTTTTTAAATTAAAAAAGGGTGCTTAATAGCACCCTTTTTTTTGCAAGAAAATTATTATCTTGATATTGAGGCTATGCAATAAAGGCCTAATGAAACTGCTGGACCAACTCCAAAGGCAAAGATTACAGTTGCAAGACCAATTGTTCCACCCAGCATCCAACCAACAGAAATAACAGTTATCTCTAAAAACACTCTTACCCAAGCAATTGGCAGATTGGTTGCTCTTTGGCAGCCAGTCATTAGACCATCTCTAGGGCCTGGGCCTAGATTTGCTATTAAATATATACCACTTGCAATACCAACCACTAATGTCCCTAGTATGGCCTGTAATATTTGCATTGCATAAGTTTCTGGGTGGGGAAGGTAAGGTAGAGACCATTCAATAACTGCCGCAATAATAATTACATTTAATATTGTTCCAATTCCTGCCTGTTGCTTTAATGGAATCCATAGCAATAGCACTCCAAGACTTATTAAAAAAGTAAGAGCGCCTATACTCAGCTCAGTTGTTATAGAGAGTCCTTCAGCTAAAACAGTCCATGGACTCATTCCAACTGATGCAGTAATAATAAGTGACTCGCCTAATCCAAATAACAATAAACCTAGGCAGAGCATGAAGATTGTAAGTGGTTTAGGTGAAAAATTTAATGGTTTATCTGAACTCCAATGAGTGGCGGGCACAGATCTTATCGAAAAAATTTTCATAACTAAACTTTGTTAAATTTTGATTTCGATAGTTTATGTTACGGGATGAGAAAATACTTCTTTATTACTAAAAATAAATCAGCATCTTGTGAATTCAAATATAATCTTATAAATGAATCAATCAGATATTTCTAGAATTATTGAGATGGCATGGGAGGATAGAACTCCTTTTGATGCTATTGAAGTCCAGTTTGGCTTGAATGAGAAAGGTGTGAAGCAGTTAATGAAAGATAATTTAAAGTCTTCTTCTTATAAATCATGGAGAAAACGGGTGCAGGGCAGGTCAACAAAACATTTAGCCAAAAGAAGCTTCAGCGTAGGTCGGCATAAATCTTATGACCAAAATAAATTTTAATTTTTACTTTAAGGCTTTGATTAATTCAAACTTGCATTAACTTTTGCAAGCTTATTTGATCCTGGACACAACTCTTTATCAGAAAATTGGTTAAGCGGTGTATCAGCAATATTTAGAATTTCAGCATGATCTTTTATTTCAGGGTTTATGTACAATAATCCAGTTAGCACTTTTCCATTTTTCTCAGCCTCGTTTAAGCTTTGTACTGCTAAGCCTTTATCGAGTGGATTATATTTCTTTGAAAGTTTTTCAAGTGTAAGTATTGCACCATCATGCAAGGGCAGATCGACTTTAGATCCTTCCTTGTAGCTTGTCTTAATTTCTTGCCCAATTGGAACGAAGTCAAGGCTTGATACGGATTCATTATGCTCTCTTATATGATCATAGCTTTTTGTTGAGCCCACATGATTGTTAAATGTTACACAAGGAGAAATAATATCTATCAGTGAAAATCCTTTAAATTTCATGGCTGCTTTTAATAGAGGGACTAATTGATCTTTGTCTCCGGAGAAACTTCTTCCAACAAACCCGGCTCCAAGTTGAATTGCCATTGCGGCGAGATCAATTGGTGCTAATACATTTTCTTCTCCATATTTACTCTTTGAGCCTTGATCATTAGTTGCAGAAAATTGACCTTTAGTAAGGCCGTAAGTCCCATTATTTTCAACGATGTAAGTTATATTAAGCTGTCTTCTAGCAGCATGCATAAACTGTCCTATGCCTATTCCTGCTGTATCACCATCCCCTGAGACTCCTAAATATAGCAAGTCTTGATTTCCAAGGTTGGCTCCCGTTGCGACTGATGGCATCCTGCCATGGACAGAATTAAAACCGTGGGCTTGATTTAAAAAATAAGAGGGCGATTTAGATGAGCACCCAATTCCTGAGAGTTTTGCGATTTGATCTGAGGCAAGGCTTAGATCATAACAAGCCTCTATCACAGCAGCGCTTATAGAATCATGGCCACATCCAGCACATAAAGTTGAGATAGTTCCCTCATAATCTCTTCTTGTTAATCCAAGAGCATTTTTTTCAAGATTTGGATGATGATTAATGGGTTTGACGATATAAGTCATATAATCTCCTCGGCAGTTTTAGAAGTATCTTTATCTGACATAATTTCGATGATTGACTCTGAAATAAAATCAGCAGTAATTGGGGCACCATCAAAACATAAAACTGAAATAAATTTTTCTGGATTGATATTTCCTTCCGATAGCATCAGAGTTTTCATTTGCGCATCTCTATTTTGTTCCACAAGAAAAACAGATTCATGTTGATCTATGAAATCCCACACCTCAGCACTAAAAGGAAAAGACCGTATTCTCATTGCATCTATTGGAAAGCCTGATGCAGAAAGTTGATCTAGAGACTCTTGCATTGCTGCTTCTGTGCTGCCAAAGTAAATTAATCCTTTTGAACTAGCATTAATGTCTTGTTTGAAGATGGGCTTTGGTAAAAATTTATCAGCACCTTCAAATTTTTTTAAAATTCTTGAAAGGTTTCTCGCATTAACCTCACCATCTTCAACATACCTGGCATATTCATCATGCGAGCTTCCTCGAGTAAAGTAGGCTCCTTTTTCAGGATGAGTACCGGGGAGTGTTCTAAATGGAATACCATCCCCATCAACATCAAGATATCTGCCCCATGATTCCATCTTATCTAGATCATCTTTAGACAAAACTTTACCCCTATCAAACTCTCTAGCATCATCCCACTCAAATTCTGGACACGTCCAATCGTTCATTCCAATATCTAGATCTGATAATACAAAAACAGGGGTTTGAAGGCGGTCAGATATATCAAATGACTCAGCTGCAAATTCAAAGCATTCTTTTGGATCAGAAGGAATCAACATCACATGTTTAGTATCCCCATGCGAGGCATAGGCACAAGACAAGATATCTGATTGTTGGGTTCGTGTTGGCATACCAGTAGAAGGACCACCTCTTTGAATATTAAAAATGACTACTGGAATTTCAGCAAAATAAGCCAAACCAACAAATTCTGTCATGAGTGATATTCCAGGGCCGCTTGTTGCTGTAAAAGCTCTTGCACCATTCCAATTTGCGCCAATTGCCATTCCAATTGATGCAAGCTCATCCTCGGCTTGCACAAAGGCAAATTTATTTTTTCCAGTTTTTTCATCAACCCGAAATTGATCACAATATTTTTTATAAGATTCGGCAAGCGATGTTGATGGAGTAATGGGATACCAAGCACACACAGTTGCTCCACCATAGACACAACCTAATCCGCCGGCATTATTTCCGTTAGTGAGGATCATTCCATCAGTTAAGTTTCTTTGATTAACTTTGATATCGCAAGCATCAACCAGGTATTTTTTTGCATAATTAAAACCCATCTCTAATGCTTGTACATTAGGCGCAATCAGCTTCTCCTTACCTTTAAATTGTTCTTCAATGAGCTCAATAAAAATATCTTTCTTAATACTCATTAAATATGACAAAGCACCAACATATACAAGGTTTTTAAATAATAGTCTTGTTTTAGGGTTTTGGAATTCATCAACACATAATGAAGTTAGAGGTACCTCGATAATGTTTATGTCCTCTCTATGAAATTCTCTTTTCCATGAAGAATCATACAAAAGATATCCGCCGGGATTAATTTCAGCAACATCTTGGATATATGATTGGGGGTTCATTGCAACCATGAAATCGATACCAGCTTTTCGTCCCAGATATCCTTTTTCACTTGCTCTTATCTCAAACCATGTTGGAAGGCCTTGAATGTTCGATGGAAAAATATTTTTTGGGCTAACAGGAATACCTGATCTAAATATTCCTTTTGCAAACATTTGATTTGCGCTAGCTGAGCCTGAGCCGTTTACATTAGCAAACTTAATAACAAACTCATTGATTGAGGCAAGTTTACTCATGAATAGACCTTAGCTTCTTCATATAGAAATGTTTGCATGTCCCAAGCACCAGTAGGGCATCTTTCTGCACATAAACCACAATGCAGACAAACATCTTCATCTTTAAACATAGTTCTTTTGGTTGGTAAGATTTTAGAAACCAATAGATCTTGTTCAATGTTTAAAGCAGGAATTCTAGTATTTTGCCTTACCTCATCTTCAGGACCATTAAACATAAAATTAATACAGTCTGTAGGGCAAATATCAACACAAGCATCACACTCAATGCACAAACCTTCAGAAAAAACAGTTTGCACATCACAATTCAAGCACCTTTGTGCTTCTTCCATAGCTAAATTTGCATCAAAGCCTTTCTCAACCTCAATTTTTAAGCTTTTTAGTGCTGTATCTTGATCTGCTTTGGGCACTAGAAATCTTTTGGCCTGAGAAATATCATTATCATAAGACCACTCATGTAGCCCCATTTTTTGACTTACTAAATTGGTACCAGGAGCTGGTCTATCATTAATATCCTCATCTTGACAAAACTTATGAATGGAAATCGCAGCCTGGTGTCCATGGGCTGCAGCCCAGATAATATTTTCAGGCCCCCATGCAGCATCTCCGCCAAAAAAGACCTTTGGATGAGTTGATTGGAAAGTTGAAGGATTAACAACAGGCATATCCCATTCTCCAAATTCTAGGCCAATATCTCGCTCTATCCACTCAAAGGAATTATCTTGGCCAATAGCCACTAACACATCATCACACTCAAGAATAACTGGTTCATCACTCGTTGGTACCAGTGATCGATTTCCTTTATCATCGAATACTGCTTCAACTTTTTGAAATTCCATGCCAACCAACTTTCCAGCTTCATGAAGAAATTTTTTGGGAACATGATTTTCAAGAATTGGGATGTTTTCTTCCATCGCATCCTCTATCTCCCATTCAGATGCTTTCATTTGAGAAAACGGACTTCTGACTACAACCTTTACATCTTCAGCGCCTAATCTTAAAGAGGATCTGCAACAATCCATCGCAGTGTTACCACCCCCCAGAACAATTACTTTTTTTCCAATAGAATCAATATGCTCAAAGGCAATACTTGTTAAAAAATCTATGCCTATATGAATATTGGCCTCAGCATCCTCGCGACCATCAATATTTAAATCTTTTCCTTTTGGAGCACCGGTTCCAATAAAAACTGCATCAAAATCTTTTTTTAAGAAATCTTTCAGGCTAGTGATCTCAGAATTAAATTTTGTTTTTAATCCCATACTAAGGATCTGATCAACCTCAGCATCCAAGACTTCCTCTGGAAGTCTAAATGATGGGATATTTGTTCTCATTAAACCGCCTGCCTGCGGATCTTTTTCAAAAAGCGTGCACTCGTATCCCATTACAATAAGATCTCTTGCAACAGTTAGGGATGCCGGTCCACCCCCAATGAGGGCAATTTTTTTCCCATTACTTTTATCAGGCGCTTTAGGCAATAAATCTGAAACATCATCTTTAAAATCAGCCGCAACTCTTTTTAGTCTACATATAGCAACAGGTTTTTCATGAGTTCTTGTTCTTCTACAAGCTGGTTCACAAGGCCTATCGCATGTTCTACCAAGGATTCCAGGGAATACATTCGACTCCCAATTAATCATATAGGCTTCGGTATATTCATTTTGAGATATTTTTCTAATGTATTCTGGAACAGGTGTATGAGCTGGGCATGCATACTGACAATCAACCACTTTATGATAATACTGAGGATCAGATGTATCAGTTACTGGCATAAAAGTTTTGACAGGCGTTTTTCCATTGGACTGTTTGAGGTTTTCCTTGGCTGCAAATATTTGAGATTTAAAATCTTCTACAACGGCTTCTCTAAGTTTTTGAGCTTCGGATAATTCATGAGTGTGCAAAGAAGTTCTTAGATCAAAACCTAGGTCTTTTCGAAGATCTTTAGGAACGGCAACTTTTACCCAATAGGTGTTATGTCTTTTGAATAAGTACTTTGTATCCATATAATTTGGCTCCCCTCCAAATTAGCTATAAGGTACAGGAAAAATCCTTTTCTTATAGGAATCACTTAGTTCACCATAAACATATAATAAACAATATGCAACTTAATACCTGAGTGTTTTTCTTACCTTTAAGTAAGAAATGTTGTGTGCTATAAAATACATATAATTTATCTAAAAAATGCACTTTTCAATCATTTTAAAAATCTGCTTCTTTGTATTGATTGGCCTTACTGCCTGTCAAACCAAAGAATTAACTCCGTATGAAAAAGCAAAAAATCCATATGCTCATCTTGGTGTTGAGGGTTATATGGGTGCGGCCATGACCTCATGCTTAGGAATGGCACCTAAGGGTCCGCCCATAGTAAGAAGGAAAGATGGCGCAACAGTGATTGCTGATGATCATTCACCCGAACAATCTGGTTATTTTGATTGTGTTGATCAAGAAATTGCTATGAGCGAAAATCGCATAAAAAAAGATTCAGAATGATTGAAAGCTTTTTAATTAGCTAAATTTTCTCTAATCCAAGATTTACTGCCTCCAAAAGATCTTCAGTATTTTCCAATCCAGCAGAAATTCTGATCAAACTTTCTGATATGCCAACTTCTTTTTTTTGATTTGGTGTAAGATTGCTGTGGGTCATAGTGTATGGATGACTAACTAGACTCTCAAACCCCCCAAGAGATGCTGCCAGTGGAAGGATTTTTATTCCTTTGATAAAATTTTTTACTTCTGCCAAACCACCTAATATCTCAAAACTCAGCATTCCACCAAAACCACTTTGTTGTTTTTTTGCTATTGCATGGGACGGATGACTTGTTAAACCTGGATAGTAGATCTTATCTATCTTTGGATGTTTTGATAGCAGTTCTACAATTGCTGTAGCATTTTTCTCATGTTTCTCCATTCTGATACTGAGAGTTCTAAGACCCCTCAAAGTTAAATAACTATCAAATGGTGATCCAGTAATGCCCAAGGCATTTGCCCAGAATTTTAATTTCAATAAAATCTCATGATTATTTGTTATTAATGCGCCACCAATAACGTCAGAATGACCATTGATATATTTTGTTGTTGAATGCATGACAATATCTGCACCCAGCTTAAGCGGATTTTGTAACGATGGAGATAAAAAAGTATTGTCGACTGCTACCAAGGCGTTACAAGCCTTAGCTTCTTTTGATATTTCTTGAATATCTACAGCCTGCAATAAGGGATTGGATGGTGTTTCTATCCAAATCAAGTCTGGGTTAATTTCACTGATAGCTTTTTTACAGAAAGATTCTTGACCTTGATCAATAAAATAGGCTTCCAATATTCCTTTTTCAGCAAGAGATGAGAACAGTCTATGGGTTCCCCCATAACAATCATGAGGAAGAATCACTTTGCTATTATTATTTAAAATATTTGCTACTAGGGTGATAGCTGCCATTCCTGAACTTAATATTTCACCACCTACGCCATCTTCTAGATCTGTGAGGGCATTTATCAAGTGATCTCTGCTGGGATTTGTTTCTCTTGTATATTCATATTCTTGTTCTTTTCCGAGCTCCTTGTACTCAAAATTTGATGAGAGATATAGAGGGGGAACAATTGATCCATGATGCATGTCAGATCCAATCCCAGCTTTGGCAGCCATAGTTTCTTTTTTAAATTTTTTCATATATTTATTGAAGCATTATTCATCAGACCTTAAAAGTAAATTATGTTATGGTTTTTGAATGCCGCTAGTTACCCCGATAGATATTTCAGATCCAAGCGTTAAAGAATTAGTAAAGTTTTTTAATGAAACATTGGGTTTTTGCCCTAATTCTGTTTTAACCATGCAAAGAAGACCAAATATTGCAAAAGCATTTATAGAGCTCAATATGGCAGTAATGGAGAACCATGGTCAATTAACCTCAGAATTCAAACGCTTGCTTGCTTTTGTAAGCAGCAATACTGCTGGATGTAGATATTGTCAGGCGCATACGATTAGAGCTGCAGAGCGTTATGGTTCGACATCTAAGAGACTGGAGAATGTGTGGGATTTTAAGAATCAAGATGCTTTTACTGATGCTGAAAAAGCAGCTTTACAATTTGCACAAGAGGCTAGCATGGTTCCTGTAAATGTAGCTGAAGATACAGAAAAGCAACTACATGTTTATTGGTCAGATGATGATATTATTGAAATTATGGGCGTGATAGCTTTATTTGGATATTTAAATCGATGGAATGATGTTATGGCAACTTCGTTGGAAGGAGATGCAAAGACTTCAGGCCAAGATTTATTGAAAGGAATTTCTTGGGCTCCTGGCAAGCATGCCTAGGCTCCTTTGCCTTTTTTCCACCGAGTCTTAGCTTTAGATCCTTTCTTCTTATTTTGACTAGACCTATTTTTTGATCCTGTATTAGACTTTTTAAAATCCCCTTTGCGTTTCTTAGCAGCCTGCCTTTTTTCAAACCCAGACTTTTTACTTCTAAAATTTTTTGGCTTAGATCTGCTTTCAGGTTTATCAGTTGGTTTAAATCCTTCTTCAATTTTTTGTGGAATCTTACTGTCAATTAATTCCTCAATTCCTCTTAAAAACTTTTGCTCATCTATGCTTAAAAAAGATATGGCTGTGCCAGCTTTTCCTGCTCGACCAGTTCTTCCTATTCTATGAATGTAATCATTGGGGTAGGTGGGCATATCAAAATTTACAACATAAGGCAGATTGCTAATATCAATTCCTCTTGCAGCCACATCAGTCGCAACTAAAACCCTGACATCTTTTTCTTTAAATTCTCTAAGTGCACGCATTCTTGCGCCTTGGGTTTTGTCACCATGAATGGTTACTGTATGTATATCCGCAGCATTGAGTTTTTTCGCAATTTTTTCCGAACCATGCTTTGTTCTTGAGAAAACAAGTGCTTGCGGCCATTGTTCTGAATGAATCAGGTGACTTAATAGGCTAGATTTTTGATTTTTATCAACCTTATAAACAATCTGTTTTATCGCACTTACAGCGCTATTGGGAGAATCAACTGCAATTTCTACAAGGTCTGTTCCTAGTGATTGCGCAAGCTTTTTAATTTCTGGAGAAAATGTCGCTGAAAAGAGCAGGTTTTGTCTATCTGGTGGAGTTAGGGCAATAATTTTTTTTATATCATGGATAAATCCCATATCAAGCATATGATCAGCCTCATCTAAGACTAAAATCTGTACCTGATTCAATTTTACTGACTTTTGATTGTGTAAATCCAACAATCTTCCTGGAGTAGCAACAAGAATATCTAATCCCTTTTTGAGTTTAGATTTTTGTGGAAAAATTTTAGCTCCACCAAATATTGCTGCAGATGTTATAGAGGTAAATTTTCCATAAGTGTAAATATTCTCTCTAACTTGCGCGGCTAATTCGCGAGTAGGGGTTAAAACCAATGCGTGCACATGTTTGCGATATGGTTTTGCTTGGTTTTGCAAAAGCTCAATCATCGGTAAAACAAAGCTGCCTGTTTTCCCAGTTCCAGTTTGTGCTGCCGCCATTAGATTTTTACCTGATAAGACGATAGGAATTGCCTGTTTTTGAATTTCTGAGGGTTCAGAATGCTTAAGGTCTTCTAGAGATCTTAAAATAGGATCGGATAATCCGAGTTCTTTAAATGACATTTTGGTTTAAATAAGTCTGTCTGATATCAACCAGATGACTGCAGAGTATAGACTTACTGAGCTAGGGTCAATGAAGCAGTAAATATATATTGAATATTAGTCGTTATGTGGGGTATTTCTTTTTTATTATTCTCGTATAATCCCCCTCAATAATTACCCATCATGAATAAAGAAAATCTAAGAAACATAGCAATCATTGCCCATGTCGATCATGGCAAAACAACTTTGGTTGATAAGTTGTTGCAACAATCCGGAACGTTAGATCGAAAAAATATGGCAACTGAAAGGATCATGGATTCCAATGATCAGGAAAGAGAAAGAGGGATAACTATTCTGGCTAAAAATACTGCTATTAATTGGAAAGATCATAGGATTAATATAGTTGATACTCCAGGACACGCTGATTTTGGTGGAGAAGTTGAAAGAGTTCTATCTATGGTCGATTCAGTATTATTGCTTGTTGATGCTGTAGATGGACCCATGCCCCAAACAAGATTTGTTACGCAAAAGGCGTTTGAAAAAGGGCTGAATCCAATTTTGGTGATCAATAAGGTTGATCGTCCAGAAGCAAGACCTCATTGGGTGCTGGATCAAGTATTTGAATTATTCGATAACCTTGGAGCAAATGACGAGCAGCTAGATTTCACTGTAATTTATGCTTCTGCTATTAATGGGCTAGCAGGGCATGAGCCTGATGAGCTTGCTGATGACATGACTCCGCTGCTGGATATGATCACCGAGAAGGTTGATGCGCCAGATGTTGATCAAAATGCCCCATTTAGAATGCAGATTTCAGCTTTGGACAGCAATAGCTATGTGGGAGTCATTGGTATCGGTAGAATCACTGGCGGAAGCGTTAAGCCAAACGATCGTGTTGTAGTGGTAGATAAAGATGGAGTTGAGCGAAAAGCTAAAGTTCTCCAAGTGCTAGGGCATCATGGGCTCGAAAGAGTCGAAACGCAGGAAGCCAAAGCAGGTGATATCGTTTGTATTACTGGGGTGGAAGCATTAAATATTTCTGATACATTGTGTCATCCTGAGCACATCAATCCTCTGCCAGCATTATCCGTTGATGAGCCCACAGTTAGCATGGTTTTTCAAGTCAACGACTCTCCTTTTTGCGGAAAAGAGGGTAAATATGTGACTTCAAGAAATATCAAAGATCGATTAGACCAAGAGCTAATTCACAATGTCGCTTTGAGGGTTGAAGAAGGCGAAAGTCCAGATCAATTTAAGGTTTCAGGACGAGGCGAATTACACCTTTCAGTATTAATTGAAACTATTCGAAGGGAAAATTATGAATTGGCTGTATCTAAACCTCAAGTTATCCAAAAAGTGGTTGGAGAAGAAATTCATGAACCATTTGAAGTTGTTGTAATTGACATCCAAGAGGAGCATCAAGGTGCAATCATGGAAGAGATGGGTAATAGAAAAGCAGACTTACAGTCACTGGTAATAACAGAAAATGGCCGTATGCGGCTTGAATTTATGGCTCCATCAAGAGGGCTAATCGGGTTTAGATCACAATTTCTTACTCTCACAAGCGGAAGCGGGATTTTAACGAGTGTCTTTGATCATTATGGGCTTGCTAAAAAGGGTGACATAGCCACTCGTCAAAATGGTGTAATGGTCTCAATGATTACTGGAAAAACCCTAGCCTATGCATTATTTAATCTGCAAAATAGAGGTCGTATGTTTGTTGGTCATGGGCTTGAGATATACAAAGGTCAAATAGTTGGGCTGCATTCTAGAGACAATGATTTGCCTGTTAATCCAACTAAAGCTAAACAATTAACCAATATAAGAGCAGCTGGAACAGATGAGAATCTGATACTAACTCCTCACATTCAGCATACACTAGAGCAAGCACTTGAGTTTATTGAAGATGATGAGTTGGTAGAAGTTACCCCTGCAAGCATAAGACTTAGAAAAAAAATTATTCGTTAAAATAATTCTAGCTATCAAATACTGTTTCTTTAGCTCAATTACCCTTAATATTAGAATCTAATCATTTAATAAGCTGTGGGGTATCTTAATTGCTTTATTTTATATTTGCATTTCTTGTTTTAGCTTGTGTCTATATAGGTAACGCAGCCTTATCGATATTTGCTGGGATTCTTTTTGCCTACTTTTTAAAGCCACCAACAACATTTATTACGCGGCGTTTAGGGACTATGCCATTGCAGATTGGTATTGTCTTATTAGGAGCAACTATTAGTTTGCCATATGCACTTGCTGTAAGCTCAGTATATTTACCTTGGATTGCACTTTTTGTAATTGTTTCATTTGTTGCAGGGCTGATGCTTGGCAAACTTCTTGGAATTCATCATCGATTAGCTTTTTTATTATCGTCAGGAGCAGCCATTTGTGGAGGAACTGCTATGGCAGCTGTTGCACCAATCATAAAGGCAAAACCTCAAGAGCTGCTAATCGCTATGACCATTATTTTTTTTCTTAACGCTGTTGCAATTATTGTATTTCCTCTTGTTGGTAATTATTTAGAAATGAATAATTTTGAGTTTGGCGCATGGGCTGCGCTTGCCATTCATGATACAGGCTCAGTGATTGGCTCAGCTCTAACTTTCAGCAATGAATCTGCTGAAGTTGCAGCCACATTAAAATTAGGTAGAACTATATGGTTAATACCATTAATACTCCTTGCAAATTGGATGTTTAATAAGAAGGCTCAAGCAACGAAATTTCCTAGATTTATACTATTTTTTATTTTAGCTATCGCTGCTAATACTGTATTTACTTTTAATGAACAGGTAATCAATATTCTCCAAATATCTAGCCAGGCCTTTCTATTAATTGGTTTATTTTGTATTGGCAGTCAATTTGATCCTAATGAGCTAAATTCAATAAGTGGTAAACCATTAGTTTTAGCCTTGACGCTATGGGCTCTTGTTATCCCTTCAGCATATTTTTTAGTTAAATATTTTTGATTGCATTTAAGTTAATATAATCTTTGATTATGAATTTTAATCTGGGAGATGAATGAAAAATTTTGAAAACAAAGTAGCTGTAATAACCGGCGCGGGTAGTGGCATAGGTCGGGGTATTGCCGAAATTTCAGCCACCCATAAAATGCGTTTAGTGCTAGCAGATGTAGATGAAGCTGGGTTAAATGAAACTCTTGAGTTGGTGAAAAGTAAAGGTGTTGAAGCGATAGCTAGAGTAACGGATGTCAGCAACATTGATGAAGTGGAGAATCTCGCGAGTCAAACTTTTGAAACTTTTCAAAATTGCCATCTTCTTTTTAATAATGCTGGAGTGCTGGGTCCAGCTCCTTTGAGTCAAGTCAATCGTGATATGTATGATTGGCTTATCAATATTAATTTAGGTGGTTGTTTTAATGGAGTGCATGCTTTTTTGCCAAAAATGCAATCGTCCAAAGAGGAAAGTCATATCATTGCAACTTGCTCAACCTCAGGCTTTATAGCTTACCCAATGTTAGGTCTTTATTCGGCTTCTAAATTTGGCATTAGGGGGCTAATGACATCGCTAAGGGCTGAATTAATTGGTTCAAATGTTGATGTAAGCATTGTTTGCCCAGGAGAGGTAACAACAAATATTGTAAATAGCACATTTAAAAGTACGTCAAAGCAAAAGACGGAGCCTAGAACAGAGGATTTAGATGAAGATCCAAAAGCTATGCTTGAGGTTGCGGCTGAGGATGCACAAAATACTTTTCCAATTTCACCCGTTGAGGCTGCGCAAGCTATTTTTGCTGGAATTGAAAATAAAGATTTTTATATATTCACTCATAAGGGTTACAAACGTCAATTAGAAGAGATTTCAAATGAATATCTTCAGGCCTTTGAGCAATCAATGTTCCAGTAGGAGATCCATGATGCTGAATAAAATTTTAATTGGAATCTTTGTAGCTGTTTTTTTTGCTGCCATTATATACATCCCCAAAGCCATAAGGGTTTACAATGTCGTTCACTTATTTGATGAAGATAAGATTGTGAAAAATTTTATAAACATGAATAAGGTTTTTCCAACCACACCTATAAAGTCCTCAGGAAAACCTCATCTATTTCAAACTAAGGCCTTTGAGCTTCCCTCATCTTATGCAATGGATGGCAAGGATCATGATTTTGCTGATGCTTTGGATTACTTTAAAACAGATGGTTTGATAGTTTTACATGAAGGGACTTTGCTTTATGAAAATTATTGGCAAGGCAATTCAAAAGATCAACCCCATATTTCTTGGTCTGTTGCCAAGTCATTTCTCTCAGCTTTAATTGGAATTGCTTATCATGATGGTCTTATCGATGACCTCAATGATCCCATTACAAAGTATCTAAAAGATTTTAATGGAACGGGGTATGCGAATGTACCGATAAAAGACATTTTACAAATGTCATCTGGAATTATATTTAATGAGGATTATGCTGATTACAACTCAGACATAAATAAATTTGCTCGAGCTTTAGCGCAAGGTACTTCCATGAGAGATTTTGCTAAAAATTTAAAAAATGGAAAACAGCCAGGTTCTTTTAATCACTATGTAAGCATTGATACTCAAATGCTAGCAATGCTGCTTGAGGAAGTTACTGGCGAAACTGTTGCAAAAAATCTTGAAGATAAAATTTGGACAAAAATAGGTATGGAACATGATGCCTACTATATGGTAGATGATACAGGAGTAGCTTGGGCTCTTGGTGGTTTAAATGCTACTTTACGTGATTATGCAAAATTTGGTCAGCTCTACCTAAATAATGGCACATGGAATAACGAACAGATTGTGCCAGCAGATTGGGTCCATGCATCTCATAAGTTAGATGAACCTCATCTTCAACCCGGTGAAAATGATTTGTCTTCAAGCACATGGGGTTATGGCTATCAATGGTGGGTTCCTGGCTTTCCAGCCTCTGACTATTTAGCGGCTGGGATTTATAATCAGTACATATATATTGATCCAATTACCAATGTTGTGATTGCCAAAACTTCATCAAACTATAAATTTAATCAAGAGCGACAATACTCTAAAGATGCTCATGTAGCTATGTTTCGAGCAATTGCTAAAAAAGTAGCCGCAACGCTTTAAGCATGATTAAAAATCTTTCTTTAGCGCTGTTAATTATTTTTTCATTTAATGTGAATGCATGGTGGGACAAGGCTCATAGCATGGTGTGTGATGAGGCCTATAAGTTATTAACAGCGCCAACAAAGAAATTTTTAGATCCTCTCATTAAAGAGCATGGATCATTTGGCACTGCATGCCTTTGGGCTGATTGGATTAAAAATGATGACAGAAAAGATACAAGGTCTTGGCATTACATTAATCTTCCTGATTCAGAACAAGACACATACAAAACTTCATGTCCAGAAAATGGATGTTTGATTGCTGCTTTCCATGAGCAAATGAAAATTTTAAACAATAGCTCTGAATCATTTCTTTTAAGGGCCGAGGCTCTTTGGTTTATAGGTCATTTTGTTGGCGATATCCACCAACCGATGCATGTAGGTTACCCAGAAGACAGAGGAGGGAATGATCACAAACTTAAATTTTCTGATGGCAGCTTAACCAATATGCATAGTGTATGGGATGGGCAAATTATCAAACATATGGACTCCTTGTTTGGCGAAGGGTATCTATTGATGAATGTTTCTAAAAAAATAAATAAACTTTTGCACAACTCCCATCCTGAAGAATTTGAAGCATGGGCTCAAGAAAGTCGAGATATTGCAATGCTGCCATCAGTTGGTTATCGCAATAATGAATTAAAAGTTGTTACGAATGAATACATGGAAAGTCATTTTGAAATTGTTCAAGAGAGGATTGCTCTTGGGGCAATTAGACTAAGTCAAACTTTAAATAGGATGCATCTAGGGAGTAATTGATCATTGGATATTCGTCGTTTTTTTAAATATCTCACTCCCTCCAAAAAAACAAAGCTGGTTTTATCCTTCGATGGGGGAGGAGTAAGGGCAATTGCTGCAGTGGTTTTTCTTAAACAATTAGAAATTGCTTCAGGAAAAAAAATTTTTGATATTTTTGATTTTTTTATTGGTACCAGCGCTGGCGGAATAAATGCTTTGAATATTGCAGGGTTGGAGGCCAGTTGTTTTGAATTAGAAAACTTTTGGTCAAAAGAAAATCTAGCCAAAACCATGTCTAAATCATTCTGGGATAACGCTTCTTTTCTACAAACAAAGCCAAAATATGATGGTAAGGGCAAGCGAGAATTACTATTAGAATATTTTAAAGATCAATCTCTTGGTGAGGCCAAAAAACCTGTTGCAGTTTTAGCCTATGATGTTGAAAATAGAAAACCTCGTTTACTAAGTTCATATAGTTCACCTGGAATAAAAATGGTTAGTGCAGCAAGCGCAACCAGTGCTGCGCCTATTTATTATTCCACTCAAGAAATTGATGACGGAACTTGGCTGATAGATGGCGGTATTGTTGCCAACAATCCATCTTTGCTTGGATATTCAGAGGCTAAGAAAATTTTTCCAGGATGTGACATAAAAGTTTTTAGTATTGGAGCCGGTATCAATAGAAGAAAAATCAATGGCTATAACTCTTCTAAGTGGGGAGCTTTGAATTGGTTTCGTCATGATATTTTAGGCATTATGCTCGAATCAAGTATGTTTGATGAAATAGCAGGCGATTTAATGGGTGAAAACTATCTAAGGGTTAATTCACCAACAGGCTTGGTTAATAGAAGAATGGATGATACTTCGGATGTAAACCTGGAGCGCATTCATCTGATGGGAATGGAGTGGTGGTCTGAGTTTGGACAAGAAACTACTGAGTTCTTAAATGTTTAATATATTAAGTTTTATCTAGAAAAATGCTGTACACTTCGTTTTTTGTTTTTCATTAAGAAGGAATTTTATGAATATTTATGTTGGAAATCTCCCTTGGAGTATTGATGATGCAAGTCTTGAGCAAGTTTTTGCTGAGCACGGCACAGTTACCTCAGCCAAAGTCATCACTGATCGTCAAACCAATCGCTCCCGTGGGTTCGGTTTTGTTGAAATGTCTGATGGTGGTGAAAATGCCATTCAAGCATTAAATGATGCTGAAGTTGAGGGCAGAAAATTAGTCGTCAACGAGTCTCGTCCTAGAGATTAATCTATGAGTTACCTGGGGCTGGTTGGATTATTCGGTCTTATCGGTTTAACAGGTCTTCTTAATAAAGTTCATCCAAGTCAATCTGGCGGCCCAATTAGATTATTGGGCCTGCTAGGTTTTTTAGGCTTGGTTGGATTTTGGATTCCGCCTCTTGGAGCTTGCGGAGCTTTTGGTGCTCTAGGAGTTTGGAATCATCAAAATACTTCTATTGCACGATTGTCTTATGTTGGCTGGCTAGGATTTATCGGGGTTGTTCAAACTATTAGTTTTTATCTTTAGTTGCCAGCACCAGTAAGCCTGCAGCAATAGCCAAGTTTTTCACAAAATTTTGTATTTCATGTGCTTGCGATGGATCGCCATTGAGTGCCCAAAAATTGTGGATAAAGATATTTATAAAAATGGTTAAACCAAATAGCATGAACGCTGTCAATCTTAAGTTTTTTCCTAGAATTAGAAAAATACCACCAAGTAACTGAATGGCAATGGTTAAAGGTAGAAGAAATAAGCTGAATGGAACACCTTTCATTCTCATTAATGCAAGCGTAGATGCAAAATCAAAAACTTTGCTCAATCCCGGGCCTATAAAATATAATCCAAGCAGGGATCTCCCCGTAATAAAAAATAAATTGTCTAGTTTTTTTAACCATTCCATTTGATGTCCTGTTATTAGTTTTAATACTAGACTAACATTAATATAAAAATAGGAGATTGACATGAAAAATATTTATCACACTTTAGGCCTGCTAATTTTTGTTGTTAGTTTTATAGGAAATATAGAAGCGGCTCATCACGAAGATGCTTTACTTGATGCAGTAAATAATTCTGATAGAAATTCTAAATACTCTGCAAGAGATGATTATAGAAATCCTTACGAGACACTTTCATTTTTTCAAATCAAACCCACGATGCATGTATTAGAATTATCTGCTGGAGGAGGTTGGTACACTGAGATATTAGCTCCATATCTACAACCTGCAGGTAAGCTCTCTGTTACGCACCATAATCCTGAGGCAGGAGGTTATTATAAGCGTTCAAGAAATTCTTATGATGAGAAGGTTAAGTCCAATCCTTTATTTATGGGAGTGGAGGTAATTACTGCTGATGTTCCTCCAACGAAGCCATTTACCAAGCCCGCAACGCAAGACTTGGTTGTTACATTTAGAAATCTACATAATTGGTTAGGCCAAGATGCCATGAAGGCCATAATGCAAGAAGCATTCAATTCTTTAAAAGTTGACGGGCACTTTGGAGTTGTAGAGCATAGAGCTCCTGAGGGATCAACTATGGAGTTTATGAAAACAAGTGGCTATGTTTCTCAATCTCTTGCTATAGACACAGCATTAGCAGTTGGATTTACTTTGATTGCAACTTCAGAGATTAATTCTAATCCAAAGGATACTGCAGATCATCCAAAAGGAGTTTGGACTCTTCCACCATCTTTTCGTTTAAAGGATCAAGATAGAGAAAAATATTCAGAAATAGGAGAATCAGACAGAATGACATTGCTATTTAAGAAATAAATAGACAACTTCATACCCAGTAAACTTTGAAAAGAGAGGCTTCCAGCCTCTCTTTTTCATTCTAATTAAAGCTTTAAAAATAAATTTACAAAACCGAAATTAGGTGTGTTTTAAACCATTTCAAAGAAGATTTTGTAACACTTGACAACCTTGTCAATTTATTGATAATCCTAAAGTGTATACATCTAAATTATTGGGGAAAATAATGAAACTTATTAAACTATCCTTATTGGTATTGCCACTTATGGTAATGGCAGATAATCCTATTGTTCCTATGGACGATGATTCTGCTGACCAAAAATCATCATCTAATAACTCCGCTCAGGTTCAGGAAAGATCTGTTGAGGTGGCTGAATATGAAACATCAAGCTCATACTCTGATTCTCAAGGAATTGAAGATGTCATAGTCACAGCTACTAGACGTGAAACTAGCATTATGGAAACTCCATTAGCTATTTCAGCGGTAACTCAAGAAGAATTAACACGTTTTGGTATTACGAATATTAAAGACCTAAGCTATTCTCTTCCTGGTCTTGCAATACAAAACTCTGATACAAATGCTCCAATAATTACTTTAAGAGGCATTAGATCAAATAATGTTACTGAGGTTGGTGATCCTGCAGTAGGCGTTCATGTTGATGGATTGTATCAATCAAGACCTCAAGGTGCACAAGCGCTAATGTTTGATCTCGAGAGAGCTGAACTTGCTAGAGGCCCACAAGGAACTTTATTTGGAAGAAACTCTATTGCTGGCTCTCTAAATATTATTACTGCAAAGCCTAATCTTGAAGTTCAAGGCGGTTCCATTACAGTAAATGCTGGGCGTTTTGAAGAAAGAGGCGTGCAAGGCCATTACAACCTTCCATTAACTGAAAATTTTGCTATTCGTTTAGCTTTTTCAGATCAATCAAAGGATTCATATTTAGATGGTTACTATGATCCTAACGGCATTGATCATAGATGGTTGCCTGATAATGTTTTAAGTCAAGCTTCAGCAGTTGATACTTGCGGACAAAGACGCGGTAACTCTGCATATGCTTGGTTTTTGGGATGTAACAACCCTGAGCGAGCAGACGATGCTGCCCCTGGATTTGATCCAGGATACCAGTATGCATCTGCATACAAAGCCATTCCTGCTGATCCTTCAACTTTTTATAACAATGTAGATAATCATGCATACAGAATTAGTGCATTATTAGTTATCGACGATACCAGCGATCTGAACATTCAATATGAAGTCTTCCAAGATGATGGTGCAGGTTGGATGAATGGATTTGATTGCGACATGATAAAAAATAGAACTGGTAGAACTTTTGGTGGCGCTCCATCAAAACCAGCCAATACTTGTGCAGATATTCTAGGTGCAGGCAGCAGTGAATATACTGCTTTTGTTAATGTTCCTGGTGTTAATGATCTAAGTATTGAGTCTATCAGAGCTATCTATAATAAAGACTTTGGAGACTATCAAATGGTTGCTAAGCTTGGAATGCAAGCGCTAGAGCAATACTCTCAATTTGATATCGATGGCGGAAGAAATGAATGGCAAATGGCCATGGTGCTCAATGATTATAAAGCTGACTCAACAACTCTTGATGTTCAGTTTACTGGTGCAACAGATACCATGTCATGGGTTGTTGGCGCCTTCTACTTAGAAGAAGAGAATGATATGGAAGCATTTTTCCATGCAACTTTTAATGGCGATAACATCTTTATCCAGCCAGATAGAACTATCGAATCAAAAGCTTTATTTGGTCAGGCGACTATGAAGCTTCAAGATGATTTATACCTAACACTTGGTATCAGACATTCTGAAGATGAAAAATCTGATGTTGGCGGAAAGAATTGGGAATGTAGCGTTTGGAATTCTTGCTATCCATCTACTGAAATTTGGGGCAACAGACAATTATTCATTCCTAACTTAGCTGCATTAGCTCCAGACTTTCATGTAGCTGGTGGTTTGTATAATGGTGTTAACTGTACTGCCCAAGGCGGTCCATATGGCGGCGGTCCATATTTTGGTGGAACAGGTTGCATGGTACAAACAGCCAATAATGCGACTTCGCAGTCATATGATTCAACTGACTGGAGAATAGGCCTAGATTGGGATGTTTCAGATAATGCATTTTTATATGCTTATGTTGCAACAGGATTTAAAGCAGGCAGTATCGCTGATGAAGCTGTTAGGGCTGCAAACACCATCCATCCTGAGGGGCCAGGCTCATCTGTGAATACTTCATACGGACCAGAAGAAGCTACAACATTTGAACTAGGTTATAAAGGTAAATTTTTAGAGAACAGGCTTTCATTATCAGCTAATTACTACCACACAGTTTATGATGGTAAGCAATTTACTGGTAATGTTCCATTTGATGTTATTGCTACCACTGAATACAACATTGATACCGGTCAATTAGATCCAGTTAACCAAGTTGTAACTTTCTGGGGCACGCAAAACTTTGGTGAACAGGAGATGAAGGGTCTTGAAATTGAGTTTGACTACCTTCCATATGAAGGTGGACGTGTAAGTGGTTGGATTACTACCATGGATACAGAAGTAACCGAGGATTTCAATACTCAATGGTATTACGGCCAGGATGCATATCTAGGTAGAAGTGGATATGATGCCTCAGTAGCAAATGTGCCAGAGAATTATGTCAACTTAAAAGGTAACGAAGCACCTTATTCACCTAACTTAGCTTTTACAATCAAGTACGAGCATACATTTAACTTAGGTACTATGGGCCAATTAATTCCATCTATTAATTATCATTGGCAAGCAGAGGATTATCTAACAATTTGGAATGCAGATAAGCATATCAATGATGCTGGTGGTTATGGTACTTATGGTTGTACAAATTTTGGTGCTGCTGATGGGTGCGCATATGGCTTCATTGATCTTCCAGGATACTTTAATGAAAGCACAGATGTTTTTGGCGATCAAAGAAGCAGCTGGAGCATGGTTGATCTAATTGTTACTTATAAGCCTTCTGGTGATGCTCCCTGGTATGCCCAAGCTTTTGCATATAATGTAACTGACGAGGTTATTTCTTACTGGAGAGGAGTTGAGGCAGGTGTTCCTAGTGGAGCTTTCTCAGCGCCAACACAGTACGGAATTAGAGTTGGATATTATTGGTAAAAGATAATAAAAATTTAAAGAGGGTGTAAGCCCTCTTTTTTTTGTTAAAATTAAATGATGAAATTTAATCAAATTTTGCTTCTTTCATTCGCGCTTTTTGGTTGCACTCAGACGGCTGAGGTTAAGCCAACTTACTTGACTGAAAAGATTGAATATCCCTCTAAAAATATACTTGGCTTTGAAAATTTATTTGGTGATGGTTTGGATTCCCAGAAAAATGTAGAAATATTTGGAGTTTTGCATTTTCCTGATAATTACGATGCGTTGAAAAAATATCCTGCTGTTGTAGCCTCGCATGGTTCATCAAATTGGAGAGCACACCATCTAAAATACATAGAGCAAATCCGTCAAGCAGGCTTTATTGTGTTGGCTATGCATCCTTTTGATTCAAGGGGTGTTGATAGCACAGTTGGCAATCAGATAAATGTAACTAGCGAAACCGTAATTTATGACATGGCTATGAGCCTTAATTTATTATGGGATGACTCCAGAATTAACAATAAAAAGATTTATGCAGCAGGTTGGAGCCTTGGCGGCACCGCAACTTTATTCAATGGATGGCTGCCACTTCAAGACTCACTTAATAAAAGTGGCGCTTCATATGCCGGTTATCTTATGTGGTATCCAGGTTGCTTAGCATTACCTGATTTAAATCAATGGGATCAAGATCTTATGCAAATATATATTGGCGAAGAGGATAATTGGACTCCACCTCAACCATGCAAGGACTTGGTTGCAGTTATTAATGCCCAGGGCGGCAACGCATTTATTGAGCTTTATCCTAACTCATTTCACTCGTTTGACGGTCCTCAACCTCTGAGACTTATACCGGATGCTTATAGTTGGGCTGAGTGTAAATTAAAACTCAATGCCAATACTAAAAAAGTCTATGACCCTCAAAATAAATCCTTAGATTTTTCTGATCCCAAGCTAAGAAGAACTGCTTATGAAAGCTGTGCTGTGAAAGGGGAGGTTATGGCTGGAGCTAGTCCAGAATATAAAAATGCGGCTTATGAGCACCTTAGTGGTCTGTTACCTAAATTGGATTAACTAGAAAGCTCTTTCCAGCCCCTGTAACCACCTTCAAGGTTCTGGACATTTTTAAATCCAAACTCCATTAATGTCTTGCCAGCAAGGGAAGCTCTGCTTCCTCCGCCACAGTATACGATAATGGGTGTATTTGCATTTAAACCTTTGTCATCATTGGTTGGCGCAAGTTTCATTTCAATCAAACCTCTGGGGATATTTACAGCATTAGCAATACTTCCAGTTTCAAGAATTTCAGTCCCCTCCCGAACGTCTATCACAAAGTATTTCTCTGAGTTTTCTAGAAAACTTTGACAAGAAATTTTAGGAACTACGGTGTGAGCCTGTGCAATTAAATCCTTGAGTGTCATTAAATTATTATCTTTTGAATTCACTTTTCGTGCAATCCATTTATTTGGCACAGTAATTGCACTAGTAAATTACTAGATATTAAATTCACATAATTGTTGCAATGTTAGCGCTGTAAACATACTATGATGAATGTTTAATGTTTACAGTGTAAACATTATAAAAAATATGTATAAATAAAATTCATAATATAAAGGAGACTTATAATGAAGAGACTTTTACTAGCATTAACATTAATTACATTGCCCTCAATAGCGAGTGCTCAAATTGCTATTCAAGATGACTATGTAATTCAAGGCAAAATATTTGCTGTTAAAACAGCAAAGAAATATTCTTCAGTGGAAGGCTGTTCAAAAATCGCTCTTTCAAAGACCAAGGTCGAAGGGTTTACTTTTGAATCTAAATCACAAAAATGTACCTTATTTAAAAAGGTGCGTAATCTCAAAGAAAAAAAAGGCTTTGTTTCAGGCACTAAATAAATAATTTTAATTTTTAAAGGGGAGCATTGGCTCCCTTTTTTTTAAATAAAGTTGGATTTATTGTTTTTTTCTTGCATACTTCCATCACTATGAACATAGCAACTAGATCATTTGACCAAGAAATATTGCTTAAAAAGCTTAGCTGCACAGTTGCATTTGCCCTATGTTCAACTCCAATCAAAAGAAGACGTAGATCTATCTAATAACCCCCAATAATGGCGTGGTTTCATAAATTAAGATGAAGAATTTTATTACAACTCAAAATTGGTCTCGATCGGAGCTACAAGATATTATAGATTTTGCGATTGAGCTTAAAAATAAACCTTACCAACCTCTTTTAAAAAATAAATCAATTGCAATGTTATTTTTTAATCCATCGCTTAGAACTAAAACCAGCTTTGAGGTTGGAATAAGCGAACTTTCGGGGACAGCGATCATCTTGCAACCTGGCAAGGATGCATGGCCCATTGAGTTTGAAGAAAATATCGTCATGGATGGCAACTCAGAAGAGCATGTGAAAGAAGTTGCACAAGTCTTATCGTCTTATTGTGATTGCATTGCGATTAGAGCGTTCCCTCAGTTTATGGACTGGGATCATGATAGAACAGATTCAGTTATTAATGGCTTTGCAAAATATGCTTCTGTGCCCGTGGTGAACATGGAGACAATTGAGCATCCATGCCAAGAACTTGCCCATATCTTAACTTTGCAAGAACATTATGGCGACCTTCAGGGCAAAGATTATCTGTTAACTTGGACGTATCATCCCAAGCCCTTGAATACCGCTGTTGCTAATTCTAGTCTCTTGATAGCGAGTAAGTTTGGTATGAATGTTAAATTATTATGTCCCTCTGAGGATTATCATCTAGATGATAGATATCTTAAAGCTGCGGAAAAGAATTGTGAATCTGAAGGAGCTTCGTTTGATGTGTCCTATGATATTGATAGCGCTTATTCAAATGTAGATATTGTCTATGCAAAAAGCTGGGGTTGTCTTAGTCACTATGGAAAAATAGATGATCAAATTGCCTATAACGATCAATATAAGCACTTTATTGTTGATGAATCAAAGATGAACCTTACAAATAATGCTGTTTTTAGTCATTGTCTTCCTTTAAGAAGAAATGTGAAAGCAACTGATGGGGTCATGGATTCTGATTATTGCATAGCGGTTAAAGAAGCGGCGAATAGAAAGCATGTTCAAAAATCCATGCTTAGTAAAATTTTATAGGTATTAATAATGAATAAAAAAGTAGTATTAGCATTTTCCGGAGGTCTTGACACAAGCTTTTGCATCCCATATTTAATTGATCAAGGTTATGAAGTTCATACTTTATTTGTAAACACTGGCGGCATTTCATCAAAAGAAGAGAGTGCAATTACAAAAAGAGCCAATGAATTAGGTGCAAAAAAACATATCAATATCAATGTTGAAAAAAGTTTATGGTCTGAGATTTTAGTTCCATTGGTGCAATCTGGAGCTCTTTATCAAAATAAATATCCCGCACTTTGTTCTGATAGGTATTTGATCGTCAAAGAATCAATTAAATTATGTAAAAAATTAAATACCAAAGATATTGCTCACGGTTGCACAGGCATGGGAAATGATCAGATTAGATTTGATCTTTCTATTAGAGCTCATGGAAATTACAACATCATCACTCCAATCAGAGAGATTCAAAATATTACAAAGAATGTAAGAGCCTATGAAGAGGATTATTTGCAAGATAAAGGATTTAAGGTCTCTTCATTGCATAAAAAATATAGCATAAATGAAAATCTCATGGGAGCGACGATCTCAGGTAGTGAAATTGATGAATGGGAAGAACCATCTAGCGAAAGTTTTGTGCTTTGCAAATTGCCTCATCAATATCCTAAAAAACCAAAAACACTAATAATAAAATTCCTCAAAGGAAAAGTTGTTGCTATTAATAATAAGAAAATGCAGGGCGCTGATTTTCTTAGAACTCTCAATGTACTCGGAGGTTCATTCGGCATAGGGCGCTCAGTTTTTTCAAGCGATACAATAATTGGGCTAAAGGGTAGATTTGTCTTTGAAGCTCCTGGTATTGCAATTTTGATGTCAGCTCACAGAGCTTTAGAGGAAGCTGTCTTAACTGATAAACAAAATTTTGTAAAAGCTCAAGTTGGCCAAGAATGGGTTAATTTAGTTTATAGAGGGTTTTATTTTGAGCCTTTGAGAGAAAATCTAGAGGCATTTTTACTTGATTCCCAAAAAACTGTTTCTGGGGAGGTTACTTTGAAGCTTACTCCTGGGCGTGTTGATGCGGTGGCTGTAAAGTCAAAAAATATTCTTAAGAGCCCAGAGGGCTCTTATGCTCAGTCTGCAACATGGTCAGAAGCAGAATCAAAAGGATTTATTAAGCTAATAGGTCAAAGCACCTCAACTTGGTCTTCCATCCATAAGAAAAAATGAATTCTGACTTAGAGCTGACCTTAAAACATCTGAAAGCTTTAGTTGCATGCGATACATCAAACCCTCCTCGAAAGATAGAGCAATCAGGGTTGATAAGCTATTTAAACTCTTTGGATTTTATTTCTCCTAAAGTCACAGACTTGGGAGAGGGTTCTTTTAATATCTTTCTTGCCAAGGGCTCACCAAAATATTTGGTAAATGTTCATTTAGATACAGTGCCGGCTGGAGATGCTTGGAAATCTGATCCACATGATTTAATCATTGAGAATGGAAAAGCTATTGGGCTTGGTGCTTGTGACATTAAAGGGGCTGCAGCATGTCTATTAACTTTATTAGAGAGAGGGTTGAGTGACTATGCAATCTTATTTTCCACGGATGAAGAGGCTGGCCAAAGCACTTGTGTTAAAGAATATATAAAAACAAAACCAGTGTTTGAAGGTATTATTGTTGCAGAGCCTACGCAAAATATGGCGGTAACATGTCATAGAGGGATTCTTACTGGAACCCAAGAATTTTTTGGTCTTGCTGGCCATAGTTCTGAACAAAGAGCCTTGAATGATAACGCGATTCATAAATTAACACGCTGGTCAGATGCGGCATTAAAAGTTGCCGAATCATATAAGGGAACTTCATTTCAGGATCTGCAAGGCATTGCTTTTAATTTAGGATTAGTTGAAGGGGGAATTAAGCCCAATATCATTGCTGATCATGCTCATGTTAAGTTCGGTATGAGACCTTTGCCTGGCCAATCTTTTGATGAGTTATTAAAAGAATTCAACACTGAATCAATTGAAAATCATTCAAAATTTACATCTGGATTTATTGCTCCTGCATTACCTGCATCGGGAAACATTAAAGATTTGGAATTATTTGCGGATGAATTGGGTTTAAATTTGTCTGCACCAGTAAATTTCTGGACCGAAGCCTCTTTATTTAGTGAGGCTGGATACCGAGCCATAGTTTACGGTCCAGGTGATATTGCTAATGCTCATCAACCCAATGAATCAGTGGATCTTGAGGAGCTAAATCAAGCCTTGACTGATTTTCAACAAATAATCCAATGACCAAGTCATCCAATCAGTTTATTAAAAATACTATTTTAAAGCTTTTGGGTGCTATCGGTTCTGAGAAAGAAATAAATAAGTATATTGAAAAATTTTCTTCTCCTGAGCAACGCTTTGCAGTTATTAAGGTAGGCGGTTCTGTAGTTGAGAATGATCTTGAGAATCTTATTTCGTCCCTAGTATTTTTAAATCAAGTTGGTCTTAAGCCTGTAATACTGCATGGAGCAGGTCCAATGCTTTCAGCAGCTTTAGAGGAAAAGAGAATTGATTTTTCATTTATCAATGGGCAGAGAGTTACTTCCCCAGAGGTTAGGGATGTTGCTCATGAAGTCTTCAAGGAAACTAATCAGAAGATTGTAGAGGCTTTGGAAACTCAAGGAGCCCATGCAAAAGGTCTAGTATCTAATGTCTTCCAATGCACCAAAGATGATCCCGATTTGGGTTATGTTGGATCAATTCAATCCGTTAATATTGAACTTGTTAATGAAGTGTTGGAATCAGATTCCATACCAGTAATTGCGCCTGTGGGATTTCAAAGCAGTGAAATGCTCAATATTAATGCTGATATTGCTACTGTTGAATTAGTGAAGGCTATTAATCCTTATAAAGCTATTTTCTTATCAGAGACCGGAGGAATTTTTAATAAAACTGGTCAATTAATTCCTAATATTAATTTAGCTCTTGAGTATGAGGAGCTGATGCAAGAAGAATGGTTGCATTCTGGGATGAAGTTAAAACTTCAGCAAATCAAAGCTTTATTAGATCATCTTCCAAGGACAGCTTCTGTCTCCATCACTGAGCCAATCAATCTTCCAAAAGAGCTATTTACAGATTCTGGATCCGGCACCCTCATAAAACATGGTTATAGTGTTGCTCAACATAAAGTCCCAGATCAAGAGACTCAAGAGCATTTTAAAAAAATTATAGAGGCATCATTCAGTGGTAATTTGGTAGATGGTTTTTTTGATGATCCTGGTAGTTTAAATATTTTTATGACTTCATGTAAGCGAGCCACAATAGCTATTTCAAATGACTTTAGTGTTCCTTATATGGATAAGTTTGGAGTTATTCCTGAGGCAAAAGGCGAGGGCTTGGGAGCAGGTATCTGGCATGAAATGCGTAAAGTATATCCACAGGTTTTTTGGCGTTCACGTCCAAATAACCCTATCAATAATTTTTACACATCAATTTGTGAGGGCTGTCAAAAACAAGATGAGTGGCATATTTTCTGGATTGGTATATCTGATTATGGCGCTTTAAAAGATTGCATTGAGTATGCTATCAATAAACCAAAAAGTGTGATTTAAATGGATGCTAAAAAAATAGGTTTATTAGGTGGGCGAGGGTATGTAGGTCAAGAAATTGTAGAGCTGCTGGCTAACCACAAGCATTTAAATATTACTTCGGTTTTTTCTTCTTCTGCAGCAGGTCAGCCAGTGGATCTAGATACTGGCAATGACTTGTTATATCAAGATTTAAGTATAGATAAAATTGATTTGTCTGATGAGGATGCTTTTATATTGGCATTGCCAAATAATGAATCTCAAGATTACATTGATCTAATTCATCGGCACAATCCTAAAGCTATTATTATTGATCTGAGTTCAGACCATCGTTTTGATGATGCATGGGAATACAGAGTTCCTGAGCTATGTGAAAAGGTTCAATCAAGTAAAATTAGCAATCCTGGATGTTATGCTTCAGCAATGCAATTTATGCTTGCTCCTCTAAAGAACATTTTAGTTGGTCCAGCGAATTTATATGGGATCTCTGGGTATAGTGGTGCAGGAGCTACTCCAAACGCCAGAAATGATCAGGAGGCTCTCAAAGACAGCGTCCTTCCATATTCACTCGTCTCGCATCTTCATGAGAAAGAAGTAAAAGCTCATAGTTATCCAAAAATATTATTTACACCCCATGTTGGCAATTTTTTTAGAGGAATAATGATGACTGGCAATTTTATTCTTTCAGAACCAATGTCATCTGATGAAATTTATAACTTGTTCGCTGAGTATTACGATTCAATGCAGTTAATTTGCATTCAGCAAGAGCTTCCAAAGCTGCAAGATGTTCAAAACACTTCTAATGTAATCATAGGTGGCTTTACTGTGGATCAAGAAATTAAGAGGCTGACTTTTTGTTGCGCACTTGATAACCTTCTTAAAGGTGCAGCAACTCAGACCGTTCAAAACTTAAACTCTGCCTTTGGATGGGAAGATAATTTAGGAATCATTTAATTATGAAAATTTGGAACCAAAGTTCAAAGGATAAAAACTCTGCAATAGATGATTTTTTATCTGGTGAAGATATAGTTTTAGATCAAGAATTATTTTTATATGATATTGAAGCATCCATGGCTCATGCTCATGAATTAGAAAATATCAATATCTTAACTAAATCTGAAACCAAGAAAGTTATCGTTTCCTTAAAGAAGCTTGCAAAGTTATTTTTAGCAAAGAAATTTAAGTTAACGTCTAAATATGAGGACTGCCATTCTGCAATTGAGGATTACTTAACAAAAGAGCTAGGTTCGGTCGGCAAGAAAATTCACACTGGTCGAAGTCGTAATGATCAGGTTATGGTTGCTATGCGTCTTTATGCAAGAGCAAAATTAGATGAAATTCAATCAATGAATCTTAAAATAGCCCAATCATTCTTTGATAAAGCTGAAAAACATTCATCTGATCCTATGCCAGGTTACACCCACTTGCAAAGAGCCATGCCCTCAACTTGGGGTTTATGGTTTGGAGCTTTTGCTGAGTCTTTTCTTGATAATGCTGACTTACTATCCAGCACACAAACCTGGATGAATATAAATCCATTAGGATCTGCGGCTGGCTATGGGGTTAATCTTCCTATTAAGCGGGATATCTCAACAAAAGAGCTAAACTTTAAGAGAAAACAATTAAACACTCTATATGTCCAAAATAGCCGAGGCAAATTGGAGTTAGAGTTAATTGGTTCTTTAAAGCAACCCATGTTAGATGTGAGAAAATTTTCATGGGATATGAGTATTTTCTTAGCCCAGGAATTTAGTTTGTTAAGTATCGCATCCAAGTATTCAACTGGATCTTCTATTATGCCCAACAAGTCCAATCCTGATGTTATAGAGATCATGAGAGCCAATTATGCAGTGATGGCAGGGCATTATTCTGAATTAGAAAATTTAATATCTTTACCAAGTGGCTATCATCGAGATTTACAACTTACTAAGCGTTCTCTTATTCATTCTATTCATTGTGTTACAAAGACTTTAGGCTTGCTACCTGATTTGATCAAATCAATTAAAGTAGATGTCAAAAGGTCAAATGAATTTATTGATCAGGATATGTTGATGACTGATCAGGCCTATGAGTTAGTTCAATCAGGACAACCTTTTAGGGAAGCCTATATTAAAGTTAAGTCCCAGCAAGAGGCAAGCTTTGTTTCTAAAACCCTTTCTAGAAAAAACTCTTCATCTGGCTCAGCCTATAACTTGGATTTAAAAATTCTTAAAGCAAGACTCAAAAAGCTCAACCAGTCAAAATAACTTCCTTTTTGCTTTTCCTTTTTCTTTATGAGAGTATTTAAGAAGAATGAATAAAGCTATCAGAATTCAAAAATCTGAAGCAGCTAGAGATAGACGCCATCGAAGACGTAATTTAGCAGAAAAGAAGCTGCAAAATGAATATGCTCGTCTTCGTAAGCTTAGAAGAAAAAAATAGACTTTTAGCCGCTTTTTAAATTTTTAACAATTCAGTTGCAGGGGCTTCTTTTATCCTAAAACACTGCTTGCATCCTTCTCATCAAAAGTTTCTAATACTCAAATGAATAAAACACACTCATATTTAAAAAAGTGGCATGAAGGTTTAATATCCAATGACCCAAAATTATTAGATGAAATTCTTGATGAATCCTGTGTCTTCACATCACCAATAGTTTTCAAACCTATTGAAGGAAAAAAAATGTCAAAACTTTATTTAATGGGCGCCGGCCAAACTTTTGATATGGATAGATTTGAATATGTGCGTGAACTTGTCGATGGTCTTGATAGCGTCCTAGAATTTGAAACTTATATCGGAGATATTTCTGTCAATGGAGTTGATATTATTCGCTGGAATGATGAGGGTAAAATCATTGATTTTAAAGTGATGATTAGACCGCTGCAGGCCATAGGAGCTCTGCAGAAAAAGATGTCAGAAGCATTGGATAAGTTGAGTCAATAACTGTTAAACAAAAAAAAGGAGCTCTTTCGAGCTCCTTCCATTACTAATCTAAATAACCACAACTAAGGGGGAAATGATCTTAGAAAGAGTAATTAACTGTGACTCCATATGTTTTAGGTGCATTTGGATATCCCTCAAAGGATGTCCTAAATGGATCACCTACAGATGAAAAAGCTGTATGAAGATACTTGTCATCATTTATGTTGTTACCAAAGATTACTATATCTAAATTACCTCTAGTGATTCCTGCGCTAAAGTTGAGCGTATCTTTCGTTTTCTCACAAGTTCCTGCTGCGCACATTGCAACATTTTCTGAAGGAATAATCCTGATCAATGTTGGCCCAGAATAGAGATGATTTAATCTGACATAGCCATCAGTTCTACCTCGCGACCAGTTCCAAGTTATCGAACTTGTTAGAGAATCATCATGGACATTTTCAGGCTTAGTGCCACTAACGTCACCTGCAGCAGAGCCGGTAAAAGAGTCATATTTTGAATCCATGATTAGCCCACCAAAAGTAATATCAATACTAGGCACAGGGGAGAAAAGTAAATCAAATTCAAACCCTTCTGACGATTGCAACCCAGCATTAGCTAAAATAAAACCAGAACTAACAAATGTGTTGGACTGAAAGTCTTTAATCTCCTGGCTAAATGCAGTGAAATTAAAATATCCTGTTGCTAGTCTCATCTTCATACCAATCTCAAAAACCTCTGCTTCTTCTGGTGATGCGTACCTTTGACCAATGGCAGTATTTTCTGCAACTGGTGTTCCAGCTGCTGCTAATGCAGCTCTTTCAGCTAGATCTGGTAAAGAATTTGTTGATAGGTTCCATGCTGAGGATTTAAATCCAGTTGAAACTCCTCCGTAAAAGCTTACATCATCATTAAGCATGTACGTCAGTTTTGCTGTGTAATCAATGTTGTCATCGGATGATTGACCGCTTTCACCAACGTTTGGAAACTGCGGCATTTCGGGAATGAACTGAAGAGCTTGAAATCCAAGCAATGGATTTGCCGCAGGATTTGTAGCTAGTGCAGCTGCAGTAGCTGGATCAAAACCAGCTCCAATTAAAGCCATAGTCCCAACACCTACAAAACCAATCTGTGAAAACACATCAGTATTTACATCTAATCCTGTGGCTGTTTTTTCATCTTCAATGTAACTTACACCAAGGATAGCGCCTAATTTATCACTTAGACTTATGTCCACTTGTCCAAACAAAGTTGTTGTTTCAGTCTCTTGTGTAAAGTAACCGACCCTTCCTGTACCTTCCTGAAAAAATATTGATGCAGGCACGCCTAAAAGACCTGCAACAGTAGGAAGAGCTCCGCCTGATGCAATATTTGCAAATGTATTAAATGATGGTCCCCAAATAACACTACTATCATTTTTCAGGTCTTCTTCATAAAAGTATGCTCCTAACAACCAATTAACCTTTGCGTCACCGTTAGATGCAAGTCTAAATTCTTGAGATTTTGAAGATAGATTCACATTTGTTGTATTTGGGTTAAGTATTCTGGAGCTATCAAAATCAATATCTTGACTTTCAATGTTATCTGAATCCCTTGATGAAGTAATACTTGTAAATGTCATATTTTCCATCTCTTTAACAATGTTTACTGAGATTCCGGAATTTTCACCTTTTGAAAAAGAGTCAAAATTGAAATGCACCTTATCGGTAAATGGATTGTTTGGAGCAGCTTGAGCACCAAGAGCATAAGCGAGTTCTTTCGCAGGACCTGCAGAAACATTACCTACTTGGCAACAAAACTCATCGTATTCATCGTAATCAGCTGTGATCCTAATTTCTAAATCGTCTGCAGTTTCAATTAATAAATCCGCTCTTAAAGAATACCTATCTCTGTTGTTGGTATCATTGCCTGTCACTGTATTTTTAGCATGACCATCAGCTTGGTTAGTATTAGCATTCAAACTAAAAGCCATCGTGTCACTCAGTGGCGCCGTGAAATAAGCTTTTACTATCCTTGAATTGTAGTTACCAAATGATGTTGAAATCTTTCCGAATTTTTCAAAAGAAGGTTTTTTTGTAATGATATTGATTACACCGGCAGTCGCATTTTTACCAAACAAAGTACTTTGAGGACCGCGAAGAACCTCAACCCTTTCAACCATTGGGAGATCGTTAATTCGACTTTGCATTTTTGATCGGTATACACCATCAACAAATAAAGCTACTGAAGGCTCAACACCATTATTATTTGAACCATTACCAAATCCTCTTATAAAAAAAGCTGCATTTTTAGATGATTGGTATTGTCTTGTATCCAAAGAGGGAACCACTTGCATTAAATCAAACGCATCTACTACGTTTGCTTTGTCTATTTCATCAGCGCTAATAACGGATACAGCAACAGGAACTTCTTGAAGTGTTTTTTCTGATTTAGTAGCGGTTGTGATGATTTCTTCAATTTCACTTGATTGCGCCAATGTGTTAGGCGAAAAGGTAAAAATAAAACTTAAAGATAAGATATATCTGAATTTGTACATGAAAATTTCCCTTTGGATTTAATAATAAAAGGTGACTTTATACTAATTTTTGTAAAATAAAAGGTACATATTTTTCATGAATATTATTAAATTTCAACATACAAAATATTTATATATAAGTTTTTATTAAGCATAATATTTTAGTATGAAAGGTACATGTAATTATATGAATTATTTATATATTCACTTGGTAAAGCAATGATTGAATCATATGATAAAAGTTAAAAATTTAATGAGACAAATCTAATGAGTTTTAATAAACCACTTCAAGGGATAAAAATTTTAGAGCTATCCAGTATAGTTACAGCATCACTAGCAACCATGATTCTTTGCGACCAAGGTGCTGAAGTGATTAAAGTGGAGCCCACTGGATCGGGAGACTCCATGCGGTATCTCGGTACCCAAAAAGGAGGTTTTTCAGCTATTTTTGCTAATTGTAATCGAGGCAAGCATTCACTTAATCTGGATCTTAAAGATAAAGAAGAAGTAAAAATTTTGCTTGAGTTAGTTAAAGAGGCTGATGTTTTTATTAGCAATTATCGACCTGGAGTAAATAATAGGCTGGGTCTTGGCTTAGATATTCTTCGAGACGTCAATCCTAATATTATTTATGTGTCTATTTCTGGCTTTGGTGAGTCAGGACCTTTATCAACAGCTCCTGCCTATGATCACGTTATTCAAGGAATGTCTGGTGCTACCAGCATCCAGTCGAATGGGGATGAGCCAGCTTATATGAAAACTTTAATCTGTGACAAGATTACTGGTTACACAGCATGCCAAGCTTTAACCGCTGCCTTATTTAAAAGAGAGAGAACAGGCGAAACAAGCCACATCACATTGTCGATGCTTGATTCAGCAATCTTTTTTTTATGGCCTGATGGCATGATGAATCACACTTTGCTTGATGATGATGTGAAGACAGCTCCTCCTTTGTCATCTACATACACCAGTCTCATTCCTGCAAAGGACGGTTTCTTTACTATCGCCGCTATGACAGACGGTCAATGGTTTGGTATTTTTAATGCAATCGGAAAACCAGAATTTAAAACAGACCCTCGATTTGAAAATGCTTCAGCTAGAAGTCAGAACATGACTGAACTTCTGCAAGAATCCCTTTTTAGATTTCACGATTACACCGTTGATGAGGCAATAAATGCATTAAGAGATAATGATGTACCTTGCTCTCCATACGTTCCTCGTGATGAGGTAATTAACCAACCGCAAGTTATAGCTAGCAACACTATTTTTCAGATGGATAGCCCGCATCAAGGAAAAATGAATGCTGTTTCACATCCAGCAATATTCGATGGCAATAGAATGGAAGTAACTAAAACAGCTCCAGCTTTAGGAGAGCACAGAGATAAAATTATTAAAAAAATAAGCAATTAATATTCTCTTGAATGCAACATCTCTTGGATGTATATTAACCAACTCAAAAGCGGGAATAGCTCAGTTGGTAGAGCGCAACCTTGCCAAGGTTGAGGTCGCCAGTTCGAACCTGGTTTCCCGCTCCAGTTAGAAAGATTTATTCTTCTTCAGAAAGAACTTGTCTAGAGGCTACTATAATCTCTTTGATTTTATTGTTTTCAATCCGAACATCAAATGATTCTCTTGCAACCACCTCTTTGCCATCAATGGTGTCTGTTACTTTGTAAGAGGAGGTCACCCAATGATGAATAGAGCCATCTGCTTGTGGCACATCATTTGCCATGGCATAGACAAATTCCCATACAGGATTAGATGTTTCAAACCAGTTCTTTAGAAAAGCAGCATGCTCTGCAGAACCATTCACAATTACCCCATTAGGAGCCTTGCCAACTAAGTCATCAGCATTAGTTTTATCAATTGCTTCAAGATCGCGTTGATTGTGCGCTTCAACATAATCAACCCAAATTTTTACAAGAGAGGGATCCCCAGCAACAATGTCTAACTTTGTCCCATCCTCTGAGATCTCATAACCAATAACAGCCCCTTTTTTCATATGCCCAGATTCGTGATGACCAGCAAATGTAATTTGAGCTATAAATAACAAGCCAATTATTGAAAATAGTTTATTCATATCATCTCCTAAAATATATAAATTTATATCGTAAAACTAATGAGTAATAACCTTATCACAGTTGTTTTATTGTGTGGTCTCAGTTTTATATCTCTCAAACCAAGCAAGAATATGATCAACTTTTGTAATTAGTCGAGAGGGTCTGCTTGCAATGCCATGAGAAGTATCTGGCAGGCGAACCATTGCACTGTCTACTCCTTTTAATCTTAGGGCTTGATAAAATTGTTCGGTTTCTGAAATAGGCGTCCTTCGATCATCTTCACCTGTCAGCAACATTGTTGGGGTGGTCACATTCCCCATTAACGATAACGGTGATCTTTTCCAGTAATGCTCAAGATGTTCCCAAGGAGGACCTGGGAATTGATGATAGATTTGACCGACCATAGAGTCAGCAGTCAGCGGTTTACTTAACCAATTAATGACAGGTTTAGCAGCAACTGCAGCATTAAAACGGTCCGTTAATCCAACCGCATATGCAGTAGCTATCCCACCGGCACTGCCACCAGCAACAAAAAGGTTTGTATCATCAATAAACCCAAGATCAATTAATGTGTCTATGCCTGACATATGATCAGCAAAATCTTCTTCACTAGAATATTTGTATTGCAAAAGAAGGGCAAAATCTTCTCCATACGATAGGCTGCCGCGATAGTTATTATAAAAAACAACATATCCAGCCGCTGCCATGATTTGTAATTCAGCGGAGAAATAGGGACCATAAGCTAGATGTGGTCCACCATGAATTTCAAGAATTAATGGATATTTTTTTGAAGGATCAAAATCTGGCGGAGTAATATACCAACCCTGAATTTCCTGATTATCGAAGGAGGATTTATAGGTAATTTCGTTGACTGTCCCTAATTTACGGTGGCTTAAAAGATCATCATTTAAGGCTGTTAAAATTTGTACTTCTTCTTTATTTATCACAGCAATATTTGCTGGTCGTTCAGAAGTCCCGTGAGTATATGCAATAGTATTATTAGCAAGATGAAAACCTCCTGAAAGGTAGGGCCTTCCAAGCGTTGTTCCACCAAGTCCTTTTGTAATCTCTTTAAGTTCACCATTTGTGGTGACTTGACCGATCTTTCTAATACCACGCTCATCATAAGCAAAGAAAATCGACTTGCTATCATTGGCCCAATGTAAATTATTCGCATCTCCATCTAGATCCTCTGTTAGCAAGCGGATGTTATTTCCATTTAGATCCATGATTGCGATCTGATCTGGCGTGTAGGCAAGAGGCCGTCTTTCTTCTTGATTAAATGCAATCAACTTTCCATTTGGTGATATGACTGGTGAGCGCTCAGCACCAGATTGGTTGGTGATTTGCTTAATGTCTTTCGTGGCTAAATTTACTGAATAAATATCTGCTTCATCGCTTACAAGTTCCCAGTCAGCAGAGCGATAAGCTGAAAAGAAAATATCAGTGCTTTCAGGTGACCAAGCTAGAGATCCATAATGATTAAAATTACCTTCAGTCAGTTGTCGTGCAGAGCCTCCTTCCGCAGGAACAACAAATACATGGCGATATGCAGGTTCAACAATCCCTTGTCCATCATACTGATACTGGGTTGTTGTTACAGTTATTGGTCCCTTGGCCCAAGTAGCGCCTTCAGGTTTTGTTCGAGTCTCAGCAATGGTCTCAGATGGCGCTTTAACATTCATGGTAAAAGCAAGCCACTTCCCATCTGGTGACCAGGACAGATTTGACGGCGAAGCTTGTAAATGTGAAATAAGTGCAGTTTCTCCATTATCCAGCCATCTCACATGAATCTGTTGCGACCCAGTATCATTAGAAACAAATGCGAGCTTTTCTCCATTTGGAGACCAGCGAGGTGATCTTATGTTTTTTAAGCCAGAATAAAGAGGCCTATGATCAGTTCCATCTTCCGAAATCTGCCATAAGTTAGATCGCTCGCGATCTTTCATGATGTCATTTGATTTTCGAACATAGACAATGCTTTTTCCATTGGGCGAGACGCGAGGGTCAGTCGCCCACTCAAGCTCAAATACATCCATTGGCTCGAACTCAGCAAGGTTTTCTTTTGAATTAGCCAAAGGGCTCATCATGAGCGCTAGAGCAAATGGTACTAGGAGTGTTTGCATTAAAAACAAACCATTAGTGTGGTTTTTATTTTTCATTGGATTAGCATAATTGATAATAATATTCTCGAACAGTATTTCTTTAATTGTCGGCTTTTATTCAGCGCTTCAAAATAATTTAGTGTCTTAAGTGTTATATTTAATACTTAATAAACAAATTGGAGAAAAATGAATTTTTTAAAAACATTATTAATAGTTCCATTGCTTTTAAGCTCTCAAATCTTTGCTGGCCATCATGAGGAATCAAGAGTTAGCCAGAAAACAATGATGAACAACATTAAAACTACTAAATCATGGATTGATGCTGGTTATACTGATAAAGATGCTTTTATGGCTATTGTAAATAAACATATGTCTGATGATGGTTATAACTATCCTGGAAGATTTATTGGTTTTGGGTTTAATTTTGATCCTAGCAATGACGAGATGGTGGTAGATTGGGTAATAGAGAACAGTCCAGCTGTTGGTGTCCTTGAAAGCGGTGATACTTTTGTGTCTGTTGCAGGCGTTCCTGCAACCAGAGAAAATAGAGAGAACGGCGTCTTATCTTTTACCGGTCTTCCAGGCCAGCCTGTTGAAGCTGTTGTAAATAGAAACGGAAAGAACGTCAATGTCTCTTTTAAAAGAGGGTTGGTGAGTCCTAGGTATACCAAAGCTCAGGTTATGGAGAATATTGAATCTTCCAATGCTGAAGATTGGGGCGCAGACGAATATAAGATTATTGAAGTCGCCGCAAATAGAAGCAAGAACGTTGTTTATGCTTGGACTTGGCATAAGTTTACAGACGATATTACTGATCTTCAGTATGAAGAAAATCAAGTAACAAGATTCCAATTCAACGAGTATGGGCAAGTTATTGCTAGAGGCGATATGTCGGAAGAATCCTTAGTTCAAAGCCAATTAGGATTTAAAGTTTCAAGATAGTTCATACTTATTACTAAAATAAAGGGGCATAAAGCCCCTTTATTTTTTTGCATTAAATACTTGTTGTCCTCTAGAAAAGGTTGCCACTACTTCAATCTCTAAAATATTTTTTATATCAATGCTTAGAGGATCCTGAGACAAAACAACAAAATCAGCTTGCTTACCAACTTCGATGGTGCCCTTGATGTCATCTTCAAAGTGTTGATAGGCAGCGTTTATTGTCATTGCCTCAAGAGCAGAATATGTGGATATTTTTTGCTCTTCGCCCAGCACTTTTCCAGATCTGGTTTTTCGATTCGTTGTGGACCATAGCAGTCTGATCATATCTGGGGGTACAACCGGAGCATCATTATGGACGGTGAAAGGCATTTTTCTCTTGAGAGTGGATTTTGTAGGACTTATACGCATGGCACGATCTTCCCCAAACACTGAATCTCTATGCCAGTCACCCCAGTAGAATGTATGGGTTGAAAAATAAGACGGTATGATGCTTAGTTCTTTCATTTGATCCAGCTGATCTTCTCTAACGGTTTGCGCATGAATCATGATGGTTCGATGATCGGAAGTAATGTCTGCATCTTTTACAGCCTCAATCAGCATATCAGCTGCAGCGTCACCATTGGCATGGGCCATAATGGGAATGTTGAGGTCAACATACCACTTTACCCATTTCGAAACTTCTGACTGCGGAATAAGAGGATATCCTTTATATGAATCTGACTCACTGTGAGGTGGCTTGTAATAGGGCTCAGTTAAATAAGCGGTTTTTCCTTGAGGCGAACCATCTAAAATTAGTTTGATACCCCCAATTTTTAATCTTCCTTCATAGTTACCAAAATTAATTGAATCTAGATTTTGATCTAATCCATTTTGTCCTATGGGGTAACTAATAATATCCAGGTTGATCATGCCTTGCGCATCAGCTGCCTGCATTAAAACAATGGTTTCTGGGCTAGAGGCTCCATCTTGAGCTGTGGTAATTCCATTTCTAGCATAAATATTCATGGCTTGTTTAACACTTCCAATGGGATCTTTATAGGCGCTCATGGCCAGTTGTTGCAGGGGGTATGCAGCTGTTTCCTCAAACACTCCATTTGGTTCTAATGAGTGTTCATATCTCCGAATCCTCCCTCCCGGCGGATCTTGAGTTTCTGAGTTAATATTTGCCAACGACAAGCCTAAAGAATTAGCTGCACCAAGATGAGCTGAAACATGAATGAGATATATCGGGTGTTCAGTGCTGACTTCATCAAGGTCATCTTTCGTGGGATGCCTTTGTTCTTCTAGCAGCGAATCATCATAACCAAGACCCATTACCCATTCACCAGGTTTTAGATTAGAGTCATTGATAAATTTTCTGAGTTCGGTCTGGAGTTCCTTAATATTTTTAATAGTGCCTACTGGAGGAGAGGCAATGTTTGCAACCTGAGTGGCAAATGCTAAATAAGAAGCATGACCATGCGCATCAATAAAGCCTGGAAGAACTGCCTGATTACCAAAATCTATATGCTTGCCTTGAATATGTTTTGCATTTTTGTGAGAGCCTATCCAGATAATTTCTTTATTTTTCACTGCAATAGATAAAGGCTGAGCTTGCTCGTTGCCTGTCATTAAAATTACTTTGTTTGAAGTTAGAATTAAGTCAGCTTCCTTGATTTTTTGATCAGAGGAACATGAGCTGATTAGCAGCAAGCAAAATAAATATCGCATATGTTATTAGGTAATAAGTTAAATAAATATTGTATTACTAAATATAGATTTTTTACCCATCAAGTATATTTTTAGTTTTTGAAATATTTACTAATGAGTAAATATTTGTATTTTTTTAATTGCATTCATGAGATTTATTATGTTTACTATTAAATATATTAAATATTTATAAATAATCTTTATAATATTTTTTTCAATACTTACTTTTAGGGGGGGTTAAGTTATGAAATTTACCACATTCGTTTATGGTCTAAAGGCTGCTGCACTTGCAGGTAGTTTTTTGCTTTTAATTAATCCAGCTGCTGCACAAGATGAGGCAGTCAATTCAATTGAGGAGGTCATAGTTACCTCTCAAAGAGTTGAAGAGAGTTTGCAAGATGTTCCTATTGCTGTGACAGCTCTAACAGCTGACATGCTAGAGGATCAACAAATTCAATCAGGATCAGATTTGCAGCTTATTACGCCAAGTTTAAATTTCCAAGGAAATGATTCTGGGGGCGGAGCATTTAATATTCGAGGTATTACTAACCTTGCTGTTTCAGCCACAGCGGAGTCAGGTGTAGAAATTCATGTGAATGATTTGCCTGTTGGCTCAACAACTATGCAAGATGGTGAATTTTTAGACATGGAGCGTATTGAGGTTCTTAGAGGTCCGCAAGGAACGCTTTATGGTAAAAATTCTGTAGGAGGAGCCATCAATCTCATCACGGCAAGACCAAGATTTGGCGAGGTTACTCAAAAGGTTTCAGTTGACTTAGGCGATTATAATTTAGAAAAACTTAGATACACTGTTAATTATCCTCTGAGCGATACCATGGCCGCAAGATTTGCGCTTATGTCTGTTGAACGCGATGGTGATATTAAAAATATATACTCAAAAGCTCCTACCTCTCATATCAATGGCAGAGACTCATCTGCGTATAGATTTTCTTTTGCATGGCAGCTTAGTGATAAGACAGATATTCTATTTGTACATGATCATTATGAAGAAGATTCTACTCGTCATTATGTAAATAATAGATATTGTAAACGTGACCCCTCAGTAGCTGTTGGTTGTACTCCAGGTGCCCCCTTGGTTCATGAGTTAACTCATCCAATGGCAACCTTTGTAGAAAATCTAGCAATCTTGACTGGTATTTTAGATTACACCCCGGTCACAGATATGTCGGGCGCACCAAAGGGTTTTTGGCAGTCTAACAACAGAGGAAATCCAAGATATATTATTGATCAAGACATAACTCAACTAATTATCAATCATTCTATTAATGATAATTGGGACATGACTTTATCTCATTCTAGAAAAGATAGGTTGTATGACCGAA